>CAJTKG010000007.1 GCA_910576935.1 uncultured Muribaculaceae bacterium
GCGGGGCGATGACGGCGGCTTCGGCACGGGTGAGGTTGCGGCCGAGGTAGCGTCGGAAGTGGTATGTGTAGACGGCGGTTTTCATCTCCGCTGCAAAGATAAGGCACGGTTGGGGCGGGTTTATCACTAAAATTGCATGTGGGTGCAATTTTAGTGATAAATGCACAAAGCTCAATGCACAATTCACAATTTTTGGTGTAAAAATTGGTCTAATTAGGCAGATTAGTCAACTTATAGTAAAACCGTTGATGCAAGGGTTAAAAACCCTTGCTCCATAGCGCCTTTGAAACCTTTGCTCCATACGACGCTCGGGAGAGCGTCGCTCCATACGCCTTGACTCCGCTCGGTCCATGAGCTGTTGGGGCAAAACGACGACTAAAGTCGTCGCTCCATGACGGCTGATTCCCGTTGTTATGAAGACGGCCGGATGCATCATTTGGTGCACCCGGCCGTTTTTGTCTTATGATATATGCTGTTTAGATTTCCATGCTTTCGCCGGGTTTGACGAGGCATAGAAGTTGTGTGTCTATCTGTTTTGTAAAGGGATATTGCTTATAGTCGCAAGCCTTGGCGTCGGGGTCTTCGGCATGGAAGGGTAAAAAGACGCCGACATTGGCTTTTTCGAGGAAGTAAGCGGCTCCTTGCGCGAAATCAGGGCCATCTTCAATGTCGACGGGCATAAAGGCGATCTCAATCTTGGCATTGTCTTCGGCTATCTGATTGACAATGATACGATATTGCTCGTCGTATTTTTTAATACCCTCAGGATCAATACCTTTCTTGCGTGTATCGATACATAATCCGCCACCGTGAAAGAATGTCTCGCCGTCGGGAGCCGTCACAAGATAGCTGACACCCTGACCGTGTATGCCGTAGGCTTTGACCTTGAGGCCGCCGGGAAGGTCTTCGGCAATGTCGCCGTGGCTCATCCAGCTAACTGCAAGATCACTCTGCACTTCCTGCGAATGTATTTCGTTTGAAATGACATAAGCGCGTTCATGATTTTGTCCGAGATTGAAAATTATATGGTTGAAGTGCTCGGGGCTGTAGTGTGAGACAAAAAAGACAACCGGCATATCGGGGTATTTCTCGAGAGTCTTTACCACCTTATGTGCCGGATCGCGGAAGTAATCGAATACCATAATGGCTTTGTCGGACTTCACCATGAAGCCGCTGTGGTCGAGATACGTAATTTTGGTCATGACATATAGTTTTTGATTGTTGAACAGATTTATTCAACAACATCTACCGTCAGACCATCGTAGGCTATTTTTACGTTATCGGGTAATGTAGCCTCAACATCTCTGTGACGTCCCATGTCGTGACTCAGATGTGTCAGGAAAGCCTGCCGGGGTGCTGTTTCATCTATAACAGCCATGGCCTCGTCTAAGTTCATATGAGAGAAATGGGGCTGATGTCTGAGCGCGTTTATCACAAGGGTGTCGACTCCTTTTATTTTTTGGAGTGTCTCGGGCGGCATCGTCTTGCAATCGGTGACATAGGCAAGGCTGCCGATTCTGAAACCTATTATAGGCAGTCTGTAATGCAACACGGGCAATGGTGTTATCTCAATGCCTTCGACAACAAACGGCTTGTCGCTGTCGATTTCATGCAGGTCAAACTGCGGCACTCCCGGATAGGGATGTTCTCTGAAACAATATGGCACTCTGTTTCTCAGGTCTTCGGCCACGTCGGGTCGGCAATATATTGGAAAATTACGATCTTTGCAATACGGCCGCAGATCGTCTATGCCTCCGACATGATCGTAATGGCTGTGGGTAAGAAGTGCGGCGTCGAGACGCGGCGAACCGAGACGTAATATCTGTTCTCTGAAATCCGGACCGCAGTCGATCAGAAACCGACGGTCATTGATATCTACGATAGCCGATGTCCTCAGCCGCTTATCGAACGAATCGGTCGAACGACAGACATCACAATTGCATCCGATCTGAGGGACGCCGGTAGATGTTCCACTGCCGAGAATAGTCAGTTTCATATCGTTATACTCTGAATCTTGTCAATATGTTGTCTTCGAAAATCAGATAGACACCATCGTCATAGCTCCACTGTTCGTATACAGCGGCATTTGTCGGCACGGTCTTGACCGCATTTGGAGTACCGAGCGCGAGGTGGCATTCGTCACGCGTCATGCCCTCCTCTATCTTGCTGTGTATAATCAGCTGCCAGGTGTGGTCTGTGATATGCCTGTATCTGTCGCGAGGATTGTCAAAGGCAAAGAGCTTGTTGAAATTTCGCGTCGAAGCCTTGTCGCTGCCGTATGTCATCAGTATGTAGTATTCGCCGGGGATGCTGTCGCTCGAAAAAGTTACTTTAAGGGGATAGACGCTGTTGCCGGGGGCAACGCCACCGATTCTGACGGGTATATGACGCAAGGCTTTGATTTCCTTATCGGTAGCACTGTCGTACCATTTTGGTGTAGTGATATAGTATCTGTTGCCTGACATCGCGGCATTGACGCTGTCGACGACCGAACGTTCGACTGTAAAAGGGATATCGAAGCGCTGACGCTTCATCAGCCTGTCATAAGGTATATTGACGGTATAATGCAGATCGTCGCCTCGGTCGCTCGTCAGTACGATGTCTGTCGAACCTTCGCCAGTCAACGACGAGACCGGCTCAAATGACTTGAACATAAGTTCGTGACCGGCAAGGTCATTTTTATTGTCGGAATTGACTGTAAACAATATTGCAATTTTATTATCGGTGACATAAAACCGCTTGCCGGCAGTCCAAAGTGACGGACGTGTAGCGCCCACATCGGAGAGGAAGTTCTCCTCGTCGGCTGTCGGGGTCTGACGCCGTCTGACATCGCCTGATGTAATCTTCGGGGTACTTTCGATTCCTGTGAAACAGGAGGCCAGTGTCAGAGCAGACAATGAGGATAATATAAGTCTGGTCAGGATGTTCACTTGACTATTGGATCGATGCCGAGATTATAGAATATAAACGAATAAATATCAGCATATTCGTCGATGACTTTCGATATAGGCTTACCGGCGCCGTGGCCGGCTTTGCTGTCGATTCTGATAAGTTTGGGGTTGTCACCGGTGTTGGCTTCCTGAAGGGTAGCTGCGTATTTGAAGGAATGGGCGGGCACAACACGATCGTCATGGTCGGCTGTCGTGACCATAATCGACGGATAGTGTGTGCCGTCGTTTTTAATATTATGCAGCGGCGAATATGCGATAAGATAATTTGCCATATCGGGTGAATCGGCCGATGTTCCGTAATCATGCGCCCAGTTCCAACCGATTGTAAACAGATGATATCTGAGCATATCCATCACGCCGACACGTGGAATCGCCACTCTGAACAGGTCGGGACGTTTGTTGACACAGGCACCGACGAGAAGACCGCCGTTGCTGCCGCCTTCGATGGTCAGAAGGTCGGGCGTCGTCCAGCCTTTGTCGACCATATACTCGCCGGCGGCAATGAAGTCGTCAAAGACGTTTTCTTTCTGCTGAAGTGTTCCGGCAAGATGCCAGGCCTCTCCATACTCCGAACCGCCTCGCAGATTGGCCTGCGCATATATACCGCCGTTTTCAAGCCAAAGCAGACGGTTGGCGGAGAAATTGGGATTCAGGGCAATGTTGAAGCCTCCGTAGCCGTAGAGATATACAGGATTTTTGGAATCGGGGACAATGTCTTTGCGGCGCACGATAAACATGGGTACGCGTGTGCCGTCTTTTGAGGTGTAGAAGACTTGTTCGGTTACATAATCGTCGGGTGTAAAACCTTCGATATCGGCCTGATGAAGCAATGTGCTCTTTGCTGTAGACATATCGTAGCTGTAGACTGCGGCCGGATACACGAATGAAGAGAATGAATAATAGACTTCGTCAGACTTCGGATTGGTCGAAAAGGCTATAGTGCCATATGTCGGCACGGTGATATCATTTAGTTTCTCGCCTTTTTTATTGTATACGGCGGCATGATGTGAGGCGTCTTTATTGTATGTGATGATGAGTCTGTCACCTGCAAAAGAGGCGTCGACAAGGACCGCGTCGTTTTTTTCGGCGATGAGTTCTTTCCAATTGGGTCGCTGCGGGGCGTCTATCGGTGCAACGACAAGACGGTTGTTGGGAGCCCCGACAGAGGTCAGGATATATAGATTGCCGTCAGCCGAACCGATTACCTGCAGGTCGTTGTCCTGATCGGGCTCAACAGTAACCCACTCTGCCGAAGGATTGCGCAGGTCTTTAACGAACAAAGAATTTCCGTTGCCCTGGCCGCCCCCCATAACGTAAAGAGCGTCACGGCTGTCGGTGATGCCGACATTATGGAAATGAAGCGGCTCTTTGACGTTTTCATAAATCACGACATCATCAGACTGAGGTGTGCCTATCTTGTGGTAATATACTTTATGATATTCGTTGGCGACGGAATATGTGCTGCCTTCGGGTTTACTGTAGGCGCTATAGTAGAAACCGTCGCCATTCCAGACGGCACCGGTAAATTTGGCCCACTCGATATGGTCGTCGAGAAGTTTGCCGGTAGCTGTATCGAGGACATAGATCTCTGTCCAGTCGCTGCCGCTACGCGAAACGGTGTATGCTGTATATTTGCCGTCTTGCGACATGAAAACGCCGGTCAGAGCGACAGTACCGTCAGTCGACAATCTGTTGGGATCGATGAAGACCTCGGCGTCTTTGCCGTCTGCTGTGGCAGACCGATAAAGAACCGACTGGTTCTGAAGTCCGTCATTTTTATAGAAGTAGTATTTGCCGTCGTTTTCTTTCGAGGGCATGCCGGTTTTTGCGTAATTGTTGAGATGTGTCAGGCGGTCGACAAGCGCACTGCGGAAAGGAACAGCATCGAGGTAGGAACGCGTGAGTTTGTTTTCTTCGTTAACCCACTTTAAAGTCGCCGTGGCCGTGTCGTTTTCGAGGGGGCGATATTTATCGTGAATCTTGACTCCGAAATAATCGTCGACGGTGTTGTCTGACGGAGCGACGGGATAATTGAGTGTCGTATTTTGTGCCATTGTTATTGCCGGACCTATCAGCATCGCAATTTGTGCTATCTGTCTTATCATTGGAAATCATGTTAAATTTGTCAGTTACAAATTTATGAACTATTTTGTTACCTACATCTTAAAAATTACAAATATTAAGAACGAACAAAGGCTCAAGATACTCAATAATAAAATATGTGTAGTATTTTCTTAATCGGGCAGCCCGTCTATCGCATCTTGAAGTTTTTTATAGAATTGTCCTATATGGTATCCGTCAATCAGGCGGTGGTTGACCTCTACTGACATACATAGTTTAAGTCGGCCATTTTTTTGAGTATACTTGCCCCACCCAATGCGCGGGGTCGAATCATCGGGATCTAAAGTGTGCTCGTTTGATAATGATGAAATCTCGAGCCATGGCAAACATGTATAATATATGTATAATATATGAGAGAGGCCTGTGGAATGTCTTCTCCGCCGATAAATGCCGTCTGATGTTTTATGATATTTCTCACTTTTGCGGTGAAATCATCAAGGCAATCCGTTAACCGACAACTTACTATATTGAAAGCCTCGGTCTCGGGCCTGAGAAAGGTAAAACTCGGCGCCGATTTCTCGATATCATATATCTTACCGTCTATTATCCTAAGCCTGAAGTTATCTGTCATGTCTGCCGCAACGGTTGCAAGATAGATCATTGAATAATAAAATGGCAGGCCATGTTTTGTCACATATTTTTTCAGTCGTGTAACATCAAGATAAAATGCAACGTTATAGAAAGGAAATTCATATTTGGAGAAAGCCTCATAGATGCTTTTCCTATCCCAATTGTCTATATCTAAAATTTTCATTTTCAAGAATATATTAAATTAAACCGGATTTATTGGCCGTATATTTGGCAAAGATAAATAAATATTAGACTATAAAAATATGTTTTCTAACATATCGACAAAAAAGTCATGGAATCAAAATAATTTATATATTGCATCGCGAAAATTAAACTTCGAATCAACATAATTAATTTCTGATAACATGAAAATTTATAAGACTAACGAAATTAAGAACATAGCCTTGCTTGGAAGCAAAGGCTCAGGTAAAACCACGCTCGCTGAAGCTATGCTCTACGAGTGTGGTGTTATAAAACGCCGCGGCACTGTCGAAGCCAAGAATACGGTGAGCGACTATTTTCCTGTAGAAAAAGAATATGGCTACTCGGTGTTCTCAACAGTTTTTTATGCCGAGTTTCTAAATAAAAAATTAAATGTTATCGACTGTCCTGGGGCCGACGACTTTGTGGGTAATGCCATTACAGCACTCAACGTCACCGATACGGGTGTAATAGTTGTCAACGGACAATATGGTGTCGAAGTAGGCACACAGAATATATTCCGCACCGCTTCATCTCTCAACAAGCCCATTATTTTCGCGCTCAATCAGCTTGACGGCGAGAAAGCCGATTATGACAACGTCATCGAGCAGATGAAAGATATTTTTGGTCCGAAAGTCATTCCCATCCAATATCCTCTTGTGTCAGGACCGGGTTTCAACTCGATGATCGACGTGCTACTGATGAAGAAATATTCATGGGGCCCCGAAGGCGGCGTTCCGACTATCGAGGATATACCTGCCGAGGAGATTGACAAAGCCAACGAGCTTCATCGCGCACTTGTCGAGGCAGCCGCCGAAAACGACGAGACTCTTATGGAAAAATTCTTCGAGGAGGAACATCTCACTGAAGACGAAATGCGTCTCGGCATCCGCAAAGGTCTTATCGACCGTTCGATCTATCCGGTATTCTGTGTCAGCGCAGAAAAAGATATGGGTGTACGCCGTATGATGGAATTCCTCGGCAATGTAGTTCCTTTTGTCGACGATATGCCAGCTCCGATTGACAAAGAAGGCAACGAAGTGGCTCCTGATCCAAACGGTCCGCTCAGCATTTTCATGTTCAAGACCACTGTCGAACCCCATATCGGCGAGGTCAGTTATTTCAAGGTCATGTCGGGCACGCTCAAAGCCGGAGCAGATCTTGACAATATAAGCCGCGGCAGCAAAGAGCGCCTTGCGCAGCTTTTCTGTGTATGCGGTCAGATAAAGACCCAGGTCGACCAGCTTGAAGCCGGTGATATCGGCGCTACCGTCAAGCTAAAAGACGCCCGTACAGGCAACACTCTTGACGGCAAAGGCTGTGAGATTGAATTTGATTTCATCAAATATCCGGCGCCGAAGTATCAGCGCGCCGTGCGCCCCGTCACAGAAAGCGACGCCGAAAAACTCAGTGCTATCCTCACCCGCATGCACGAAGAAGATCCGACATGGCAGGTCGAGATGTCGAAAGAGCTTAAGCAGACTATATTATCAGGTCAGGGAGAATTCCACTTGCGCACTCTCAAATGGCGCGTCGAGAACAACGACAAGCTTCCTATCATATTCGAAGAGCCCAAAATTCCTTATCGCGAGACGATCACAAGGGCAGCGAGAGCCGATTACCGTCATAAAAAACAATCAGGCGGCGCCGGTCAGTTTGGCGAGGTGCATCTTATAATCGAGCCATATACAGAAGGGATGCCGGCCCCTGACAGCTATAGATTCGGCAATCAGGAGTTCAAGATGAATGTCCGTGACACACAGGAAATACCTTTGGCCTGGGGTGGCAAGCTAGTTGTATGCAACTGCATCGTCGGCGGTGCAATTGACGCCCGCTTCATTCCGGCTATCGTCAAAGGTCTTATGGACCGCATGGAACAGGGACCGCTCACAGGCTCTTATGCCCGCGATGTCAGAGTGTGCATATATGACGGCAAGATGCATCCGGTCGACTCAAACGAAATCTCATTCCGTCTTGCAGGCCGCAATGCTTTCAGTGAAGCTTTCCGCAATGCCAATCCGAAGGTACTTGAACCTGTCTATGACGTCGAGGTATTCGTGCCGGGCGATGTCATGGGTGATGTCATGAGTGATCTTCAGGGACGCCGCGCCATAATAATGGGTATGTCAAGTGAAAACGGCTTCGAGAAAATTTCGGCAAAAGTGCCTCTCAAAGAGATGTCAAGCTACTCGACCGCCCTTAGCTCGATCACAGGCGGACGCTCTTCATTCACAATGAAGTTTGCCTCTTATGAACTCGTGCCCGGCGACGTGCAGGAGAAACTTCTCAAAGACTACGCCGAAAGCAACAAAGAAGAATAAATCAAAACGATTCTCCACAATCCAAGCAGTGGGACGCATCAGGTTTCAGGCCGATGCGCCCCATTGTTTTTACCATATGTTGAAACGGTATCCGACTGAAAATTGTACACAGATTTGCCCGGAAGCAAGTGTATGGTCTTTATCATATATAAGACCGGTATCAAAATTTGATATGACACCTGCAAACCACTTGCGGTTATTCCAGACAACCGAGGCACGCAACCGATTGTTTAGCGCAAAAGACGAGCCTTCTTTTTCGTTGATGACTTTGCCTTTTCTAAGACCGATGATCGGTGATTCGCTTATGCCAAGATTCCAATGTCGGGCAAAGACCCAGTTGTAGCCATAGCCAAGACGGAAGGCATAGTTGTGGGTTCTGACCTTGTAGCGATGATCGGGCCAATCAGCAGGCAACAGGGCTTTCATATCATCGGGGAGTTCAGAGAAGTCGAAATTGAATTTTTGTGTGTAGATTGAAATGCCGGCATAGAACGAACCTTGGCTTTTTTTCTGAATTTTGCTGAAGTTAAATGCCGCGGCCTGGGAATAATTCTTATGATTGAAAAAATAATAGGTGTCAAGATTCCAGGTTGATATATTGATACCTCTGAAGGGCAGATTTATCGACTCGCCATGTCGCCGGTCGCCAAACCATCTTATAGATGTGCCGACGTCATTGGTCATATAGGACCACTCGGCAGCGAAAAGGCTGCAATTAAATCCGAAATTCAAACGCGTACGCGACTGTTTGGCACCCGAAATAAGATTGCTCACGTTGATGTTATAACCTGCCGACACGGCAAGATATGTCAGATAGACACCGGCGGTGGTAGACGGATCGGATATCATCCTGATGCGTTTATCATTTGGAATCTCGAAATTATAGTAGTCTGTCCAGCTTTCGGTTGTCAGCTTGACATTAAATTTATAACCTGTGCCTTTGACATAGGTGGAATCATAGCTGTTAAAGAATTTATCACCCCAGCGGTAAACTCCGACACAGAATCGCGGGAATCTGCCCCACTCTGCTATCGAATCGAGAGCAAACGATATGGCATCGGTCTGTAATACAGCCGCTGAATAGAATGCCAATAGCAGTATTAGCCTGAATGATAGTCTGCGCATCGCCGTGATAAAAAGATTTCTCTTATTTCAGACTGCAAAGGTACTAATTTCCGTCAAATCGACAAAGCGGGGATGCTGCCCGAAACATACCTTAAACTATCCCAAATTACCCTCAAGGCAAAATG
Source organism: uncultured Muribaculaceae bacterium (assembly GCA_910576935.1). GTDB lineage: Bacteria > Bacteroidota > Bacteroidia > Bacteroidales > Muribaculaceae > CAG-873. The sequence goes on from CAJTKG010000007.1 coordinate 9,415, forward strand.
GCGTGGATTTGCCATATATAATAAATTTTTTATCTCGTATAATTCTCTAATTTTTATAATCGCGTCCGGCAAATCGAACAATTCAAAGGCTTTTATGTTATAAGAGTATAAATTAAATTAATGTTGTTATGATTATGAAAAAGTTTTACTATCTTCTTCTTTTAGTGCTTCCGTTTGCATTCGTTGCCTGCGATGATGACGATGATCTGCCCGATGTTGACTTTTCAATTGATATCAGCGGCGCTGTAAACGTAAACAATGCGCTCTATGTAGTCAGAGGTGACGCATTCAAGATCGAAAGTATTCAGGTTATCAATAATGATAAAGACAAGAGTGCTATCATCACTTCAGCCGATTATTTCTGGGATTACTATCATATCGGCGCAAACTTCCAGGCGCCTTACGGTTTCGAGATTCAGACAACAGAAGAGACACGTATAGGTGAACATCTTCTTGAAATCGAATGTCCGGTCTATGCGGTCGATAAATCGCCGGCAAACGCCTTGGTTGTCTACAGTGTGTATGTAGTCGAAAGTGCTGATGATATACCTTCAGGGACTCAGACAACGCACTTTATTGTCAATCCCGGCATCAATGACAAGAAAGACAAATAACCATTCTCCTCTCTCATTTCAGACAGGCTTCTTAGATAAGAGGCCTGTTTTTTTGTCATTCGTCCCAACATTCTGTCTCGGATGAGATCTCCGGTATTGTTGAAGAGTGATATACCGGATCGAGTCCGCGACTGAGCTGGTTGCGGTAGTCTTTCAGGCATATGACGGCATAACGGCTGAGAGCGAGAATTGCGGCGAGATTGCAAAGGGTCATAAGCGCCATAGTGATGTCGGCAAATCCCCAGACAAAGCCAAGACTCGAGACAGACCCTATATAAACCATGACAGCTACGACAAGCCTGTAGATATTTACCAATGTCTGACTGTTGATAATGAATCGGATGTTTGTCTCTCCATAATAGTAGTTTGCCACAATTGATGTGAAAGCGAAAAAGAATATGGCAATGCTAACAAAAATCGAGCCGGGACCTTCTACACCGAGAGCTGCATCGATTGATTTCTGTGTCAATATGATGCCGTCATGGTCCATGGTGTAGACCCCGCTGCACAATATTATGAAAGCGGTAGCCGTACAGATGAGCAGAGTGTCTGTAAAAACGCCGAATGCCTGTATAAGGCCTTGTTTGACCGGATGGGACACCGAAGCCGTGGCTGCGACATTAGGAGCCGAGCCTTCACCGGCTTCATTGCTGAAGAGTCCGCGTTTAATGCCCATTATGATTGCCATGCCCATGCCTCCGCCAAAGGCCTGATCTATGCCAAAGGCGTTTTTGACAATCAAAGATATAACATGTGGAAATGATGTGATGTTAATCGTTATTACAACCAAAGCGAGTATTACGTAAGCTATCGCCATCACGGGAACGATGATCTCGCTGAAGCGCGCGATGCTTGTTATGCCACCCCAAATGATAGCAAGCGTAAGTGCTGTTATCACCGCACCTGTCAGGCATGCGTCTATGTCGAATGTGTTGGAAAATGCCTGAGAAATGGTGTTGGCCTGAACAGAATTGAATGCAAGTCCGAAAGTAACTGTTATCAGTACTGCAAAAGTCACAGCCCAAAGCCTCGATCGGATGCCTTTCTGTATATAATATGCCGGGCCACCCATAAATGATTTGCGCCCGCGCACTTTGAAGAGTTGTGCAAGTGTCGATTCCACGAATGCTGACGAGGCACCCAGAAGGGCGATAACCCACATCCAGAAAACTGCACCGGGACCACCGAGGGCTATGGCTGTCGCCACGCCGGCGAGGTTGCCTGTACCGACACGGCTGGCGATAGAAACGGCAAATGCCTGAAAGGAACTGACAGAGTGGTGTTGGCCTTTGTCTTTAACCTTATCGCCGGACTTGAACAGCAGCTTCAGCATACGGCCTACCATGGTAAACTGCACTCCGCGTGTGATCCATGTAAAATATATTGCTGCCGGAAGCAATACGGCAATCAATATGTAGTCGCTTAAAAATCCGCCTATTGCGGTTACTATTTGTTCCATGGCTGTTTATTTTCGATTATCGCGCCGGACTGTATCTGCCGGTGCTATACTGTCGGAATGTGACCCGGTTTTATCTTTGTCTATGTATGTTTTTTGTTTTGATCGCAGGGGCTTAAGGAAATTGAAAAGGCCGTCGAAATCACGTTTAAACATGATGCCGACTCCTTGAGTGGTCTGGGCTGTTCTTACATAGAAATTCTGGTCGTTATAGCGGTTATAGGCCTTGAGTCGCCACGAACCGCGTTTGTTAAGCAGGTATTCTATGTCGAAATCGCCGATAAACTGGTTTGTATTCAACGACTTATCACGATAGCCCAAATTGCCGTTAAACAACAGACGGTTGTTGAGCAGACGGCTTGACAAAGCTACGTCTACCTCGATATCGGAGAAATCGCCGCGGTCACTCCTCAAATTCGGAGCGATGCTCCAGTTGTCGCTGAGTTTTCCGAGAATGTTGCTCAACTGACTCGATATTGTCGATGAGGCGACAGAGAAGAGTTCGTTGCCTTTTGTTGTCGACGCCATATAATCGGGGGTATAGAATCGGTTGAGCGCAAGGAGATAGATTATCTGGCGGTTCATCATTTCTTTTGTGCTGACGATGCTTCTGACCTTACGATATGTATCGACAGTCAGGGTCGGGAATTCGAGGTCGAAGTCTATATCGGGCTGCCGCATATCACCGGTTACAAGCAACAGAGCGTGAACCGGGACGTTTGTACGGTTGAGATCTTTATCCTGTGTGAACGACTCGTCGAGATCGCTCAGATTAGCATTTGTAGCATAGACAGCCTTTATGTCGAGAGCGGCGGCATAGGGATCGCCGTGGAACTCAATGCGGCTGCCCTCTTTAATTGAGAAGTCTTTGATGATAATGTCCTGTAGTGTGAAATTATAGCTGCCGTGTTCGAGTTCATAGGTGCCATACATGCGGAGATCATTATTGACCGATCCATATGTCAGTCTAAGATTTCCCGAGCCGTTCGCCTTGATCTCGTCGCCGCCGACAGGGTCCATCACCAATGTAACTACTGCCTGCGGTGTGATGTCGACTTTCAAATCCATGTTATATGCCGAAGGAGCGTCGCTGACGCTCTGAAGAGAGCGCCGACGGTACTCTTTGACGGCTTCGGGCAGGTCTGAATCGGCGTCATCTTTATCAGGCACTGGGGTTAGGTCGCGGAATGTCAAAAACGAGTATTCATCGGCGTCAAGGCGGTCTGATAAAACAAATGTAAATGTTGAATTTGGGGCTGTAGACATGTCGACGCCGATATTGACGACACCCGGCTCACCCGAAATCGTAGCACCGCCATTGCCGTAGACCGTGCCGTACCAGTCGGGGCTAAGTTTTGAATCGACGTTATAGCTTAGGAAATTGCGGGCATCGGTGACTTTGAAATCAAATGACGGTTCTTTAAAGAATTTGTGTCTGACAACGCCGTTAAGCATGGCGGTGTTGCCGTTGATATCATAGATTGTGACATCTCTTATATCTATCATTCCCGGACGCAGTCTGATGCTGTCGTTGGCCCGATACCATGTATTTGTAAAATCTATCTTGATTTTCAGGTCTTCAGCAAATACATCTCCCTCGAGATCGATATATTTGAATGTTCCAAACAGTCTGGCGTTGCCGCTTGCATATCCCGAGAGATCGGATGCGAAAGCAGACATGAACGGTTTCATAAAGCCGACTTTGACATGATCGGCGTTAAAGGTAATGTCAAGCGATTCAGTCATCGGGAAAATGTCGCCTGAGATTCGCGAATGGCGTCCTCCTTCTTCCTCGATGTCGGCGTCAAGACAGACAGCCTTACGACCGGCATCCCATCTTGCGATTATATCGGCATCGCCAAGAACACAGTAGTTGTATGAGATATCGTCGACGTGCAGATTATCGGAGTTGAGTTCGGGGATGCTTGACAGAAGGTTTTTACCGGTAACAGTTCCTGTTGCCGTGCCTCCGATAAGAGCCTTGTCTATTTCGAGTGTCTCGAAAATCTCTATGAGTCTGACGCTGTCAAGACGCACAACGAGAGAATCCACCGGGTCGGCAGAGATGACACCGTCGATCATAAGCTTCTGATTTGAAGTGTCGAGAGCGAAACGGTCGATTTCGATGCATTTGTCTCTGTAGTTTATACGCGAGTTATTGATGTTCCACAATTCTTCGCCGAATGTTACAGTCCCGGGGTTAAAATCTGTCTGCACAACAAGACCGCTATCTTCATTTCGGTCAAAAAGGGTTGAGAAGTTTATATGTCCGTTGAGCGGAATGGTGCGCTCTATCGCCCAATCGATGCGACTGTCTACGCGATTGTGCGTACCGGAAAGTGCCGCAACGAGAGCGAGTTTGCCTTTTTTTGTCGGCATCTGAGTCGTTGCATATATATCAGCCTGATTGTCATCGGCATTTAAATTGACAAAGATACTGGTGTTTTCGACAATTTTGTCTCCTTGCCGCAGATAAGGGGCATCAATACCAAGCTGTGCCCTGCGCACGTCACCGTCAAAATATCCGTCGATAGTGACCGGATATATTACATCGGCAGGCAGTCTGAAGAATTGCGATATATTTTCAGAAGCTCCGAGCGTAAAATCGAAATCGAATTTATTACCCGTGAGATCAAGTTCTTTAAGTTTCTTGATTTCGTTTTCATCCAAAAGAGCGGGGAATACCTCGGCAACGATATTGACAACAGTTTTAGGAAAAGTCGTAAATTTTATATCTCCATCGATGCAACCGTTTAGAAAGTCAGAAACGATTTCGACAGTCGGCTGCGGATCTTCGCGCTCAATCTCGATTTTAAAGTTATCGACTGTCAGATTTTTTCCGTCTCTGCCCGAATAACGAAGATCATGAACGCACAAGATGCCGGCAAGATCATCAAGTGTGGAGAATGTTACGTCTGTCTCCATGGCGGCACTCAGACTATAGCCTTCATATTTGTCAATCAAATTAAGGGCATTGAAATTTGCTTTCGATATATTAACCACTGCTGCAAACTCCTTGACGGGTCTGTTGTCACTAAAATTTCCATCAAATTCGAGTGTGAGGGCCTCAGATGCGACGGCACCATTGAAAACGGCTGTTTTGCCGTCAAACTCAACTTTGCCGTCAATATTGTCATAACGATAATTTTTATATGTCACACTTGCTTCGTCAAGCGAAATATCACCCGAGATTTTCTTTTTAACAAAATAGAGATTTGCTTTTGCGATACCTGACGCCGCGCTCAAATCACCACCTTCTGTAAACGATGCTATATCATTGAACGAGAAATCGGCTGTAGTTTTGATACGGGCTGTTTTAAATGTATCGGAAGTCTGATATACCGCTTCGCATGAAACAGTATTCTCGCCGGCGTACAGATCGGCAAAAAAACGGCCGGATGACAGATCGCCACGGCCTTCTACCTGAGCCGAGAGGTGACGCGTCTTGATAGCGTCAAGATGTTTTGACGAGAAATCGGGCTTAATGGTTTTTAATGTTGCAAGCAGCCGGGGTATATCTGCAGAAATATCGCACCGTTCAAGGTTAAACCGCGGTCTTTCAACACCATCTGACATTAATGCCGCATTACCGCTAACGTCGATATCCATAAGCTTGTTGAACATATGGAACTTGCTGACATTTAAATACCTTAATGAAAAATCCGTATCGCACGAAACTTCAAAATCGTAATCAAAGTTATTCAACACCGGCATAAATGCAGCTAAATCAGGCGGGTATATATGAGATGCGGCTTTCAGTTTCAGTGCGATACTCCTCTCTCTGAGGCTTTCTACAATGTCATCGAAGTCTCTATAAGTCATCATAATAGGTTCAACGGCCAGTTCTGATACAGGGAGTGAAATTTTCAATTCGTCTATCACAAATGATGTTTTGGAAATATCGGCTTTGGCTACGAGATTTTTCAGAACGAATCCCGATTGCTCGACAAATGAGAGACGATCAAGCTCGACGCGGTATTCATCACGTGCCAGACGCGGGATATAGGCGTTGAGGTTCAGACGGCTCAATGATATGTGAGCCGGATCAAACACGCTGTCAAGATGCGGCATGTCATCGATGTCATAGTCAAGGCGACCGTCATAAACAACTACAGTATTTATCTTGATATCAAACGACGTGGCAGCCCGGCCTCCTTTATTTGATTTAAGGCGGTCGATGATATGTGCTATATTGAGCGGAGCGCCTTTTGTCGGACGCGAGAGGCGTAGTGACAGGCCGTCGACGAGCGCGAAATCAAAAACCATACGCCCGGTCGAAATAAAATGAAACAGCTCGAACGCCGCACTTACCTCGGAGGCGACAAGGGCATTTTGACCGTTGTCATCACAGGCGCTGAGACCATAGACAGAGACACGGTTAAAAGGTTTGATCTCGACACGGTCGATTCGCACGACAGTCGATAGAAGCGCCGACAACTCGACTTCTGCGACGTGCCTCACTCTATCACGTGCCCAATTGGTCGACAGAGTCACATAAAGACATATCGGCAACGCGACAAAAAATGCCAACAGTGCAATTGACACTACCCGCAACCAAGTAAACAGCTTTTCGACAATCATAACGCGAAGTTAGTGATAATTTGTGCGACAGGCAAGACGCAAAAGGTTATCGTAAGCAAATAATACGGAAAAAATCAACTGCCGACGAGATTGTCGCCGGCAGTTGAACGAAAGGGTATGGAATTCAAAAGCGAATTACTGTTGGAGTTTGAATGTGACAGGCAGTGTGTATGTAACCTTAACGGGCTGACCGTTGTTACGGCCGGGGTTCCATGCGGGCATCGCTTTGACGACTCGCACGGCCTCTTTGTCGAGAGCGGGGTGACGGCCGCGGAGTACGCGGACGTTTTCAACCTTACCGGTTTTTGACACTACGAATTCGACGATAACCTTACCCTGAACACCTTCTTCAGATGCGGCTGCGGGATAGTTGATGTGGCTGCCGAGCCATTTATACATCTCAGCTGTGCCACCGGGGAATTCGGGCTGCTGTTCAACCATAGCCATGTTATAAACCTTTTCTTCCTCAACGGGTTTTGTTTCCTGAATAACCTGATCCACGATGTGGGTCTTATTAAGGTCTTCAACACCTTCGTTGAAGTCGACCGAACCGATCATAGAAGTGTTCTCCATGACTTCTTCCTGGTTTTTAACCTGCTTGTCTTCTTCATATTTGTCATCCTCGGTTACGAGAATGTTTGTCACCTGCTGCTCGTTGGTGATTTCTTCGGGCACGATGACTTCTTCGGGCTGTTCGATGATGACCTGTTCTTCTTCTTCCTCGATTTCTTCCTCTTCAGGGGCGTCGAAAGTGGCGATTTCCTGAACGGTGTTGATGGCCATCTCCTCTTCATCGGGTTTACCGAAAACGCCTTTATAGAAAAGTGCGAGAAGAATGAGGGCGGGTATGAGGATAGCGAGAACTATCACGATCGAACGGGTGTGGCGGGCAGGCGAGCCGGCACGGAGTGTATAGGCGCCGAACTCTTTGTTTTTGCCTTCGAATACTATATCGCGCCACTCTTTTGATGAAAGATCTACGTCTTTTGCCATTGTTCTAAACGGTTAGAGTTAATTATTTATTCTTTCTTATAGTGGGACGGATAATAGTCTCGCCGGTAGCCTGCTCGAAGTGTTTGAGCAGAAGTGTGTCTGTCGCGGTCGGAAGCTCGATGCTGTAACGTGAAATCTGGTTGATGTTCATTTCGTCAATAGCATTGATAAGGCCTTCGTAAGTAGTGTTGGGACCGGGTTTGATCACGACGACAGGACGAACCTTGTTTGAGTCAGAAGCGTTCTTTTTGGCCAAACGGTCAAATTCTTCTTTTGTGATCTCCTTGTTTTTCCACTGCTCTTTGAGCTTTACGTATTCTTCCATAACGGCTTCGTTTTTACCGCGGAGAATTTTTCTGATGCCCTGGGGCTGACGGTTCTGGTTGCCGATAAACTGCTCTTTCTGGAGGTATTTGCTTGTCGAGAACGTTGTGTCGGCCATACCTTCATAATAATAGATATTGTGAATGGTTTTGCCGGTTTCGCCGTCAACTTTGGGTTTGTCACCTTCATACTCTGTGTCGAGAATCATTGTGAGTGCCTCAGAGGCCTTGGCCTGGTTTTGGTTCTCTTTCTTGACTTCTTCGTTGGTAGGAAGTACAATCTGGAGTGTCTGAGACTTGATCATCGTAGTACAGAGCATGAAGAATGTGATCAGAAGCATGTTCATGTCCACCATGGGGGTAAAGTCCACATGGATAGACATCTTTTTCTGGGCGCCTTTTTTCTTTTTGCCGCCTTTGTCAGATTGTTCTATTTGTGCCATATTGCTTTACCTTATTTAGTGGGTTCTTCTTCTGATTTGAGAGCTGTCATGAGGCTGAACTTGTTGAGCTTCATGGTCTGAAGGTTGTCAAAGACACGGTGAACGGTGGTAAACGGAGTGTCTTTGTCGGCCTTGATGGCAATACCCTGACCTTTACGCATAAGGGCTGTGTAGAGGTTTGTCATCTGCTGACGCTCTTCGGGAGTGAGACTTTCGGCCTGCTCTTTGTTTATACGCTGTGCGACATTATAAATTGCCTGAAGCCAAACCTGAAAGTCATTGAGGTTGCCTTTTGAGTCGGTGTTGTCGTCAATAGGGATTCCGACTTTGGGGTTTGAAAGATCGCCCAGGAATTTATCGCGGTCGGTGATACTCATCGAGAGCATTTCGGGGAGCACACTGAAAGGAACGCCAAACATGTTGATTGTTCCGAATGTGCCTCTCTGCTGAGCGGTGAGCTGAATGGGATTGCTCTTATGCTTTTCGTTGTATAGTGAAAGAGCTTCGTCGAGCATCATCAAGCGGATTTTTTCGCTTGAGAGGGTCGAGTCTGCATCACCGGTGAACGAGATGAAGAGTTTGCCTTCGAGCACTGACGGGTCGTCGTATTTGCCGCTTTTGTCGGCTGATGAAACGAGCACCGTCACAAGGTTGTTCATCGGCACTTTTTCTTCAGAGACTGAAGAAGGTGTGTAGACGATGGTGGGCTCCTTCTGCAGGAAGGTTGAAGTCAACATGAAGAAAGTAAGCAAAAGAACAGTCACGTCACTCATCGCGGTCATGTCGATGAGAGTACTTTTTCTTTTAATTTTTACTTTTCCCATATTTACCTATTTATAATTGGTGATTGTTTATAAGATTGGAAATATGGAATTAGTGAGTAGCTGCAAATGTTTGAACGATTGAGAAACCGATTTCGTCAATTGCGTAAGTGAGGTTGTCGATCTTATTGGTGTAGAAGTTGTAAGAGATTACAGCAAACGCACCGGTTGCGATACCGAAGGCGGTGTTGATAAGAGCCTCGGAAATACCGGTCGAGAGTTCTGTCGAGTCGGGAGCACCTGACTGAGAAAGAGCCTGGAACGATTTGATCATACCCATTACAGTACCGAGAAGACCGACGAGAGTACCAAGGGTTGTCATTGTGGCAACGATGGGGAGGTTCTGCTGGAGGGCGGGCATCTCAAGAGCGGTAGCTTCTTCCACTTCTTTCTGAAGAGTAGCGATTTTCTGCTCTTTAGAGAGGACAGTGTTTTTGTCCATTTCTTCGTAGCGTACGAGAGCGGCAGCGACTACAGCGGCAACAGAGCCTTTCTGTGTTTTGCAGAGGTTTTGAGCACCTGCAATGTCGTTTTTAGCGAGGCAAGCTTTTACATTGGCAACGAATTTGGTGATGTTGCCTTTGCCGGCGGCCGAGTTAAGTGCGATGTAACGCTCGATCGAGAGAACGATCACAGTGAGGAAGAGGGTCTGAAGCACAGGCACGATGAAACCGCCTTTGTAGATTGTGCCCCAAAGATTCTGGGGATGACCGTCTTCGTCGAAGTGCATGTCGTTACCGAACCAGAAAAGGAACAGAAGAACGCAGACACATGCGCAAATTAAAATTACCCAAGATGCGTTTTTGATACCGGGTGCATTTGATTTTTTTGCTTTACCCGCAGCAGCGGGTTTTACATTTGGCTTTTGAGCTTCCATGATTTTTTTTGAAACTAAATTAAATTAATGTTGTTGAAAAATGTTTGTTTTTGTTATATGAATTAGTCTTTATCTTATTGAGTTTCTATGGTTTTCAGATCCGGTATTACGTTATAGGCATCAGTCCGGTTTATAATTAAAAGTTAATTGTCATGTATAGAAACGATAATTATATTGTCATATTATATAGATTCGACATAGCAAAATCACCTGTCATCACTTCGCAAATTTACAAAGTTGTTTTAAACCCTCAAAATATTTTCTCTTATTTTTCACCTGCGCTATTGAGGGTTGGCGTTTTTTGCGCGAAAAACATATCATTTCAATTAAAATTATTTAAAAATAGCAAATACTTGTTTTTCATAACTATCCTTTCGCCAGCGAAAGCCGCTTTCTAAGCCGCCCCATTAACCGGATCGTGTCTACGCCGAAATCCTCCGTAATGGCCTAATAAGTATTTTTTAACTTCAATTTCGGCGTCAAGAGTTAACATGTATTAATATTATGAGTATCTTTGCACCTATATTATTTAGGAAACTTATTTAAAAAATTCCAAACACCGATATCCAAATTCAAAACATAAAGACCTACCTTATGAAAATCAAGATCAAGAAGGGATTGGACCTGAAGATATGCGGAGCTGTCACAGACAGCGATATCCATCAGATGGAGACCGACCTTATCGCTATCGATCCCGATGATTTCACGGGGCTGAAACCGAAACTTGACGTTAAGGAGGGCGATAGCGTGGCAATCGGCTCACCGCTGATGCACGATAAGTATCGTCCGGAAGTCAAGATTGTTTCACCCGTAGCGGGACGTGTAAAGGCTATCGTCAGAGGCGAAAGGAGAAAAATAGTAAGAGTCGAGGTTGAATCGTGCGGCACCGCGTCAGGCATTGTCAAATATGATATTCCAACCGGTTTCACGTCAGAAAATGCAGTAAGGCTGCTTGCCGAATCAGGATTGTTGACCGAGATGAGGCAACGCCCGTACGACATTATTCCGGATATATCCAAAACGCCACGCGACATATTCGTGACGGCTATAGATTCGGCACCGCTGGCGGCAGCCTACGAGACATACATGCCCACGGATCTTAAGGTATATGAAGCTGCCGTAAAATTTCTGTCTGTCGTCACATCCGGTAAGATTTACATCTCGCATCGCGAAGATTCTTTCTTTGCCGGCATCAAGGGGGCTGAAAGTGTCACAGTAACAGGCCCCCACCCTTCGGGTAACGCCGGCGTACAGGCAGCCAACATATCTCCGGTCAACAAGAGCGAGACGATATGGACTCTCGGCATCGACACATTATATCGAATCGGCATCCTCGTCACAGCCGGGCGACGAGACTGTTCGACTGTTGTTGCCGTCACCGGTCCGGAAGTAGTCAAACCATCGCTTATCAGAACCGTATTCGGAGCTTCCATATCCACGGTCACCAGAGGTCTCGTCAAAAAATCAGATCATCATATAAGAATCATATCGGGCAACGTCTTTAACGGTGTTGCCGAAAAAGAGAACGGCTACATGCACTTTCCCTACCGGCAGATAACCGTCATTGCCGAAGGTGACGACATTGCCGAGTTTATGGGCTGGGCTTCGCTGAAGCCGTCGAAGGCAAGTGTAAGTCCGACATTTCCCGGTCATTTTCTCGGACGCTTTTTCGCGCCGGACGCCCGTCTCAACGGCGGCCGGCGCGCCATGATCATGAGCGGCGAATATGATCGTGTGGTTCCTCTCGACATCATGCCGGAGTATCTGATAAAAGCTATCATCAGCCATGACATAGACGCCATGGAGAAGCTCGGCATCTATGAAGTTGCGCCCGAAGACTTTGCCGTCGCCGAGTATGTCGACACGTCAAAACTCCCGCTCCAACAGATAGTGCGCGAAGGACTTGACTACATGCGTCAGAGCGTTGAATAACCTACGATATTAACTTCAAACAAAAATATCACCGTGAAATTTTTAAAAAACTATCTCGACCGCGTGAGGCCCAACTTTGAAGAAGGAGGGAAATTACACGCATTCAGATCTGTTTTCGACGGTTTTGATACCTTTCTTTTCACGCCGTCGACCACTTCACCGAAACGCGGGCTCCAGATTCACGATGCCATAGACTCAAAGCGCACGATGATAATCGTCGTCATGGCCCTGATGCCGTGTTTCTTTTTCGGTATGTATAATACAGGCTATCAGCATCAGCTTGCGCTGGGGCTTGACACCTTCCCGTTTTGGGAAATGATGCTCTACGGATTTCTTTCTATCCTGCCCAAAGTCGTTGTTGCCTATCTTGTAGGCCTCGGCATAGAGTTTGCTTTCGCCCAGTGGCGTCACGAAGAGATTCAGGAAGGATTTCTTGTCTCGGGCATACTTATACCTATGATACTTCCCGTCGAGACTCCGCTCTGGATGATGGCTGTAGCCGTCGCTTTCTCGGTCATCTTTGTCAAGGAGGTCTTCGGTGGAACAGGCTATAATATCTTCAATGTGGCGCTCGTAACACGTGCAGTCCTCTTTTTCAGCTACCCGGCCCAGATGTCAGGCGACAGAGTATTTGTCGCCACGGGCAAAGCGCTCGGCTACGGCACGGCAGCTGTTGACGGCTATACCTGCGCCACACCTCTCGGCCAGATAGCCACACACAGCGGAGGCGCACTCGAGCTCACCGGCGCCGGCGGCGATCCGTTGACGGCCTGGGACGCTTTTGTCGGTCTTATTCCCGGATCATTCGGTGAAACTTCTGTGATATGCATACTCATAGGTGCCGCGATATTGCTGTTATGCCGCATCGCCGACCCTCGTATAATGCTGTCTGTTTTTGCCGGCGGCCTCATCATGGGCTGGATCGCCAATACTTTCGAGACACCTACCTACCCCGCTTCTTATCTGTCTCCCGTCGACCAACTGCTCTATGGCGGCTTTGCTTTCGCGGCTGTCTTCATGGCAACCGACCCCGTCACAGCCGCACGGACGACAACCGGCAAGTATATCTACGGCTTCCTCATCGGTGTGATAGCCGTCATCATACGCACATATAACAACGGTTATCCCGAGGGCGCAATGCTCGCAGTGTTGCTGATGAACGCGTTTGCACCGCTTATCGACTACTGCGTCGTTCAGTCCAATATCCGCCGACGCATGCGTCGCGCACGTATAAACTCAAAAACAGCATGACCATGAATAAGCAAAGTAATACTTATACGGTAATCTATATAGTGGCACTCGTTGTTCTGGTCGGTTCGGCGCTCGCTTTCACAGCTATGTCGTTAAAACCCCGCCAGCAGGCAAATCTCGATGCAGACAAAATGCGTCAGATCATGGCATCGGTCCATATCACCCCTGAAAAAGGTGAGAATATAATTGAAATCTATCGCCGTCACATCAATGACAGTTTTGTCATCACAGAAGACGGCAACCGCGCAGAGGGCAATGCTTTCGACATAAACACCACACTCGAGAGCAAAAAACCGGCAGACGAACGACTTCTGCCTGTCTATGTCTGTGACCTCGGCGACAAAGGCGTCAAATATATCGTGCCGGTCAACGGGGCCGGTCTGTGGGGGCCGATCTGGGGCTATGTGTCGTTTGACAGCGACGGTTCGACGATCTACGGCGCCTACTTCGCCCATCAGGGCGAGACACCCGGTCTCGGCGCCGAAATAGAAAAGCCGGCGTTCAGCGACCAGTTTGACGGCAAGCATATTTTCAAGGACGGACAGTTCAAGCCTGTAAATGTCATAAAAACCGGGCAGAAACCGTCGGACGGCGAAGATTATGTCAATGCCATCTCGGGCGGCACTATCACCAGCAAAGGCGTTGCGGCCATGCTCGATGATTGCCTCACCCCATATAAGAATTTTCTGTCAACTTTAAATAAATAAGCCATGGCCGAAAAAATTGATTACAAAAACGTACTTTTCAATCCGTTTTCAAAAAACAATCCGGTAATAGTACAGATTCTTGGCATATGCTCTGTGCTCGCAGTCACGGCAAAACTTGCCCCGGCTCTGGTCATGGGACTATCCGTAATAGCCGTTCTCGCGTTCTCGAATGTAATTATTTCGTTGATACGCAACACAATCCCGACAAACATACGAATCATCGTGCAACTTGTTGTCGTCGCCGGCCTCGTCGTCATCGTCAGCCAGTTGCTTCAGGCATATGCCTATGATGTCAGCAAACAGCTGTCAGTGTTCATCGGTCTGATCATAACCAACTGTATCCTCATGGGACGTCTAGAGGCATTCGCTATGGCCAACCGTCCGTGGGCCTCGTTTCTCGACGGCATAGGCAACGGTGTCGGTTATGCCGGCATACTGATAATCGTGGGGTTCTTCCGCGAATTGCTCGGCAGCGGCACGCTGCTCGGCTATCAGGTCGTACCCGATTCGTTTTATGAAGCCGGCTATGTCAACAACGGCCTTATGATACTGCCGCCGATGGCTCTTGTCACCGTCGCCTGCATCATCTGGGTACACCGCAGCCGCAACAAAGATCTACAGGAACCATAAATCTGACAATATAAACGCGAATTATGGAAAATTTCAATCTGTTTATCAGGTCGATTTTCGTCGACAATATGATATTTGCCTATTTCTTGGGCATGTGTTCGTTTTTGGCGGTGAGCAAAAATGTCAAGACCGCCTTCGGATTGGGCGTAGCCGTGACATTTATGCTTGTCATCACACTTCCCATCAACTATCTTCTTGAGACTTACGTATTAAAAGCGGGAGCGCTGTCATGGATCGGCCCGGAATATGCCGGGATAGATCTCAGCTTCCTGTCTCTGATACTATTCATCGCCGTCATCGCCTCGATGACACAACTTGTCGAGATGGTGGTTGAGAAATACAGTCCTTCGCTCTATGCGTCGCTCGGCATCTTCCTGCCTCTTATAGCTGTCAACTGCGCCATTCTGGGCGGCTCGCTGTTCATGCAGCAACGCGATTTTCCGAGTGTGTGGACGGCTGTCTGCGCCGGTGGCGGCTGGGGTCTCGGCTGGCTTCTCGCCATCACTGCCATCGCTGCAATACGCGAACGCATAGCCCAGTATTCAAATATACCCGCTCCGCTCCGTGGCGTCGGCATCACTTTCATCTTAACCGCCTTGATGGGAATAGCGTTCATGAGCTTTCTCGGCATTAAAATCTGATCAGACATGGCAACGCTCAACCATATATTACTGCAATCGACAACAAGCCTGACGCTGCTTGCCGGCGTAGGTATCTTCCTGCTGATAACATTACTTTTAGTAATAATACTTCTTATAGCAAAAAAATATCTCGTCAACACGGGCAACGTCACTATAACCATCAACAATGACAAGAATGTCGAGGCCACTTCGGGCAAATCGCTTCTGTCGACAATGGCCGACAACAACATATTCCTGCCTTCGGCCTGCGGCGGCAAGGGCAGTTGCGGCCAATGCAAGGTCAAAGTCGTCGAAGGCGGCGGCGAGATATTGCCGACCGAGACCGTCCACTTCACCCGCAAGGAAATCAAAGAAGGCTGGCGTCTCGGCTGTCAGCTCAAGGTCAAAGGCGATCTCAAGATTGACGTGCCGGCATCGGTGCTTGACGTCAAGGAATGGGAATGCGAGGTTATCTCGAACCGCAATGTCGCCACGTTCATCAAAGAGTTTATCGTCAAGCTTCCCGAAGGCGAGCATATGAATTTCATTCCCGGCTCATACGCCCAGATCAAGATACCGCCGTTCACCATGGACTATGACCGTGACATCGACAAGGATCTCATCGGCCCCGAGTATCTGCCGTCATGGGAGAAGTTCGGTCTGTTCTCGCTCAAATGCAAAAACGAGGACACTACAATCAGAGCCTACTCAATGGCCAACTATCCGGCCGAAGGTGACCGCATCATGCTCACCGTTCGCATTGCCACACCACCGTTCAAACCAAAACCCGAAGTAGGCTTCATGGACGTCAATCCCGGTATAGCGTCGAGTTATATATTCACGCTCAAACCGGGCGACAAGGTGCTTATGAGCGGCCCTTACGGCGATTTCCACCCGATATTCGACTCAAAAGCCGAGATGATGTGGATAGGCGGCGGCGCCGGCATGGCACCACTGCGCTCGCAGATCATGCACATGACAAAGACACTCCATTGCACAGACCGTGTAATGAACTATTTCTACGGTGCCCGTGCACTCAACGAGGTCTTCTATCTCGACGACTTCCTCGCTCTCGAAAAAGAATTTCCCAACTTCAAGTTCCATCTCGCTCTCGACCGTCCCGATCCCGTCGCCGACGAGATTGGCGTAGCATATACTCCGGGCTTCGTACATCAGGTAATCTATGACACATATCTTAAGGATCATCCCGATCCCGAAGATATCGAATACTACATGTGCGGCCCCGGTCCGATGAGCAATGCGGTCAACAAAATGCTCTATGGCCTGGGCGTAGAGCCTTCATCAATACACTACGATAACTTCGGGGGCTGAAACGCTCTATATAAAACACATCTACGGCGGCTGCAAATTTGCGGCCGCCGTTTTTTTCATCACAGGCAGCTATTATTTACACAAAAAGATTAATTTTGTAAAAATTTGAAACCAACAGCCATGAAGCGGAAAAACAATAAAAGACGATATTTTTACAACGAATGGGTGCCTAAATACTGGAGTGGCAGCCGATATGAGCTTACACTCAACCAACTGATGAGTAGAAGTCTCAAACGCCAGTTTGCCTTTTTTCTTGGAATCACACTTATCATCTTTCTGCTCATGTGGCTCATAGGCCTCGGCGTCAACTGCATCTATTGCCGGGCCGGAAGCGAAACAAAATGGAATTTCTACACCACATTTGTGCAACTGACAAATCCCAACTCGCTTGAAGACGGCCATTTTGCCGACTGGATATTTGGAATAGCCGTGACGCTTTTCGGCCTTTTTATCGTCAACGGCATCGTCGTCACGGTGCTTGTCAACTGGCTCAGCAATCGCCGGAGCGAGTATGAAAACGGACAGGCGCGCTACAGTATCTTCAAAAAATCAAAATTCGCCGTCATCATCGGCGGACATCCTGTAGCAGCAAGCCTTATAAAGGAAATGAATGACCTCCGCAAATACGACTACATACTGATTCAGACCAAACGCGACCCCGAAGAACTCCGCCGCGATCTGTTGTCGGTTCTCGACAATCCTGAAGATCTCGAACCTATAATCATTTACTTCGGCGAACGTACGTCAAAGGAAAATCTTAAGGAACTGAATCTCGAGTCAGCCAAAGAAATCTTCATTATCGGAGAATCGAGAAAAATCGACGGCACAAGCCACGATGCCATCAATCTCAAATCGCTTAACATTGTGGCCGAGATAGTCGGTGACAGCAAACTCGAAATCACACCTCTGTCAGCTCCAAAAGACAAAGCAGAAAACACCGAAAGCCAAGATAATATCACGTCACCGACGGTAAAAGACATCAAGGTTAACCGTCCGATACCCTGCAACGTCATGTTTGACCACCAGTCGACATTCACAGCCTTCCAGTTTACCGACGTAGAACTCAAAGACAAGGGCAAACTGCAGTTCATGCCGTTCAACATCTATGAGATCTGGGCGCAGCAGGTCATCGTCGCTCAAAGCAACAGATATATACCGCTCGACGGTAATGACGGTATACGCTACGACTCACCCGAGCGTGTACATCTGATTATCGTCGGCATGTCGCGCGAAGGCGTCTCCTTGGCTGTCGAGGCTGCCCACGCCTGTCATTTTCCCAACTTCCTGAACAAAAGCCTCGGACATCCGCGTACACTGATAACTTTTATCGACCTTAATGCCGATCGCGAGATGAACTACTTCAAGGGTCGCTTCAACTCGCTCTTCGAGTTGTCGCGCAGCCGTTACGTCGACGCCGCGGCCCACACAGTCACATATGACTGTCCGCCACATATAGACCAAACCAAAGGAGATGCCAAACGTGCGCCCGAAGCATGGATAGAGCCGTGGAAAACCGACCCGTCTTCTCCGTTCAACCAAAAATATCCTTTCGATATACTCGGTGACAACTTCGTTGACGTCGACTGGGAATTTATCAAAGGCGACATCGCCGATCCGGCAATAAGAAAATATCTCGTCTCCGCAGCCGATGACGAAAAATACAAGACGTCGATCGCAATCTGCATACCCGATGACGCGGCTGCCGCATCTGCCGCACTCTATATGCCCGAAGCCGTCTATTCAAAGTGCCTTCAGATACTGGTATATCAGAGTTCGACCGGCGCCCTTATAACAGACCTCTCCGACGGTGTCACAATCGAAAATAAAAACAAATATCGACGATATGACAACTTGCGCCCGTTCGGCATGCTGAAAAGCTGTAGAATATTGCAACATCTCGACATGACGACACCGTCGATGATCAATTACATCTATAACGATGAGAAAGGAGTTAAAAAGCTACTCACGGTCGACAAAGACAACACCCCCTCGGAAACGGCTGTCGACGCCCTCATCGACCTTAGACTCAGCTGGGAGCAAATCAAAAACAGCAATGGCAAAAGCCGTATCTCCAAGATATGGTCATCACTGTATTCAGCAAATTCGATACCCTTCAAACTGCGTTCGGTCGGCATAAGCTCCTTGTCTGAAATCAGAGATTTAAGCGAAGAAGAAATCAAACAGCTCTCCCTGACCGAGCACAACAGATGGAACGTAGAAGAGCTGCTGATTGGATTCAGACCCGTTCTGCCTTGTGACTTAGACACTAAAACAACCAAAGCATTGTTGAAGACAAAACATATACACATGAATATCCAATCGAATGAGCGACTGCGTGAATTTGACGCTGACAATTCTTGGGAAAACGACAGAAAAATAGTCAAGAATATACCGAATATAGTCAAAGCCGCAGACATTATTAAAAGCGGCAGACTGAGTTGGCCCGACAATCTCAGCAAATATGTCTCTACATGTGAAAAATAAAGACTAAAATGGACCGTCACATACATTACTCTACCACCGAACTTAAAGCTGACCTGAAATATCTCGAACTGCTGTCGCGGTCATTTCCCACGATTGCATCGGCAAGCACGGAAATTATAAATCTCGAGGCTATTCTAAACCTGCCCAAAGGAACCGAGCACTTCCTCACCGATATCCACGGTGAATATGAAGCATTCCAGCATGTACTCAAAAACGCATCGGGCACAGTAAAGCGCAAGGTCAACGAAATATTCGGCGCCACACTCCGCGAAGCCGAAAAGAAAGACCTGTGCACTCTCATCTATTACCCGCGCGAGAAGCTGAAGCTAGTCAAACAACATGAAACCGATATCTGCGAGTGGTATGAGATCATGCTCAACCGCCTTGTCAAAGTCTGCCAGAGCGTTTCGTCGAAATATACCCGCTCTAAGGTCAACAAAGCCCTGCCTAAAGATTTCAGCTACATAATACAGGAGCTTCTTCACGAAACCGAGGCCGACCCCAACAAACAGGATTATTTCAAGCAGATTATATCGACCATCATATCCACGCGGCGCGCCGACGACTTTATCGTAGCCATGTGCGAGCTGATACAACGGCTCGCCATCGACCGACTCCATGTCATCGGAGACATCTATGACCGCGGCCCGGGAGCCCATATAATCATGGACACTATCTGTGCTTACCATGATTTCGACATCCAATGGGGCAACCACGACATACTCTGGATGGGGGCCTACGCCGGCAACGACGCTTCGATTGCAAACACTGTCAGAATAGCGTTGCGCTACGGCAACGTTGAGACTCTCGAAGAAGGCTATGCAATCAATCTGCTGCCGTTGGCGACATTTGCCATGGAGACCTACAAAGATGTCAAACCCGAAATTTACAAGCCGCGCATCAAAGACCCCGAACGCATGTACTCTGAATATGAGAAGGCTATCATGGCCGGCATGCACAAAGCCATTGCGATCATACAATGGAAGCTTGAGGGACAGATTATCGAGCGACATCCCGATTTCAGGATGGATGACCGTCTGCTGCTGAACAGAATCGATTATGCCCGCGGCACGATCAAACTCGACGGCATCGAATATAAACTTAAAGACTCTGATTTCCCCACTGTCGACCCTCAGAATCCCTACCGTCTGACCGAAGCAGAGAGCCAGATAGTAGGACTGCTGCATAACTCTTTTGTCAACAGCGAACGCCTCGGACGGCACATCGAGTGCCTTCTCAGTCACGGCTCGCTTTATCTGTCATGCAACAACAATCTGATGTTTCACGCATCGATACCGATGAACGCCGACGCCACATTCAAAGACGTCACGGTCGACGGTGAGTTTTTCAGCGGCAAACGGCTTCTCGACCGCCTTGACACCCTTGTTCAGCTTGCCTGTCGCGGCGGTGACGAGCCCGAGCGCAATTATGCCATTGATTATATGTGGTATCTTTGGTGTGGTCCAGACTCTCCCCTTTTCGACAAGAGCAAAATGACAACTTTCGAACGCTATCTCATAGACGACTCCAAGACACACACCGAGCCCCGCGGCAATTATTATACCCTTGCCGACAACACCGAAGTCTGCGACAAGATCCTTGCCGAGTTCGGTCTGCCGGCCGAAGGCTCTCATATCATCAACGGCCATGTGCCGGTGCGTACTCTCAAAGGCGAAAATCCTGTCAAAGCCGGCGGAAAACGACTCGTAATCGACGGTGGTTTTTCAAAAGCCTACCAACCTCATACAGGCATAGCCGGATATACGCTCGTCTACCATTCACGCGGATTCCAGCTTGTCGAACACGAGCCTTTTGAATCTCAGGTCAAGGCAATCGAGGAAGGCCTCGATATTGTCTCGAATACCGTCGTCAGCGAACATAAATCAGACCGTATGCGAGTGCGCGACACCGATAAAGGCCGCGAACTTGCCGGCCAGATCATTGACCTCAACAAACTCCTCGCCGCATACCGCCGAGGTCTTATCAAAGAAAGAAACTGAACGTTTCAAACGTACAAAAGTGTGCGGGTGTTCGGAATCGGACACCCGCACACTTTATTATAACACTCGTACTCAATAGATTACACATTTGGCACGCCATTTGTCGCTATATAGGCAAAACATCGCACCAAATGGACAGAGAGATACCTAAATCACAACTGAAAAAAGCCCGTATAAAACGGCTTGCAATATACGGCGGCATTGCATTGGCAACAGTCACAGCCGGCATCATAATATCAAAACTGACGCGCACATCGGTCAGCCTCGACAAACTCACGCTCGTAAGCGTCGACCGTGGCGACGTCAACACCTCGGTCACGGGTTACGGCAGTGTCGAGCCGGCTTTCGAGGAGATAATCAGCTCACCACTGACAACACGCATCATCGAAGTCTATCATCGCCCCGGCGACATTGTCGACGCCGGCACTCCGCTGTTATTGCTCGACCTTGAGACTGCGCGAAATGAATATAACAAACAGCTTGACCGGCTTGCGATGATGCGTCTGCAGCTCGATCAACTACGAGCCGCCAACGCCACACGCCTCGGAGATCTTAAAATGCAAATCAAAGTCGCCGACATGAAGCTCAACCGACAGCGTGTCGAGCTTGCCAACGAACGCTATCTCGACAGCATCGGCAGCGGAACGACCGACCGGGTACGCGAAGTCGAGTTTGCCTACAGGTCAGGGCTGCTCGAATATCAACAACTCGAACAGCAACTCGCCAACGAGACCCGCGCCGCAGAGGCCGACATCGAGCTCAAACGTCTTGAGATTGAAATCATGGACAAAGAGCTGTCTGAAGCATCGCGCACCCTCGACATGGCCGAGATACGCGCACCGCGCCGCGCCACGGTCTCGTCGGTTGTCGACCGCATCGGCTCTCAGGTCGCACAAGGTGAGCAGGTGGCTGTAATCGCCGACCTCGGCCACTATAAGGTCGAAGGCGAAATGGCAGACTCACACGCCGCACAGCTCCGCACCGGCAACCGTGCAACGGTCAAAGTCGGCAAAGAATATATCGAAGGGCACGTTGCTTCGGTATCACCGACGTCAAAGAACGGTTCTCTCTCTTTCACTGTCGCACTCGACTGCGACAGTGCCGCGGTGCTCCGCCCCGGGCTTAAAGCCGACATACATGTTTCGAGCGGGCTTAAAGAAGATGTCGTCAGGATTCCCAACATACGCTTCTACACCGGCCCGAGGGCCTATGACCTATATGTCGCCGACGGTGCCGGCGAACTCAAGTTGCGCCGCGTCGATCTCGGATATGCCGGGCCTGACTATATCGAAGTCTTGAACGGCCTCAATCCCGGCGACCGTATAGTTGTCAACGATATGGGTCGTTTCGGAAATACCGCGTCTATAAAAATCAAATAACAATCTATAAACCAATTTTTTTCATCATGTTTAAAACCTACTGTAAGCAGACTTGGCAGATGATGAAGCAAAACCGCCTCTTCACAGGCATCTATGTCGTCGGCACAGCACTCGCCATAGCAACGACGACGGCATTTGCTATCATCTACTACGTCAAAATCGCGCCGATCTATCCCGAGACCCAGCGCAACGAGACCTATTATTTCACAAAAATGAGAGATAAAAGCGACTACGGCTGGTATGAATCACGTCTGAGTCATGAATTTTTGAAAAATAAACTCTATGACGTTAAAAATGCCGATGTCACAACTGCCTGGTATGATAACTGGCAGGAATATTATGTCGACAAAGCCGATAAAAGTCGCCTGCAAGTGACAGTAAAGGCTGTAGACAACAATTGGTGGGATATGTTCAGATTCGACTTCAAGAGTGGCCGTCCGTTCGGCGCTACCGATTTCGAGAGCGGCACACACACGGCGGTCATCACCACCACTCTCGCCGACAAACTGTTCGGCAAAGAAGATGTCGAAGGCGAAAGTTTGGTGCTCAATTACATACCTTATCGCATATGCGGTGTGGTCAAACCCGGTTCGGGCGTAAATTACAATTCATTCGCCGACATATACATACCCTACACTTCTGTCGCCGGTTATGATAAAAAAGTAGGCAGCGACTACGCCGGCAACTTTATAGTCCTTTTCAAATCACAGGACGGCGACGCTCTAAAAAGCGAGATCGACGAGATTGTGCGTATCGAAGCGTCAACCAACACCGATCATGATCTTCAGATATGGAAACAGCCCATGCCTCATGTACTTAACGTCTTTATGTATCCAAGCGATGAAGATTTCAGTTGGTGGGAAGTCATAAAAGATAAACTCATCATATTTCTGGTGCTTCTCATAGTCCCTGCGCTCAATCTCAGCGGCATGATCTCGAGCCGTATGGAAATGCGCTCTACCGAGCTCGGCGTACGCAAATCTTTCGGCGCTACCCGAGGCGTACTGCTGCGACAGGTTCTATGGGAAAATCTGCTTCTGACGATTGTGGGCGGTGTCATCGGCCTCTGCCTAACATGGCTATTCATCAATGCCACTTCCGACTGGCTGTTCTCTATCTTCGACACTTTTCCCGAAGAAATACCCGGCGGCATATCGATAACATCCGATATGTTCTTCGCACCGGTCGTTTTCATATTCTCATTCCTTGTCTGCGTCATACTCAACCTTCTGTCAGGGCTGATTCCGGCATGGCGCTCGCTAAAACACCCTATCGTCTCATCACTCAAAGAAAAGCAATAAGCCATGTTAAAGATAATATTCAAAAACCTGTGGCATCGCCGCACACAGAACGGCTGGCTCTTCGCCGAGCTGATCATCGTCACCATGCTCGCATGGGAAATACTCGACCCCGTGGCCGTCAGCATTTCAGACCGATATCTGCCAATGGGATATGACGCCGACCGGCTCGTCAACCTCTCGTTCATATCAATGCCAGACAACGCTGCCGAATATCGCCCCGAGGAGGCCGACTCGGCTGCAAATGTCTCGAATTCGTCTAAAATAGCCCGATATCTCGAATCGTTGCCCGAAGTTGAATCGGCAAGTTTCGTCGGCTATGCTCCCGTTCTAAACTCGTCGAGCAACAGTTTCAATCAATTCAGTTCAGGCAATCCGGCAGTAGACACACTCGTCAAAAGTATTTTGACAGTCAGCTACTATCCCGACAGCAAATTTTTCGAGACCATGGGCATAGAATCAGCCCCCGGCAGTCCATCACCCGAAGAACTGTCGAGACTGAATGCAGGACGTAGTGAAGTAATCGTCACAGAAGACTATGCCAAACTTTTCTGGCCCGATGAAAACGCTCTCGGCAAGAAATTCGTCTCGGTCTCACGCGACGGCAACGATACCACTTACACCACTATCGTCGGCGTTGTCAAAGGCCTGCGCTATCAGACTATATTGCGCTCCCGTTGTCTCGTCTTTATCAACAGCAGACGTTATGACAACAAAATTGATTATGATGAATTTACATATGTCGTGAGACTTGCCGACGGCATCGATGCCGAAGAATTTGTGGCGGGCTTCGGCCCCGAGCGGCGCAATGCTCTTTCGATAGGCAACTTCAGGCTCAATAAAATCGCAACCCAGCAGGCACTCATCGACGACACCGAATTTGGCTACGGTGTCACGTCGGAACGCAAAGTAAAAACCATATTGTGTATCTTCTTTCTCATAAATCTCGTGCTGGGCACAATCGGCTGTTTCTGGCTTCAGACGCGTCGCCGCATCTCGGAGACCGGCGTGCTGCGGTCGTTCGGCGCTCAGAAATCACACATTGTCAGAATGCTCATAGGCGAGAGCGTCGTTCTGGCAAGCGCGGCCTTTATCATCGGCGATCTGCTCTATCTGCAATATGCGCTTAAAGAAGGCTTTGACATCGGTTTTACCAACAACCGCGGTATCAACATCATAGACAACTGGGTCGGCAGCTTCTGGGAACATTTCGCCATTGTCTCTCTTATAGTCTATGCCCTCATAATAATCTGCGTCATCATCGGCACACTGCTGCCGGCACTCAAACTGAGCGCAGTCAATCCCGTCGACGCCCTGCGCGACGAATAAAAACATATATCAACAACCAATAATACATAAACTGTTATGTCTACCATCATAAAACTTCAGAATATCAGCAAAATATATCAGACCAAGAATATCGAGACAAGCGCCCTTGACGATGTCAGTCTCGAAATAGAGGAAGGAGAGTTTGTCAGCATCATGGGTCCGTCGGGCTGCGGCAAATCAACGATGCTCAACATCATGGGCCTGCTCGACAAACCAACATCGGGAACCGTCGAGATCAACGGTAAAAACGTTGCCGGCATGAGCGACAAGTCTCTCGCCCGCCTAAGAAATGAAACGCTGGGGTTTGTCTTCCAGAGTTTCCACCTTATAAATACACTCAACGTCGTCGACAATGTCATGATACCGCTGGTCTACCGTCGCGGCGCCAAAGACAAGAGCCGGCTCGCCCGCGAAGCGCTCGAACGTGTCGGCCTCAGTCACCGTCTGAGCCATATGCCGTCGCAGCTCTCGGGCGGTCAGGCTCAACGTGTCGCCATCGCCCGCGCCATTGTCGGCAATCCGTCGATAATCCTCGCCGACGAACCCTGCGGCAACCTCGACTCAAAGATGGGTGCCGAGATCATGGACCTGCTCCATCATCTTAACAAAGACCTCGGCAAGACAATCGTCATGGTCACCCACAATGGCGACCAAGCCAAGCAAACCGACCGCATCATCAACTTCATCGACGGACGCCGTGTAAAATGAAACAACGCTTTTTATGCCCGCTCATCGCTTTGGTACTCTCTGTAACAGGGTACGCCTCGACCAGAGAAATCACTCTGGCCGAGGCCATAGCGATGGCACGCCGTCAGAGTGTCGACGCCGCTGTCGCGCTTAACCAGCTCAGAGCCGCATATTGGGAATACCGCACCTTCAAAGCCGACCTTCTGCCCGAAATCAGTTTCTCGGCTACGGCACCGAGCTATAATACACGCTACAGCGCATATCAGAAAGATGACGGCAGCTACACATTCCTGCGTGACGACAATCTCATGGTCAACGGTGCTCTGACACTCGAACAACGCATATGGCTCACCGGCGGCACTATATCATTGACATCATCGCTCGATTTCATGCGGCAACTGAGCGGCGATGTCGGCAATCGCTTCATGTCTGTCCCTGTTGCTCTGAAACTCAATCAGCCGATATTCGGCGTCAACGACGTCAAATGGAAACGCAAAATCGAGCCATACAAATACCGGGCCGCCAAAGCCGCCTACATCAGCGCCACAGAGGAAGTAGCCATGACGACGATACAATATTTCTTCAATCTGCTGTCGGCCCGCGAAAACGAAAGCAGCGCCCTTCAGAACGTCGAAAACGCCCGCAAACTTTATGATGTCGCCAAAGCCAAACGAGAAATGGGCAAGATTAGCGAGAACGACCTTTTGCAGATCGAACTCAATCTGCTCAACTCCCAATCGACTCTGACTGACTACCGGAGTACGGTCAAGAGCTGCATGTTTCGTCTGCGCTCGTTCCTCGACATCAATTCCGATGTAGAACTTATACCTGTCGTCCCCGAAAAATCGCGCGACGTCGAAGTGGCTTTTGACAACGCTTTCGGCCATGCTCTCGAAAACAACACCTTTTATCTCGACATAATGCGCCGCTACAACGAATCAGAGTATGCCGTCGCACAAGCCAAAGCCAAGCAACGTGAGATCAATCTATTCGCTCAAGTAGGCTATACCGGCGTCTCCGACCGGGCAGGCTATGCCTACCGCGGGCTCAAAGACAACCGCATCGTCGAGGTCGGCATATCGATACCCATAGTCGACTGGGGCAAACGCCGCGGACAGGTAAAAGTGGCCCAAAGCAACCATCAGTTGACAATCAATCAAATAAAGAAGGAGCGCGAAGACTTCCGTCAGGATTTGTTTGTCCTTGTCGAGCGCTTCAACAACCAGCAGCAACAACTTGCTTTGGCCTCACGCGCCGACGAAATTGCTGTCAAACGCTACGACAGCAGCGTCGAAACTTTCATGATCGGCAAAATATCGGCGCTCGACCTCAACGACGCCCAGGACAATAAAGACACTGCCCGCGCGAAATATTTCAACGAATTATACTATTACTGGTACTACTACTACCGCCTGCGCAGTATCACGTTATGGGATTATGAAACCGACAGTCCGATTGACGTTGACTTTGAAAATATTTTGAAGAACTGATTAAGATCTGACATTTTGTTTTTAAATTTGCTACATGATATTGATAATTGACGACGATGCAGCCATCAGAACCTCGCTGACAGTTTTGCTGAAACGTGCCGGATATACGACCCGCGCGGCTTCGAATCCCGAAGAAGCCATTGCCGAAGTACGCAGGAAAGTGCCGCAGCTGGCACTCCTCGACATGAACTTCTCGCGTTTCACCACCGGAGACGAAGGCTTGACTTTGCTGCGTCAGATCAAGATATTCGCTCCTTCTGTTCCCGTTATTCTTATGACCGGATGGGCCAGCATAGATCTTGCCGTCGCCGGTATAAAGGCGGGAGCATTTGATTTTATCGCCAAACCATGGGACAACGCCCGTCTGCTCGACAGCATAGCCACAGCCCTCAAACTCGTGTCAGGAGACAGAGCCGATGCCGGAACAAACGCCACCTTCGACCGTCGCGGCATAATAGGCCGCGACCCCGCGCTTGAGAAAGTATTGTCGACCGTGGCACGCATAGCCCCGACAAACGCCTCTGTGCTTATCACCGGCGAGAGCGGCACCGGCAAAGAACTTATCGCCGAAGCCATACACTACAACAGCAACCGCCGCGGCAAACCATTTGTCAAAGTCAACCTCGGAGGCATGCCCCCGACTCTTTTCGAGAGCGAGATGTTCGGTCACAAGAAAGGGGCTTTCACCGACGCCGTAGCCGATCGGGCCGGACGCTTCGAGATTGCAGACGGCGGCACAATATTTCTCGACGAGATAGGCGAACTCGACATGAACTGTCAGGTCAAACTGTTGCGGGTACTTCAGGAACGCCGCTTCGAGCCTCTCGGGTCAAGCAAAACGCAAACTGTAGATGTCCGTGTCATCTGCGCCACTAACGCCGACCTGCCGCGCATGGTCGCCGAAAAACGCTTCCGCGAAGACTTGTTCTACCGCATCAATCTCATAACCGTCGAGTTGCCTCCTCTGCGTTTGCGCCGCGGCGATATAGCCGCGCTCGCCGACCATTTTATCGCCGGAATCTGCAACGACAGCGGTCTGAAAAAGCCGGCGGTCACCGCAGAAGCATATCGACGTCTCAGTTCTTTCGACTTCCCGGGTAATATCAGAGAACTTAAAAACATTGTCGAGCGCGCCGTGCTTGTCAACAGCGGCGACACTCTCGACGCCGACAGTTTTGACATCAATCAGGCGTCACCGTCACAATCATCTCCGGGCGACAACACAATAGCCGGCAACGAGCGTCTCATCATAGCATCGGCTCTCGAACGAAATGAAGGCAATATCAGCCGTACGGCCTCGGAACTCGGTCTGAGCCGTGCATCCTTGTACCGACGCATCGACAAATACCGCCTCAACAAAAAGGTTTCAGATGAGAATTAAGTGGTTGTTTTTTATCGTCGCCGCGGCGCAGTTGTCGGTCTGGGGTTTTATGATCGGCAAAGACTACGACGCCGATTACACCGAGTTTTATCTTCTCGAAACGGCCACTGTCATCAATATTATATTAATTGCTGTCCTTTATCGTAAAATCATCAGACCGCTCAATACCTTGTCGGACGGACTCGACCTGCTCAAGGCTCAAGACTGGAACTCTCGCCTCAGACCGGTCGGACAGTCTGACGTCGATCGCATAACCGAAGTCTTCAACATGATGCTTGATAAACTCAAAGACCAACGTATCAGATTTGAAGAGCAGAACCATTTCCTGAATATCCTGATCGAGCGCGCACCCGTAGGCGTAATAATCGTCGGCAACGACAACCGAATAAAAATGATCAATCCTGCCGCCACGACTCTACTTTCGCTAAATCCAGATATCAAAGACAAATCCACCGATTCACTTACCGAATATCTGAATCTGACGGCCATTCCTCTCGGCGAGACAGTGACTTTCCGCACAGACAGTTTCCACACACTCAGGTGTACCCATCTCGACTTTATCGACTGCGGCATAAGCCATGATTTCTATATCATCGATGACATAAGCGATTCTATAACAGCGGCACAAAAAGAAACCTACGGCAAGGTCATCAGATACATATCGCACGAGGTAAACAACACCATAGCCGGTCTGTCGTCGGCTTTCGACATACTCGCGTCATATTTCGACAAGGTTGACGATGACATGCCTGTGCTCATCGATGCCTGTGCGTCGAGGGCGAAGACTCTCGGCGATTTCATAGCCCGATATGCCGACGTCGTCAAACTATCGCAGCCTGAGTGTGGTCAGATTGCCATCGACCGGTTCATTGACAGTCTCAGCCCGTTTCTGAAACGCATAGCTGCCTCATCTGACTCATGCTACGAATTCATCGCAGGTTGTAGCGACGCCAAAGTCATGCTCGACACTGCTATGTTCGAGCGTGTCATAATCAACATAGTCAAAAACTCATCAGAGAGCATAGGCTCGACAGCGACAAAAGGTCACATAAAAATATCAACCCGATTTAAAACGCCTGATTTAATCGAGTTATGTATCTGCGATAACGGTGCCGGCATCAGTGATGATGTCAGACAGTTGCTGTTCACTCCTTTTTTCACCAATAAACCAGACGGCCACGGCATAGGCCTGACCTTTATCTCCGAAGTGCTGCGCAAGCACGGTTTCAGATTCTCACTACACACCGATAGTGACGACCTGACCCGGTTTAACATCGAAATACCCTTGTACAAGAACTATTCACGATAAAAACTCCATAAAAAAAGTTAAACTTGCGGCCAAAACAGCCCGTTAACATGTTTTAATGGATATTTAAATTAATTTTGTAGAAAATCTATCCGGAAATAACGAGATTACTAAAATTTAAATCTATAAGCTTAATTATCACATGAAGAAACTATTATTTGCTGCATCGCTCGCAGCTCTTCTTGCGACAGGCGACATAGCTGCCGAAGCTCCAAAGCGTGAATTCAGATCTACGTGGATGGCCGGCATGAATATCGACTGGCCGTACTTCATTAACAACGGTACAACCCGGCCAACCACGGAGCAAGCAAAAAAGCAGCTGACCGACTATCTCGACAAACTAAAAGCCCAGAATTTCACAACCGTCTGCCTCCATGTAAGACCCCGCGCCGACGCATACTACAAATCGACGCTCGAGCCATGGAGCGGTGACTTCACGGGCACACGCGGCAAAGATCCGGGCTGGGATCCGCTGGCTTTCGCACTCGAGGAATGCCATAAACGAGGCATAGAGTGCTACGCCTGGATAAATCCTTACCGCATATCCAACTCCGCCACTGAATATAACACAGACTTCGATAAAGAATGGAGAGCCAAGGGTTGGACCATAAAAAACGCCTCGGGTAAATGGACTGCCTTTAACCCGGGAATACCCGAAGCTCGCAAGCACTGTCTCGACGTCATCAAAGAAATTTATTCAAACTATGACATCGACGGCATGCTCTTCGACGATTATTTCTATCCCGACGGCGGCATGCCCGGATATGTCTCCGGCACGAAAGACGAAGATGCCGATGATTATCAGCTTTGGAAAGAACTCGATCCCGGAATGTCTCTCTACGACTGGCGCAGGCATAATGTCAACACATTCGTAAAAGAGCTTTATGACGAGATTCAGAAAACACGTCCCGACATGCGATTCGGCATCGGGCCGGCCGGCGTTTCCTACATTTCGGCTGCAAAAAGAAAACTTCCCAAACCGGCAATCTCGGCTCTAGACTGGCAGTACGACCAGATTTATTCAGACCCGCTACAATGGCTCGAAGACGGCACCATCGATTTTATCTCACCTCAGATATATTGGCAGCGCACCCACGGATCTGCTCCGTACGAACCGCTTGTCAAATGGTGGAGCGAGATAGCCAGGCACTATAACCGTCACAACTACACCAGCGTAGCCTCATACAAAGTAGAATCTGTCGATTTCTCAAACGGCAACCCCGCTACCGGCTGGGCCGAAATCGGCGCTCAGATCGACATCACCCGCAACTATGCGACCGACAATGCACCGGGTGTGATATATTACAACACCAAAACCATCAACGGGCCTCAGTGCACCGGTCTCGGTGATTATATCGTCGCCAACAATTATACCCGCAAAGCTCTTGTTCCTGTCGTTGACTGGAAAAAGCGTGTCAACTATCCTGCCGTTGACAATCTCAAATACAGCACCGGCTCTCTGAGCTGGACAGCCACAAAAGCCGCCGAAAAAGCCATCGTCAGATATACCGTATACGCCATACCGTCATCTGTCGACGTTACAAAGGCCATGGCAGCCGACGGCGACGGTTTCAACGCCGATTATCTTGTCGACGTGACCTACGCCCCGAATTTCACCATCCCCTCTGACAAAGCGACCGGCCACTGGTATGCAGTCTGTGTCTATGACGGCTACGGCTTCGAGTCAGATCCAGCTGTCATCGGCTATACAGGTGGAGACTCGCAGGCCACCTCACTCATCTCTCCCAAAGACGGTGAAAATGTAAGCTGGGATGTCACATTGAAATGGAATGCTGTCAACGGTGCTTCATATACCGTTCAGGTCGCCACTGACAGCGAGTTCAGAAATCTCGTCTTAAATAATACAACAACGACTACCGAAGCATCCATGAGCTGTGACGAGCTGGCTGAAAACACACTTTGCTACTGGCGCGTCAAGACACAGCAAAGCGGCAAACTACCGGTCTACTCCGAACCCCAGACATTCCGTTCGCCAAGCCGACAGGCTGCACCCGCGGCAAACCTCGGCAAACCCTCTGACAATACAGAAATCGAAGATACAGACATCGCGTTTGAGTGGAGTGTCGCAAGCGACGACATCACATCACGTCTCGAGATAGACAAAGCTTCAGGCGATTTCTCAGCTCCGGTTGTCAGCCGTCAACTCGAAGCCGGTCAGACCTCAATCGAAATCCGCACTGCCCTTTTGGGTCAGGATACATTCAAATGGAGAGTTATAACCGGCGGCAAACGCTATAAAGAAACCATATCGGATACTCGTTCGTTCACTGTCACCAACCTGTCGATAGGCTCATACGAGAAAGGATACTATATCAAGACCGAAAACGGCTATTATCCGGCAAACAACAAACTCGAATTCGAGAATCTATGGTATCGCTCGGCCCACTCACCGTGGGACAACATGGTGTTTGCGCAGAACGGAAGTTTACAGCGCGGTCTGGCCGCCACCAAGACCCATGTCTACATCAGCGGCCGTGCCGATGCCTCGAACACCGCCGACATATACCTTTCTGAATACAGTGCCGAGACCGGTGAACACATCCGCGATATCAAACTCGGCGAAGAGGGTAAAGTGAGCTACCTACCTTGCAACGACGTTTTCAAAGACTCTGAGAGCAACATTTTGATATCAAACATGACACTCAACGTTGCAACGACTCCGATCATATTACATCTCGTCAATCTCACCGACGGCTCACTCACAAATGTAGCCACACTCGCCGGTAGCGACAACATTTCGGGCCGCATCGACCATGTCGGAGTTTACGGCGATGTAACAAGTGGTAATTTCACTGTGTTCGGTGTCGTCGCATCGACGGCAAATGTCATTCGCTGGAAAGTATCAAACGGAGTTGTCGCATCGCCGGAGATGCATACATTCACCAAATTCTACCCCGCCACATCAACAACATTCGGTATAGCGCCGCGCGTATTCCCGATAAGTGACACTCAATTCTATGTCGACGGCCACGCCACGGCCTGGACTCTGTATAGCTTCGACAATACAAAATCTACCATCGGTTCGTTTGCCGTTGTCTCCGACCTCGCACCCTCAGGCACTGACGACAATGGCGCGACGACCTTTAAACTCGGCTCAGGCAGCTACGCGGTATATAATAGTGACCCGTATACCGACGGTACACGTTTCTCTCTGGTCAAGATGAAACAGAAGAACTACTCCGGCATGCAGCGCCTGTGGCTTTTTCCGGCCGACGGCCTCGGCGACGTACATTCAGGCTCATGCTCGACACCCGTCGACGCTGTAGTCATGTCTGAGAACACAGCCCATATCTATGCCTACAGCCCGGGCAACGGCCTGGCGGCATACCGCTTTATCGACCGCGGCATCTCGAGTGTATCTGAGATAGAGTCTGCAACAGACCGCAACCTCGAGCTACGCGTATCAGGTCGCACTGTCCTCCTCAACTACGTTGCCGAAAACATAAATGTCTATAATCTGACTGGTGCCGTCGTCGCTACGGCAACCGATTGTGACATCATCGAGCTACCGGCCGGCGGCAGCTATATTGTCAATGCTGACGGGAAATCAAAATTAGTAATCGTAAAATAATGAAATTAAACAAATTGATTCTTACGGCCCTGCTTATCAGCGGGGCCGTGAATGTGTCGGGACAGCGCTTTGCGATTCTCAGCGACATACATGTCACTCCCGGCAATGCCTGCGACTCGATGCTGCGCGTTGCCGTCAGCGAAATCAATGACGGCAAATACGACCTGGTAGTCGTAGATGGAGATCTCACGAACGAAGGCTCTGACGAACAGCTTAAAAACGTCAAGGCTATTCTCGACGGCATCAGACATCAGCTATGCGTTCTGCCGGGCAATCATGAAAACAACTGGAGCCAAAGTGCGACCAAGACCTTTGTCGACCTCTGGGGTAACGACCGTTTTGTCACAGAAGTAGACTCACTCATAGTCGTCGGCATAAACTGCGGTCCGTTCATGAAAATGGGCGACGGCCACATCAAGCAGGAAGACCTGCATTGGCTAAAAACCACACTTGACGAACGCGTCAAACCCGGCAAAAAAGTCATATCATTCAATCATTATCCCATTAATCCTGACCTCGACAACTGGCGTGACTACCTTAAAGTGCTCGAGAAATACCCCGTCATCGCCCACATAAACGGCCATTACCACTCATTTCAGCAATATAAGGGTGGCGATATAGATGCCGCCATGGTGCGCGCGCTCGATATGCGCAAAGGCGACTATGGCTACACAATAATGAACATCGACGATGACTGGATACACATCTACAACAAGGAAATCGGCAAGCAACCAAAAGCAAAGTTCGCATGGGCGGTCAAACCCGAAATCAAACCGCTCAAAGACGCCGAGACCATAGAACTCGTACAACCCGAGGGGTTCAAAATTGAAAAAATATGGAGTGACAGTGCATCGATATTCACCCGCCTCGGCATCGATGATCGCAACGTATATTTCGGCAACTCGCTCGGCACAGCCAAAGCCATCGACAAAAAAAGCAGAAAACAGATCTGGGCCATACCCACAGGCGCTTCGCTCTTTGCACGTCCGACGGTGCTGAAAAACGGCAGAATCGCTGTTCCGGCCTGCGACGGCATCATCATCGTCGATGCCGCTACGGGCAAAACAGTCAAAAAATATCCGTCATCAGAAGGTCCTTATGTAGCCGACGGCCTTGTAGCCGATGATTCGTATATACAGGGCGGATATAAACGCATCGAACGCCGCAATCCCAAAAACGGCAAGCTGATCTGGGTGTATGACTCGCTCATCAACTACTGTCAGGCCGCACCCGTCGTAGACAAAGGCGATGTCGTCTTCGGTGCCTGGGACACAAACCTGCGCAATATCGATCTTAAAACCGGCAAACTGAAATGGATATGGAACAACGGCAAACCGGCCAATATGCTCGGACCGGGCAATGTCGTACCCGTCGTAACCGACGACAAAGTGATTGTCGTGGCTCCCGACCGCTATATGACGGCAATCGATCGCAAAAGCGGTAAACAGATATGGCGAGACAACTCACACAAATATCGTGAGAGTCTCGGTCACAGCGAAGACTACAGCCGTGTCTATGCCAAGACCATGGACGGTGAGCTCGTGGCTGTCGACGCTTCGTCGCCTGTCTTCAAAGAACTATGGACTGTTGACATGGGTATAGGCTATGACCACGCTCCGTGTATCGTCGCAGAACGCGACGGCATTGTCTATGCCGGCTCACGCCGCGGCATAGTCACAGCCGTCGATCCGGTCGCACAAAAAGTGCTATGGAGTCTGCCTCTCGGAGTCAGCGAAATAAACGGCATCGACATCGACCCCTCGACCGGTGACGTTTATGTCTCGCTTATCGAAGGCACGGTTTTCCGTATCGCCCGCAACTGATACAAATTAACACATAAACCTCAGATATAAAAGCGGTGGTACACACGTTGGTGTATCACCGCTTCTGAATAAGTAACGACATCAACGCATCTTACTATAAATCTTCTAAAATTCTCCAAAAGTGTTCAAATTTGCCATTGTCAATGTTTTTTCTTAACTTTGCGCCCTGTTTAACGTTCGCGGCCAGATAATAATCCGCAATACCGCAACATAACACGCATAAGACATGATTAAAAAACTCATTATGGCGGCGGCCATTTCAAGCGCAGCTCTTACAACATCGGCAGAAGGCTATCAGGTAAATACTCTCAGCGCCCGTCAAAACGGCATGGGCCACACCGGCACAGCCATCAAACTCGGAGCCGAAAGCATGATCTTCAACCCCGCCGGCATCGCATTTATCGACGATATCATCGACGCGCAGGCGTCAGTCACCGGCATATTCGCAAAAGCATCGGCCATATGTACGGAAGGACGGTTTGAAACAGACAATACCCCGTCGACACCGATGAGCGTCAATCTCGCCATGTCTGTCTACGACAACTTCAAAGTCGGTGTAAGTTTTTACACCCCTTACGGCAGCGGCATAAACTGGGGCGTAAGCTGGCCCGGGGCCGTGCTTAACGAAAAAGTAAATCTCGCGGCATACACACTACAGCCTACTCTGGCCTGGCGTCCGGTAAAGAACCTTGCCATCGGCGCCGGTGTCATGGTGACATGGGGCAACGTTGACCTCGACAAAGGCCTGGTGTCATCATCGAGTTTCAATGCCTTGATGGCCGCCATGGGTATCCCCGGTAAAACCGACGATACTCCGGCATCTGTCAACCTCAACGGCAAAGCCGCCACGACAGTCGGCGTCAATGCCGGCATCATGTGGGATATAAACTCCCGCTGGACTGTCGGCGCGTCATTTAGAAGCAAAATGAACATGAAAGTCAAACGTGGTGTGGCCACACTGTCATACGCCAACGATTTCACCCGTACAATCCTCCAGGAACGCCTTGACATACTCGACAAAGCAAACTTTGAAGCCTCAATGCCGTGTGCTGCCGTATATAACCTCGGTGTAAGCTTCAAGCCCACAGAAAAATGGCTTCTCGCAGCCGACTTCCAGCTCACAGGATGGAACGCCTACAAAGAACTCTCGATTGATTTCCTCAGCGAAAAACTCGAGCCCTATGACCAGCATCTGACAAAAAATTACCACAACTCTATGACATATCATATCGGAGCGCAGTATAGCGTCACAGAGCGTCTTGACCTCCGCGCCGGCATGATGATCGATACGACCCCGGTAAACAAAAAACATTATAATCCCGAAACACCGGGCATGACAAAAATAGAGCCGTCTATAGGCTTGTCGTTCAGCCCTGTCAAAAATTTCTCAATCGACGCATCACTTCTCTATGTGGCAGGGCTCGGCGAAAACAACGCATCAATAAGCTATGACGACCTGCTCCTTGGCAAAACGGCGACGTTCACAGCCGATTATAAAGTTCACGCATGGAATCCTTCAATAGGTCTGTCATTTCATTTCTAATTGCATATTATAAAAAAAATTACTACCTTTGTGGCCTTGAAAAAGACGAGACTACAATTTTATGGACAATAATAATCTGAATCCGGCTCTCATTTTGGAAACGAGCTGGGAAGTATGTAATAAAATCGGCGGTATATATACCGTACTCTCGACCAAAGCTGCAACTCTACAAAAAATATACAAAGACCGGACAATTTTTATCGGTCCCGACATTTGGAGCGCTGAAAATCCCTCGCCATATTTTGTTGAATCAAAGACTATCCTAAAAAAATGGATTCTTGATGCAAATCTGCCCGAAGGGGTTGACGTGCGCGTCGGACGATGGGATATTCCGGGCAAACCCATAGTCGTGCTGGTAAAATTCGACGGCATGTATGCCGTCAAAAACGACTTTTACAGCGAAATGTGGCGTCTCTATGGCGTCGACTCACTCCATGCTTACGGCGATTATGACGAGGCCTGCGCATTCTCTCATGCCGCCGGCATCGTAGCCGAAAGCCTTGTTTCATTCTTTCAGGCACAGAAGACAACCACGGCCGATGCAAGTTTCATAGCCCACTATGATGAATGGACAACCGGCATGGGACTGCTTTATATAAAACACAAGAAACCCGAAGTAGCAACAATCTTCACCACCCATGCGACAAGCATTGGCCGAAGTATCTGCGGCAACGGCAAACCTCTATATGACTACCTTACCGCCTACGACGGCGACCAAATGGCACGCGAGCTCAACATGGAGTCGAAACACTCGCTCGAAAAGGCCGCCGCACATCAGGCCGACTGTTTCACGACTGTCAGCGACGTCACCGCCCGCGAATGCGAACAACTCCTTGGCCGTCGCCCCGACGTCGTGACTCTCAACGGCTTTGAAGATGGCTTTGTACCGGCAAAAACCAGATTTGCCGCAGCACGGAAATCGGCACGCAAGCGCATGCTTGAAGTAGCCGAAGCTCTTACCGGCAACAGCTACGACAACAATACATTCATCGTAGCTACCTCAGGACGATGCGAATACCGCAACAAAGGTCTTGACGTCTACCTTGACGCCGTGGCCCGTCTCGGCGATCTCGACCCAATGCGCAAGGTGCTCGCATTCATCATGGTCCCGGCATGGGTTGACAAAGCCCGTCCCGATCTGGCCCTCGCAATCGGGCTCAACAAGGCCGGCAACCGGCTTCCCGACCCTGTTATCACTCATACGCTGCACAACTACGACAACGATGCTGTAATAAGCCGCATCCATCAGATAGGCTTTACCAACGACAAGAATTCGCGTGTGAGTGTTATCTATGTACCGTGCTACCTCAACGGCGCAGACGGCATATTCGATATGACATATTACAGCCTCATTCCAGGCTTCGATGCTACTGTATTTGCCTCATATTACGAACCTTGGGGTTACACGCCGCTCGAAAGCGTGGCATTCGGCATACCGACAGTCACAACGTCGCTTTCAGGTTTCGGTCAATGGGTGATGTCAACCCTCGGCAACGGATTCGAAAAATCAGGCGTTGCCGTTGTCAACCGCACAGACAGTAATTACGATCAGGTATGTTCGGGCATCGCCGGCGATCTAAAATATCTCGTAAACGCGTCGACACAAACATTATCAGAGGTATCCATGGCTGCCAAAGCCACTGCTGCCGAGGCTTCATGGTCGAATTTCATCGTTTTTTATCAAAAAGCTTTTGAAATCGCAACAATCAACGCAGAAAAACGTAACAGTAAATAGAGATTATATCAACACCTCAATCGGCCGGCCCGGCTGACTGAAACTTACATTGTTAAATCAGAAAATTATTAAAACCAATAAATATCAAGTTTATGAAATTTCCGGTAAGTAATACCAACGCACCAATCTGGCGAGACGTGACAGTAAAATCAGAGCTACCCTCACAACTCAAACCTCTCGACGAACTTGCGAAAAACCTATGGTGGGTATGGAACAGCGAAGGTAAATCGCTCTTCCGTGATCTTAATCCCGATCTATGGCGCGCAACCGGCGAAAACCCTGTGATGCTCCTCCAGCAGCTCAGTTTCGACCGTATCAAAGAAATTATAGCCGACGAAGGCATAATGCAGCGCATCGCCGCCGTCTACGCCGACTTTAAGGAATATATGAAGAAGCCCATGCGCAAAGACATACCGTCGGTCTCTTATTTCTCGATGGAATACGGTCTCTGCAACTGTCTCAAAATCTATTCGGGCGGTTTGGGTGTCCTCGCTGGCGACTATATCAAAGAAGCTTCTGACAGCTGTGTCGACATGACGGCTGTAGGCTTCCTCTACCGTTACGGTTATTTCACACAGACCCTCAGTGTCGACGGCCAGCAGATTGCAAACTACGAACCCCAGAACTTCAATCAACTGCCCATCGAACAGGTGCTCGACAAAAACGGTCAGCCCATGATACTCGAGGTACCTTACCCCGGCCGTATAATCTACAGCCATATCTGGCGTGTAAATGTCGGCCGCATGAAGCTTTATCTGCTCGACACCGACTTCGACATGAACAGCGAGTTTGACCGCTCGATCACCCATCAGCTCTATGGCGGCGACTGGGAGAACCGCATCAAACAGGAATACCTCCTCGGCATCGGCGGTGTGCTCATGCTCAAAAAGCTCGGCATCAAAAACCAGCTCTACCACTGCAACGAAGGCCATGCAGCGCTTCTCAATCTCCAGCGTCTCGTAGACTATATAAATGAAGACGGTCTCGACTTCAATACAGCCCTTGAGATTGTACGCGCCTCGTCGCTCTACACAGTCCACACGCCCGTGCCCGCCGGACACGACTATTTCGACGAAGGCCTCTTCGGCAAATACATGGGCGAATATCCCGCCAAACTCGGCATCTCGTGGAACGACCTGATGAACATGGGCCGCGAGAATCCCAACACCAACGAGCGCTTCTCCATGAGTGTCTTCGCGCTCAACACCTGTCAGGAAGCCAATGGCGTCAGCTGGCTTCACGGTGAAGTATCGAAAAAAATGTTCGCCGGCATCTGGAAAGGATATTCATGGGAAGAAAGCCACGTAGGCTATGTGACCAACGGTGTCCACATGCCTACCTGGGCCGCAAGCGAATGGAAAGAATTCTACCTCGAGAAACTCGGCGAAAAAGTATTTGAAGACCAGAGCAATCCCGAGAACTGGCGCGGTATCTTCAGCGTTCCCGATGAAGAGATCTGGCGTATGCGCTGCACTTTGAAAAACAAATTCATTAACTTCGTCAAACGTGACTTCAAGGCAAAATGGCTTGCCAATCAGGGCGATCCCTCGGCTGTGATGAAAATCGTCGACAAGATCAACCCCAACGCCCTCATAATCGGTTTCGCACGCCGCTTTGCCACATACAAACGCGCCCACCTGCTCTTCACCGACCTCGAACGTCTTGACAAGATCGTCAACAACGAGCAGTTCCCCGTGCAGTTTATATTCTCGGGCAAGGCCCACCCCGCCGACGGCGCAGGTCAGGGCCTCATCAAGCGCATCATCGAGATCTCACGTATGCCTCAGTTCCTCGGCAAGATCATCTTCCTTGAAGACTATAACATGATTGTCGCCAAACGCCTTGTAACCGGCGTCGACATCTGGCTCAATACCCCGACACGTCCCCTCGAGGCTTCAGGCACATCGGGTGAGAAAGCCGAAATGAACGGCGTCCTCAACTTCTCGGTTCTCGACGGTTGGTGGTATGAAGGCTACCGTTTCAACGAAAAAGCCGGCTGGGCACTCACCGACAAACGTACATTCACCGATCAGGCACAACAGGACAAACTCGATGCAGCGACAATCTACTCGATGCTCGAAAACGAAATCATCCCGCTTTACTTCAAGAAGAACTCGGCAGGCTACTCACCCGAGTGGATTCAGTATATCAAAGGCTCGATCGGCGACATCGCCCCCCACTTCACCATGAAGCGCATGATCGACGACTATATCACACGTTTCTACGAACCCGAGTCAAAACGTTCGAACAAGCTCGTCGCCAATCACTTCGCTCTTGCCAAGGAAATCGTTGCCTGGAAAGAGAAAGTCAGCGCAGCCTGGGACGGCATCAAAGTCTTCGACATCCGTCACAGCGGTGAGATGGCCAATGTCATCACCGGCCAGAAAGTTCGTTTTGAAATTATCGTCGACACCAACGGTCTCGGTCGCGATCTTTGCATAGAACTTGTCGCCCACCGTTTCGAAAACGGCATAGACCACTTTGCCGGCACCGAGCAGTTCAAGGTTGTCAAGGAAGAAGGCAATGTACTCACATACGAGCTCAGCACCACTATGAAAGACCCCGGTGTCTTCCATTACGGTTTCAGAATGTATCCTTACAATCCCAACCTGCCCCACCGTCAGGACTTCGCATACACTCGCTGGATCTGATCTACACCGGCAGACAACTATACTTAAGAAGGATTCGCCGCTCATCCGGCGAGTCCTTCTTTCACAATATTAAAGCAACTCCACCGTTATAAATTTAAACAACATAAAACCGCCCATATGTCAGACAATTCATTACTACAGCGCCTTGACGGCATCGAATCGAGATTTGAAGAGATTTCGACCCTGATAACCGACCCGTCGGTCATCGGCGACATGAAGCGCTACGTGCGTCTGACAAAAGAATACAAGGAACTCGAGAAACTTGTCACAGCCACCCGACGCTATCGCTCGCTCCTCGCCGACGCCGACGAAGCCCGTCTGCTGCTCGAAAACGAGAACGACCCCGAGATGAGGGAGATGGCTAAAGATGAACTCGACAGCGCACAGACTGCCATACCGCCGCTCGAAGAAGAAATCAAGCTCCTGCTGATACCGGCCGACCCCGAAGACTCCAAAAACGCCATCCTCGAGATACGCGGAGGCACCGGCGGCGACGAAGCCGCACTCTTTGCCGGCGATCTCTGCAAGATGTATATCAAATTCTGCGAGAGCAAAGGATGGAACGTGGCCATAACAAGCGCAAGCGAAGGCGCTGCCGGCGGTTATAAAGAGGTTGTGCTGTCTATAACCGGCGACGGAGTCTACGGCATACTCAAATATGAAAGCGGCGTGCACCGCGTACAACGTGTCCCCGCCACCGAAACCCAGGGTCGTGTACACACCTCGGCGGCCACAGTTGCTGTTCTTCCCGAGGCCGAAGCGTTTGACGTCGAGATAAACGAGGGCGAGATAAAATGGGACACATTCCGCAGCGGCGGAGCCGGTGGCCAGAACGTAAACAAAGTCGAGTCGGGTGTACGCCTGCGTTATATGTGGAAGAATCCTAACACAGGCGAAACAGAAGAGATTCTGATCGAATGTACCGAAACCCGCGACCAGCCCAAAAACAAAGAGCGCGCTCTAAGTCGTCTGCGTACTTTCATCTATGACAAAGAGCATCAGAAGTATATCGATGACATCGCGTCGCGACGCAAAACAATGGTGTCCACAGGAGACCGTTCGGCTAAAATCAGAACCTACAACTATCCCCAGGGGCGTATTACCGACCACCGCATAAACTATACAATCTACAACCTGCAGGCCTTTGTCGACGGTGACATACAAGACTGTATCGACCACCTCATCGTAGCCGAAAACGCCGAAAAACTAAAGGCTGCCGAACTCTAAAAACATTCTAAACATTATGGACGAAAAAACTCCAACTAAAAGTCAAGGAATCTTGTCTGTGGCAGAAATAGCCGGGAGTGCCGAACAGATGTGCCGTCGATTCCCGATTGCCATTATCTACACGACAATAGCCTATGTTTCCGTACTGTTGGTGATATATAATGCATATCACGAACCATTCCACGTATGTTGGTTCGGTCTTTTAGGAGCACTTGCATCGTTTGCCGCGACACTATGGACTGAAAACCGCAGTACGGCAATCAGAATATTGTCTCAGATAACCGTTTTCATCATAGTTGCCGCCGATCTTTGGTATAATTATACGTATCCGTCGATGCTGTTTGACACTGTTGCGGTACGGCGTGTGATAAGCATCGCATCGCTGACCGTTCTGATTGTATTCGCCGGCTGCACACGTTCTGACGAAGCAAGCTGGTCGCAAGCTTTCAAATCAATCAAACGCCTCATCATCACAGGCGTTTTCGGACTGCTTGTCTTCATATGCATAACTGCCATATTTATCACCGTAAATATGCTGTTTAACATTGAAGTATTCAAAGCTATGTTTACCGCCGACGCAACTCTCGCTGTCTTCCTACCCTGCCTCATTTATATGGCAATGACGCCACGTGATGAAAATGTCGCCGGCAATGCCCGTCTCAGTAAATTCGGCGACCGCGTAGTGAAATTCATATTCCTGCCGTTGTTGGGCTGCGACATGCTCATATTGTTTGTCTATATGCTTGACATAATCTTTAACCTCTCGCTGCCTCGGGGAATGGTGGCCTCGGGCGTGAGCATCTTTCTGGCAGGCCTGCTTATCATCGAATTTCTGATTTATCCGATCGCCGCCAAAAACAATTTGGCAAGAAAAATCGCCAAGTGGATGCCCATTGCCGCCCTACCGCTTGTCATAATGATGAGCGTCGGCATCATATACCGCATATGCGA
The DNA here is from genome assembly GCA_910576935.1 of uncultured Muribaculaceae bacterium. Taxonomy (GTDB): domain Bacteria; phylum Bacteroidota; class Bacteroidia; order Bacteroidales; family Muribaculaceae; genus CAG-873. The sequence continues at coordinate 52,871 of CAJTKG010000007.1, forward strand.
CTATGGCTTCACCGGCGAACGTCTTTATATTCTGACTCTTAACATTTGGTCTTATTACGCACTTTATGTCCTGTGGCGTAAAAGCGGGCGCAGCATAACGTCGGTCATCATCTCTCTGGCGGTATGGCTCATTGCCGTCACTATTATTCCAGGGTTTAACTACATGACAGTAAGCGCAAACAACAATAAGACCATAGTACAAAGCCATAGCAAGCAAAACAACCAATAACACCAAAATATGAAACGCAACGAATTAGTCGGGAACATCAGGCGCAAAGCCTCTTTTCTCTGCGTCGGTCTTGACACAGATATCAACAAGATACCCCGACATCTGCTCAAAAGCGACTCGCCGATTTTTGAGTTCAACAAAGCTATAATCGACGCAACCGCCCCTTACTGCATTGCTTATAAGCCAAATCTCGCATTTTACGAAAGCCTCGGCGTCGAAGGCTGGAAAGCATTCGAGGACACGGTAAAATATATCCGGGACAACTATCCCGACCAGTTTATCATAGCCGACGCCAAACGGGGTGACATCGGCAACACGTCGAAACTCTATGCCCGCTCGTTTTTCGAGCATCTCGACCTCGACGCGATCACTGTAGCCCCTTATATGGGCGAGGACAGCGTCTCACCCTTTCTCGGCTACGAAGGCAAATGGGTCATTCTGTTGGCTCTTACATCAAACAAAGGTTCACACGACTTCCAGTTGATACGCGACGAAAACGGCCGTCGCCTGTTTGAAAACGTCATACTCACATCACAGAAATGGGCCGGCCCGGAGGCCATGATGTATGTCGTAGGCGCCACACAGGGCAGCATGTTTACCGACATCAGAGCCGTCGCTCCCGGGAGTTTTCTTCTCGTTCCCGGCGTTGGCGCACAAGGCGGAAGCCTTGAGGAAGTAGCCCGGTACGGCATGACAAAAGATTGCGGACTGATAGTCAACTCATCGCGCGGCATCATCTATGCATCAAATGGCACCGATTTTGCCGAGGCCGCCGCCGGTGAGGCTGCAAAACTTGCCTCCGATATGAAAAAACTCCTGACAGAGCATCATATAATTTAAGGCTAAAGATAGCGTCAGTTATAAGAAAAACAACTAAATTTGCAATAGAAAATTTTAACCATCAAATTCTATTATATAATGATGACAATCGACAAATTCAACTTCGCCGGCAAAAAGGCGATCGTCCGCGTAGACTTCAATGTACCTCTGGACGAAAACGGCAACATCACCGATGACACCCGTATCCGCGGCGCTCTCCCCACCCTCAAAAAAATCCTTGCTGACGGCGGCGCGCTCATCATCATGTCTCACATGGGTAAACCCAAAGGTAAGGTAAATCCCAAATTTTCGCTCGCCCAGATCAAAGACGCCGTGAGCAAAGCCCTCGGCACCGAAGTGAAATTTGCATCTGACTCAGCCGATGCCTCTGCAGAAGCCGCCGCTCTCAAGCCCGGCGAAGTGCTCCTGCTCGAAAACCTCCGCTTCCACCCCGAAGAAGAAGGCAAACCCGTCGGCATCGACAAAGAAGATCCCGCCTACGACGCTGCCAAGAAAGAAATGAAAGAGCGTCAGAAAGAATTCGCAAAGAAACTCGCAAGCTACGCCGATGTTTATGTCAACGACGCATTCGGCACAGCTCACCGCAAACATGCCTCGACCGCTGTCGTAGCCGACTACTTCGACGCCGACCACAAGATGCTCGGCTACCTCATGGAAAAAGAAGTCAAAGCTGTCGACAACATTCTCAGTGACATACGTCGTCCGTTCACAGCCATCATGGGCGGCTCGAAAGTCTCGACCAAAATAGGTATAATCGAAAACCTCATGGACAAAGTCGACAACCTCATCCTCTGCGGAGGCATGACCTATACATTTGCCAAGGCTATGGGCGGCAATGTCGGTGGCTCGATCTGCGAGACAGACAAACTCGACCTCGCTCTCGACATCATGAAAAAAGCAAAAGAAAAAGGTGTCAACCTCGTTCTCGGCACAGACTGTGTGGCTGCCGACGCTTTCAGCAACGACGCCAACACAATGGTTTGCTCTGTTATGGATATCCCCGAAGGCTGGGAAGGCCTTGACGCAGGTCCCGAGACTCGCAAAGCTTTTGCCGACGCAATCAAAGGCTCTAAGACTATCCTCTGGAACGGCCCCGCCGGTGTATTCGAATTCGACAACTTCACCGCAGGCAGCCGCGCTATCGCCGACGCTATCGTCGAAGCTACCAAAAACGGCGCGTTCTCTCTCGTCGGTGGCGGTGACTCTGTCGCCTGCATCAACAAATTCGGCCTCGCCGACGAAGTCTCTTATGTCTCTACCGGTGGCGGCGCTCTTCTCGAGGCCATCGAAGGCAAAGTGCTCCCCGGCATAGCTGCAATCAGAGGTGACAAATAATCTCATAACCATCTGACCGAACACACAGAGGTTGATGTATGTTTGACTTACATCAACCTCTGTTTTATAATAACCATATGGCAACAGACGACAACAGATTCTACGACTGGGTGGACGCACACAGCGCCGACGACACGTCAAAACTAAGATTTAAATATGCCGGTAAAACAGGCGACATAGACTACACCGACGCGATACTACAGATCGACTGCCGCCGCAAATATGCCGAGAAACTATCTTCAACACTTACACGCGCAAAGCAATTTTACTTTCCCGATACACTCTCGGGCGAACAGTCTACATCCGACCTGCTTGCCGTCTTCCATGCCTCGCTCGTAACCGACGCAACAGTCATTGCCGATCTGACAGCCGGCCTGGGTATCGACTGCATGCATCTCGCGCCCAAAGCAAAAGAAATCATCGCCGTCGAACGTCAGGAAAAGCTTGCCGAGGCTCTGCGGCACAACGCCGCCGCCATCGGCATCGCTAATATAAAAGTCATATGCGATGACTGTCGGGAATTTATCAGAATATCAGCCGACGGCTGTTTCAGCCATGTATTTATCGACCCCGCGCGCCGTGACGACAGCGGACATCGTGTCTTTGCTCTCTCACAATGTACACCCGACGTCATCGCCATGCTCCCCGATCTTAAGCGCGTCGCAGCAACCATAATAGTGAAGATGTCGCCGATGCTCGATATCTCGGCCGTAGCGTCTGACCTGCCCGGAATATCTAAAATAATATCGTTGGGAACAACGACAGAGTGTAAGGAACTGATCGCGGTAATAAACACAGACGCGGGCTTATTTCCCATAATAGACGCGGTCACTATCAGAAATGACGGCAGCGAGAACCATTTCGTTTTCACAAGAAAGGATGAGGCCGAAGCTCCGTCACCGGTCTATGGGCTACCGTCGGCAGGTGAATATATCTATGATCCGTGGCCTTCATTGATGAAAGCCGGAGCACCCAAGTTGATATGTAACCGCTATGCGCTCAAGAAACCTGCGCCAAACACAATGGTATTCTATTCAGGTGAGAAACATGACGATTTCCCCGGCACTGTCTATGGTATAGCCGATGTCATCGCCTATGAGTCAAAAAACATCAAACGTCTCAAAAAAACATATCCGGTCATCAGCGTGGCCACACGCAACTTCGACATCAGCGCCGACGCTTTACGCGCAAAATTAGGCGTAAAAGAAGGCGGTGGCCTCCGCTTGCTTGGTATAAGCGACGATCACCACCGTAAATATATGCTTATTCTAAAGCGTATCTGACGTCACAACGACTATTTCTTCTGAAACAATCTGGCCATCGATCGCTTGTCTTCACGCTCTTTGATTGACTGGCGTTTGTCATACTCTTTTTTGCCACGGCCGATGCCAATCACAAGCTTTGCAAGACCGCGGTCATTGATAAACAGACGCATCGGCACAATTGTAAAACCTGCCTCCTTTCCACTACGCGACAAGCGATTGATTTCTTTACGGTTAAGCAGCAGTTTACGATCACGGCGAGTCTCGTGATTATTATATGTGCCGTAGAAATATTCGGCTATATACATATTCTTAACCCACACCTCACCGTTATTGACATAGCAGAAACTGTCGACAAGGCTCGCTTTGCCATTGCGTAACGCTTTTATTTCAGTTCCGGTCAAAACGATGCCGGCTGTGAAAGTTTCACTGATTTCATAATCGAAATTGGCACGGCGATTTTTTATGTTGATGTCTTTTGTGTTCATGTTCAATTAATAAGATTTGTCAGCAACAGCATAATCACTATAGGCATAACCAACAGCACTGCCACGCTGATGAAAAGAAATCTCAGCTCGTTGTCAGGCTTCACCGCCATATACGACGACGCCCTGTAAATTATAAGCGCAACAAACAGCGGCAGGAATTTTATGGGTGTCAGCGATGTCGGCACACAGTTCTCGATAATCTCGATGATGACTGACAATCCGAGCGTATATAATATAAACAATGTAATTTTCGTTACGTTCGGTTCGCCCGTAACTACGTTTTTAAGCAGAGACTCAAGTGCGATACGACCGACATAGAACGAAATGAAATATGTGCCGAAAAGCGCCACCGCGAGCATCACGACTGTCACAAAGCCAAGATTATGGTCATAAAACAGTCGGGCAAATACAGATAGAGCGGCAACGGCAAGCAACGGATAATAGCCTTTTGAAGCCACAGTCTCGGGGTTCTCGACTGCGGCTGATATATCTTCCCAGCCCTTTGTCGGCGAAAGTATGAGTTGCAATATATTTTTTAGATATTGTTTCATCGTTGACTTTATTTTTAGGGATACAAAGTTACACAATAATCGATGGTTTTTCAATCGAAAGTATTATTTTTGTAGCCGGATTAAAAATTAAAACCAATAACCGAAATTTTCATCAAAAAATGATCAGAAGAATACTTTCAATAGCAGGCAAACCCGGTCTGTATAAACTTGTAAGCCAAGGCAAAAACATGCTCATCGTCGAATCGCTCTCGACCGGCAAACGCACACCTGCATACGCTCACGATAAAGTCATATCACTCAACGATGTATCTATATATACTCAGGGCGAAGACATGCCTTTGTCCGAAGTGTTCGACAAAATAGCCAAAGCCAACAACTCTCAGCCCGTCGACCTCAAAAAATTTTCAGATGCCTCGGCTATGCGTGCCTATTTCGGCGAAGTCCTGCCCGAGTTTGACCCCGAACGCGTCTACAACAACAACATCAAAACAGTCTTCACTTGGTATAACCAGCTCATTGCTGCCGGCGTGACCAAATTCAAAGACGACGAAATCAAAGAAGATGATGCCGCCGAGACCGCCGAAAAAGCTGACAAAGCCGAGTAATCGATCTTTTAAGAGATAATTGAAAGCTGTCTGAACTTTTTAGTTTTCAGACAGCTTTATTTTTATAAATAGATTTTTATTGTCATGAAAAAATTATATCTGTCGCTATTATTTGCCGTTGCAGTCATCATATCATTGGCGGCACAATGGCAACCCGACATCCTCGGCGATGGCTACGAAATGAAATATGTCGAACAACCCGATGATTACCAAGGGGGAGTACGTTCGACGGTTATACGCAAGGCATCGCCATGCGCCGGCAACACAGGCATTCTATATATTCACGGCTATAATGATTATTTTTTTCAAAAAGAAATGGGCGACCGTTTCATAGACTCTTGTTACCGGTTTTATGCCGTCGATCTCCGCAAATACGGACGCTCATTGCTGCCGCGACAAAAGAAATTCGATGCCCGAGACATTAAAGAATATTTCGCCGACATCGACTCGGCGGTCAATATAATGAAACATGACGGCGTCGACAGCATAATCCTGCTGGGTCACTCTACCGGCGGTCTGACATCAGCATACTACCTCAATAACCGCAACGACAGCAGCATTGTAGCTCTGATACTCAACAGTCCGTTTCTCGAATGGAATTTCAACGGATTCATGCGTGATTTTCTAATACCGGCCGTCGGCGGCATAGGCCGCATACTGCCGAATCTGGCATTCTCGCAGGGTAACAACAGCGGTTACGCCGAGTCACTGCTCAAAGACCGCCATGGAGAATGGAGCTATAACACCGACTGGAAAGTTGTCAAACCCGAAAAGGCACGTGCGGGCTGGCTCGGCGCGATTACACGCGCTCAGAACCAACTTCACGACAAATCGGATATCAGAGTGCCCATCCTGCTGATGCACAGCGACAGCAGCTATACCGCCGACCGATGGACACCCGAATACCAACACAACGACGTCGTGCTCAATGTCAGCGATATCTCAAAATATGGCCGACGCCTCGGCAATGATGTCACCGAAATTACAATCAGCGACGGAATACACGATCTCGTACTATCGCGCCCCGACGTCCGTGAGACAGTCTACGATTCAATCTTCAGTTGGCTCAGACGCAAGGGCCTTTGACGACATCGAATTGGCTATCTGGTCGCGCGCCATCTGCAATTGGCGCTCAAACTTCTCGCGTTTGATCTGCGCGAGCCGGTTAGCCTGCATACTCATGGCATAATCATAGCTGTCGACAATAGCATCACGCAACTTGGGAGTCAGCTTGACGGTTACCGTACCTTTCGGGCCACAAAGCTTATACTCCGAAATACCGGCGGCTGCTCTGAGCGCCTCGACAAGAGGAGTGGCTTCTTCCTGAGTAAGGACAACCATCTCCGACCCCTCGACCGTCACGAGACGCGACGGATTGATTCCGACGGTAGTCACCACATTGCTACCGTCGCTCACCGACACACGCTCGAAACCGATTTTACGGCCACGAATATTGACAGCAAGTTGGAAATAGCCTTCGCTTCCATCAATACGCGGCTGTATGCCGGTCTTGTTCATGGCATTCGTGTCATAGATGCTTTTGGCTATAAGATAGCCGTCTATGCCGTTAGGCATTTCTATATACCTAAAATCATTCTCCCTCTCATCTATCTGCTGTATACTGCGGGCAAGCATATCATCGACAGCGATTATGCTGTCTTTGGCCAAGCCTTCGACGGCTCTCGCACGGCAAAGAAGACCTTCTTTTCTGATTTCGATCTCACCGGCATAACGAACATCAAGTGTGTCGATGACCTCTATGGCCGCACCATAGTCACCTCGTTCGACAAGTGCCGACGCCTCGCCGAGAAGCGCCGCGGCCTTTTCTTTGTCGCTATCTCCACAAGAGGCCATTGCTGCGGCAATCATAACAGCCGCAATGGTTTTATTTGCTGCGTTGAACATCTTTTACTCCTTTTACTGTTTTTAATTTCTTTATCAGCTGGTTCAATGCCGTCGTATCACTGATGCCTACTACGACAAAACACTGGAACAGACCGTCGTTGCTGTCGACGGTAATACTTCTCAGCGACGCGGTTTTCTCTTTGCTTATAATAGATGTGATGTTGGTGACTATACCGATATCGTCCTGGCCTACAATTCTCAGAGTCGCACCGAAATCAGAGCCGTGATTGCCGCTCCATCGGGTACGGATAAGCCGATAGGGATACTTGTCGCGTATATTCGCCGCGTTCGGACAGTCGACACGGTGTATCTTCACAACCCCTTCAGACGAGACAAAACCGAAAACTTCGTCACCGAAAATCGGGTTACAGCATTTCGCAAGCTTATAGTTCAAGCCCTTGATATTGTTGCCAATAACAAGAACATCAGAATTGATGTCGTTTTTTTCGTCGGCATCTGTCTGTTGCAATACAAACTCGCTTGCCGAGACTTTCTCACCCTCGTCCGTACTCTTCTTGTCAAAGTTGCTCAAAGCCTCGATGACATCGTTGACGTCAAGCGATTCGCTTCCGATAGCCATGTTGAAATCGGTCAGCGTCTTGTATCCCATTTTTTTCGCCACTTTAGACATCCGCCCTTCATCAACCTCGAGTTTGCGGTTTTTAAGACGACGCTGAAGAAGTTCCTTGCCGAGTTCGGCGACATGGCTCTCACGGTCTTTGAGCACAACCCGTATCTTGTTGCGGGCCTTTGATGTCACAACAAAGTTCAGCCAATCGCGCTTCGGCATCTGCTGCGACGAAGTGAATATCTCTACAGTGTCACCGCTCTGAAGCTTGTAATTCAGTTTACGGTTTTTACCGTTGACACGGCCTCCGGTACATTGACAACCCAGATTGGTATGTATATTGAACGCAAAATCGAGCAATGACGCTCCACTCGGCAATTTGTAGAGATCACCTTTGGGTGTGAAGACAAACACCTCTTTCTCGTAGACGTCCATCTTCAGATTCTTCATCAGTTCCATAGGGCCGCTATCGGCAGTCTCCAATATATCACGGACATTATTCATCCATGTATCGAGATTGTCCTCGCTCTTGATACCCTTGTATTTCCAGTGGGCAGCAAGACCCTTCTCGGCTATGGCATCCATGCGGCGGCTTCTGATCTGTACCTCAACCCACTTCGATTCAGGGCCGTAGACCGTTATGTGGAGCGACTCGTAACCGTTGCTCTTCGGTATGCTGAGCCAATCCTTGAGGCGCGACGGATTGGGACGGTACATATCGGTAATCAGCGAATATACAAGCCAGCAGCGGCTCTTTTCATGCTCCCGGTCGACATCGAGAATGATTCTGATTGCAAACAGATCATATATCTGCTCGATATCGTTCTTCTGCTTCTTCATCTTGTTCCAGATCGAATATATCGATTTGGTACGTCCTTTGATGTCAAACTTCAGACCTTCAGCCTCGAGGCGCTCCTTTATAGGCTTGATAAACGCCGCTATATATGCCTCGCGCGTAGCCTTGGTCTCATTGAGCTTATGAGCTATCTGGGTGTATATCTCACGGTTGGTATATTTGAGAGACATGTCTTCGAGTTCCGATTTTATCGAATATAACCCGAGCCGATGAGCCAAAGGCGCATATAAATAACTGACCTCACGAGCGATATCGCATACGGCCGACTGATTGGGATGATGGTTGATAACCCTCATCAGAGCCAGACGGTCGACAATCATGGTGATGATTACCCTTATATCTTCGGCAAAAGTGAGCAACAGGTTTCTGAAATTCTCGGTCCATGCAGTGGCATGCCGGCTGTATAGCGTCGACACCTTCAGCAGGCCGCCGACAAGCTTCGCGATATCATCGCCCCACTCTTTTCTCACATCGTCTGACGAGATAAGACCCGCGCGGCAAAAATTGTAGATCAGTAACGCGATGACCATATTACGGTCAGGGCTGATAACACTGCATAGCACCGATGCCGTTGTGACACTTCTCATTACCTGATTGAAACCGAACCGGTCTCGATGGCATTTCCCCTCGATTACACCGCGCGAAATCAAACTCTTGACCCGGCTGAAATCGCCCGGCTGCAATGCACCGTCAAGTTGCCGGAGCAATTGTGCTGTCAGGGGGATGAGACGGTCGCGCTCATCCGCTGTAAAGAAATTATCATCCATTGGTCACCTCTGATATTAATGATTAATGCGCCAAAATTACAAAATAATCCTGACGCATCATAAACAGGTGACAAAATTATTGATAAATTACATATCGTCGTTACGCGGGTTATTGTTAAGGCGTCGGGGCTCGTTTTTCACATCAGCGGCAGTAGCCTTGTCGTCGTCGGCCTTATCAATAGCCACACCCGGATAATCAGATTTATCAATTTTATCATTTTTCTTCTTTTCCATAATGCTTTACATCTTTGGTGTATAACATTACAAAGAATCCGATAGTTCGTCAAAGCGGCAATTTGTTCTTATATTGTAATTGGTCCCGGGCGAAACGGCAAAACCACATTTCCATAAAAATCAAATAGCGCACTGACTCGCACATCATGTTCCACACCATAACCTTGGTCATCACCATGATCTCCTTCTTGAAGCCATATGCGGATCAGCAGTGTTGTATCATTGAACAAAGTAATATCCACTTCACAACGCCGTGACTGAGACTGTATTTTTTCTCGCCATCTATCAAAAACCGCATATTCTTCTCTGGCATATCTTGGATCTATGACGCAAGGTTTTCCCGGTTTATTAACAAATTTGACAATTCTCTGATATTCGGGCCAATCCATATCTGATAAGAAATGTTTTTTAATAGTCAATTTAGCTCTGTATGGGCATTGGTCGGCTCTCAAAACTTCGACGATTTCTTTCCAAAACAAACCGTCCGGAAAACAACTTTCATTTACTCGGACATTTGATTTTGTCTCATGAGAATCTTTACCTTGTCTATTATACATGAGCTCAGTAATAAAGGCCGTTTTTTAATTATCGTACGCGCTTAACATACTTCCAGGCTTTCCTAAGAATTTTTCCGGCCATCTTGCCACCGCCCTTGACACGAGGTCTATATGATGGATTTTTAGGACAAAACCATGTACCGGCACACTGATTACCGACCCATAAACTGACCTTATCTCCTGCAGACAGACTGACTCCATTACCTTTACCTATAGAAAGATAATAACCTGAATACCACGTATAGGGATATGTATAAACCTTAGAATCATTGAGAACAAGACTCACATTATTCCATGCATAAGGAGTTTGGTTGTAGCATACAAAAAACGTTTCTTTGTCAAACCAGGCATCGGGATCTCCTTCTCCAAAATTACCAACAAATTGTGCCTTACCGGAAACAACTCCGACAAGACACAATATTATACTTATTGTTAGTTTACGATAATGATCAATCATTATTTCTGCATTTTCAGCGCCTGTCTTTTTAAGAGCATCGCATTATATTTAGGATTTTCAATGAGCATTCCATAGGCCATTATTATTGCCGGATCTTTCATCTTAAGGTTGTCGCGAAGAAATTTTTTGTCTATTCCTTCTATAGCTTCGAACTTGGGTACTCTACCCGTCTCGTACCATTGACCAAGCATCTCAGCCGCACTGCCCTTAAGCGTTAAAAGATGTTTGACGGCATTATCTGTGATCTGTGTGTCAGTATAACCGACGTCAAGAAGGCGCTCGCGAAGAGCGTCGGGTGTTATTTCTGTATTCATGCTTGTGCTATTATATCGTTTATCATATCTTTTGTCATCTCCCTGACCACAGTCTCACCTGCAAAGCGTGAATCTGTTTCCAACGGATTATACATATACCCCCATGGATCATAACTACATGCTCCATCTGTTGTATATATCGCCTTAGCCACAGCCCACTCATTCCTTACTTCATCAGGAACATCATGATATCCGGCGATGCATTCCATCTGATATTGATGGCGCAACTCGTGTGTGATTGTATCAACTATACCAAGAGGAGTGTTCTCGGGATTCAAATAGTCTACGGTAAGATGAATATAACCGTCTCCACAATTTGACCCCAACGTGCCGGGAGCCATTTCCTCAAATATAACGCCTTTATAATTTTCAAGCTGAAAGGCTTTTGCCACCTCTGCGGCGTAAGCATAGCTAATGGCAGCACGATCGTTTGCGCTAAGGTTAGCCCAATTTTCTATAACACCGGGATTGAAATATTCTTTTGCCGCCTCAACACAATGGTCTAGTCCGAATTCCCTCGTTTCGGAAAATTCTCTTGGATAGGATTCAAACTCCTTGTCTTCAGCTTCTTTAGAGCCCTCAAAGAATTCTTTCACGCCTTCATAAACGCCGTTGGTAAATTCCTTGATATTCTCACCTATAGTGGTGAAGAAATCACTGATAGCTTCTTTTGTATCGGAGATTTTATCTGAAAAGGCCTCTTTAAAATCTTCTATTTTCTCCTGTACTTCCGGGATCTCACTAACTCTATTTGCCCCGTATGCAATAATTGTCGGGTTGAAACTTTTGAGTTCCTCCATTTGTGTATTATCCAATTCATGAGTCATCTCCGAGTCATCAGGATAATACATGTCATCATTTTCGAAATTCATGTTATTATAAATTTAGTTTAGTTTATTTTCTGCACCAAGCCTTGTTCAATCACTACATCCTCATAAATTATACAAGGAACCAATACCTTGCATCTATCGCCATCTTGAATCGCACCGAATTTGCGATAATCGCCGGCAATCCGGGCCTCCCATATCAAATCTGAGATATCGCCGATAGCAACGCCCGCCTGTTTAAGCATATCAAGAAGTTCTGAAGATTTATCTTTATATAAAGCCGCACTCCATTGAGATCTGTTTCCTGCAAATGCTTCCCATTGCTTTTTTAATTCAGGAGAATCCGACGCAGCCACAGCAAGATTTAAATTGTCAAACAATATACTTCCAAGATTATTATCATCTCCGTACCGAGAGATCTGCCAAAGCATCCCAATCGATGAAGATATTTTTTTCATATGATCTTTCAAAAGAGTGATATCTATTAAGCTTGCTGGTGGGACTAACCGTGGAACAGTGCATTTTTTTACTATCCGGTTACCATCACAATCTGTTTCGGGAAACCTTCCAATTCGTTTAATTTTCGTACGGCGGGAACGCAGCGTATATGCTCCCGCAATCGCCAAGATTCCTAATATAACAGCTATTATTATTTTCGATGTCATACTTCTTATTTTTTTATTTTAACCCATGAGGCGGCATCATCCAACTCTCCCATTACTATTGCGTTACCGGCTTCAAGTTTTGGGAGTATTCCACGCTGATCCTCCCTCAGCGACAAAGCTTCGGCCATAACGGCACTATCATCAGCTGATACAATGCGATGACAAATTTTGTAATTGGTATTCTTGATGGCATCGGGTATAAGGCGTGTCGGCACTTGATCTATAATCATAAGCCCTTCCCCCTGACTTCTCACTTCAGAAAGCATATTGGAGAACAAATCCGCAACTACCTGTTGGGGATTTCCCGAACCGTCAAACGAATTAGCCGGCTTGGATAAAACATTATGAGCTTCTTCAATGACCGTCAGATGCATCAGTTCATTATTCTGAGCATGACGACGATATTCTTCATCATATGTATACCTTGAGTTGCGATACTCCAAAAGAGACAAAAGTAAAATAGACATGATCAATGCTTTATCTTTCGAACTTGCTATTTTACTCAAATTAATCACACAATTACGATTGAACAGTTTTGCATATGATGTCGAGACATTGTTATTTAGTACACGACCTCTTTTACCTCGTGTAAGATAATTGAATCTCGTTTCAAGCGCAGCGACAAGTCCATCCCGAACATCCGGCTTGTATCCCCTCCGTTCAAGAACCTTTTTTGCTATCGGGACAACTCCGTCTAACGACGGATAACTTTTGAGTTGCTCCATTTCATCCTCTTCAAAGTCTTCAATCTCATTTTTGAGGTAAGCATATATTGATTCATCAAGGATTATCGGAAGGACGTCGCCCGTCGGCAAACTGGCGTTAATCAAAGAAGTGACATTCTCACATCTTGTCTGCATATCTACGGGCGCACCATCGATTCCGGCAGGTTGAAAAGGATTTAGCATAAGATTTCCCAACAAATTGCCATCGAGCATTGTCAAACCGGGCTCATAAATAGTAATCTTTTCTTCGTCAGGCAAGGTTTTGTTACGTTCAATAGCCCATCGGACCCATTCATCTTTCGCAGGCTCAATTATAAGTGTCGGTTTTCCTCGTTCAATAACTGCATTTATAATTGACTTACATGTGGTTGTTTTTCCACAACCGGTGCTACCCACTATTAGACAATGCTTAACAAGAGCATTTACATTGATTTTATAGTCATTTGACTGCTTAACACCCATATTGACAATATTTCCCAGGCTAATATTGTCGGCTGATGGGCCATAAGCTCCTGAATTATTGGCAAATTTTGCAGCATTCTTTACAAATCTTATACCCGGGACATCCTGTCGCGGCAACGAAGTGTATAACGACAGTTCTTCGGTGTTTACCGGCGTCGAAACATATTGATATGGTTTCCCCAGAAAGTGCCATTCGTCGCCAAGCTCTGGCATATTTTCCAATTCAGGATTTACAAGAGGTATCAACTCGAAATTCTGTATGTTCTTTATCGCTGAAGGAGATGTAAGTTTATGAATGCGTATCGGTTCTATATGGGTACGGTCACCTGAATATACCGAACGTAAAATACCCGACACGAGATTGACATCATTCATTGTATTACCCAACACATATATGCCAACGTTCCAGAACCCAAGACTGCGTCCGGCGCGTAACCGTTCGCAATGCACATCGGTTACTTTCTCGGTATATTGAGCAAATTTATTTAAATACTCCTTAGAGAGCGACTCACCATACGAAACGCCATCGCTCTTTGAAAGCGACCGTCCCAAACTCAAGCCACCGGAAACGCCCAAAGCCTGTAAAGCCGCTTTAGCCATATCGCTACCTGTCAAAGCCTGAGCTGCAAACAATAACATATCGGCGGGATTGGCACATGCTATAGCCGATTTAACCAAACCTTTGACCATGCCGATCGAACCTTGACCGCCTCCGATATGCAATGCCCCACCGACGTTGGTAGATGACCCCTCGCCATGATTTACCGATTCGCTCTGCGACACTCTTACCATGACATTTGTATGCACCTCACTTCCGAGTTGTTGAAACTTATTTATCAACTCTGTAACAGATATATCAGACATTGGATCTGCAACAATTATCAGCGAATAATTTGCATCTATTCCATTAATATCCGTAAATCCGCCGGCAACTTTATCCAATGTCTGAAACATTCCAAATTGTGTATCCTTTCTAAAAGACGGGATTCCCGTAATGGCCGCACCACAATCGGCATTATGGATATGCTGATTGAGTGCGAACACTTCCTTTATATCTTCTACACCGTCAAGGATATGAATACCTATGCCGGGCATCGAATTGACAAGCGCACTGTTGCATTTGCAGATAGCATTTTTATCAAAATCCTTAACTCCAAGATATAGATACGTCTGGCCCAATCTGCGTTGAAGCAACAATATCACCTTCTGATTCCAGGCATGGAGAGATGCAAGCACACCTTGCCATCTTGAAAGCAGATCATAGCTTTCAATTCTGTATGGTGAAACTGGCAGACGGTCAATACGCACCCATTGTAACGGCGACAACTCATCAACCGATAGCATACTGAAGGCCTGTCTTTCCGAAACATCTTCAAGATAAGAGCGTTCCAACATATAATCGAGCATAGGCTCGGCCAAATCTTCGGGAAATGTAAAGATCGGTTTCTTTCCTGCCTTGAGTCGGTCAAGGTTCTCGTTTAAGTCGAAATTACCTTTGCCGAAAAACCGTTTTATAAAATTTGACATACTTTTGTTATTTTTAAAAACTTATTTCGACCGGCTCTAATGTATCTTTATATAATTTTGAGTAAAAGCTGATTGTCCCGTCTTCAAATCCTTTAAAATTATATTCCAATTTAAAAACGTAATCAAATGGGATCAAAGTGTTCACTCCAATCAAGACAGCGTCTAACAAAAGAATTTTTGATCTAAAATTGAAATCGTGCCTTGATTTCCATATTTCCGCAGTTTCGATACTCTCGCCAGTCAAAACCTCTATATCTATATTATATTCATAAATATAGCGTGTTCCTTTAAATGAAATATTTATTATACCATCAGACTTCTCGATCGGTAGCAAATCACCTATTTTTATAACTTGCGTTGGATCTGATGTCTTCTCATTAACTTTCATTCTTATCCACACATTATTTGCTGCTGTTGCCTGTGCCTTATATCCTTCCGGATATAAAACCAATCCGCGGGCAACGCTTTCGTGTGGTAAGGCGTCAGTCAAAACCCTCCATGGCTCATTCTCAATTTTTGAGAAATGAGTGGCCTCTATTTTTTCTGAATTAACGAAATGATCTCTGCTGGTATCAGTATTCAAACCTTTTCCATTGAATAGATTCTGTACAGTATACCAATATGAATGCCCTCCTGTCAGAAGCACTAAATCAATATCTTCAGCTTTAACCCCATAATTTTTTTCATGGAGAGCCATTGCCGACTGAATCATTTTATAAAGGCCGTTCCAATGGTCTTTAGTAAGCTCTTCAAACGTAGATTGATTGATTTTAAAATTTTTTATATTAGCTATTTTTTCAGACCCCAAAAACATTGCCATAAATCTTAAATTCTCGAGAACTTTTAATGGCAACGATGTACTTTGTCCGGTTTTTAGCATATCTGATACCTGTTCTTCTTTCCACCTTTTGGCATTCTGCAAAGAAAACATCTGATTGAGATCCTCTTCTCCAAATGAGAATCCGGGCTCACCAAATGGAATAAATTTTTTCAGATGCGAGTGTACGTGTTTTTTTAACAATAAATCAATTTCTCGGCCACCATAAAGCGATGGGTCTGAAATCGACGGATATGACGTTCCACTTTTAGGCATTGGAATCATTTTACCATCACGACACTCCAATGTCAATGGAAATATATGTATGTCAGAAGTTCCGGCTCCCATATCGAGCATAAAGATATTCAACGGCTTCCCAGATGTTAACAATTTTGTAGCCATTAAATGTTCTCCGTGAACTTCCAACGCCGACATAACTGCCGCAACCGGCTCGAAAACACCGTATATGTTTCCTGAAAAACCTGCCAATCGCACAGCCTCTTTCATAAACGACGCCAAAGATTGCGGCCACTTAGCCGGATAGCTCACATATATCTCATACGTAGTGTCTGACCGTACCCCCATCTGTTTCTCAAAACACGAATAAATGTATGTGAGAAATTCCACTATCAACGCTTTTACCTCCTCAAGCCGGGTAGGATCGGAAGACAACAATCCAATCTTGAAATTGGATATAAGTTGACCTTAAACTCCATTATTTTTTTGATCATCAGCCGCTTTACCATAGACGGCATTAGCACCGGGAGCTGATGGCCGAAAAATCAGCGATGGTATTATATCACTTTTTCCGTCTGCATCTTTAATTGAATTAATAGATTTGGAATTCGCGCCCTCGCTTTTATATTTTACTACCGTAGTGCTTGTCCCGAAATCTATTCCAACATAAATTTTCATATATTATAAGGTATTAGTATACTCAGGATTTTGCCGTGATGTGTGTAGATCCTGTTATTGTTATTTCATATTGTGTTTGTTCCATGGTACAAAAAATTGTTTGCTCAATTATAAAAAAGATTAAGGCGCGGAATCTGATTTGAGCATATTTTAGTTTTGCATTCTGATAGTATCCAAACTACCCGCAAATATAAAAAATTTTCATATATAATTCACACTTTTTAAATTGTTAAATATTGCAAAATCACATATATTCTATACAACGTTCAGAAAAATGCCAGTTCATTATAAACAAAAGCCATAGATAGTTCGTCACAGCGGCAATTTGTTCATCTCCTCTATATAGTCAAGTAATGCCTCGCGACCGCGCATGTCTTCGCTCGAGGTCATAAATATCGGGGGAAGTTCTTCCCACTGTTCGAGAAGTGTGGCACAATACGCCGAGGTCATCTTTTTGGCCGCCGACGAACTGAGTTTATCAAGTTTGGTAAACACGATACTGAAAGGCACACCGTTCTCGCCGAGCCAGCCCATGAAGTCGAGATCTATCTTTTGTGGCTTAAGACGCGAATCTACTAACACAAACAAGTTTGTCATTTGCTCACGCCCGAGTATATAGCTCTTGATTATACGGTCGATTTCCTCGCGTCCGGCTTTGCTGCGGGCGGCATAGCCATAACCCGGCAAATCGACGATATACCATTCGTCATTGACCATAAAGTGGTTTATAAGCATCGTCTTGCCCGGCGTAGACGATGTCATGGCAAGCGATTTACGCCCCGTCAGCATATTTATCAGCGATGATTTGCCGACATTGGACCTACCGATGAAGGCATACTCGTGGCGGCGGTCTGACGGACACTTGGCCAGGTCTTTATTGCTTATTACAAATCTTGCGGTATTTATTATCATACATTTCCTATTATTCGGGGTAAAGTTAATGATTATGGATGATTCGTCAAAATTTTGTTAACTTTGCCGCCGCTATGAATCGTGAAATAACATTCAGATTTAAACAATTCGCCATTAGCGACAGCAATTGCGGCATGAAAACAGGCACTGACGGCGTCACTCTCGGTGCCTGGGTCTCATGTCGCGACGTCCATAGTGTCATCGATGTAGGCGCGGGGTCGGGCCTTATTTCTTTGATGATAGCCCAGCGTTCGCCCGTGGCTCGAATTCACGCCGTCGAGATCGACCCCGGTGCCGCCTCGGACGCCCGATTCAACGTCGACGCTTCGCCATGGAGTCGGCGTATCGACGTCGTCAATGATGACATATCGCATTATACTCCGGACACACCTCCCGACCTGATTGTCAGCAATCCGCCTTTTTTCAACACCGGTGAGACCTCTGCCGACTCATGTCGTGCAGCTGCCAGACATGAGTCATCGCTCACCTGCCGCACCCTGCTCGAGTATGCTTGCGCCAATCTCGCCGACACAGGGCGTTTAGCCATCATCATTCCGGCCGAACGCAGCGACGAGATTATCTATAACGCCGAAATGATACACCTTAAAGTCAGACGGCAGTGCCTTCTGCACTCCAAACCTGATCAAGTACCGTTCAGAGTCATGATCGAGTTTATGCGTCATGACGGACCTATAGAGCTGGAAGATATGACAATACGCGGACATCACGGCTATTATACTCCCGAATTTAAAAAACTGACCGAAAATTTCTATCTATGACAAGACTGAAACTTTTACTCAATTTCAGACAGCGTTTCGTGCTTTTTGTATGTATCTCAATAATCGGATTCCTTATCGCAGGTCTCGCCGGTTCATTGATAATAATGAAGTTCGGAACTGATTCAACGCCGGCCATGCGCATAGCCTCCGTCATTCAGAGCATCTTCCAACTGATATTGCCGGCACTGCTCACCGCGCTGCTTGTCACCCGCATGCCGGCCGATTTCCTGCGTCTGCGCAGCAGCTTCAGCATAGGCATGCTATTATGGTCGTTCGTCATACTCATGGTGTCGACACCGGCAATGAACTATATCATAGAACTTAACGATAATATGTCGCTGCCTCAGTCGATGAGCGGACTCGAAGAGTGGTTTCGCCGCAGCGAAGACAATGCCGCCCATAACCTGACGGTACTTCAGGGCGAACACAACATCGTCAACCTTATAGTCAGCATCCTGATTATGGGACTCCTCGCCGGTTTCGGCGAAGAACTGTTCTTCAGGGGCGCGTTCCAACGTCTGCTGACGGCCGGCGGTCTAAACCGCCATCTGGCCGTATGGAGTGTCGCTTTTGTCTTCAGCGCCATCCACTTCCAGTTCTATGGTTTTGTTCCTCGTCTGCTTCTGGGAGCCTATCTGGGTTACCTTCTTTTATGGAGCAAAAGCCTCTGGCTGCCAATGGCCATCCACGCGCTCAACAATACGGTCTATGTCATCACTCACTGGACATGCGCAAACACCGCTGGCACACCCGCGATAACAGAGTCAATAGGCTCAGGTTCGTCGTGGCCCGTCGCCGCAATGTCGGCGGCTTTAACGGCTGTCGCCATCACCTACTTCATAAAATACTGTAAGAAGCAGTTAAAAACGGAGAATCATCTCTAATGAGACCTTGCTCCCGTCACCGACGGGTATGACTTCACCCGACGGATAAAAATACTGTTCATAGTTGAGACGCAGATCGGCGTGGATTTTCTCGCGTATATAACTGATGGTCGAGCCGATTGTCAGTCGGTTGCGTCTGATATCATCGACGACAAGACACCCGGCGTCTTCATCAATCTCACCGCAACTATGGTCACTCATACCGTCAAATCTGGCCTGCACCGACATACGATTGAAAAACGATGTCTTTATCGGCCATCTGTAGTCGACCATTAAGTTATAGGCATGACATGGGTCAAAAGCCGAATTGGTATAATGCTTATAGACATATTCGGCTTCCGCAAGCCAACGGCCGTCGGTCCACGAAACACATGCATCGGTGTGATTTACACGTATGCCGTCGGGGACTTCAGACTTGAAACCGCACTCTACAAAGACTTCATCAATCGTGTAGCGCGCTTTCGCTCCATAACTGTATTTTGTCTGCCACGGGGTATGATCTCCGATTTTCGTCGCGTTGAATATACCGGCTTCGACATAGAGCGGTATCTGCGTAGGCGAGAAACCACCCTTTACACCTATACCACGGCGATTGCCCACCTGTTTGCCTATAAACGAGCGGTTTGTGAAATAATAACCGTTGACCGCGCGGCTGGCGTCAACCGAAAACGGGATACGCGACTGACCGGCAACAATCTTCCACGTCTTCGACGGCATAAATGTAGCATAGGCATCAAGCATATTGAATTTACCTCTGTCACATAAATCGGCTCTGACAAAATAAGATAGTATCGGAGCTATTTTGCCTCCCACACTGAGTCGCGCGTTTCTGACCTGAAAACGTCCCGCCGATTCACCCTCTGTAGTCTGTTCGAAACGGGCTCTGAGAGTACCGTGAAATTCAGGTTTATAGCTGAATGCCGGTTTAATGCTGTCCGACGGGGTCGTGGCCGATGCGCTGATGCCGGCCGCCAAAAGACAACCGGTAGCCAGTTTTTTTAAAATCATGTTGTTTTCGTAAGATGCTTACGGTCAATAATCATATTGCAGTTCAAAGTTATCAAGGCAAAGCACAGCGCCGTTGCCTCCGGTGAAGTAGTCACCATATTTGCTCGCCGAAGCCGTGATCAGAATATATCGCGGCACACGGTCGGTTGCTTTATAGTCGAGTTTAAACTCGAAGGGTGTATATGTCGGAATATTCTCACCGAACTCTATTTTACCATAGGCTATCACTTCAGGGCCTTCAGGGTCGAAAAGCTGACGGTTGTTAGGGTTTGTCCTGATCTCAAAAGGTTTTTCACTATCGATCAAAGCTACCCAGACGATACAGGTGTCCGGACGCCCGGCGAGGTCACTGAAACCGGCAGTCGTACTACTGATCGGAGCTGTCTGATATTTGAGATAACCGCTCAGTGCCGTCGGCCGCTGCGTAAATTCTCGTCCGAAACTGAGAATACCGTTGGTGCCGTCGGTTCTGACATAACTTCCTGCGAAGATATTGCCGGCGGCAAGCTTGCCGATGATACCGATGCCGACAAAGCGTGTCTCCAGACGTGCGGCCAGACCGGTGCCGTCGACAGTGTCGTCGGTCGGCGTCGTATTCGACGACCCGAGTGTCGTAGCTCCCTTGTTACCTGTATCCCAATAAGAGACGCTTCCTTCAGCCCACGGATTCCATACTTTGCCGTCAAGCCACCATAAATCGAAATCGGAATTAGGAACCTGCACTTCCCGGCCGGTCGTAAATTCTATCTCGTCACCATAATCCTGATTCGAGAATGCACGGGCGGCATAAGTTGTTTCCGGCGAGAGATGCAAAATGCGCGCATGAAAACTGCCGCCATCATAGCTCATCATGCTCTCGGGCACCCGCGTCCATTCGCTATCGGTGGCGAGTCGATATTCCACCCCATTGTCACGCCCGATTTCTGCCTGACCGTAAACCCACGCGACATTTGTCCATGCATCGACGCGCAAAGTCGTCACAACACTCTCGGTCTGGATAATATAGATCGACCACGTCTGTTTGTGACCGTATATATCGGCAACAATCTCAACCGGACGTGAAAAATCTACGCGTTTCCCTTCGAGATCCTTGTCGACCGTGGCGTTCTCAGGCCATAATTTTATCGTCTTGACAAGCACCGACTCAAGCTCTGTCGTCTCGGAGACGTAAGCTACAACACGTCGCGCAGGCACGTCTATCTCTGTCGAACCGACCTGACCGCCCACCGTGAAATAACGCTCTATATCCTGTCGGGCAGATATAGTCCACATATAATCCTGATAAAGCCTTAATATAACATGTTGCGGCGATGAAAGATCAATTCCTCCGGTGATACTGTCACCGACAATCTCAGACCCCGGTGTAAGAGTCAGGTTTGTAATCTTCACATCATAGATATTGGCAGTCTCGCCGAAAAACAGCGAGACAGAGCGAGACAGAGAATCAATCTGAGCGTTCTGCGACTCATCTTCGGCCGCAATGGAGACGATATTGGCCTGTATATGCGGATAAGGAATATTGTCTTTTATGCACCCTGCGACAACCACCGCCATGGCAGTGCAAAGCATCGGTAATATGCGTCTGTGATTAAATTTCATGTCTATTTAGATTACGACCATCAAACCGAAGTTGATATTGAAAATATTAAATCTGAAATTAGCGCCGCTGGTCGTGCGTGAACCCTCGTCGACACCGTCGGTTGTCTGGTGTTCACGTTTGACATTGAGGCCGAACACACCGAAAGATATATTGAACGACACATAATCCTGTATGAACACACACAGACCCGGACTGAAATTAAGATTAGCTCTGGTGATAACAGTGCGCGTGTCTTTTGGCTTCCCGTCATAGATGCGTTTGAAACGCGACGTGCCACTGCCGAAACCAAGATCGACATCATTGAAAACTGCAAAGCGCTTGTCCATGCCAAGGCCGACATAATTGCGATAACATGCCGATATCGAATAATTCTCGGTATAATAACTGACATCCTTGATGGCAAAATTGATATCATCGTCAAAGTCCATTGCCAGATTGGCGAGATCGGCTTTGCCTCGTGAATAGTCAAATTTTAATCCTATCGACTGATTGTTCTTGAAGAAATAAGAAATCGAAGGCTTGATCGAGTATATTTTACCCTTGAAATCGACATTCTCGAGAATCGACAGAACCTGTATGTCATCTGTATTCAGTTCGCCGTATGATGCCGTCAAACCAAACGCCCATTTTCCCTTGGGGATAAACAGATAATTGAACAGGCCGCGGTCATAGCGTCCCAAATTACGCTCCGGTATTATCATGCTCACAGTATCACCGTCGACAATGACAAGTTTGTCTTTGTCAAGAATATCGCGAGGTATCGTATCGTTTACAATCTGATTTTTGCGCACAATCTTCTGCGCCTCGGCTGCAAATGGCAAAAGCGTCATCAGCGCCGCCATGATTATGATTAGTCTGTTAAGCTTCATTATATATAAAAGACAACGCCGAAGGTTATTGAAAAAAGATTGATTTTGAAATTGGCCGACTTCGTATTCATATTGGCCACATAAATGCGGTCGGTTGTGGCTTTGCTGTGTGTATAATGGAAACCGAGCACACCGACATTGACCTCTATGGCCGAATAATTGTTTAGGAATACAGCCATACCGGGCGACAGACCGACGTTGAGATTGAAATTGCGCTGAAACGTACCCGTGAAATCATTTCCCGTACCGCTACACAATTTCGACTCACCTCCTCCAAGTTGCAACTGCATCTCGTTGAAAAGGCCGAAACGCGTACTGCTGCCGAGGCTTATATAATATCTCATCGCCATCGTTCCCGAAAAATTATGACTGATGCTGTAAAGATTATCGACAGTATAATCAGTTTCCGAATCAAGCACAAACGCCACATTGTCGAGCCTTGTGCGCTGACGTTCGTATGCAAAACGTCCGCCGCCTGCAAGATTATCTTTAAACGCAAACATAAGCATCGGGCTCACCTTAAACGAATATGTGTCACCCGAAAGATTCTCTACAATAAGAAACTGATAATTATTTTGGTCTGACTGAGAATAACTGACACTTACACCTGTGATCCATTGACCTTTGGGTACAAAGGTAATCTGCTTTAGATCACGGCTGAATTCCTTCTGCGCGACAGCCTCGGTCGGATGCAGCAGACAGCATGTCAGCAACACGACAGCAAATTTATATACAGACTTCATGAGGTCTTGGCTTTTCCAATTTTTAAAAAACTTTGTAAAATTACGCCTTTATATTTGAAATTTACATCTTCTATTTGTTAAAAAGGCTAAACAGAAAGAGTATCAGCCTGTAATTCAGCTTCTTCTAAAATATGACTCGATGTCTGTCAACATATTAATGTCAACCGGCATACCCTAATATACCATTGATATATCACTGATACACAGACTATTACCCCCCCCCGCAAATTTTATTATTTTTTTGCTTTTTAGCAAATTATGACGTAACTTTGCAAGTGCTACTTTGTTGATTTAAGATTCAAAGTCAATTTTTTTGCAAACCAATCAATTGTATTCTAATATAATAATGAAAAAGCGACTGATTAATTTACTTGCCAATTCAAGACTGGTCAGTACATTTATGGCATCGCCGAGTCCGAAATGGGCGGTTTTGATAGCCGATTTGTTTGCTGTTTTTGTCAGTGCATGCCTGCAACACATATTCGGCAGTTCCAACATTCCGTTAGCCGAAACCGGCAATCCCATCTTCTCCGGTGTGGCACAAGTCATTATCATCGTAGCCGTATATGCTGTTTTCAGCAATCTGCTTAAGACCAACCAATACGTATTGCGACTGTCTGTCATAGAAGACATCTATCGCATAGTCATGCTGATAATAGCAGCCTCGATTACACTCGTCATCGGCTCATTGATATCGTCTATATGGCTTGGCTTCAGATACTTCAGCATTTGGGGTATATTCACCATCGGCATGTTCAGCTTCGCAATAATGATGGTGGTGCGACTTATAATAAAGTATATCTACACAGCCATCACAAGCATTGACAAAGAAAAGAAACGTGTCATTGTACTCGGCTCGGCCATAAATTCATTCTATCTCGCCTCAGCTCTCAAGACCGAGGCCGGCGGACGTTTCACTCCCGTAGCACTCCTCAGCCTCTCCGAGCAGAAACAGGATGCCACCGTCAATGGCATACCCATCGTAAAATTCGACCACGACACTGTTGCTGACGTATTCAAACGCTATCGAGCCGACACTCTTATATTCCTGTCGACTCAGATCGATCTCATCCGCGACCGTCTTGCCGACGTATTCCTGTCAAACAACATATCGATGCTGATGCTCAATCAAGTCGAGGAGTTTAATGTCAACGACGACTCCATGCCCAATATATCGGCCCACGTCCACGACATCAAGATCGAAGATCTTCTCGGCCGTGATCCCATCAAGACCGACAGTTCCGCCATCAAGAGCGTCATCACCAATCAGGTCGTGCTGATAACCGGTGCCGCCGGATCTATCGGCAGTGAAATCGTAAATCAGGTCGCATCGCTCGGTGCCCGCGAGATTGTCCTCGTCGACCAGGCCGAGACCCCTATGCATGACCTTCAGCTTCAGATGGAAGCCAAGCATCCCGACGTAACGATTCGCCTTTTCATCGGCGATGTCGTCAACCGTGCCCGCATGGAGCAGGCTTTTGCCACATACAACCCGCGTTATGTATTCCATGCAGCCGCATACAAACATGTGCCGATGATGGAGCGCAATCCCGTCGAAGCCATCATGACAAACGTCTTCGGCACCAAAAACATCGCCGATCTGTCAAACAAATACAATGTCGAGAAATTCGTCATGGTATCGACCGACAAAGCTGTCAATCCGACAAATGTCATGGGCGCCTCGAAGCGTATCGCCGAGATTTACGTCCAGTCACTTTTCTTCCACCTTCGTCAAACAAGCGACCGCCGCACAACCCAATATATCACCACACGTTTCGGTAACGTCCTCGGTTCTAACGGCTCTGTTATACCACTCTTCCGCCGTCAGATTGAAGAAGGCGGCCCCCTCACCGTCACACACCGCGACATCATACGCTACTTCATGACTATTCCCGAAGCCTGTTCACTCGTCCTTGAAGCCGGCTGCATGGGCCGCGGCGGCGAGATTTACATCTTTGACATGGGGCAACCCGTTAAGATCTACGACCTCGCATGCCGCATGATATCACTTGCGGGCCTCAAGCTCGGTCGTGACATAGACATCATTGAGACCGGCCTCCGCCCGGGCGAAAAACTCTATGAGGAGTTGCTCAACGACAAAGAACGCACCATGTCGACACAGCACAAGAAAATCATGATCGCCAAGGTACGTGAATACAACTACAATGACGTAACCCGCCATCTCGACCTGCTTGAGAAATGTGTCAAATCGGGCATAAACCACGACATTGTCGCTGAAATGAAACACATCGTTCCCGAATTCAAATCCCAAAACTCTGAATTCGAAAAGATCGACATCGAAATAAAAGAAGAAATAACCTCAGGCACAGTCGAAGTCGACTCACTCGCCACAATAAAATAAATCAGACCCTATTAATGAAAAAATTATTCATAATATCGGCATTGGTCGCTGCAATGGCCTCGCCTGTGCAAGCCTTTGACCTGAAAGATCTTTTCGGCAACAAAAACGCCGCCGACACAACCTCCGCCTCAGACTCAAATCCGCTCGGCGCCATCGGCAACATAATATCGGGGCTGACCGCTACATCAGACTTCAAGATCGAAGACCTAAAGGGCACATGGAACTATGTCTCACCCGCCGTCACATTCAAAAGCGACAATGCCCTACAGAAAATTGGCGGTTCAGCTGCCGCAACAGCGCTTGAAAACAAAATCAAGCCCTACTACGAACGCTTCGGCGTCACAGCCCTCGTGCTGACAATAAACGACGACCTCAGCTTCGAGATGAAACTAAAACGCGGCTCCGTAAAAGGCACTCTCGAAAAAGACGCCGACGGAAATCTGAAATTCAACTTCAACGCCCTTGGCAAGATCAAACTTGGCTCAATGAGTGCTTTCGCCACAAAATCAGGCTCGACACTTAACCTCACATTCGACGTCAGCAAGCTCATCGCTATTGTAAAGACTGTTGCTTCGGTGACAAACAACTCTACAATGTCGGCCATGACAAAACTGCTTGAATCATACGACGGCCTCTACGCAGGCTTCAAGCTAAGAAAAGCCGGTAAATAGGCCCGCCAACAATAAAAACGCACAAAAATAGAATAATGAAATATTTCAACGCTGTTATCTTAACACTCCTGGCAATGACATCTGTGACTGCGGTTGCAGATGTCATTGTGCTTAACGACGGCACAACAATGCAGGTCTACAATGTCGAAGCCGCCACAAAATGGGTCTATTACACCGACACGGCCGATGACAGCGGTGAAGTCAAGCGCATCGCCGTCGATCGGGTATTTGCATACAAAATCGGCGAAGGACCTATGACCACAATCGGCGGTAATAATCGCGACCCCGAAGTAACCCAAAAATCTGAAATAGACAAAACAGATACAAAACCGCAACGCGTCGATGCAATACCCGCCTCAGACAACGCATCGTTAATCGACGCATACAACAGCCAACCCGATCTCGAATACAAAAACAAAAAGCCTGATTCAAAAAACCTCTCTGACTACTTCCTGACCATATGGGGCATTGAAGACAACTCAATACTCTCTGACGAAAACATAGAAATAGGCTTCGAGAAAGTATATCTTGAAAACGACAAAAACAACAGCATCATCGGCCACCATATCAAAGTAAGAAACAAAACAGACCGACCGGTATATATCGATCTGGCATCATGCTATAGAATAATGAACGGCGGATATGCCGCACCCTATTACACCAATTCGGTCTACTCGGAAACCAACGGCGCATCCCGCGGCGCATCTCTCAACCTTGGCGCAGTCGCCGGTGCTCTCGGCATCGGAGGCGCTGCCGGAACCATCGCCGGCGGTGTTTCTGTCGGCGGAGGCACATCACGTTCCATCGGTATATCTACCGTTGAGCAACAGATAATCACCATACCGCCGTTTTCATCTGTGACCCTACCCGGCATGAAAGTATCTGACGGTACAAATTTCCACGAATGCATCGAACCCATCTATTTCTGCAATCTCCCGGCATCTGAAGCTGTTACAAACTCAATGGTTAGAAACAACTCATACGTCGTCAAACTCGCCATTGCAGAAGACCAACGACTCCAAAAAGTTCCCGACGCCCAAAATGCCACACGCGACAATCTCGCGATACCTCGATGGGGACAGAAAAACTTCACATCCGCCAATTCGCCCAAACACATAGGCCGCATTATAACATACTCGCTGTCGCCCGATTTCTCGACATTCAAATCGTTGCCCGTCAACCTATATATCCGCGGAGCATTCGGCATAAAACTCATCATGGAAGATCAGCGATTCTTCAACGAGAAACGCTTCGCTCCGGTCGCCGACCCCGAACACCTCATCATAGGTTTCGGCAAAGTAAAGAAATAATCGGTCCACGCAGGCACAAAACCACGGTGATGTTTGTTAGGAATATAAC
The DNA here is from genome assembly GCA_910576935.1 of uncultured Muribaculaceae bacterium. Taxonomy (GTDB): domain Bacteria; phylum Bacteroidota; class Bacteroidia; order Bacteroidales; family Muribaculaceae; genus CAG-873. The sequence goes on from CAJTKG010000007.1 coordinate 80,925, forward strand.
AATTCCTGTCAAGCATCACTAAATGCCAACCGGCAACAAACATATTATCAGACATCACCTGTCGCGGCTCAAACATGCCGCCACAACCCGTTATAATCTGTTTACATTCAGATTCCGTTCGGCGATAGCGCGCATATCCGACGCCGCCTACATCGCTGCCGGCATCGCCTCTCTCGGCACACTCATACTGCTGACCCTTCATTTTGGATTCCACACGACACCCGAAACCGACGCCAAGACAAAAATCGTCCTACGGCTCTTTCAGGCAATATTCATATTCAACGTCACGTTCAATCTGTCATTCAGATTCAAAAAGACCCTGCGCGATACCCGTTGGCTGAAATGGATCGTAGATATCGCCATACTGTCCACTCTTCTCCCTCTGCTCTACCCCCACCCCGACCATCCGTGGATTCCCCTGCTCGAACGTATCCTCTACAGCAACGCGTTTATGTTCTCAACCATAGGCACATACTCTGTCGTCTGCCTCTGTTCGGCCATCATGAAGCTCATCGGACACCGCACCAACCCCTCGATAATCCTTTCAGGCAGCTTCCTGATTTTCATCATCATCGGCTCACTGCTTCTGATGATGCCCAAATGCACCGTCAGCCCGATAAGCTACACCGACTCATTGTTTATGGCTACAAGCGCCGTCTGCATCACAGGCCTCTCAAGCATCGACATACCGACGACACTCACCCCGGCGGGCATACTCGTCATGACTATTCTCATACAGGCCGGGGCTCTCGGCATAGTTACGTTTACAAGCTTTTTCGCCATCTTTTTCAGCGGCGCGCCATCGATTTACAACCAATTGCTCATCAAAGACATGATTTACTCAAAATCGATGAACAATCTCGTACCGACACTGCTCTATATACTCGGGTTCACACTCGCCGTAGAGCTTGTCGGCGCTGTCGCCATATATTTCACCATACCCGAAGATCTCGGACTCAGTCTTGGCGACAAACTCATGTTTGCCGGCTTCCACTCAATGTCATCATTCTGCAACGCCGGTTTCAGTATCCTGCCCGACGGCATGGCCAATCGCACACTGATGACAGGCGACCAGTCGATATATATCGTAACTTCAATTATGATACTTGCCGGAGCCATAGGATTCCCGCTATTGCTCAACCTCAAAGACAAGCTCGTCAACTCTATCGGGAAAATATTACCAAAACATACCGGCAATAATCCACGTCTCGTCCACTTCTATGACTTGAACACCAAACTCGTCTTCGTGACTACAATTTCAATACTCACAGCATGCAGCCTTGCTTTCTTCATTCTCGAATACGACAACACACTCGCCGGCATGAGCGACTACGACAAAGCCGTGCAGTCGATATTCAATTCTCTCACGCCGAGAAGCGCCGGCTTCATCTCTGTCAATCCGGCCAATTTCTTGCCGGTGACGCTGTTGATCGTATTAATACAGATGTGGATAGGCGGAGCTTCGCAATCTCTGGCCGGCGGTATAAAAGTCAATACTGTCGCCACGATCACACTCAGTCTCAGAGCGGTGATACTTGGCCATAAAGGCGCCAATGCATATAACCGACGGCTGTCGACAGGCTCTGTCAGGCGTGCCTTCGGCGTGGTCACACTATCGATTATAACTACTGTAACATATCTGATAACCGTCATGCTGCTCGAGCCACAACTCAGCGTCAAAGCCGTTACGTTCGAGGTCATATCGGCCTTGTTTACCGTCGGTTCGTCGCTCGGCATCACGGCAGACCTCGGCGACGTTTCCAAAATAGTACTCGCCACAGCAATGTTCCTCGGTCGTGTCGGCATATTGTCACTCATCATGGGTTTGGCGGGAATATCAGCCGACAAATCGTCGCACTACCCTACTGAAAACATAATAATCAACTGATAAGTTATGAAATATCTCATCATCGGACTCGGCATATATGGCTCAAATCTCGCAATCGATCTGACACGCCTCGGACATGAAGTCATCGGAGCCGACAATAACCGCAGCAATATCGAAGCCATCAAAGACTACGTTTCAACCGTCTACGTCATCGATTCGACCGAAGAGAGTTCGCTCGGTGTCTTGCCGCTCGACAACGTCGATATCGTCATAGTCGCCATCGGCGAAAACTTCGGCGCGAGCATCAAGACCGTGGCATTGCTGAAAAAAATGGGAGTAAGACACATATATGCCCGCGCTATTGACAAAATCCATGAATCCATACTCGAAGGATTCGAGATAGACCGCATCATCACACCCGAACAACGCGCCGCAGCCGATCTGACCCACGAGATGGAACTCGGCACCGGCGTAACCTCAATAGAGATTGACAGTCAAAACTATATACTGAACTTCAAAGCCCCGGAATTCTTAATAGGTATTCCTTACAGAGAGCTCGATCTCGAAAGCGACTACAATTTGCGTCTCATCGCCGTCACAAGGCCTGTGCCGACCCGCAACATACTTGGAATATCCCACCGCGAAGACACGGTCATCGACATCAACGACGAAGATATAAAAGTCGAAGACGGCGATAAACTCACCGTCTTCGGAACCAAAAAAAGTTATCGCGGCCTATACCGCCGGTACTCTCCCGTCAAATGACATAATCGACACACGCCCTGTCGGCTTTATGGCCGGCGAGAAGGCCGGCGGCAGCCACATGGGCCGGATGTTTGGCATAGACTTCAACGTCTGACATGGTGTCGACAACGGCGGTCAGCACGACATCCCACGACTCGGCGGGATTCTCGTTGATGCCGACTTCAATCGAACGAAGAACGTCAATCTGTCCGGACAAAGCCTCGAGAGCCGCTTTGAATTGTTCGGCTACATGACGACGCTCCTCATCTGTGCCCGTAAGTTTGAATGTTACAATGTGTTTTACCATTTTTATATGAATTTATTGTTGATTGTCAGCTGTAAAGTCGTTCGCGGGCTGCCATCACCTTCTCGTCTGTGATATAATCGTCATAGTCCATCATCTTGTCTATGATGCCGTTGGGCGTAAGCTCGATGATACGGTTGCAGACTGTCTGTATGAACTCGTGGTCATGCGATGCCAGAAGTATGTTGCCTTTGAAAGTCTGAAGGGTATTGTTGAACGCCTGAATCGATTCGAGATCGAGATGATTGGTCGGTGAATCAAGCACCATGGTATTGGCGTCTTTAAGCATCATGCGGGCAATCATGCAGCGCATTTTCTCGCCACCCGACAACACCGATGCTTTTTTCATGACCTCCTCACCCGAGAAAAGCATCTTGCCGAGGAACCCTTTGAGATATATCTCGCTCGAATCATCACTGAACTGCGACAGCCAGTCGACAAGATTGAGGTCGGTATTGAAAAACGAGGTATTGTCAAGCGGCAGATAAGCTTCGGTGATTGTCTGCCCCCATTCATAAGTGCCGCTGTCGGCCTTGCGGTTGCCGGTTATGATCTCGAACAAAGCTGTCATTGCTCGCGGATCATGACTGAGGAACGCCACCTTGTCGCCCTTCTCGATCTGGAAATTGACATCATTGAAGAGCAGATCACCGTCGACAGATGCCGAGAGACCCTTGACTTCGAGAATCTTGTTGCCCGGCTCACGCGCAGGAGTGAAGATGATACCGGGATAGCGGCGCGACGACGGCTGTATCTCTTCTATATTGAGTTTTTCTAGCATCTTCTTGCGCGATGTCGTCTGCTTGCTCTTGGCGACATTGGCGCTGAACCGCTGGATAAACTCAAGCAACTCCTTGCGGCGCTCCTCCGCCTTCTTGTTTTGCTGCTGTTGCTGACGCAGGGCAAGCTGGCTCGACTGATACCAGAAGCTGTAGTTGCCAGCAAAAAGCTGTACTTTGTTATAATCGATATCAAGAGTATGTGTACATACCGAGTCGAGAAAATGTCGGTCATGGCTGACGACAAGCACCGTATTCTCGAATTTCGACAGGTAGTCTTCGAGCCACGACACCGTGTCGAGATCAAGGTCGTTGGTCGGCTCGTCGAGAAGCAGGTTGTCGGGATTGCCGAACAGCGCTTTTGCCAACAGCACACGCACCTTCTCGTTGGCGCTCATGTCGCGCATCAACATATAATGCTTGTCTTCCTTGATACCGAGACCGCTCAACAAGGCGGCGGCGTCACTCTCGGCATTCCAGCCTTCGAGCTCGGCGAATTTCTCTTCAAGTTCAGACGCTCTGATGCCGTCGGCGTCACTGAAATCTTCTTTGGCATATAGGGCGTTTTTCTCGTTGATTATGTCCCATAGCACCGTATGTCCCTGTATTACTGTGTCAAGAACAGTGAAATCGTCAAATTTAAAGTGATCCTGCTCGAGAACGCTCATTCGCTCGCCCGGACCTTGCGACACTGTGCCGTGTGTAGGACTGAGTTCACCGCTGAGCATACGCATCAGGGTAGATTTGCCGGCTCCGTTGGCGCCTATTATTCCATAGCAGTTGCCGGGCGTAAATTTCAGATTCACGTCCTGAAACAGCACTCTTTTACCGAATTGAATACCTAGATTTGTAACTGTAATCATTATGTACCTATTGTGATATATTTATTCAAAAAGACTGTCGCTCAACCGCTTGAGCGCTTCAATCTTGTCACAGCCGCGTATGACCATCGACACGTTATAATTGCTTCCGCCATATGATATGGCTCTGACGGGTATGTCGGCAAGCGCCGAGACCGCACGCGCCTCGAAACCGGTGTTATGCCATTCGAGATCACCTACGACACAGATTATAACCATGTCGCGGTCGACCGTCACAGTGCCGAAATTTTTCAGATCGTCGACTATCGCCGCAAGATGGCGATCGCTGTCTATCGTCACGGTTACACCGACTTCCGAAGTAGCAATCATATCGATGCTTGTCTGATACTTCTCGAATGTCTCGAAGACCTTGTGAAGGAATCCATAGGCAAGCAGCATACGTCCCGATTTGATTTTTATGGCCGTTATATTGTCTTTGGCAGCCACGGCCTTGATCTTGCCGTCAGGCGGCATATTATATATGACCGTGCCGGTAGCCGAAGGGTCGAGAGTATTGAGCAGTCTGACGGGAATGTTGTTGAGCTTGGCCGGAAGGACGCAGTTGGGATGAAGTATCTTGGCGCCGAAATATGCCAGTTCGGCCGCCTCCTCGAAGTTGAGAGAACCGACAGGGCGGGTATTGTCGACGTAACGCGGGTCGTTATTGTGCATACCGTCAATATCGGTCCAGATCTGAATCTCTTCGGCGTCGACAACGGCACCTACAAGTGAGGCCGAATAATCGCTGCCGCCGCGTTTGAGATTGTCGACCTCGCCGTATGCGTTGCAGCATATATAACCCTGGGTCAGATAAACGTCGGCATCCCGATTGGCATCGAGAAGACGGCGCAGACGCGTAGCTATATATTTCATGTCAGGCTCGCCGTTCTGGTCGGTACGCATATATTCAAGCGCGGGCAGAAGCACTGATTTGACGCCGTGCAGACGAAGATAGATATTCATCAGCGCCGTCGACATCAGTTCGCCCTGGGCAAGAATCTCTTTTTCTTCAGCGATGGCAAACTCACTCGCCACGATGGTGCGGATATAAGCGAAACGTTCGCCGAGTACACGAGCGGCCTCGTCCCGGGCTTCGTCATTGTCAAAAAGTTCGTCTATAACCGCGCGATATTTCATCTTAAGGTTGTTGAGTGTCTCCTGCGCGCCGGGAATATTACGTTTATACAGATAATCGTTGATTTCGACAAGAGTGTTGGTCGTGCCGGCCATCGCCGATAACACAACTATGTTCTTACCATTCTCTACAATCAGGCGGGCGACGTGGATTATGCGCTCGGCCGAGCCTACTGACGTACCGCCAAATTTCAATACCTTCATTCTACTCGGAATAGATAAATGTTAACCTCAAAATTTGTGCAAAGGTACGAAATTTTATTCAATTACACATTTCAAATACAATAACCGCCAGAAGCACGCCCAAACAGACGCTTTTTGATATCCAAATAAATATTTTTCGAGAATTATGATTGTAATTATGGATTTTTACTATAAATTTGCAAACAGTTTTTTTACACACAAGTTAGATAAAAGTCTGTTTTAGCATTTATGAAAGCCAAACAAGTATTAGAAGAACTGAAAAACCGTTTTCCTCATGAGCCTGAGTATCTTCAGGCTGTAGAGGAAGTGATAGGCTCTATAGAGGAAGTCTATGACTCAAATCCTGCATTCGATCGTTATAATCTGCTCGAACGCCTTTGTATCCCCGATCGCATTTTCGCCTTCAGAGTATCGTGGGTCGACGACTCGGGCAAAGTGCGCAACAATATGGGCTACCGCGTCCAGCACAACAACGCCATCGGCCCATACAAGGGCGGCATCAGATTCCACTCATCGGTCAATCTCTCGATTTTGAAATTTCTCGCCTTCGAGCAGACATTCAAAAACTCGCTGACGACCCTCGCAATGGGTGGCGCCAAAGGTGGCAGCGATTTCTCGCCGCGCGGGAAGAGCGACACAGAGATCATGCGTTTCTGCCAGGCATTCATCGCCGAACTGTGGCGTCAGATCGGCCCGGACACCGACGTGCCGGCCGGTGATATCGGCGTCAGCGGACGCGAGGTGGGCTACATGTTCGGCTACTACAAAAAGATGGCCCGCGAGTTTACCGGCACGTTCACCGGCAAAGGCATCGACTTCGGCGGCTCGCTGATACGCCCCGAGGCGACAGGTTACGGCAACTGCTACTTTCTGCTCAACATGCTCGCCACCCGCGGCATCGACATCAAGGGCAAATATATAGCCGTGTCGGGTTCGGGCAATGTCGCCACCTACACGGCACTCAAGGCTTCAGCTCTGGGCGCAAAAATCGTGTCGATGAGCGACAGCAGCGGTTCGCTGATAGCCCCCGAAGGCTTCACCCAAGAACAACTCGATTATATCTTCGAGCTCAAGACCTACTATCGCGGGCGCCTTTATGAGGTTCTCGACAAATATCCCGACGGGGGTCTTGAATATCTCGCCGGCGAGCGGCCATGGCGTCACGTCAAATGTGACATAGCCATGCCGTCGGCCACTCAGAACGAGCTCGACGGCGACGACGCACGCGCCCTTCTTGCAGCCGGATGTTTCGCTGTCAGCGAAGGCGCAAACATGCCTTCGACACCTGAGGCCGTCAAGGAATTCATCAATGCCGGCATACTCTATGCACCGGGCAAGGCCGCCAATGCCGGCGGCGTCGCCGTCTCGGGTCTCGAGATGGCTCAGAACTCGCAGAAACTCAACTGGACAGCCGAAGAAGTCGACAACAGACTGCGAGGCATCATGGCCGACATACATGCCCGTTGCGTCGAATACGGCCGGCAACCCGACGGCTACATCAATTATGTCAAAGGCGCAAATATCGCGGGCTTCATGAAAGTCGCCCGCGCCATGACCGCCCAAGGCGTATTATAATCGTTTTCTCACCTCAAAGACTTCTTGATTAACACAAAACACACACTTAAAGAAGTCGTATGGCCGGAGTCTTTGCTTCGGTCATATTTTTTGTGTATTTTGACTATTTGACATATCTTTGCATTGAAAAGTCGATCGATATGAAACAATCTGTAAAATTAAGCGCATATTCGTTCTTCATTACCATCTTATCTCTGACGATACTGATAGCCGGTATGGTTTTGCAGTTGCACAATGACAATGAAACCGCCGCTTACGTCTTAGCGGGGATCATCATATTTATCTGCCTGCTGTCGCTTTTTTACTCACCTCTGTCGGTTTCAGTCGACGATAAAAGCTTGAACGTCATCCGATCGCTCCGCGTAAAATCTATTCCGCTGAACGAGATCGGGTCGATCTGCCTCTTTCAGCCTACGATGGGCGAGCGCCGGACATGCGGCAGCGGAGGCTGGTTTGGCTATTGGGGACGGTTCTACGACAGGGAAACGGGACGGTATTTTGCTTACTACGGCAAAGCATCAGACTGCTTTCTAGTGCGTCTGCGCGACGGACGTCAATATGTCATAGGCTGTCGCAATCCGCAAACTATCGTCGACGCCGTCAACAAAGAAATATCCCACTGACAATTCACAATCACTATTTTATACCTAAAATGCAATCATTTATCAAACCTATTGCAATGAGTGCCACAGCCTTAATGCTTCTGTCGGGCTGCAACTCGGCAACAAATGACGATCAGAACATCATCGACAAGCCTGACTACAAAAGCGAGACAGGCATCTTTGACATCGATGCGCTCGAAGCTCTCGGACGCGTTACCGAACCGGTAGTGTCGCCCGACGGCAAGAAGGTGCTTTACGGCATCTCGTATGAAAGCGTCGAGCAGAACACTTCAAACCGCGATCTCTATGTAGTAAACATCGACGGCACAGACCCGCAGCGCATCACCCGCAGCGAGAAGTCAGAGAACAACGCCGTCTGGATCGCAGGCGGCGAGAAAATCGCCTTCATCTATCCCGTTGACGGCGTCGCCCAGATGTGGGTGATGAACGCTGACGGCACCGACCGCCACGCCGTCAGCTCTGTCGAGGGCGGTATCTCGGGCTTCCTCCTCTCTCCCGATGAGACAAAAGTGGTGATGATCGGCAATGTCAAGTATGCCCGCAAGGCCGAAGACATCTATCCCGACCTGCCCAAAGCCACCGGCCGCGTCGTCGACGATCTCATGTATAAACATTGGGATGAATGGGTGACCGAAATACCCCACCCCTTTGTCGGCAACTTCGATGGCACTAAAGTGACCGATGTCACCGATATCATGGCCGACGAGCCCTATGAAGCACCCATGAAACCTTTCGGCGGCGTCGAGTCGTTCGCATGGTCGCCCGATGGCAAGACTCTTGTCTATGTCTCGCGCAAACTCACCGGCAAGGAATATGCATTGTCGACAAACAGCGACCTCTATGCCTATGACTTCGACACCAAAAAGACACGCAACCTCACAGAAGAAATGATGGGCTACGACACCAATCCGGCATTCTCGCCTGACGGCAGCAAACTCGCGTGGCTGAGCATGGAACGTGACGGCTACGAGGCCGACAAGAACCGTCTCTTCGTCATGGATATGGCAACAGGCGTAAAAACAGATCTGACAACCGAGTGGGACTACACTATCGAAGAATTTGCCTGGAATCCCAACGACTTGTCAATCTGGTTTATAGCCTACCATGATGGCACAGCCCCCGTCTTTGCCATCGACGTCAACACCAAGACTGTCACAGTCGAAGCCGAGGGTCTCGTCGACTTCACATCGCTCTCACCGGTCGATGAGACGACACTCGTCACCATGAACCACTCTATGCTGCGGCCCAACGAAATCTTCGTCGTCACCAAAGGCAACACCGAAGCCAAGGCCATAACCGATGTCAACGGCGACATCTTCAGCCAGCTCACAATGCCGACGGTCGAGAAACGCATGGTGCCAACCACCGACGGCAAAGAGATGCTCACGTGGGTCGTCTATCCTCCGAAATTCGACAAAGACAAGAAATATCCGTCGATACTCTACTGTCAGGGCGGCCCGCAGTCGTCAGTCAGCCAGGCATGGAGCTACCGCTGGAACTTCGCTCTGATGGCATCCAACGGCTATATTGTAATCATGCCCAACCGACGCGGCGTCCCCGGCTTCGGCACCGAGTGGGAAGAACAGATCTCAAAAGACTATCCGGGCCAGAACATGAAAGACTACCTCGCCGCTGTCGATTACATGAAACAAGAAACGTATGTCGACGCCGAACGTATCGGAGCCACGGGCGCAAGCTATGGCGGTTTCTCGATCTACTGGCTTGCCGGCAACCACGAAGGCCGATTCGCCTGTCTCCTCGCCCACGCCGGTATCTTCAACATGGAAGCCCAGTATCTCGAAACCGAAGAGATGTGGTTTGCCAACTGGGACATGGGTGGCGCATATTGGGAGAAAGACAACGCTGCGGCACAACGCACATTCGCCAACTCACCCCACCGGTTTGTCGACCGCTGGACAACACCTATCATGATCAGCCACGGTGAATATGACTACCGAATCCTCGCCTCTCAGGGCATGGCCGCATTCAATGCCGCCAAACTGCGTGGCATTCCGGCCGAAATGGTCATTTTCCCCGACGAAAACCATTGGATTCTCAAACCTCAGAACGCCATCATGTGGCAGCGTCTGTTCTTCCGCTGGTTTGACCGCTGGCTCAAAGACGAAAAATAATCTGCATAGTGTCGAAAATCAAGCTCAAAAAAGAACTATCGGCTCTGTCGAAAGATGAAATCATCGAAGTAGTCGCGCGGGCTTATAGCGCACGCAAGGAGTTTCGCGACTACTTCGAGTTTTTCCTCTATCCCGACGCCGACAAGCTCTATGAGAAATATCGCGAAGCCATCCTCCGTGAGATAGGCCGCGGACAACGCAAGTCGAAAGCCCGCATCTCCGAGATAAAGAAACTTATCAAAAACTTCGACAGTTTTGATGCGGGAGCCGAATACAGCCGAGACCTGAGGCTGCTCGCCATCGAGAATCTCATCGAACGCGAACGCTACACTTGGTATAGCGAGACTCTTATCAATGGCACAACCCGCCTGACACTCGACCTCATTAACTTTGCCGACAAAAACAGTCTTGTAGACTCGACCATGAAACGTATCGAGGAAACTGTCGGAGATCTTACACGCGGCAACAAAGCATTCAAAAAATTTATTCTTCGCGCCATCGAGCGAAATACACTCTGACACATCCAAACCATACGCCGTTTTACGACAGGTCGGGAGCACTCGCTTCCCGACCTGTTTTTCTTAAATGATGTTTGAGATCATAACTGAATACGGACGCCGGGGTCGGTTTTTAACAACGATGTCAATGTGCGTCTGACATCGGTTTGGTCGGTTTAGACGCGCGGGGATGTCTGCCGCAGTAGCTATATCGGAGTGAGTTTGAGGGGGATG
>CAJTKG010000008.1:0-60106 GCA_910576935.1 uncultured Muribaculaceae bacterium
CGATATAGCTACTGCGGCAGACATCCCCGCGCGTCTAAACCGACCAAACCGATGTCAGACGCACATTGACATCGTTGATACAAACCATGGAGCGACGACTCGTTTGGTAAATACGTTCGAACGAACGATAAGAGGCGGTTCACCCGCTATGGGATGGACCGCCTCTTTCGGTTGTATGATTAAACGCTTGTGTGGATCGTCTATCAGCAAACGCCTTCGCCCATCATGGCGTTGGCGACTTTCATGAAGCCGGCGATGTTGGCGCCTTTCATGTAATTGATATAGCCGTCTGACTCTGTGCCGTATTTGACACACTGCTCGTGGATGTCACGCATGATCGTGTGGAGTTTGTCGTCGACTTCTTCGGCGCTCCACTGGAGGTGCATGGCGTTCTGGCTCATCTCAAGACCTGAGGTTGCCACGCCGCCGGCGTTGACTGCTTTGCCGGGAGCATAGATGATGCGGCTCGAGATGAAGGTGTCGATGGCTTCGGGGGTGCAGCCCATGTTTGAAACCTCGCATACATATTTGACGCCGTTGTCGACGAGCTGATGGGCGTCGTCGCCATTAAGCTCATTCTGTGTGGCACAGGGAAGGGCTATGTCGACTTTCTGTTCCCAAGGTTTGTGGCCGGCATAGAATGTAGAGCCGGGGAATTTGTCGGCATAAGGAGCGACGATGTCATTGCCCGACGCACGGAGTTCGAGCATGTAGTCGATCTTCTCGGCGTTGAGGCCTTCGGGATCATATATATATCCGTCGGGACCCGAGATTGTGACGACTTTAGCACCGAGCTCTGTTGCTTTGAGAGCAGCGCCCCAGGCAACGTTACCGAAGCCCGAGATGGCTATGGTCTTGCCATTTATGTCGTCTTTGTTTGTTTTAAGGACACTCTGTACGAAATAGAGTGCGCCGAAACCTGTGGCTTCGGGACGGATGCGGCTGCCACCGAATTCGAGGCCTTTGCCGGTGAATGTACCGTCATGTTGGTTGACAAGACGTTTGTACATGCCATACATATAGCCTACTTCGCGGCCGCCGACGCCGATATCGCCTGCGGGAACGTCACGGTCGGGACCGAGGTTTTTCCAAAGGCCAAGTATGAAGGCCTGGCAGAAACGCATGATCTCACGGTCGCTCTTGCCGCGGGGCGAGAAATCGCTACCGCCTTTTGCACCGCCCATGGGGAGGGTTGTGAGGGCGTTTTTGAATGTCTGCTCGAAGCCGAGGAATTTCAAAATAGAGAGGTTGACAGAAGCGTGGAAACGGATACCACCTTTGTACGGGCCGATGGCGTTGTTGAACTGCACGCGGTAGCCGATATTGTTCTGTACCTCGCCTTTGTCATCGAGCCAGGTGACACGGAAGGTCACGATACGGTCGGGCTCGACCATGCGCTCGACAATTTTGTTGCGCTCGAATTCAGGATGCTGATTATAGACATCCTCGACGCACATCAACACTTCCTTCACTGCCTGAAGGTATTCTTTTTCACCCGGATGCTTGGCTTCCAGGTTGTTCATGATACTGTTAATATCCATAAGTGTTTATTTTACTGGGTATAGATTATTTCAATAATTAATGCAGGCAAATATAGACATTTTTCTTTAACACACTCTAATTTTTAATAAAAATTTACCCGTTGACACCAAGAAAGCCTCGGGTCGACACTGTTTCAGGTGACAATATGTTTTTTAACAGTGTTTCGTGACCATTTTTATGCGACACAATATAGTGTCGTGTTTTTCCGTTAGACTTTTATTATTAACTTTGCATCATAAAAGGCCCGAAGCCGACAATATTATATGAAATTCTACGGTATCGTAAGAAATATCGCCCTTTCGACAGTCGTGATGCTGACGACGGCTGCCCACGCCGCCGACGGCTCGACAGCCTATAATTTTCTTAACATCACCTCATCTTCGAAAGTCTATGGTCTCGGCGGCGTCAATATTTCGCTGGTCGATGACGACCTCGGCGTCGTCGATCAGAACCCGGCCCTCCTCGGCGGCGAGATGGACAACCAGATAATGCTTGACTACATGCACTACCTTGGCGGCTCAAACTTCGCCGGTCTCCGCTATGCCCGTCAAGCCGGCGACCACGGAGCATGGTCGGCGGCAATACGCTATTTTGGCTACGGCTCGATGAAAGAGACTCTGCCCGACGGCTCGGCAATAGGCACATTCTCGCCCAAAGACCTGTCGTTTTCAGGCACTTATTCCCACGATATCACCGAAACTCTGCGAGGCGGCATAGATTTGAAGATGATCTATAGCTCTTATGCCGACTATACCGCTTTCGCCATCTCGACCGACCTCGGCATCAACTATTACGACAGCGACCGCGATCTGTCGCTCAGCGCTGTAGTGGCAAACCTCGGCGGTCAGGTCAAAAGGTTCAATGACAGTTACGACCGCCTGCCGTTCGACATACGTCTGGGTTGGTCGCAGTCTTTCGGTTCGTTTCCTGTGCGGTTTTCAATAACGGCCTGGAATCTCACCAAATGGCATCTGCCTTTTGTCGAGACCGGCGACGGCAGCGACAGTTCGGAGCCAAAAATCAAAGACAGCTTCAGTTCAAATCTGTTCAGACATCTGGTTTTCGGCGCCGACCTGATCTCAAGTTCCAACTTCTATCTCGGCATCGGCTACAACTACAAGACTCGCACCGACATGAGCACCTATTCACGCAGTTTCCTGTCAGGGTTCTCACTTGCGGGCGGCATCAAGGTCAAAAGTTTCAACGTCGGAGTTGCCTTCGCACAACCCCACTCGGGCGCCACAACACTGATGCTCAACCTGTCTTGCAATATCAACGACTTTCTAAACAAGTGATCTATAAAATATGAACACTGACAAAAAAAAAATAATCGTCGCCGTCGACGGATATTCGTCGTCAGGCAAAAGCACTATGGCCCGCCGTCTGGCCAAGGCCACAGGCTATAGATATATAGACTCGGGCGCTATGTATCGCGCCGTCACACTCTATGCGCTCGACAATAACCTTATCGACGACGCGGGCAATATCGACAAGGTCGCGCTGACAAGGGCACTCGACACTATCGACATCGACTTCAGAATCATGAATGACGGCAGTCAGCACACGACACTCAACGGCAATGACGTGGAACGGGAGATACGCTCGCTGCGTGTATCAGACAATGTCTCACCCATAGCCGCCATAGCCGAAGTGCGCCACGCTCTTGTGGCTAAACAGCAGGCCATGGGCCGGTCGAAAGGCATCGTCATGGATGGCCGCGACATCGGCACGACGGTCTTTCCGTCAGCCGAGTTGAAGCTTTTTGTCAATGCTCCGGCTGAGACGCGCGCCCGTCGCCGTTTTCTGGAGATGACCGAAAAGGGCAACCATGTTTCATATGAAGACGTGCTCGCCAACGTCGTCAATCGCGACCGCATCGACGAGACGCGTGAGGAAAGTCCGCTGCGACGGGCCGACGACGCCATAGATCTCGACAACTCGCAGATGAGCGTTGACCAGCAAGACGCATGGTTGCTCGACCGATTCAATGAAACCATTGCAAAACTCTGACACCGATGGCTATAGTCGAGATTGACAGCGCCTCGGGCTTCTGCTTCGGCGTCACCACCGCCATAACCAAGGCCGAGGAAGAGCTCGCCGCCTCGGGCTCTATATACTGCCTGGGAGATATCGTCCACAACAGCGACGAGGTCGAACGGCTCAGGGCCAAAGGTCTGGTGACAATCACCCACGACGACCTCACCGGGCTGCGCGACGCCAAAGTACTGCTGCGCGCCCACGGCGAACCGCCCGAAACCTACGACATCGCCCGACGCAACAACATTGAGATCATCGACGCCACGTGCCCTGTTGTTCTGCGTCTGCAGCGCCGCATCAAAGAGCGCTGTGACGACAATGGCCCACGTCCTCAAATCGTAATCTACGGTAAACGCGGCCACGCCGAGGTCAACGGTCTGGTCGGGCAGACAGGCGGCAGCGCCATAGTGGTCGAAGACATCGACGGTCTCGACAAGATCGATTTCACCCGCGACATAGCCCTCTACTCACAGACGACAAAATCACTCGAAGGCTTCAGCACCATCATCGAGGAGATCAAACGCCGCAAAGCCCCCGGGACGACATTTGAATACTTCGACACCATCTGCCGTCAGGTCAGCAACCGCGTCGAACGCTTGCGCGAATTTGCTGCGGCACATCAGATCGTGCTTTTCGTCGCCGGCGACAAAAGCAGCAACGGCAAGATACTCTTCAGCCACTGCCATCAAGTCAATCCCTGTACCTATCTTGTCTCAAACGCCTCGCATATCGACCCTGCGTGGCTCGACGGAGCGATAAGCGTCGGCATCTGCGGCGCCACCTCCACTCCCCGCTGGCTTATGGAAGAAGTGCGTGACCGGGCCGATGTCATTGTCAACCGTCGGGCCGATGGATAGATTCATCGCAATCGACGTCGAAACGGCCAACTTCAACCCGTCGAGTATATGCGCCATAGGTGCCGCCAAAGTCATAGACGGCATGGTCGCCGACACGCGCTACACTCTCGTATGTCCCGAACCCGAGTGGTATTCATATGCCTGTACCCGGGTGCATGGACTGACAAAAGATGACACCTTCGCCGCTCCTTCGTTCGGGCGCGTATGGCGCGACTGGGCCGACTGGCTCGACGGCTTCACGCTCGTAGCCCACAACGCTCCGTTCGACAGCAAGTGTATCGGCGAAGCCTGCAAGATATACAGTCTCGAACCGCCCGAACGATTCATGTGTACGCTTGCCGCCGCCCGCCGTCAGATACCCCGCGGCATCTGCGCCTCAAAATCGCTCGACTCGTTATGCGACTTCTTCGGCATTACTCTTAAAAATCATCACAACGCACTCGATGACGCCGTCGCCTGCGCCAAACTCGGCATAATACTGTTATGAAATTTTCAGCTATAATATTAGCGGCCGCAATAGCGATTGCTTTGACAGCATGCGGAGACGGTGACAACCGCAACCGGCCGTCTAAATCAGATATAAACCGCACAATCGAACAGGCCCGCAAAGACGTCGCAGCCGTTGCCCGTACCGGCGAAGGCTCTACCGACCGTCAACGCGCTCTCATCGACATCAGAGTGCGCGAAAATCGCCTGCGTAAGGCCGGATACGAGACTTTGGCCGGAATCTATATCTCAGAGGCCGAAGACCTGCTCGCCGATTCGCTCGAAATTGTAACCAGACTATGACATTATTGCACGACCATGAAAAAATCAGTTTTTCTCTTACTCATCCTGGCCACGTTCGTAACGGAAGCGAAAAAAACGCCGCCGCTCGACTTTGTCAGCGGCCACGAGTTGACGCTCATCAATAAACTAATGGACACGCCACGCCGATATGCCCGCGTCGATACAGCCAAATATGACGGTTTCACCGGCTATCAGCGCAACACTCTACTGCAACAGCCGGCCGGCCTCGCTCTCGCCTTCGAGACAAACAGCGACCGCATATACTTCACCATCGATTATATCAAGAAAAACTCGGCCTATAACGAGACCAATCTGACTGCCTCCGGCGTCGACTTATATATAAAGGACGCCGCCGGCCGATGGATCTATGCGGGAAACAACACACCGCGCAAGAAAGACGACGAGATACTCGAACTCGTCTCGAACATGACTCCCGGCAACAAAGAGTGCCTGCTCTATCTGCCGATAATATCGATTGTCGACTCGGTTTCAATAGGCGTGACTCCCGGCAGCTATGTGCGCCCGACCGATAATCCATTCAGCCACAAGGTTGTCTTCTGGGGTTCGAGTTTCACCCACGGCATAGCCACATCGCGCCCCGGTATGGCCTACCCGATGCAGTTTGAACGAGCCACCGGCATCCATACGCCAGCCTTGGGCGTAAGCGGCAATTCCAAGCTACAGCAGTCGTTTGCGCGCGTTCTCGCCGACACGGCCGCCGACGCTTTTATCTTCGATGCATTCTCGAATCCTACAGCCGATGAAATAGAGGCCAATTTCAAGCCTTTCATGGCCACAATCAGAGCCAAGCATCCGACAACCCCGGTGATATTCCTACAGACAATCTACCGCGAACACCGCAATTTTGACACCAAATATAACGCCGTCGAGCAGGCAAAACAAGACATGGCGCTTAAAGTCGTGACAGAGACCATGGCCGAAGACCCCAACATATACTTCATAGTGCCTGACGCCGGTGACAGTCACGAAACGACATGCGACGGCACTCATCCCTCTGATTTAGGCTATTATCTGTGGATGCAGTCAATCAAGCAGCCTCTGCTTGACATTCTTGCCCGATACGGCATAAAATAAATAAGAATAGAGACCGGTCCTATGTCTTGGCACAGGCGGCGCAGAGACCTTTGAAGTTTACGTTAAGCTGCTCCACTACAAAATCGGGCGATTCCGGCAGCTCGATATCTTTCATATCCACGTCTATGACACGGCCGCAATTACGGCAAAAGAAATGGGCGTGAGGCACGGAAACTGCAAAATCATAGCGTCGGTTTGACGTATCGATATCAAGTTCGCGCACTATGCCGTTGGCAACAAGCGAATTTAAGGTGTTATAGACCGTCGCGCGCGAAAGGCTCGGATTATCGGGATGCAACGCCCTATAGATTTCATCGACAGTCGGATGACTCGTGCTATGGCTGAGATATGACAAGACGGCCAGACGCTGAGGCGAAGGCCTCAGCCCCGAAGGCTCAAGCATTGCTGCAAGTTCCTTTACTGTATAATAGCGTATCATATCAGTCATAATTCTTACAAATTTAGAATAATTTTTGATAACATACAAATTTCGTTTCAAAACGGCAAACAAAAAATCAGGAACATCTGTTTTGCGTTCCTGATTTTTTGTTTGCCGCCTGTCTATTCTGTCATTCTACATGAATTGCTTCGGTCGGGGTTGAGACGCCGTTTTCGTTGAAGGCTTCTACTGCAAAATAATAGCTTTGGTCTGTTGTGAGAGCTCGCAGTGTAAGGGTGTCGTCGCCATAGACCATCCACGAGCTGTAGAGTTTGTCGGGTTCTATGCCCCAAAGGACATTGTAACCCTGAGCACCTTTGACGGGTGCCCAGGAAATGACTGCGTCACGACGGTCGCTGTCACGCACGACTGTGAGTTTTTTGGGCGCTGCGGGCTTTTTGCCGTGACCGAGGCCAAAGACACGTAACTCGGAGATAGCGAGCGACGGCGTCGGCACGTCAATGTTGCGATAGCGCACATATCGTGCCGTGACGGCCTCGGGGAGCTCGATGTATGCGTTGGGCGTGTCTTTATAGCTGTCGCTGCGGTCGGCTATAGTCCGCCATATTTCGCCATCTGCGGAAGTTTCGACCGTATACCGGTGGCGCAGGCCCTCATATCGGCCATACATATCGCTTTTATAATCGTGATAATTTATCTGCAGGGCATTGACGTCACACAAAGTTTCAAGGTCTATCGTCACCCACTGACGCTCGTCGTCAGCGACAGCGAGCCAATATGTCTTTGTCTGTTCGTCGGTCAGAGCAGATGCGTCGAAATAGCCTGCCGATGACGAGGCTGTGACGGGCTTGCCGTATGACAGCAGCATCCAGCCACGAAACTTGCCGGCATCGATTCCCTGCCCCGGGGCATAACGCGGATAGTCGCCGAATCGGGTATCGACATACATGATGCCGTCGGCATCGAAACCGGACGGGAACATACACAGGCGACGTTCCCAGTTGACATTTATAGACAGTGCCATAGAGGCGAAATGCCAGTATTTGCCGCCCGGACCTCTGACTGTACTGCCGTGGCCGGCGCCGTTGATATAACCGCCGGGCTTATATGACACCGGATTGTGGGCCTGGTAACGGTAAGGTCCCATAGGAGTGTCGGCTACATAAACGCCGTCGGCATAGACGTTAAACTCTGTGCCGGGTGCGGCATACTGCATATAATATTTGCCGTTGTGCTTGGTGAGCCACGGACCTTCGATAAAGCCGCCGAGGCCGGTCACGGTGTCGAGATGGTTCTCGCCGAAGCGTTCCCAGCCATGACGGTCGAGGTCGAGGCCAAAGAGTTCGCGCTGCTCACCTATCCTAAGGAAACGCCGGTTGCGGTCAAGCTCGACACCGCGGATGGGATATACGTTCGACGAGCCCCAGAACATGTAGGCCCGTCCGTCGTCGTCAATGAAGAGGTCGGGGTCCTGTAGGTCGTGCAGTATCGAGGGTGTAGCCTCCCAATTGCCGGAAGCCGGATCGTCGGTGTAGAGCACGCTCATCGCTCCCGAGGGATCGCCGCAGACATATAGCACCGAATCTTTATAGTTGTGAGCCGCCGGGGCGTTGCAACCCTGCGGATACCAGTTGCGTCCGGGCTTGACAAACTCCCAGTCGAGGAGGTCTTTTGAGCGCCAATAGCCATGCGAGCGAGTGACAAACATATAGTATTCGCCTCTGAACTCGACAACGGCGGGGTCTGCCCCGGCACGATACGATATATCCTTGTCGGAGTTATAAATCATATAAGTATAGTCGATGTCGAGAGGATTGCAGTAGGTCTGTCTTTTATAGTCGTTTGCCATCGCGGAGGTTGCGGCGAGCGCAGCAAGCGCGACGCCCGTCGCGACAATAAGTTTTTTCATAAGGCCGGTAAATGGTTTTGGTTATGTGAGTCAAGGTATTCAGCGTAACAACCGGCAGTCGGGAAAACGCGAGTCCATTTTTCCGACTGTCGGTTGTGTATGCGGGGTTTTGGTCAGTGACACCGGTTATTTACCGGCTTCGACCTCGGGCGCTATAAGTTTATAGCCTTTGCCATGAATGTTTATGATCTCGATCGAGGGATCGTCTTTGAGATGTTTACGCAGTTTGGTGATGTAGACATCCATCGAACGGGCGTTGAAGTAGTTGTCGTCGATCCAGATTGTCTTAAGGGCGAAGTTACGCTCGAGAATCTCGTTGACATGGGCGCAGAGGAGGCTGAGGAGCTCAGACTCTTTGGTGGTGAGCTTGGTCACCTTGTCGTCGACCATGAGCACCTGTTTCTGAGTGTCAAATGTAAATTTACCGATCTTATACATTGTGATCTCCTTGCCTTTTTTACCTTTGACACGACGAAGGATTGCCTCAATGCGGAAGACGAGTTCTTCCATCGAGAAAGGTTTGGTGATATAGTCGTCAGCACCGAGTTTGAAGCCTTCGAGAATATCGTCTTTCAGTGATTTCGCGGTGAGGAATATGATGGGGACCTCAGAGTTGACTGTACGTATTTCTTGTGCAAGAGCAAAGCCGTCTTTTTTGGGCATCATGACGTCAAGCACACATATATCATATTTTCCTTTCAGGAAGGCCTTATACCCGCTTTCGCCGTCAGCGAAGAGGTCGGCATTGAAGCCTTTAGCCTGAAGATATTCTCTTAGAAGCATGCCAAGATTCTCGTCATCTTCGCATAACAGTATACGCATACGTTCTTCCATAATAAGCTAATTTTTAGTTAATGGTAATATAATTATAAATTTTGTTCCTACATTGATCGTACTCTCGACGCTTATTTCGCCGCCGAGTTCGTTGACCATCTTTTTGACATATGCCAGGCCGAGGCCGAAGCCTTTGACGTCGTGGCGGTTGCCGGTGGAGACTCGGAAGAATTTCTCGAAAATCTTCTTGAGATCTTCACGGCGTATGCCTATGCCATTGTCGGCGATAGTGATTTCGAGGCGTTCGCCCGGGAGATCGCGCGACAGCACTTTGAGATCGAGCGGTTTGTCGGGATCACGATATTTGACAGCGTTGTCGAGAAGGTTGAAAATGACATTGGTGAAGTGCATTTCGTCGACATTGACGATAGCGTCCATGGCGTCAAGGTGGGCGGTGATATGTCCGCCATATTTCTCGACTTTGAGCTTGAATGTGTTTACGATATTGAATATGGCGAGGTTCGCGTCGATATCCTCGAGTTTAAGCGTGGTCTTCTGACGGTCGAACATCGACATCTGAAGCACTTTCTCGACTTGAAAACGCAATCGCTTCGTCTCGTCGTTTATTACGGTCGAAATCTGCTGGAGCATTGTGGGCGACTTTCTCACGGTCTGGTCGTTGAGCATCTGGGCCGCTAGCGATATAGATGATATCGGGGTCTTGAACTCGTGGGTCATGTTGTTTATGAAGTCGTTTTTCATCTCGGTCAGTTTTTTCTGTCTGAAAGCCACGATAATCGTGAATACAAAGACAATCAACATGATAAGCGTGAAGGCGAACGATGGCACCATAAACGAGATGGACGAGAAAATAAAATCGGCCTTGGTCGGGAAATAGACTTTGAGGAAGTTTGGACGCCCGGAGGTGTTGTTGGCGAAAAGTGTCTGTACAAACATGTTGTCGCTGTCGGTGGTCGTCGGCATAAAAGCGCCGGACTTGTACTGGACAGTGCCGAGATGGTTTACTACAGCAAACTCAAAGGGTACATTGAAGCCAAGCGTGTCAAGTTCCTCGCGCAGATATCGTCTGACAACAGACGAGTCGGCACGCTCTTCGATGGGACGTTCGCTGGCTGTGGATATGATATTGAGAATGACATCGTCGAGCATTCCTTTTTGGTATAGGTAATGGTCGCGATAGACATTCTGCATGTTCTGATAGTGACGCCCGACGGCTTTGTCGCCGCGGCGTATCTTGTTGATTTCCGAAGCGTCGCCTTTGATGGTGAGATTTGCCTCAAGACCCGACGACGTCGTAAAGGAATATTTCACGCCGCCGAGCTGTGTCACAGGGTCGCCGTAATATTGGGCATACAGAGATGATGCCTTTATCTGATTGACATCTTTTTCGAGAAAATACAGTGCTTCGTCCTGCTCGAGATGCACGGCCACATTCAGAAGGCTCTGCCTGACGCCTTGAGTGAACTGCTCATAACGCATCTCGACCATATTTTTCATATATATAATCTGAATCCACAGCAGACCTAAGAAGGTCACTGCCATCAAAATTGTCAATATCCAGATTGTCTGTTTCTTCATTTCTTCAATACTTTAACCTAAAACGGAAAAACATTTGATTCCCAATGTTAGATTAACCTTTATTATGTTAACAATTAAAACTAATGTTTGTTTTTGAAAAATTTGTCTAAATGAATTTTGCGTTTTAACACTTTGCGCCAAAATTAACATTTAAATGTGAAAAATGCAAATTACTTTTTCGATTTATATTATTTTTAGACAATTAGACAAAAAAATTCCCCGCAAGACCGCTTTGATGCAGCCTTGCAGGGCGCGATTATAAACTTGTTTCTATATTAATTTTTCCTTACTAATTATTATTACGTTTTTTTCACTTCAGAGATGTCTATGATGCCGTTCATTATAGCGTAGAGGGTTATTGCAGATGCCGAGTGCATGTCGAGTTTGCAGTTGATGTTACGGCGATGGGTATTGACGGTGTGGGCCGATAGATTAAGCCGGTCGGCCACTTCTTTTGTAGACAGACCGCGAGCGATACAGGCAACAATTTCACGTTCTCGGGGGGTAAGTTCGTTGTCCCGCGGGATGCTGTCATTTTTTCCGGTATCGATCTCGACGGGTTTGACCATAAGTTCGAGATGCTCGACAGCCGGGACGAAGATATTGTCTTCAACGGCACAATGCGTCAGCAGATCGCGTTCACAAGTTATTATATCGTAAAGTACCGAATTGAGCAGATCCTCGTTCCCGCTAACCTGATAGTGACTGACAAATATCTCTTTGAGTTCCCGGAGTTTAGGAGCAAGGGGAGCATGGCTTGACTCGAATTTGGCTATATCGAAGCCGTTAGCCTGATTGCCGGCAAGCAAAGCGTCGACATATGGAAAGACCGAACGGTTCTCATAATCCATGTGGACCTTGACCTCTTCAACATAATCGTCGAAATAACGCAATATCAAGAGCGAGACGCTATCGGGTTGGGCCACGGGTAAAGCTTCGATAAGTTTGCGGCGTATCGACGGAAGTGCGAAGCCAAGAAAATAGTCATGGGAATTTCGCAGATATTCCATGAGCGATTGCAAGTCGATACTTCCGTCATCTTTCTTACCTGTACACAGATAATTGGCGACAGCAAGAAAAGTCGAGGCATCGACACCCTCTCTGGCACACACTTCGCCGACGGTGGCATTACCGAAACCGAGCGAGATACGGAAACGCCTCAGCACCATCAACGATTCGGGGTATCTGTTAATCAGAGAGCGGAGAGTATCGTTTGCATCAAATTCAGTCTTAGTCATAATATAATTGCGGCCTGATCATTTGTAAGTAATCACACCACAAAATTACTCAAACGACATTATATTTAAAATAGCCAAAAGTAGGTATTTTTTTTGTCGGCAATTGCATTGTGCAGGTCAATCACCCGTTTTCGGCTTCTTCTTTGGCTATCTCGGATGCCTTGGGAAGGGTTTTGTGGAGTACAATAAAACCGACGACTCCCGACAGGAGCGAGCCGACGACTATGCCGAGCTTGGCATGGTTGAGCAGGTCGGCCATGTGAGCGCCCGCGCCACCGAACGACAAAGTAGCGATAAACAGTGAGACCGTAAAGCCTATGCCGCCGAGCATGGCTACCGAAGCCATCATGGCCCAGTTGGTATGTGCCGGCATAGGCGCGAATTTAAATTTGACGGTCAGCCATGAGAATATAAAAATACCTGTAAATTTACCGACGACAAGACCACAGACAATAGCCAGCGATATACCCTCGAAGACCGATGCAGGGTCTGTGCCGAGCAAAAAAATGCCCGCGTTGGCGAATGCAAACAGAGGCACGATGAAATAGTTGACTATCGGGTGAAGTGAGTCTTCGAGGTCCTGCAATGGCGAAATTACTTTGTCTGAGGCAGACTCTACTTCTTTCAGCCAGTTCATCTGATCTTTGTTCAGGATGGTGCGACGCGTCAGCATCCTGTCATCTTCTCCTCTGAAATGAGCTATAGACGAACGTATTATCTTTATATAGCGTTTGGGATCAAAAACCGGAGTGGCAGGCACGCAGAATGCCACGAGCACGCCGGCAATCGTGGGGTGAATGCCCGAATTGAGGAATAAAAACCACACTACACCGCCAACACCGAGATAGAAGATCTTTGATTTTATTCTCATTAGCGAGCCCAGAAGCAGCACACCGAGCAGTATCGCCGCATAGACGAGCAACATAGCCTCTATATGAGTCGAATAAAATGCAGCTATGACAATTATGCCGCCAATATCATCGACCACCGCCAGCGTAGTCAGGAATATCTTGAGTGACACGGGCACACGGCGTCCGAGCATGGCAAGAACGCCAAGCGAGAAAGCTATATCGGTCGCCATCGGTATCGCCGCCCCACCTGAGTAGTCTGTTCCTTTAGCAAAAAACATATATATCGCTACCGGTACGATCATACCGCCTATTGCTGCAATTATCGGCAAAAGAGCCTGTTTGAACGATGAAAGCTCGCCAACAAGCACCTCTCTCTTGATTTCAAGACCTATCGAAAAGAAAAATACAGCCATCAGCGCGTCATTGATGAAGGCAAGTAGATCCATCGGTTCACCCGTGTGGCTGAATATATTGAAATCTCCAAGTTGTAGTCTTACCTCTTGATTCCAGAAATCAAAATAATATCGGTTTATAGCCGGAATATTGGCAACGACAAGGGCCAGGACCGTGGCGGCTATCAATACATTGCCGCCTGTGGCGTGACGCCTTATAGCCTGGCTTGCGGCATAGAATACACTATGCTCGTCGGCTGAATAGCTGTTTTCAAATCTGCTTTGTTTGTTAGTTTCCATAAATAATTGCACTTTAAATGCAGAGTGATAATATATTTTAACGAACTATCACACCCGTAGGTTCACACAACGACAATGCCCCACCCGACCACGGGCAGAGCATTGTCATAATCATTTTATCTTTCAATCAAGTTTAAGCACGGCGAGGAAAGCCTTCTGCGGCACTTCGACCGAGCCTATCTGCTTCATGCGTTTTTTGCCTTTCTTCTGTTTTTCAAGCAGTTTTCGTTTACGCGAGATATCGCCGCCGTAACATTTGGCGGTCACGTCCTTACGCACAGCCTTTATCGTCTCGCGGGCTATGATCTTTGCGCCGATTGCAGCCTGAATGGCTATATCGAACTGCTGACGCGGTATCAACTCCTTGAGTTTCTCACACATTCGACGGCCGAAAGTGACGGCGTTGTCGGCGTGGGTAAGTGTCGACAGGGCGTCGACACTCTCGCCGTTGAGCAGTATGTCGAGCTTGACAAGACGCGATTCGCGGAAGTCGCTTATGTGATAGTCAAACGACGCGTATCCTTTGGATATGCTCTTGAGTTTGTCATAGAAGTCGATGACGATCTCGCCGAGAGGCATATCGAATGTCATCTCCATGCGGTTACCCGATATATATTCCTGTTTGACGAGCTCACCCCGTTTGCCCAGACATAGGGTCATAATCGGGCCTATAAATTCGGCCGTCGTTATGATTGTAGCGCGAATATACGGCTCTTCGATATGGTCTATCAAAGTCAGCTCGGGCAACCCCGAGGGATTGTGCACCTCAGTCATATTGCCTTTCTTGTCATAGACACGATAACTTACGTTGGGCACGGTGGTTATGACATCCATGTCAAACTCGCGACCAAGACGCTCCTGTATGATCTCCATGTGCAACAGCCCGAGGAAACCGCATCTGAAACCGAAACCGAGGGCCATCGACGACTCGGGCGTGAAGGTCAGCGACGCATCATTGAGCTGCAGTTTCTCGAGTGAGGCGCGCAGATTCTCGAAGTCTTCGGTCTCGATAGGATATACGCCGGCAAAAACCATCGGTTTAACCTCCTCGAAGCCTTCGATGGCTTTGTCGCAGGGACGCGCTACGTGGGTTATGGTATCGCCTACTTTGACCTCTCTTGAGGTTTTGATGCCCGAGATTATATAACCGACATTGCCGGCCGAAAGGGTATCGCGCGGCGACATGTCGAGTTTGAGCACACCGATCTCGTCAGCATTATACTCTTTTCCTGTAGCAACAAATTTGACGAAGTCGTTTTTTCTTATCGTACCGTTCTCGATCTTGAAATAGGCAATGATGCCCCTGAACGAGTTAAAGACCGAGTCGAATATCAGCGCCTGCAGCGGCGCGTCGGGATCGCCTTTTGGAGCAGGTATGCGCTCGGCAATGGCTCTCAATATCTCCGGGACGCCCATGCCGGTCTTGCCGCTGGCTCGTATTATCTCGCTGCGGTCACAGCCGAGAAGGTCTATGATCTGGTCTTCCACCTCGTCGGGATTGGCAGAGTCAAGGTCACATTTATTGAGCACGGGGATTATCTCGAGGTCGTTATCGATAGCCATATACAGGTTAGATATGGTCTGGGCCTGTATGCCCTGCGAAGCATCGACGATCAGGAGGGCGCCTTCGCAGGCAGCTATCGAGCGCGACACTTCATATGAGAAGTCGACGTGTCCCGGAGTGTCTATAAGATTAAAGACATAGCGCTCGCCGTCGATGGTGTGTTCCATCTGTATGGCGTGGCTCTTGATTGTTATGCCGCGCTCGCGTTCGAGATCCATATCGTCAAGCACCTGAGCCTCCATATCTTTAGCCGCGACCGTATCGGTATATTCAAGTAAACGGTCGGCAAGGGTCGACTTGCCGTGATCGATATGGGCTATGATGCAGAAATTGCGTATATTCTTCATTTGTGTACCTTATTTGTCTGCAAAATTAACAATTCCCGAGCGATTTTACATTATCATGCGCTCAAAAAACGTCAATTGCGCGAATATCCATTATTATGCCACAAGATCGGCTTTGTCGCGATATACATTCTTTTTATCTTTAAGTCTTCCTATAAAAGCCGTTCCGAAAGTTATTACTCCGACACGACCGACATACATCAATACTATGATGGCGATTTTGCCCGTCACTGACAGTTCGGGGGTAATACCGGTACTCAATCCTACAGTACCTATCGCCGATGTAGCTTCAAACACTATCTGTGATAACGCAAACGGCTCACTGTATGACAGCACGGTACAACCGATAAATATCATAGCGCCATAGGCAATGATATTCGTGAGAGCACTCTCGACGCGGTAGTGAGGGATCTCTTTGCCTAAAAACGACACCCGCTTCCTTATGCCCAATCTTGACATTATAAATCCCCACACGGCCGAGACCGAGGTGCTCTTCACCCCTCCCCCCGTTCCAGACGGCGATGCGCCTATAAACATTATAAGAGAAAATACCAGGATAGGCCCGACCTTCAATAGCGAAAGGTCAACGGTGTTGAATCCGACTGTAGTCATTGCAGACATTGTCTGAAAAAATGAGTGCAATATCCGTTGTCCGAATCCCGCTCCGGTTTCCATCACAGGACTCAGGGCAAGAATTATAGTTCCTGCCGCCGTCATTATTGACGTGACAATAACTATTACTTTGGTTGTGAACGTCACCGAATAATCACGCCGGCGTAATTTATATGTAAGATCTGTCATTACGATGAATCCCATCGCCCCGGCATAGCTTAATACTGCGACTGTTATATTCACGGCCAAATTATCATCCAGACTACACAGTGAATCACTGAACGGACTAAAGCCTGCCGTACAAAATGATGATATCGAAAGAAACAACGCTCTCCATCCGGGCACGGATATTCCGTAGTGATTCAATGATAAAAATAACGATATAAAGCCCAACAACTCAAAGATAAGCGTAAAGTGCACTATATTGTTTACAAGATCTCTGAGCCGCATTCCCTGTGGCCGGGATATGGATGTTCCCATAACAGGCTGCGTGTATCCGGCATGATGTGTTATACGAAATATTATATATGAACTCATCGTCATATAACCGATACCTCCGATCTGAATCAAAAGTAAAATGACACATTGTCCTAATATTGTGTAGCTTGTCGGGATGTCTAAAGTTGCCAGGCCGGTTGTAGAAACAGCTGACACGGAGGTGAACAGATTATCAACCCAGCCAATTTCCCGGGTCTGAGACCATGGAAGCATCAGAAGGGCAAAACCTAATATCATATATGTCATGTAACCCACAAGAATACTTCTCTCAGGCATATCCGAGTCATGCCCCAGAGTCAGTAGCTTCATGGGGTTTGTCCAAATCAGCACTTTACCAATATAATCGGTTATTTTCATATCATAAAAACAAGTCTATAATCAGAACAACAATTCAGATGAAAAACAGGTTTCTACGGATTTATCAAAAACAGGTTATTTTAAAGTAAAAAAATTTGATTTATTTTGTTGCAAAATCACAAAGGCTTCGTCATACATACAGAAAAGCGAATAAAATGACTCACGATATACTGACATCGACATTCATTGCTCTGAAGCAAAAACTCGTCAGAGGCGCCGGACGCATAGTAGGTGATGACGAGGCTGACGACGTCCTACAGGAAGCCTTTGTCAGACTCTGGAGTCGTCGCGACGAGATCTCCGACAGCCATCAAGCCGAAGGCCTGGCATCGGTGACGGTCAGGAATATCAGCATCGACCGTTTCAGAGAACGCGGACGCCGTCATACCGAAAGCCTCGACGACAACGAATCAATCGAAGACTCAGATGACAAAACCGATCTCGAAGACACCTATGCCGAGGTCACGGCGATAATAGACCGCAGTCTGAGTGAGCGCGACAGACGCATCATGTATATGCGCGACCGCGACGGCATCGACTTCGACATCATCGCCGCCGAATTCGGGCTAAGCGAAGCCAATGTCAGAATGATCGTCAGCCGCGCCCGCACAACAATAAAAAACATATATCTCTCGACTCAAAACAAAATACATCAATGAACAACATAGAAAATATCAAATATTTAGAGAATCTGATCGACCTCTACTTCGAAGGCCGGAGCGACACCGCTCAAGAAACAGAATTGCGCCGGCTGTTGGCATCAACAGATCTAACCGGCGACAAAATCGATCAGGCTCGGGCTGTCATCGGTTACTTCGCAGCCTCACGCGCTGTAGAAGTCAATAGCAGGCGATCGGCTGCCGCTCCGAAGACGAAAGCGAGGATACTTCCCCGACTGCGACTTATCGACGCAGCCGCGTCTGTCGCCATCATCGCCGCTTTCACTCTGGCTATAACAAACTTCAGAACTGTCGACGACAGTAGCCGCTGCATGGCTTACGCCAACGATATCGTCATCAGCGACGCCGTCGAAGTGATGAGTATAATGGATAATGATCTCTCGGCCATGCGCGAGGCCTCGGAGGCTTTTCAGGCTGAGATAATCGACCAGATGGAATTAATTGACATCGATCTATAAATCATATGGGTATGAAACACGTACTATTAATCACTCTGCTGACCTTTGCTTTAGGCCAGGCCGCAGCCCAGACCGGGCTTAATATCGACAGCGCATTCGACGGGCGTTTCCGTTCGTCGCCCGCCGCAGTCGAGACCGAAATATCGGGCAGCCCACTGAAAAACTCCGCCCTCGACATCTACCGCAGCATCACTTTGACCGACCCCGCTCTCACGGGCGACATCGAGGCTATGGTACTCAAAGACGGGGCCGACGCCGAGACCCGTCAGGTCAGATATATCGAAGGGCGTCTCTACTATGCCTACTATATATTCAAACCTGTCGACAATTATCGCCGCTATCTGTTTTTCATCAACAGTTTCCTGAAAGGAGGCAAGAAGATGACTTTGATATACATGGCAGGCGAGGCTACTCCCGAACAAATAAAGAAGCTTATCTCAGGACATAAATAAAAACATATATAAGACAATGAGACATCCGATCATCACATTATGCCTCGCGGCGGCCGCCACACTATCGGCGTCAGCATCGGCCAAGAACGACACCGTCGCCGTCATCGAGCACCCTACACTCGTGACCGTGAGCACTGTAAAAGGTGTGACCGTTCTGACCGTCAAAGGCAAAGAAGACAACAGCAATTACACCTACACTTATCAGACAGGCGGCGACAACGTCGACAGCCTTGACATTGATTTCGTCGAACCTACAATCGAGGATTTCACGCTGCCATTCATGCTCAAAAACGAAACGGAGTCAAAAAACCGGTATCAATCGTTCAAATACACATGGTTTAACAATATCTATGCCGGCTGTCCGGTGTCGACCCGCGACGGTATCGTCACCAACGGCTTCGAGATCGGCGTACTCAACATCATCAGGCTAAACCAGCGTCTTTGGCGTCACGGGCCTATACTCTCGATCGGCTTCGGCATGGGCTACCAAAGACTCCGCGCTCCCAGGCATCTGTTTGACAGCCACAACGGCATACTATATCCCGTCGAACGCGACGAGGAGATAAAAGTGGCCCGGTCGCACTTCAACACGATGCACCTCCATGTGCCCGTGCTCATCAACTATAAATTCTCGCGCATACTCAAACTCTCGGCCGGAGCAGTCATAGATTTCAACACATATTGCTCGGCCAA
Organism: uncultured Muribaculaceae bacterium; assembly: GCA_910576935.1. GTDB lineage: Bacteria > Bacteroidota > Bacteroidia > Bacteroidales > Muribaculaceae > CAG-873. Next base: position 19,442 of record CAJTKG010000008.1, read on the forward strand.
CACCAAATACAAAATCGGCAACACAGAAACACGACGCCACATCACTGGCCTCCATCAACGCCTGATGACAGTACAGCCGACCGTCATATTCGGCTTCACCAATCTTATCGGCGTCTACGTCACATATTCGCCCATGAGCTACTTCCGCAAAGGCTACGGACCGAATTTCTCAACAGTATCAGCCGGCATCAACATCGCGTTATAAACAGAAATACAAAATGAAACACTATATCATCATCGCCGCCATCACTCTGGCGGCAAGCGCCTCGGCAACAGAGCCCGACAGCACCATCACATTCGACCGCCCCGAGCGCGTCGTAATCATCGAGAATCCCGGCGGCACAGGCATAGCCATCAGCGGCCACAACGACGAAGGCGACTACAATTACAACTTCGACCGCAACTCTGACAACGCCACGATACTCAGCTCAGAAGGCGGCCTGTCGCTGACACGACGACGCCACTCTGAATTCGACATTGTCGTCGACGGATTTAACTTCGGTTTCGTCGGCGGCCAAGCACCCTCGGTCCTTGACCTCGAAGCCGGCAAATCGTTCGAACTCGGCATACTCCACGTCCTCGGATTCAGATATACAAACTCACACGGCAACCATCTCACATTCGGTCCTGGCATCGTCTGGCGCAACCACCGCACAACGGGCAACACCCGTTTCACCGTCAACGACGGCACGGTAGGTTATGGCGGCTATGCCGAGGGTGTCACACCGCGATTCTCGCGTCTAAAGGTATTCAGCCTTCAGTTTCCATTGCTCTGGTGTCAGAAAACACCCTTGCGGGTCTTCGGCACACGGTTGTCGTTTACAGCCGGCGCCATCGCCAACTGGAACGCACATGGCAGCATACTGACATCGTGGACTGACGAAAACGGAGACAAAGTCAAGGAAAATATCACCGATTTCGGTCTGCGACGTTTCAGTGTCGACTTCTATGCGTCTGTGCGCATCTGTCCGTTCCTACAAATCTACGCACGCTATTCGCCGTATAAAATTTTCACCGGTGCAGCCTCTGTGACGATGAAAAACTTCTCGACAGGGCTCACACTGCAGCTGTGACACTTTCATATATCGCGAAAATATCTTAACTTTGCAGTCAAAACCAAACTGTCATACATTAAACTAACATCATGGACCGTGAAGTAAGAGTAAGATTCGCTCCCTCGCCTACAGGACCTTTACATATAGGAGGCGTCAGAACAGCCCTCTACAACTATCTTTTCGCACGCCGCAACAACGGCAAAATGATTCTTCGCATCGAAGACACAGACTCGCAGCGATTTGTGCCCGGAGCCGAAGACTATATCAACGAAGCCCTCGCCTGGCTCGGCATCAAAATCGACGAAGGCGTCAGAGAGGGCGGCCCATACGGTCCATATAAGCAAAGCGAACGCCGCGACATCTACCGCGAGCATGTCAAAATGCTGCTCGACAACGGTAAAGCGTATATCGCTTTCGATACTCCGGCTGAGCTCGAGGCCAAACGAAATGAGGTGCAAAATTTCCAGTATGACGCCTCGACGCGCCTGTCTATGCGCAACTCGCTGTCGATGCCTGCCGACGAGGTCAAACGTCTTATCGACGATGGCACACAATATGTCGTGCGCTTCAAAATCGAGCCGGGGCGCAACGTGGAGGTAAATGACCTCATACGCGGCAAGGTGGTCATAAAGAGCGATATTCTCGACGACAAAGTGCTATATAAGAGTGCCGACGATCTCCCGACATATCATCTGGCAAACATCGTCGACGACCATCTGATGAAAGTGTCGCATGTAATCCGTGGCGAAGAATGGTTGCCTTCTGCCCCTCTCCACGTACTATTATATGAAGCGTTCGGCTGGGCCGACACTATGCCGGAGTTTGTCCATCTTCCACTGCTGCTCAAACCGGACGGCAAAGGCAAGCTCAGCAAACGCGACGGCGACCGTCTCGGTTTTCCCGTCTTCCCCCTCGAATGGCACGATCCGGCCACCGGCAATATCTCGAGCGGTTACCGCGAAAGCGGCTATCTTCCTGAAGCCGTTGTCAACTTCCTTGCCCTTCTGGGCTGGAATCCGGGCGATGACACCGAGGTGATGTCAATTGACGATCTCATCGCGAAATTCTCGTTTGAACACTGCTCGAAGGCCGGAGCCAAATTTGCATACGAAAAAGGCAAATGGTTTAACCATACATATCTCCAGCAGCTCGATGACCGTGCTCTTGCCGAGCTTTTTATACCGGTGCTTAAAGAAAACGGCATCAACCCCGACGATTTCGGCATCGACTATATCACCCGCGCCGTCACCATGGTCAAGAGCCGAATAAATTTTGTCAGAGACCTCTGGGAACAGGCGCGCTTCTTCTTCGTCGCTCCCGAGACCTACGACCCCAAGGCTGTCAAAAAGCGTTGGTCGGAAGACACACCGCTCATAATGAACGAGCTCATCGCCAAACTCGAGGCTCTGCCCGACTTTTCATCCAAACCGTCAGAAGAAGTAATTCTAAAATGGATCACCGACAACGGCTATCACATGGGCAATGTCATGAATGCTTTCCGTCTGGCCGTGGTCGGTGAATGCAAAGGTCCGCACATGTTCGAGATTACCGAGCTGATAGGCCGCGAGAAAACAATCGAACGCATCAAAAAGGCCATCGAGAACATAAAGTCTGATGAACCTGCTGTATAATGCCGGCATCCATTGTCTAAGCATGGGCGCACGTCTGGCCTCATTGAAGTCAGACAAGATAGCCCGCATGCTCAAAGGTCAGCATGTTACAGCCGAGACACTCGCCGGGAAACGTGCCGAGGCAGCACCTGGCGGTTTTGACATATGGTTTCATGTCGCCTCGCTCGGTGAATTCGAGCAGGCACGTCCTATGATAGAGAAAATCAGGGCCGCGCAACCTGAAAAAAAAATACTGTTGACTTTTTTCTCGCCTTCGGGCTACGAAGTCAGATACAACTACGACAAAGTTGATGCTGTCTGTTATCTGCCCTTTGACCTCCCCCGCCGCGTCAGACGTTTTATCGCCGACGCAGCGCCCAAAATGGCTATATTCGTCAAATATGAATTCTGGGGCAATTACCTCACCGCTCTGAAACAAGCCGGTATACCGGTGTATATCATCTCGGCGATATTCCGCCCGGGGCAGCGATTCTTCAAGCCCTGGGGAGCGATGTTCAGAAAGATGCTGTCGTGCTACAAGCATATCTTCGTTCAGGACAAAGCCTCGAAAGATCTCCTTGCAGGTATAGGCTTCGATAACGTCACAACCGCCGGAGACACCCGTTTTGATCGTGTCAGCGACATCGTCGCCCATGCCAAAGATGTCAACGAAGTCGCGGCTATGACAGCCTCGTCGCCATTTACCCTGATAGCGGGAAGCAGCTGGCCCGCCGACGAGGAACTGTATATTCCCTGGCTCCACAGCCATCCCGATGTCAAAGCTGTTATAGCCCCTCATGAATTCGACGCCCGACGGGTCGCTGAACTTGCAGACCGGCTGGGACGCAATGACACCGTCATCCTGTCGGAGCTCCGCGCCAAAGGCGTCACAGCTCCGACAGCAAAATATATGATAATCGACTGCTTCGGTCTGTTGAGCAGCATCTACCGCTACGGCGATGTCGCCGTAATAGGCGGGGGATTCGGGAACGGCATACACAACCTCAACGAGGCCGCCGTTTTTGACATGCCGGTCATATTCGGGCCCAATCACCATAAGTTCAAGGAAGCAAGCGACCTGCTCGAGTGCAGAGGCGGTTTCTGCTATGACAGCGCAGACAGCTTCAGCCGCATCATAGAACCACTTTATAACACTAAAAACCTCCTTGACAAAGCCGGCAAAGCCGCCGGCGACTATATAAGGCACAGCCTCGGTGCCACAATAAAAATTTATAACTTGATATTCAAAAACCATGATTAAAGCCGCTATCATGGGCGGCTCAGGTTGCCGCGCAGGTGAACTTGTCCGCCTCATCATCAACCACCCTGATGTCAATCTGTTGTGGGCCTACAGTCTTTCTCACGCCGGTGCGGCTATCAGCGACATACACCGCGGCCTCGTCGGCGAGTGCGACATGACGTTTACCGATAAGGCGGTCCTCGATGGCGTTGACGTGCTCTTCAGTTGTCTGCCACAAGGTAAGCTGCGCGAATTTCTCAATAGCGTACCCGTAGACGATAATCTACGCATAATCGACATCACAGGAGATTTCCGCCATGACGGTATCGACAGCGGCTTCACTTACGGCCTGCCGGAGCTAAACCGCAAGGCTCTGGTAAGAGGCGCGACAAAAGCGTCGACACCGTCACCGGCGGTCCACGCAGCCGCTCTTGGCCTGTTGCCACTTGCCAAAAACCTGCTGCTCAACACACCCATCGAAATAACCGGCGTGACAGCATCAACTGACAGTTCGCTCGGCAACAATTTTGTCAACGAAATTTCTGACGCCATGACGGCTCTTCAGACCGATTTCAGCGCGCCGATCACCATGGACATACGGCGCGGCGGCTTCACCCGCGGCACAGCTGTCACCATAAAGACTGCAATAACAATTTCACCGGAGAGCATCCGCCGACTTTTCGAAGAATTTTATGACGATCATAACTTCACATTCATCGTCGACCGCCCTGTCGACATACTCGATGTAGCCAATACCAACAAAGCGCTTATTTATATCGACAAGGAAAACGACATACTGACCATCAGCACAGTCATCGACAATATTGTCAAAGGTTCGTCAGGCAATGCCATACACTGTATGAACCTGCTGTTCGGACTACACGAACGCACCGGCCTCAACCTCAAGGCTTCGGCTTATTGACCGCCAGACACAAGCGAAGCTATTCCGGCCGGCGAGGCGTCACGCATCACCACTTTCATCTCCGAGTCTACGACATACAGCGTCGGTATCACACGGATGCTGTATAGCTGTTCGTCTTCGACACAGTTGTCTTTGGCGGCAAATTCGTGTATGGGGCCGTCAAGCGGCGCAGCCACACCATAATCGCTCCAGTCGCCGTCGGCTATGACAGCGATAAGTCTAAGACGTCCGTCAGTGACGGCCTCGGCTATTGCGGCCTCGGCGCCCATAGCCGAGGCCAAGGCATGACACTCGCTGCAAAACGGATTATAAAACATCAGCACAGTCAAAGGCGCTGACGCCGCCTCACCCGACATCGTCGTCTCGCTGCCATCTTTAGCGATTAGACCGAAATCAGCAGCCGCCTCGCCCACTCTGTTTTTGTTGATCTCTTCGAGTTGATATTCATAACGCAGCCTTACGACGTCGTCGAGTCGGCCCGACTTAATGAAACTATTGAGATACAGACGATAATAATCATCATTATGCATTGGCGAAACGATATCATAAAGATAGGCCTCGGCTATTTCACGCAGAGCGGCGGCAGCGATGCTGTCGGCCTCAGACGCTCTGACAAAGCCGTCGACAGCTCTCTGAAGACGTGCCGTCGAATCATTGACAATAGGGAACAGCGACATGTAGTCGGCAAAACTCTGTTCGATCAGCCGCGTATCGCGCGACTTCGCCGTATCGGTGAAATCGAGGCCGTCCCAGAAGTGATCGATAATATATATGGCCCTTTCAGCCGGCTGTGTCAGCGACGAAGGCACGACAGGCAACGGCAACTGCCCGGCGGCAACACAGCCGATAATGGCCATAATCGATAAAAGCGATGGTAGTCGTTTCATAATTAGAATAAAACAAACGCGCGACCACCGATGTCATACACCTGCCGGTCGCGCGTTTAAGTTGTTATTTAAGCAATCAAGCCTTGCCGGCGCTGCCGAGAACGTTTACAATTTTGTGCTTGTAAAGTTTCTCCATGTTGTCGCGGGCGGGGCCGAGATATTTGCGGGGATCGAATTCTGCGGGCTTCTCTGCAAATACACGACGGACGGCGGCTGTCATGGCAAGACGGCTGTCTGAGTCTATGTTGATTTTGCATACGGCGCTCTTAGCGGCTTTACGAAGCTGTTCTTCGGGGATGCCGATTGCGTCGGGAAGTTTACCACCGAACATGTTTATTGTGTCTACTTCTTCCTGGGGAACCGATGATGAACCGTGGAGCACGATGGGGAAGCCGGGGAGTTTCTCCATGACGGCATCGAGAACGTCGAATGCCAGAGGCGGGGGAACGAGTTTGCCCTCGGCGTTGCGTGTGCACTGCTCGGGTGTGAACTTATAAGCGCCGTGCGAAGTGCCGATAGAGATGGCGAGCGAGTCGCAACCTGTGCGGGTAGCGAAGTCGATTACCTCTTCGGGATCGGTATAGGTGTGGTGGTCGGCCGACACTTCGTCTTCGACACCTGCGAGAACGCCGAGCTCGCCTTCGACTGTTACATCAAACTGATGGGCATAGTCACATACTTTTTTGGTAAGAGCGACATTTTCCTCATAGGGGAGGTGTGAACCGTCGATCATGACTGAAGAGAAGCCGAAATCTATACAGCTCTTGCAAAGCTCGAAAGAGTCACCGTGGTCGAGGTGAAGAACGATCTGGGGATTTTCCCAGCCAAGTTCTTTTGCATATTCGACCGCACCCTGGGCCATGTAGCGCAGAAGGGTTGCGTTGGCATAGTTACGAGCGCCTTTAGATACCTGAAGAATAACGGGTGATTTTTCTTCAGAAGCTGCTTTGATGATTGCCTGAAGCTGCTCCATGTTATTGAAGTTGAAGGCGGGGATAGCATAGCCGCCCTTGATTGCTTTGGCAAACATCTCACGAGTGTTTACAAGTCCTAAGTCTTTGTAATTTACCATTTTGGCTAAATTTATTGAATTATTAATCTGGTTGTATTTTCTGTGTCTGTTTTATCAGCGCAAAAATACAAAATATTTTTTATTTACAGGCTATCGAATATTTAATTCTTGAAATTTTTCTTTAATAAATCAATCGCGTCTTAGATGAAGCCAGGCGTGTATGCAGCCGACGAAAAGCGCGCCGCCGACGATATTGCCAAGCGTGGCGGCTATGAGGTTGTCGCATATCATCGAACCGATAGTGACATCAGCGCCCTCGAAGATCCCCGTCGGAATGAAAAACATATTGGCTATCGAGTGTTCGTAACCGAGAGCGACGAAAGCAAAGACCGGAAACCAACAGCCTGCCATCTTCTCTGCCAGAGTATTGCCTGACATGGCGAGCCACACGGCGAGACAGACACACCAGTTTGCGCCTATCGCCTTTAAAAACACTACATATTGCGGCATCGACACTTTGGCTTCGGCTATGCCGACGATGGCCGAATGATAAGGATCGGCTGCCGTCAGGCCGGAAAGATAAACGAGAAAATATCCTACGATAAGAGCTCCGACGAGGTTACCGCACCAAACGGCCGTCCAGTTGAGGGCGATGTCTCCGATGGTGCATCCGCGCTTCATATACAATGGCATCAGCATCGCATTGTTGCCGGTGAACAGTTCGGCACCAAGAACGACTACGAGTATCAGACCAATGGGAAATGTGGCTCCGCTAAGAAGACGCTGCAGCGACGGATTGAGCGCCGTGGCCTCAGGGAAACCATATCCCGCGATGAGCGAAAGCACTCCGCCGAGGGCTATGTAGGCGCCCGCAAGGATACTGAGTACAATGAGTTTGGAAAAATCAGAGCGCGTAAGCGCTACTTTTTTCTCTCCGGCTGCAAGTGCGCGGTCTAAGACTTCGGCAGGCGTTTTTACTGTCATTTTTGATCGGTCGATTATTGTTTTTTGATGATGAATGTCGCTTCAATCGGGTAATGATCTGAGGTTTTGAGACTTCCGCGTGAGACCGAGACGGGTTCGAGACGGCCGCGGTAAAGTATATGGTCTATTCTGAAAAACAGGTTGTTTGAATTATATGTGATCATCGGGCCGAAAGCGGCATGGCTGTAAGCTTGCCGAAAACCGGCCGATTCGAGGCTGCGTATCGCATATGACCACGCAACATCGTTGAAATCGCCGCAGACAATAGCATTGGGACCGCCAAAATGCTCAATATATTTCAGCAACGACGGCATGTCGGCGGCACGGGCGACACCGGCTGCTATGACCTTGCCAAGCACCTGTTGTTTGACTTCCTTGATATTCTCTTTTATATCCTTTATATTGTCTTTGTTTTTTAAGCGTGAGAAATCCTCATATACCTCGCGGTCGGCAAGTGTGAGATCCATAGATTTGAGATGGACGTTAAACACCGTTATCTTGCAACCGTCGATATTGAGACGGAACACGCCGAGATCGAACTCGCCCGAACCGCCGCACCTGAAATCTGTTCTGACAGGCTCTACCGGGAATTTCGACAGCATCATCTGCTCCCATCCGCTCAGATAGATATAAGGATATACTCTATGGAGCGAATCTACCTGAGCGTCTGTAATATTCAACGATATATTGCGGGTAACGGGCTGAGCTTCCTGGAGACAGACGACGTCGGCACCGCTGTTTATAATATATGATACCGTCCGGTTGACGTTGCCACGGTATTCCTCATCGCGGTCATAAAAACCGAGAACATTGTAGGTAAGCAGCTTTATCTCACGCTCGCCTTCGTCAGGCTTCGGCTTAACGACATTAACCGGACTGTAGTCGAGTATAACCGGCGTCGCTGCAGCGAGAAACACAAGGCCGACAATCGCCGAACGCCGGGCGACAAACGCGTCGATTACAGTAACCGTGACCATTGCGTAAAGCCAAATCGAAAAACTCAGCACGACAAAACCTGCATAACGGCAATTGGCCGGATCAATATAACCGGCATAGCCCGAAACAAGTAGTGCGAGACCGAGCATGACGGTAAACACCATCAATGTGACATTGACAAAACGCCTGAATCGTTTCGGGTTAGTCGTTGGCTGTTTCATCGGCGGATATTGAAGTTTCTGAATAACGCCTGCTTCTCTTCATCGGTCAGCGCGTCATAACCACTGAGTTTGGCTTTCTCGATTATATCGCTGATATGTCGAGTAGAGTGCCGGCGCGCAGTCGTCATATATTTTTCTTTTAAAGCATAGCCGACACCCCACAATGCACCACCGAGATGAGCGAGATTGCCGCCGGCATTTGTCGACGTAAGCCCCAGGCAGAAGAGCAACACGACGGATATCACTATCCATTTGATTTTGACATCGCCGAAGAGAGGCAGCGTCAAACTACGATCAGGCATCAACACGGCGTCGGCCACTGCGATGGCGACAATCGATGCCGACGAGCCGACGAGTATCGAAGATGATGTGGCAAACAGCCCGTGAAGCGACATGAAAGCCACAGCTCCGACTAAGCCACCGCCAATATACAACACCATGAGTCCTTTACCGCGCCCGGCGAGCAGATAGAGGCGCGCGAAACAATATAGCCACAGCATATTGAATACAAGATGAATCAAAGAGCCGTGACTGAACATATAGGTCAGCAATGTCCACGGCCTTTCGAGCAGTCCGCTCCAACCGACATCAAGAACCATGAGCGGCTCGTAGCCCGACAATCTGCTTATCGCGGTCACTGCCGGCAAAAGCAAAATATTTGCCGCCAACAGAAACAGAAGGACTATGTCGCCGCGTCTGAAATATTTTTTGCCGTCTGCAACCATTAAATCAGAAAAACCAATGGTTGTTGAGATCGCCGCGCTTTTTCCAGTACATTATCAACAGGAATCCGACAAGCATACCGCCGAGATGAGCGAAATGAGCCACACTCGAAGCATAGCCGCCGACACCGCATACAAGCTCTATGACGACATATCCGGCAACCATCCATTTGGCTTTTATAGGTATGGGGATAAACATTAGATAGATCGGCTGGTTGGGGAAAATAACGCCGAAAGCGAGGAGCACGCCGTATACCGCACCCGAAGCGCCAACCATAGGCGTGTTTACAAGTTCGTTAAGCCTTGCCGCCGTAGGATCTGTAAAATTCATGTTATGTTTGAGCGCCTCAAATCCTCGCGATATGATATCCTGATAATCGGCCGGTGAAAACATATCGGCATATTTGGAGATCATCAGGCCGAAGACGCCTTCCTGAATAAGAGCGGCGCCTATGCCACAACTTACATAGTACACAAGAAAACGTTTCGAGCCGAGCGCACTCTCTATGACAGAGCCAAACATCACTAAGGCAAACATATTCAGAAACATGTGAGTAAAACCGCTGTGGACAAACATGTATGTAAACAGCTGAACAATGTTGAAGCCGGGCGACGTGAAATAATGCAGTGCCAGAAACGAATCAATGCCGGTCTTCGACGATGGAACAATCGCCATAAAAAGCCATACCAGCACATTTATTATCACCAGATTTTTTGTCACAGGTGACATACGGCTGAAAAATGAAGTAAAACTCATATCAGTGTCGTGCAAATTAGAATTATGCTGCAAAATTACCTATTTTAGAACAAAAAAAGGCTCTCAATGTCACAAAATGGGTAAAAAAGAATTCTTTTTATATTTTTTTTAAAGAAAGTTGTTGTTTATTCGGTTTTTACCGTTATATTTGCGTTTAGTTACCAAAAAAATTTAATTCTAATTAATTATGAACAAAACAGAACTCATCAACGAGATTGCAGCCAAAGCCGGTCTGACCAAAGCCGACGCCAAAGCCGCTCTCGATGCTACCGTGGAAACCATTGCCGAGGCATTGGCCAAGGACGACAAAGTTGCGATTCTAGGCTTCGGCACATTCGCAACAGTAGAGAAAGGTGCTCGCACAGGCATCAATCCCCGCACAAAAGAAACTATCGAAATCCCCGCACGCAAAGCCGTCAAATTCAAAGCCGGCGCCGACCTTGCCGAAAAGGTAAAATAATTTTCATTACGATTCTTTCTATCTTCTAATACATCAAAGCCCGACTATGTAGGTCGGGCTTTGATGTATTTTATTTAAATCGGCTAACAGCCGTGACATGCGGATGCCATCAATAATTGTTAGCCTTGCGCTGGAACCAGCCCTGATCGGCACCACAGACAGGACAACGTTTTGGAGCTGACTTTGCCGTGACAGTGAAGCCACAACGGCGGCACATCCACTCGACAGGCTGAACGTCGTCAAACTCAGTGCCATTCTCAAGACGCTCAAGCAATTTGAGATAACGTTGTTCGTGCATGACCTCAACTTTAGCGACGAGCTTATATAGATTTGCTATCTGAGGAAAACCTTCATCCTGAGCTACCTTGGCAAAATTTTCATAAAGATCGCTCCACTCTTCGCGTTCGCCCGCGGCGGCTTCGGCAAGATTTGTCTTTGTGTCACCGACTACCCCGGCCGGATAACCTGCCGAAATCTCTACTGTACCACCTTCAAGAAGAGCGAAAAACTGACGCGCATGACTTAACTCCTGATCGGCTGTCTCCATAAATACAGCCGCAATCTGCTGATAACCTTCTTCGAGAGCCTTTTCAGCAAAGAGTGTATATCGTGACCGGGCCTGGCTTTCGCCGGCAAAAGATGCAAGAAGATTATGCTCGGTACGTGTACCCTTGATGCTTTTTGTTTCCATATCTTATCTGCTAAATAAATTTGATTCGTGTTTAATTAACGCTTTTCTAAATCAAACGCCCCGTTCGAGCCAATTGTTCAATCTGCGCCCCGAATCATACTCTAAAAAGAGCGGCCTTTGAAGATGTCAGACTTTGCGGTCGGGAGCAATGTGCCATAAAGGGTAACGCGCCGCGACCGGAAATTTGAGTTGACGGTCACAGATGCCGTATAGCTGTTTTTGGGCAGCGACAAACTGACAGATGCCGAAAGAGCGGCGCCTGAGACATTCATTGTCAAAGTCGAATTGCCTTTTTTGTCGGTCTTCAGCTTTACATTTGTGGCTCGTCCCTCAAGAGTTATACCACCAACTCCATTAGGGCCTCCGCCAGGAAATGGAGCAATCTGTATAACCGCTTTGTCTCCGGTAAGCGAGATAAAATTTGTGCTCGACGTGACATAAGCCGTTTCACCGTGTTTGAAAGAAAGTCTGTCGGCTTCAAGAACAAAATCAGATTGCTCTAAAGCCCTGAATGCTTCAGCGGCACGAATTGAGTCTTTTATCGCCTCGATGCGTTTTTCGGTCTCACGCCTCTGCGCCTTTTCATCTCTGTCGTTATATTGAGGCCGCGCCGACGCCGCCACAACACTTGACAGCAACAATACAAATATAATCAGTCTTTTATACATAACTTTAGATTTAATCGTTAAACAACTATTATAACGGGTACAATCCCTTATTAATTATTTAAACAACCAAAACACTTATCGGGATTATTTAAAAACATATCTAACGCCGATAATCAAGGATTTTTATCCTTCAAGCTCTTCGCCTATTGTTCTATAACTACATCGATTGTCATAATCAACTATATCATGTCTGAAAACCCTTGATATACCTTTGGCCTTAATAAAATGTGTAAGCTCTTGTAGCAACCTCATAGATTTCTTCGGGCATACAGTCTTTCTGATCAGACAGCTGTGCATTGCATTTGATGATATTGTCAGATAATATCAAAACATTTATTTATGACTACATAATATATTTGTGGCGTGAACCATCAAGAGAATGTATATGTTATGGGTTACAGAGAGTTTTAATTATTTTTGTAAACTATCGATTATGAAATGGTTATCTTTTTGTAAAACTATTGTGGCAGCTGTATCGGTGGCAGCTGTTTTTAGCGTTTCAATGCAGAGTGAGGCATGTACTCGAGCTGTCTATCTCGGACCAGACGGAATGGTGGTGACTGGACGTACGATGGACTGGAAGGAGGATCCTCAGTCGAACCTATATCTGTTTCCTCGGGGAATAGAACGTCGTGGAGGGTTGACAGACAATACCATTAAGTGGACATCACGTTATGGAAGTGTGATTACTGCCGGATATGACATAGGCGTATGTGATGGGATGAATGAGAAAGGTCTGATGGCAAACTTGCTGTTCCTTTCAGAATCAGACTACAAGCGTCCTGATGATACTCGACCGGTAATGGGGTTGAGCATATGGACTCAATATGTGCTTGATAATTTTGCCACAGTCGACGAAGTGGTGGCAGAATTAAGCAAGGAACTATTTCGCATAGACGATCCTGATCTTCCTAATGGAGCTAAGTCTACCTTACATCTCTCTGTGTCAGATGCAACAGGCAACAGTGCCATATTTGAGTATATCAACGGAAACCTCGTCATACATCAGGGGCGCGATTGCCAAGTGATGACCAATTCTCCAACATACGACAAACAGCTGACACTCAATGACTATTGGAGGCAGATAGGCGGACTTGTCATGTTGCCCGGAACCAATCGAGCCTCTGACCGTTTTGTGCGGGCATCATTCTATGTCAATGTACTACCAATGACATCCGACTTCCGCCATGCTGTCGCCGGAATGTTCAGCGTTGTCAGGAATGTGTCTGTCCCCTTGGGTATCTCCGTACCCGACCAACCGAACATAGCCTCGACACGTTGGCGAACGGTCGCAGACCAAAAAAATCTCAGATACTATTTTGAGTCGACCATAAGCCCTAATATTTTCTGGGTGGATTTAAGAAAAGCTGATTTCGGCGTGGGAATGCCTGTCAAAAAACTCACATTGACAAATGGCGAGATTTATGCCGGTGACACTATCGACAAGTTCGAGGATTCCAAGCCTATGGAGTTTTTATTCGGGATCTGACCGATAATAGATCGCAACAAATAAAAATGCCTGTTGGACTTGGAGTGCTGGATTTTTCAAGTCCAACGGAATATCCAACGGATATCTTTCTTCTATGTTCATTTTTGTTCAGCCTATTACGCATAAGAAAATCCTGCAATTCAGCGAGTTGCAGGATTTTTCATTGTCTTTCATCAGACTTTTGTGGAGCTGGAGGGACTTGAACCCTCGTCCAAACGCGGAACTAATATGCTTTCTACGTGCGTAGTTTCAACTTTATTTTCGTGCGATAACAGGCGTGAAACGACCAATCATTGCCTTATTCTCTAAATTTTCGGAGACCGCGCGAGACTCTTGGTTTCCTATTCCCGATTTATGAGCACCGCCTTATCGACATGTCTCGGAAAAACGACTGTCGGGCGATGTCTTGTCTCTGCAACTGTTGCGGAGATTAAGCGTGATCTACTGTACTTCGATCAGGCAGCAAGAGCGTAGTTATTTTCGCCATTTAAATTGCTCGATGTCTCTGATTAAAGAGCGTAGCCATCATTGCTCTGCACGCTTACATACCACCTCTACGCGCTGTCAAAACCGGTCAGCCCCGTATATAGTAGCTGTAAAAGTCTACAAAAGTAACGTTTTAATCGATAATTTTCATCACAACCAATATTATTTCACGATAATTAACATATTTTACCCTTAAATTTCAAATCAGTTTATAATATGTCACGCTATCGGTGTTTTTTCGGGTTATTTACATAATTATTCAAATGCTTTTGTTTATTTTTGCCGCCAATTATATAAAACCGTTTTACACAGTACAATTTCATAAGGTTAAAAGTGAACAATAAGAATCTCCGTCGGGATATCGTAGGTCCCGGTCTCTATGTGTCTCTGATTCCTGTTGCCGTGCTTCTGCTATCGCTCATCGGCATCATGTGTTTTCTCGGGTCTGATATGATTTCAGACTACAGTCATATAATTCTTCTTATCTCGGCGGTCATAGCCGTGAGTCTGACAGTTGTATGCCGACGATGCAATTTCGAGAGACTGAAATCGGGATTTGCCAAAAGCGCCACCCAGATACTTCCGGCCGTGCCGTTGTTGCTTCTAATCGCGCTTGTGTCGACTACATGGATGCTCAGCGGTGTCGTCCCTACTCTTATCAACTATGGTCTCGAGCTACTCAATCCTGCCTTTTTTCTGGTAACGACATGCGCCATCTGTTCGTTTGTCTCTGTGCTCACCGGAAGCTCGTGGACTACAATAGCAACTATCGGTGTCGCTTTCATGGGCATAGGCTCTGTAATGGGTTATAGCGCCGGATGGATTGCCGGAGCCATTATCTCGGGTGCCTATTTCGGCGATAAGATTTCACCTCTGAGCGACACGACGGTAATAGCTTCGTCGAGCTGTGGCGTTGACCTTTTCGACCATATACGTTATCTTATGCTCACGGCGATACCGTCAATGAGCATTGCCCTTGCCGTATTCCTCACAGCCGGCATTATCGCTAATCCGGTCCCGGTCGACTTCTCTGATTCAGAGATATTCACAGCCCTAAACAGCTACTTCAACATCACGCCCCTGACGCTTGTCATACCGCTTATTACAGGCATCATGATAGCAATGAAAATAAAAACGCTGTATACACTGTCAGCCGCTACCCTGATGGGTATCGCAGGCATGTATATATTCCAGCCCGACATCATCGCGACTATAGAAGGACGTGAGGCGTTGGAATTCACTGCTCATGTCAAGGCTCTCGGAGGCATACTTTGGTCTGAGACCACGCCGGCCACCGGCTCGGCCGCTCTCGACGACTTCGTTGCCACGGGTGGCATCACCGGCATGCTGCCGACTGTATGCCTTGTGATATGTGCCATGCTCTTCGGGGGTGCCATGATAGGCACCGGGATGCTTGCCTCTATCACCGAGGCGGTCAGGAACCACCTTACACGCAAATCTTCGATTGTAGGCGCTACGGTGTGCAGCGGACTTTTTCTCAATTCATGCACCGCCGACCAATATCTGTCGATAATCATCGGCGGCAATATGTATAAAGATGTCTATCGACGTTTCGGTCTCGAGCCAAAATTATTGAGCCGCACACTCGAAGATTCTGTATCGGTAACCTCCGTGCTCATACCGTGGAATTCCTGCGGCGTGACACAGTCTACCGTTTTAGGCGTATCGACCCTGACCTACCTGCCATACTGTATATTCAATATTCTGTCGCCTGCCATGTCGATGGTCATGGTTATGACGGGTTACAAAATAAAGAAACTGGTCACGGCCGAAAACCCGGCTTAATTTCAGGCCCGGCGTTTCAGAATGTCGCACGCGTGGTGAGCGACAAACTCAACGCGCTGACAGATTTGCCGAGAGTCATGAACATATAGCCGGCCTCGGCACCTATGCTGAAACTCTGAGTAAGGCCATAAAACGCCCCTGCCCTGCATTCTGCCACAAATGACGCCGACGGCACAGAGTTGTCCGATACTCTGAAAATTTTTAATGCTCCGGCACCGGCAGAAACCTCAATCGCCCACGGCATCCCGCCTATAGCCCTGAAATAGTCAACATCGAGCGTTGCACCCGCACCGTTGACCGACGTAGCGAAGACATCGTCGCGACACAGAGGCAGCGAGGTCATCAAGGCATTGACCGACAGGCCGAATGAATCTGACACGGGCAGCCCGAGTCTGAGACGGCCGGCCACACCCGTCGAACCAAGACGGCCACCGTAACGCACCGCTCGATTCAATGGAAAAAACGCAACCGTCGCCATTGACAGCGCGGGACGCCAATCGGGAGCCGTCGCTGAATAACGTCTGCGGCAGGCGTGACGCCCCAGCGCGAGGTCGGCAAGATAGTAGCCTAATTCGGCCGAAGCGATGCCGAGCGCAGCTCCCGCCAGAACATCAGACGGATAATGACGCTCTGTGACCGCACGCTGCAGGCCTACAGCCGTCGCTGCAAGATGAAATCCGACAGGCCACAGAGCCGAATTGCCGTAAAGTTCATTGCCTAGTATCGCCGCCGCGTTGAACGCCCAAGAGGTATGACGCGACGGAAACGAATCGTCGCCCGAGCCATCGGGACGCTGCTCGCTGACCGCCCCTTTCAACAGCTCTGTAAGGCTGATGTTAAGCGCCAACGCCGTACCGGCCTGTATCGCTATGCGGGCGCCCGGACCAAGGCATGACGCGCTGTCGGCGCGCTCTCCGGCCATAACGGGCCGGGATGCGATTACGACAGCTATGAGCAACGTGATTATTCTTGTCATTTATCGAGAGCTTTGTAGAGCTGACGGAATAATTCGGGCCTGATGTTTACCTTCGAGAATGCGGCATTGTCGCGTGTCGGATCGACGCGATTTGTCAGGAAGATAAAAATCATGTCGTTTGCGGGGTCGACCCAGAATACCGTACCTGTGAACCCGAGGTGACCGTAGACTGAGGCATCAGCCTCGTCGCAAGTAGGCGAGTTGTCAAGATTTTCAGTGTCGGGTTTATCAAATCCGAGACCACGGCGGCATGTCGGACTCTTGGCTGTCGTAAAGAGGCGCACGGTCTCCTCCGAGAGTACGCGACGGTCGCCATACACGCCCCCGTTGAGCCACATCTGACATATCTTGGCTATGTCGTCGGCATTCGAGAACAGACCGGCGTTGCCCTGGACACCGCCCGAGAAGTTTGCAAGTTCGTCGTGGACATATCCTCTAAGATGCTGATTGCGCAGATAGTTGTCTTTCTCTGTTGAAGCTATGTCGCCGATATTGTGGTGGAGCGTCGGACGATAACACGTGGTATATGCGCCGAGAGGAGCGAAGATGCTGTCGGTGACAAAGCGGTCATGAGACTGCGAGGTCAGGCGCTGCTCCATATCCATAAGCAAACAGAAGTTCAGACACGAGTAGGCGTAATCTTTCTTGGCGCGCAACGGCGAATTATAGATACGCCCCATGATGGTATCGTATGTCTCACGGCCTACATAGAGACCTTCGGCGGCTGTGACGGGGAAGCGGTCGCTGCGTGTGGCCGAGGTGATGTCGCGGCGAATACGCGCTGTGTTGTGGACATAAGCGCCGTTCTGTACCTTGCGCTTGTGCATCGCGTCGGGACGGCTCTTGATAAGGTCGCCGGTATACGAGCCGACATCGGTCATCACCTCGAACATGTTGAGTGCGGGTCGTATGCCGGACTCGTGAAAGAGGAGCTCCCTGACGGTGATCGAATCTTTGCCGGTGTCTCTGAGACCGGGAATATGCATCGAGGCAAAATCATCAAGACTGAATAGCCCGAGGTCATAGGCTTTCATTACGCCGGGGAGTGTGCCCGTAGCCTTGGAGACAGAGGCGAGATCATAGACAGTAGCCGGTGTCACTGCACCACCGCCGGCAGTGGTGAAGCCATAGCACTTATCGTGGATTATATTGCCGTGACGGGCCACAAGTACCTGACAACCGGGGAAAGCATTGACTTTCAATGCGGCTGCGACTATACTGTCGATGCTATCGGTAAGAGAGGCTTTCATACCCATCGCCAACGGAGTCGAGAAACCGAGCCGCGATTTTTTGAGCTTAACGCCGGCACCCATTGATGCGAGACCTTTGAGGTTGACAGGCAGAGTCCCGTCGACATCGATACCGCCGAAGAGTGCCTGGGCGGCATATTCGCGTGTATAGGGCGTGTCATCATATGCCAGGACAAGTGCTTTCGCCTTCTTGATAGAACCTGCAAATTTGTTCATCTTATAAGGATTGACCATGAAGACAGCGACAAGATTGTCACAGTCTTTAAGCGAAGCCATAGTCGAGCGCGCCCACGATTTGTCATTATAGACGGCAGCGATGACAACATCGTGACTTTTGATCTTGGCGAGAGTCTCGGGGGAGAATGACGCACCGTTGGTATAGAACCGGTCGACGCGGGCATAGCGGGCGCATGTCGCAGCAAATTCATTGTCGGCCGGAGCACCGATATTGACGAGTGCTATCGACGTCTTGTCGAGTTTGCCGAGAGGAAGGATATTGCCGTTATTATAAATGACAGTCATGGTAGCGGCGGCGAGCTCACGGTTGAGTTTTTCGGCCTCGGGCGAATTTATCGCCTCGGCAAGTCCTCTTGTATTGACACTCACCGGCTTGCTGAGACCGAGAGCATATTTATATGTAAGCACGCGACGGCAACGGTCTTCGAGGGTCTTGCGCGACAACTTGCCAGTCTTTAGCGCAGCGGTGATGAAATCTATGTCGTCGACCGGATTGAGAGGCGACAGCAGCACATCGGCACCGGCTTCGAGAGCCATAAGCGCGTTGTTGCGGCCTTCGACTGTAGCGCCTTTCATGCCGAGGGCGTCGGTATAAATCAGACCTTCAAAGCCCATTTTGTCACGCAGCAGTTCGGTCGAGATTTTCTTTGACAGAGACGCCGGTGTTCCCGATGGATCAAGTACGGGCAGCGCGATATGACCTGTCATTATACCCGAGCATCCGGCAGCGATAAAGTCGCTGAACGGTTTGAGATCTATATTGTTCAGGCGGACGAGATCGTGGTTTACCGTCGGAAGGGTTTTGTGAGAGTCAGTGCCGGTGTCACCATGGCCGGGAAAATGCTTGCCTACGGCCTGCACACCGCCGTCCTCGAGGCCGCGAGAGTAAAATTTACCGAGCCGACCGACCTTGGCCGGATCTTCGCCAAACGAGCGATAGCCGATGACCGGGTTTGACGGATTGGAATTGACATCAAGCACAGGAGCGAAGTTTACCTGAATGCCGAGAAGCTTGCATTCGCGGGCCATCTCGGCTCCGTAGCGGTAAATCAGATCGGTGTCGGCGATAGCTCCGAGACCCATGTTGTGCGGGAACCTTGGCGTGCCCTTGATGCGCATCGACAGTCCCCATTCGCCGTCGAATGTCATGAGAGGCGCGACACCTTTGCCGGTGCGCGCAAACGACATGGCATAATTCGTCATCTCGGCATACTGGTCAATCGTGCCTTCCGTAAACAGAAGACCGCCTACCCCATTTGTCGACACAAGCCGTTTTATGACCGCACGGCTGTTGGCTCCATGCGTAGGCACGACCTTCGGGAAAACAAGTTGCGCGACACGTTCGCGGTCACTCATCGAGCGGTAGACCGAGTCGACCCAACGCTCACACGCTTTCGTGTCGGTTTTCTTGATTATCACAGGTGTGACAGCCGAAGCCGTCAGCGCCGTGAATGTAATGGCTGCAAAAACAGCGGCAAGGCATTTCAGTTTTTTCATATCTAATCTAAGGTTTCAGTATTTTTCTATTAATCATCTTGTGGGAGAGGCACTTCCACCATACGCGGTTTATCGGAAGGATTGATGGTCCGCCCTTTCAGGTAACCGGTGCGGAACGCGTCGATCATCTCGTCGTATAGCACTTTTTTACCCTGTGCCACCTTATGACCTCGAGTAAGCGATGTCATATAGTCGCCTCCCTTGGCAAGATAATCTATTGTAGCGATGCGATAGATCTTATCAGGGTCAAGCGGACGGCCGTCGACGGTTATATCATAGGCGTCGCTGCGGGCTTTATCGTATCTGACGGCCACGTTGCCGCTGATACCGTTGCCTCCGTCGCCCGCCATCACGTCGAATGCCTCTTTGAGGTCACGGCCGCTGATGTCGAGTATCGTGATATAATTATAAAATGGCATCATTGTGATTATCATGCCCTCTGTTATGTCTCCTTTAGGGAAGGCCCTACGCAGGCCTCCTTTGTTGATGATGGCGAAATCGATACTGTCGGCCAATGCTTTACCACGCTCGAGTATAAAGTCTGCCGCAAAGTTTACCAGCGGCACGCTGCCCTTGGGCAGCTCGACGGCGCTACGGCCGACCTTGACCCGCATCAGCGAGTCGACTCCTGCACGATAAGGTTTTATTATCTCGTCGAGCTCAATATCGCGGCATTTGTCGAGACGACTGTCAATCTTTATCACTCTGTAGTCGGTCCTGAGGGTGTCGTCATCGAAATCAAGCACTATCTCGCCGACATATTTACCGCCTTTGCCAACCTGAGCGACAGTTATATCACGACCCTGTGCGTTCTTAACCCGTGAGATCCTGTCATCCTTTGCGTCGGGACTGACGAGATCGTGTGAGTGTCCGCCTATGATGACGTCGATGTCTTCAGATGCCGCCGCAAGCGTCTTGTCTCCGGGAGGCATAGTCGGATCATAGCCTATATGCGTGACTGCCACTACAGCATCGACTTTCTCTATATGTTTGAGCCACCAGGCGGCTGCGTTGGCCGACTTGACGGCATCATTATAAACCACTCCGTCATAATTGCCTTCGCTTATCATGCCCTTGGGCTGAAGATTGATGCCGATGACTCCTATGCGTTTGTCGCCATACTCCTTGATTGTATATGGCCTGAACTTGCGGGCGAGCGGCGACTTCGACAGGTCGTAATTGGTCGCTATCATCTCGGCCTCGCTGTCGGCCAGCACATCTGCCAGTTCGTCTATGCCGTTGTCAAACTCATGGTTTCCAAGGATTCGTATATCATAGCCGAGTTCGTTCATCAGTTTCTGCTCAAGCTCCCCTCTGTAGAGATTGAAATAAAGCGTTCCTTGCACAAAATCGCCGGCATCGACAAGCATCACATTGTCTTCGACACCTTTGACACTGTCGATGACGACTTTTCGACGAACGACGCCACCGAGACCGTCGATGTCGTCGGGGTCGATCTGAGAGTGTGTGTCGTTGGTATGGAGTATCACGACTCGTTCGGCTTCGAGCGGCGGCACAGCGGCCGCGGCAAACATTCCGGCCAAGAGTATTGACTTGTAAATAGCTTTCATCGGTCTTTTGTATTATCTTCTGCGAAGATAACATATTTTCCTCATCTAATTATTGCTTTCAAAGATGAAAATTTCATAAAAACACAGCGGCGGACGCCGGGGCTATGTAGACCCGCGGCGTCCGCCACCATTATGACGTTGACGGTATTTTTAAAGTCTTACCAGATTATTACGCGTTCATCGGCGGGGCGGTACATTTTGTCACCTTCTTTGATAGAGAAAGCCTCGAAGAAAGGTTCGATGTTGCGCAAGGTGACGTTTACGCGGTTTTTGCCGAGCGAATGCACATCACCTGTTGTCAGCGAGCGCATTTCCTCGTCACGGATATTGTTGGCCCAGAGGTTGGCATAGTTGAGATAGAATGCCTGCATCGGGGTGAAGCCGTCGATCTTGGCTTCTTCTGAATTGATGTCGACACCTTTCTTGCGCTGCGAGTCGAGGAAGGCGGTGCGGGCTATGCGAAGGCCGCCCTGATCGGCTATATTTTCGCCAAGGGTATACTGACCGTTTGCAAAAAGCCCGGGGAGAACCTCTACCTCGTCAAACTGCTTGATAAGACCGGCGGTGAGTTTCTCGAAAGCCTCGGCGTCTTCGGGAGTCCACCAGTTGACCATGTTGCCTTCGGCGTCGAAGTTACGTCCCTGGTCATCAAAGCCGTGTGTCATTTCATGACCGATTACGACACCGATACCGCCATAGTTTTCAGCGTCGCTGGCTGCGGCGTCGAAGAACGGAGCCTGAAGAATGGCTGCCGGGAAGACGATCTCGTTGGCGAGAGGATTGTAATAGGCGTTGACAGTCTGAGGTGTCATGCCCCACTCCGTACGGTCGACGGGCTTGCCCCATTTCGAATATGTATCGGCCTGATGCCACATGCTCACGTTGTGCATATTCTCGTAATATGACTTCTCGGGGTCGATGATCATCGTCGAATAATCTTTCCATTGGTCGGGATAGCCGATTTTGACCGTGAAGGCCGAAAGTTTTTTAATGGCCTTAAGCTTGGTATCGTCTGTCATCCAAGGCAGATTGATGATGTGCTTGCCCAGAGCTGTGCGCAGATTCTCGACAAGACCGATCATATACTGCTTTGACGACTCGGGGAAATATTTCTCAACATAAAGCTGACCGACAGCCTCGCCCATGGCGCCTTCGGTTGCGCCGAGAGCGCGTTTCCAGCGGGGACGCTGCTGCTCGACTCCGCTGACGACCTTGTTGAACTCAAACGCTGCGTCTGAGAAGTCGTCGCTCAATTTGCCGGCGGCCTGCGCCACATATTTCCAGAGATAATAGTCTTTGATCTCACGGTCTGTCAGAGACGCAAGCAGGTTGTCGGCCTGAGCGACGCTGCTGAGTTCGGTGACAATGACACTCTCGGGGCTTTCGATACCCATTGTCTCGATAAAGAAACGATCCCAGTTGACATGGGGATAGAGCGCCTTGAGCTGCTCGAATGTACGGGGGTTATACATTGCCGGTATGTTGCGGCTCTGTTCTTTGGTCCATGCCGAATCGGCCAAAGCCGTCTCGATCTTCATCACATTGTTCATGATGCGTGTGGCCGCTTTTTTATTGTAACCGGCGTTGCGCATCTGCTTTACAATTAGCTTCTTGTAGGCCTCGCGCACTTCTTTGTTGCGCTTGTCGTCCTTGAGATAATAGTCGCGGTCGCCGAGGCCCATGCCACCGCCGCTGACATACATGGCATACTCTTTGCTGTTGGCGAGATTTTCCATCGGGCCGGCGCCGAAGAACGGGCTGGCGTAGTTGCCGTGCATCCAGAGGAAAAGGTCTTCCATGCCTTCATGCTGAGTCTCCTCGATGCGTTTCAGATCGGCCTGAATAGGCGCGGCACCTTCGCGGTTGCGGCGCACAGAGTCCATGGCCTGGTTATAGATAGTCGAGACCTTGAATGCCACAGTACCTTCGGCCGGATTGCTTGCCGCGAGATTGAGCACGATGTCTTTGATGCGGGCTTCGCTCGAATCGTTCAGAATATTGAACTGGCCGTAACGCGAATGCTCGGCCGTCAGCGGGTGGGCCTTCATCCAGCCTTGGTTGGCATAAGTGTAGAAGTCTACTGCGGGTGAAACGCTTTTGTCGATATTGGCGGGGTCGAAACTCTTGAGATGTTCCTCTGCCGAAGCGCCAAATACAACTGCTGCCGCAGCTACTGCCGCGATAGCGGGTTTTAAACTTTTAAGCATATTCGTTAATATATATGTGATTGTTTGTTTATGACACAAAAGTACAAAAAATATTCATACGCCGGTCTTCAAAACATTCATATCGGCATAATCAGTCTTACTCTCAATACATAAAAGCATCTAAAAATCAAAACCGCGCTGCAGTGGTGATACAGAGACTTTGTCCAGCATACCCAAAACTCGTTTGCCGTAAAACTTTTTTATCAATTCGATTTGTTACGACGCAATTTACCAACAAATCTTCATAATTCAACAAAATTTTTGTGTGAATATTTGTAAATTCCATCATTTTTATCTTACTTTACGCGGCGATAGAATAATCTATCTTAATTTTTAAATTCAAATCTTCTGAATTATGGAATATGACTTTTCCTCGGGTTTATTAAATTATATGACTCATCAATATCAATAATACCATGAAAAGTACAATAATATATATTTTATTTATAATAATCGCTGCCGCGCATTATGTCAACGCGGTTGAGCCCGACAGCACCAAGACACATAATCTTGACGAACTTGTCGTCACGGGTGATATGATTGTAAACAAGGGCGATCATCAGATATTATATCTGTCGGATGACAACCGTAAATTCGGTACAAACGCTTTGGATGCCGTATCGTCATTGGTGCTATTTCGAACATCACTTAACGCCGTCGAATTAAAATCTTTTGATAATAAGGAGGTATATATTCTGATAAACGGCGTGCCTTCGACAGCTATCAACTTGCGCGGCTACAAAGGCTCAGATATTAAAAATGTAGAATACTATAATGAAGCACCGCCCCAATATATGAGTCTGACAGAGGGGCCGGTGGTCAATATAATCGTTAAAAAGCGTCACGACAGATCTTACGGCGGCTATTTCAGCGCATATAACGCTGTAAACACCGGCTTTGGAACCAACCAGGCCGATCTGACATATGCCGATTCACTAAATCAGGTAAAAGTAGGTTATTATATCGATTATCGCAATATAACGGATATCCGTAATAAAACGTGGTTTGACTACGGCGACGGACGTAACTCCGAGTATATCGGCAAATCTCATTATAAAGGCGAGTATCATAATATCAGCGCGTCATATCAGCGATATGTCGGCAAACATCTGTTCAACGCCAAACTCTATTCCATTATATCACCGGGATATGACAACGAAAACCGAACGGGCATCATAGATAATGTCGGCGACATTTACTCGGGAAAAGGCATCAACAATCTTAAAAGCCGCTCGCGCACTTTGGCCTTGGACCTGTACTATAGATATTCATTCAAACAAGGACGCATGTTTGAGATCAATATTGTCAACACCTTAGGCGACAGTTACTCAAGATCAGTGCAGACAATGAAATCAGGCAATATCGACAATAACAGATATGACTACGAAGTTATGTCTGACCTTGACAATGATTCATATTCGTTGGTTGCACACGCCTGTTTCATGAGTCCGCTTTGGGGCGGTTCGGTAGGCGTGGGCTCACGCTACGAATACAGAACGCTCAACCAGATTTCATTCGGCCACCGATACAAACCCTATTCCCACAATGATTTTATTTATGCCGGAGGTATCTGGCGAATCAAGTCGATCTCTCTCGTACCGTCTGTCGGTCTCAGTATAATAAGGCAGGTCTCGACAGTCGCTTCGTCAACATCGGTTTTACCGTATTTCAGAATTTATTCAGACTGGTGGGGCAAAGAGTCATTAAAAGGTGTGTCGGTGCAATTGACATTGAGTACACGACACCGTTCATCGGCTTTGAGCGACATAACCGAGAGTGTCACATATATCGATCCGTGGTATGTTGCCACAGGAAACCCCGCGCTTAAAAGTTATTGGACGCCGACAGCCAAACTTGCGCTATGCTATTTCTCTCCGGACGGGAAAAACCGCGTGACTCTTGTGGTACGCCCCCAATACGCACATAACAAGATCGGATACTCCATCACTGATGCCGACGATAAAGTCTATATCCGGCCTAAAAATATCGCTAATTATTTTGAATGCAATTCATATTTCAACTGTGCGTGGTGGCCGGTAAAATGGCTTGAATTAGCCCCCTATCTTGAATACTATACATCAAGATTTGATACTCCGTCGCAAAAAGTCAGATTTAATTACCTGCGGTGGGGAACATCGATAACGACAGTATTGAACCGGCTTGAACTGTCGGTCAACATCAATTCTCCGGTGAAAGAATATGAGGGAGATTTGTTGACTCGCGGAAGTTTTCAATGGTGCGCTGTCGCTCAATACAAGATAGGCAACTGGTCGGTCGGGGCGATGTATAACTATTCGGGACACAACAATTATAAATCTGTCATATTGCCGTCATTCAGTTATAGTGACAACGAGGATTGGCGTCCTCTATATAATTTATTCCGGTTGACAGCGTCATATACATTTTCAATCGGCCGTTCGAGAAAACATGCCGATAAAACACTTAATGAGTCAAGCTCAGACAACACGGGTCTGGGCAGGTTCAACACCCCTGAAATAGCCAGATAAATGGCACGATTTCCTTTTGTCAGACAAAAAGATTCGATGCAATGCGGCATTGCCTGCATTGCATCTTTCGGGTCTTGCGGCATGCCTGACAGATATATTTTCCCTTACGGGGATTTGTGTTTTCTTAAATATTTTTAATTGTGAAGACGGTGTAGGATAATTGTTTTACTTTTGTATCAAAAACCAATAACAAGATACAATGGGTGTAAAAGTCGGTGATGTTGTCCGCTTTCTCGATTCTGTAGGGGGCGGCAAAGTCACAAAAATAATCAATAATATAGTTTATGTCGAAGACGAGGACGGCTTCGAGATTCCCGCGCAGACGAGCAACGTCGTTGTGACGGCCACGGCTGAAATGGCGAAAAACGCTGACCGCAAAGAAAATTTCTATGCCCCGTCGTCTTTCACCGTCCCGAAATCAGACAATCGCAAACCCGACAATCTCGCTGAAGAGACGCTGCCCGATGCGCCCGAGACCGCCGAAGGCGAGAAACTCAATCTGACGCTGGCGTTTCTTCCTGTCGATGCCGAATGTATCGAGACATCAGACCTCGAGATTGTTCTCGTAAACGACT
Organism: uncultured Muribaculaceae bacterium; assembly: GCA_910576935.1. Lineage (GTDB taxonomy): Bacteria > Bacteroidota > Bacteroidia > Bacteroidales > Muribaculaceae > CAG-873. Next base: position 46,208 of record CAJTKG010000008.1, read on the forward strand.
CAAACTACCGTCTGCTGTTCTGCTTCGCCTCGGGCGATGGAGACTGCTTGTCGTTGCGACGCTCGGGCGAACTTGAATCGGCCACCGAGATCACACTCACGACCGTTTCGCGCAAAGACATCTCTGAATATCAACATATCCTGTTGCAGGCGATTGCTTTCAAGCGTGCGAAAGATTTTGAGGCCAAAGCTCCGGTTTCGTTCAAGACATCGGTCGACGTGACTAAGTTCTCGCGACGAGGATGCTTCAAGAGCAATCAGTATTTCGACGTACCGGCGATAGCGTTCACGGTTGTAAAAGACGACATCGCCGCCGGCGATGACAAAGTACTGACCAAAGACACGGCCAAAGAACTTGCCGCCGCGATGAAAGCCAAGCAGCAGCCCGACCGCCGCCCGGTCAAAAAATCGAAACCGGCGGTTAACAACGACAATAAATTTGTCGTCGACCTCCACGCCACCGAACTCCTCGACAACACCGCAGGCATGGGGCCGGCTGAAATACTCAACTATCAGATAGACAAATTCCGCGAGGTAATGGACGAAAACATGCGTCACCCCGGACGTAAAATCGTTTTCATCCATGGCAAAGGCGAAGGCACTCTCAGACATGCGATTTTAAAAGAACTGTCATACAGATACAAGGAGTGTGACGTATGCGATGCGTCGTTTAAAGAATACGGCTACGGCGCCACACAAGTGACTATTGGCAACTTAAAGCCGGGGGGCAGATGATTGTCTGTTTCAGCGGCAACGGTAACACCCGCTTCGTAGCCGACGGCCTCGCACGCCTCCTCGACGACATCGTAACGCCTCTGCGAGCGCCATTGATTGACGCGCCCGCGCCCGAAATCGATGCCGGCGACAGCTGCCGCGTCATCTGGGCTTTTCCGGTATACGCCTGGGGCGTGCCGGCTAAAGTCAGAGACTTCATCAAACGGGTAAAGATTTCAGACAGCCGGGCCATTCACTATATGGTAGCGACCTGTGGCGACGACGTGGGCCGCACCGCCCGCCAATGGCGTCGGCTTATGAGACAACGCCGATTCAATGCCGCCGGCGCATGGTCGGTGACAATGCCCAACACATATGTCAGCCTGCCCGGCTTCGATGTTGACACCCCTGATATCGTCAGACGCAAACTCGCCGAGGCCACGCGGCGTATTGACGAAATAGCCACAGAGATAAAAAACGGATTCACAGGCGACAGTGTTACCCCCGGCGCCATGCCTGAATTCAAATCGTCGGTTCTCAGACCACTGTTTGAAAAATGTCTCATGTCGCCGCGATTTTTCCACACGACACCCGATTGTGTCGGCTGTGGCATCTGCGCCCGGGCATGTCCGGTCGGCAACATCGCCATCACCGACAGATGCCGCCCGCAGTGGTCTGACAACTGCACCATGTGTCTCGCCTGCTACCACTCATGCCCTCACCATGCTGTAGCCTACGGCAAGATGACACGCACAAAGGGACAATACAGACTCCCCGCACAGTCAGACAACACAACAAAATTTACACTCTGAAATTAAACGAACCGCCAATACATTCAGACTTTATGCGTAATCTGTTCTATCTAATAATTTTGACGGTTATCACCGGTTGCAGCTACTCGAGCTCCCGGTCGGGTGTGCTCGATGAAGCCCGTCGCCTGATACAAAGCGATCCGTCTGTAGCCCTGTCAAAACTGAACGACGTGGATGTGTCTGAATTTCAGGATTCGGCCACTATGGCCCGTTGGGCGCTATTATATAGTGAGGCCATGTTGGCCAATAACCTTGCCGCACCGACCGACTCGATTATAAATATCGCCGTTGACTATTACAACGCCCATAATAATCATGACGCGCTTCAAAAAGCTTTACGGATCAAGGCGCTGTCGCAAGCGACCGACAATAAAAATGAACTTGCTACCGCTCTTTATCTCCAAAAAGAAAAAGAGTTTATGCTATATAAAGAGCGGACTGAACGCAAGCAGATTGTTTATATAGGTCTGGTTGTTTTCCTCATAGCTGTCGGCATCATAGTTTGGATGCGTCAGAGTCTTAAAATCAAATCGGCGCAGAATGATGCGCTCATGGCCGAGGCTTTTATGCTCAACGAATGTATCGAATCAAAAACCGGTGATTTGAGCCGGCTTGAAGCCACACTACACCGACTCCTCGAAAATCGTTTTTCTCTTATAGATTCGCTTTGTCAGACTTACTATGAATCACAGGGGACAAAGACCGAACGCAAAGCGATAATCGACAAAGTCAAAAGCGTAATCGAATCGGTGCGCACCGATTCTTTCCCCCGTATGGAACAGGCGGTCAACGATTGCCGCGACGACATTCTCATAAAAGTCAAAAACACGATGCCCGCCATCAAGGCCGAGGATTATCAACTTCTGGTATATCTTGCAAGCGGACTTTCGACACGCACGATAAGCCTGCTCCTCGGCGAATCGGTTGATGTGATCTATAAACGTAAATCAAGGCTTAAATCCCGCCTTAAAGAATCGGTTGAATCTGTCTGCCCCGATATCATGACTGTTTTTTGACGAATTTTTCCCGCTGTCAGACTTTTTCACAGCACACCTTTATACACCCTTGATTAACAACACACTACAGACCGGAGAGTCAGACTTATATTTTGGATTATCCTCGCCTCGGTGAGTAATTTTGCTTCAAAAAAAGTCAACTCACATGAAAGCGAAATTATTCATCACGTCACTGACCGCGTTTCTCGCTGTCGGAGCAGGTCAGGCACAGAATCCTGAAGCCGCCGACAGCCTGACACGCGAGTTACAGGAAATCGTTGTCACGGCAAAGCAACCCACAACAAAACTTGTCGGGACGACCCTCATATCAACAATCGCCGGCAGCAATCTCGCCAACCTCGGCAATGCCCTTGATGTACTCGCTCAACTTCCATTGATAAAGGTTGAGGACAACACCGTCAGTGTAGTCGGCAAAGGTAAGGTGGAAGTCTATATTGACGGACGCCCGATGCACGACGGAATGGAACTGCAACAACTCCTATCGACCAATCTCAGTAAAGTGGAGTTGCTGATGGCTCCGGGAGCGGCATACGAAAGCACGACGGGCGCGGTTTTGAAAATCACCACAAAGCGCAAATTTGCACAAGGGCTGTCAGTTACCGACCAATTACAACTTCAACGCCGTCGCCGTTGGTCTGTAACTGACTATCTCGGACTAAACTACCGGCTCGGTGCTTGGGACATCTATCTCAACGGCTCTTATAATCATGACGATAGAATCATAAAAGGGTGTACCACCAACACGCTGACATATAATGACCGTGAGACCGTCGTAGGCAGTTCGCAGCACAATCGTTTTCCGTCAAACACCGAGACCATACGAGGTGGCGTCAATTATGCACAGGGCAATCAATTTTTCGGAGCATATTATCGCTATAATCACGAGCGGGGCGATTTCACCAACACCGGCTCCGAATGGCTTGACAATGAAAGGCCGATTTCACGGATAATCAACAAAGACGCCCATGCGCACAGCCACCTTGTTTCGATGTATTATGAGAATACTTTTGCCAACAAATACCTCCTGCATTTCGACGGCGATTACAAACACTCTGTCGCAGACAATTCCGTAGCCACAACATATCCCGACGCAATAGCCGATAATGTCAGCTCTACCGACAGTCGCCGGTCGACTCTCTGGGCAGGCAAGCTTTATCTGAACCTTCCACTCGTCAACGGCAATTTCACCGTCGGCACACAGGACAGTTACACACATACCTCTCTTGACTATCGTATGCTCAACACCACTGTCGGCCAATACATACCTTCACAATTAACCGACGCTCGGCAGACATCAGCCGCCGTATATGCATCATGGGCGCGGACATTAGGCAACTTCAGCATGTCGTTAGGAGCGAGGTATGAGTATGTCGACTACGATTTCAAGGTAAACGGCAAGCAAGATGATGATGTGAGCCGCCGCGACCACCTGCTCACACCGGATATCTCAATGAGTTATTCCTTCAACGACCGCTCACAGATCAGCTTCAGTTACAAGATGGCAACGGTCAAACCGCCATATTCGCAACTTACAAGCTCGCTTTCATACGTCGGACAGCATGAAATCGAGGGCGGCAACCCGACATTGCGCGACGAGAAGATGCACGACATACAACTGTTCGGAATATGGAACGACTTTATGCTGCAAGCAGACCTTACACGAAGCTTCGACACTTACGCCTTTGTAAAACAGGTGTATCCCGCCGACAAGTTACAATTGCTCATGCACCCTATAAATATCAATGTCACCGCACTAAGCACCTATCTGGTCTGGAGCCGACCGATTAGCCGATGGACTCCCAATATCACCATAGGGCTTTACAGACAATGGCTTGACATAGACGGCTCCAACTACAACCGCCCGATATTATCCTATTATTTCGACAACACATTTGCTTTGCCTAAAGGCTGGAATCTTACAGTCAATATTAGCGGGCAATCCCGGGGCGACATGCACACAAATCAGTTTGGCGCCACCGCGTTTACGATGGATGCTTCTATCGGTAAAACGCTATTTGACAGATATCTTACGCTAAAAATGTCTGCCACTGACATATTCAACACCGCCAATAATGACTGGACGATGAACACCTACGGCATTTTCGTCAACAAGCAGCAAAAATACGACCGTCGCGGCCTCTCGCTCAACGTTATCTATAATTTCCAACCCCGCAAGAGCAAATATAAAGGCCGGTCTGCCTCCGAATCGGAAATGAACCGTCTGTGACAACTTCAGCCAAACTATCCGGACGTAAAATAACCGAAACCGGTATTATTAACGCTATTCCCCGCTGTCAAACCGACGGGCAAAGTCTTTCAGTACGGCAAAACATGTCTGATCGGGCGTGACCGGCACCACCGAAACGTATTTCTTTGCCAGCCAGTATTCATCAGTGTCGATAGCATCCGGTTCGTCATTTACAAAACGGCCAGTCAACCAATAGAACGGCTGTCCGTGCGGGTCGAGATAACGAACATATTCCTCGGTCCAGTGTCCGTGGGCGGCGCGGCAGACTCTGACACCTACAGGGTCTACTTTGGCCGGGATATTGACGTTAAGGCATACATTCTTTGGCAAATCATCGCTAAGAACCTTAGCTACAATATCTTTAACAAACGGTGTAGTCATAGAGAAATCAGCTTTCAGCGAATGATGGAGAAGCGAAAAGCCTACCGACGGAATGCCGACGGTGCAGCCTTCGATTACGGCGCCCATGGTGCCCGAGTATGTAATGGCATTGCCCGAATTCGACCCGTGATTGATTCCCGAAAGAAGGATGTCGGGCTTGCGTGGAACAATGGCGGAAAGAGCAAGTTTAACACAATCGACCGGAGTGCCGGTCACCGAAAAAACACGCGCTCCGTTGTAGTCGGGCTTCTCATTTATCATCAATGGAGCACCCACGGTCAATGCCGACGACTGACCCGAATGCGGATGCTCGGGAGCGACGACGATGACATCGCCGAACTCTGCGGCACAATCGATCAGATGTGTTAAACCTTTGGCTTTTACACTGTCATCGTTGGTTATCATTATAAGTGGACGTCGTTTCATTTCTTCTGTATTCATTATTTGCGTGGAATGTCTTATTGTTAATATTCAAGTGCAAATTTAACACAAATCGCGTGGATTTACACTCTCTGTTTATCAAAAACAAGCCGACGGAGCAAATAGTTATCGACATTATGTATGATTTATCTACAAAAGCGCAAAAAAACGCAAGATTCGTGGAACAATGTTTTTAGATATAAATTATTTTAAGTTACTTTGCACCGGATAAATCTACAATAATTATTATACCACATGGGAAAAATCATAGCGATAGCAAACCAGAAGGGAGGTGTCGGCAAAACCACCACCACCATCAACCTTGCGGCCTCAATAGCCAACGAAGGCAAGAGGGTGCTTATAATTGACGCCGACCCACAGGCCAATGCCACATCAGGCTATGGCATAGATCCTCGCGAAATGAGCTCCTCGATATATGAATGTCTTGTCGACGGCTATCCGGTCAAAGGCTCGCAGGTCGCGACATGTGTCAAAGGTCTCGACCTCGTAGGTTCGCGCATCGACCTCGCCGGCGCCGAGCTTGAACTCATCAACAAGCCCGACCGCGAACGTGTGCTGGCGGTTTTGCTCGCAGAAATCCGCAACGAATACGACTATATTATAATCGACTGCTCGCCGTCGCTCGGCCTCATCACCGTCAATGCCCTCACTGCAGCCGATTCAGTCATAATACCCGTGCAGGCCGAGTACTTCGCTCTCGAGGGCATAAGCAAACTGATGAACACCATACGCATCATCAAATCACGTCTCAACCCCTCGCTCCAGATCGAAGGTTTTCTGCTGACGATGTACGACGCGCGACTGCGCCTCGCCAACCAGATCTACGAAGAGCTCAAAAGCTACTTCGGCGACATGGTATTCAACACCGTCATTCCACGAAACATCAGACTCAGCGAGGCGCCGAGCCACGGCTTGCCGGCACTGCTCTACGACCCCGAGAGCCGTGGAGCCACAAGCCATATTATGCTTGCCAAAGAGATAATAGCCAAACACAAGGGTAAATAAGCACACAAAAACGCCAACATGTCACAACCTAAAAGAAATGCACTGGGGCGCGGCCTCGGTTCTCTCATATCTATGGACGATGTCCCCGCAAGAGGCTCGTCGGCAATAAACGACATCGACCTGTCGATGATAAGCCCAAACCCCGAACAACCGCGCACGACCTTCGACGAGGATGCCCTCGATGACCTTGCCGCCTCGATACGCGAGCTCGGTGTCATCCAGCCCATATCCCTCCGCAAACTCGGGTCCGAGAGCTATCAGATAATCGCCGGCGAACGCCGCTACCGCGCAGCCATCAAAGCCGGGCTCAAGACCATTCCGGCATATATCCGCACCGCCAACGAAGTCGAACTGACCGAGATGGCGCTTATCGAGAACATACAGCGTGAAGACCTCAACGCCATCGAAATTGCACTGACGTTCAAGAAACTAATCGACCAGTATAATCTGACACAGGAACGTCTGAGCGAACGCATAGGCAAAAAACGGGCTACCATCGCCAATTTTCTGCGCCTGCTCAAACTGCCCGCCGAAGTTCAGCTCGGACTGCGCGACAAGCGTGTCGACATGGGGCATGCCCGCGCTCTGCTTACAATCTCAGACCCCTCGCTACAGTTAAAACTCTACAACGACACACTGCGTCACGGCCTGTCGGTGCGTCGCGTAGAAGAACTCGCCAAAGCCTATCAGAACGGTGACATCGCCAAAACCGACATTGCCCCCAAGGCCAACAGCTCGCGATATACCTCAGGCGACTACGACATACTTAAAAAACATCTGTCGACAGCGTTCAAAACCAACGTCAAATTTACATGCGACAAATCGGGCAAAGGCAAAATCACATTCCCGTTTGACAATGACGACGATCTCGAAAGACTCATCACGCTCTTCGACACTCTAAAACAGCAATAGTCTCCAGAAAACAAAATGCCGTCAAAGCCAATAAGTATAATCACATCACTTCCAATCATAAGCAGATTGTGCACGGTAGCGTCAGCCATTTTGCTGTCGGCTGCTGTTACGGTCTCAGCCGATATGCCGGCGAGTGAATTTCCTGACAGCATTCCCGTCGGTGCGCCCGTTGAAAAAAACGCCGTCGTCGAAGGCCTCGAGTTTGAGGCAGACACCGACTCGCTGTCTGTTGTCAGTGCCGACACTATCAAAGTCGCCAAATACAATCCTTACGATGTGTGGGAAGAACGCGAGACAACCTTCAATCCCGATCCCTCCCGTGCCGTATGGATGTCGGCCCTCTTCCCCGGACTTGGCCAGATCTACAACCGCCGTTACTGGAAATTACCGATTGTCATCGGCGGTTTCATGGGACTCGGTTATGCAACATCGTGGAACAACGGTATGCTCTCAGACTATACCAAAGCCTACCGCGACATAATGGACACCGATCCGTCGACAAAGTCTTACATGGACTTTTTTCCACCCACAACAAAAGAAGAAGACCTCGACAAGACCTGGCTGACAAATCTTCTGCGCTCGCGCAAGAACTTCTACCGCCGCAACCGCGACCTCTGCGTCATATGCATGGTCGGGGTCTACCTCATAGCAATGGTCGACGCCTATGTCGACGCATCGCTATCGCACTTCGATGTCACACCCGAGCTGTCTATCGATGTCACTCCGGCCGTATTCAGAGACGGACGAGGGTCGAAACCATCATTCGGACTGCTCTGGGCTCTGACTTTCTAACATGCTCACCCTCAATTAATCCAATCATATGTCTCAAATCAACATCAAACGATATCTGACTGCCGTAACCGCCTCGGTCTTCATATTTGGCGTATCGGCCCAGTCGCTCCTGACCATCAAGGATTCGATACACGACAATGCCATAATCTACCCCGAGAGCTTCGAGACCGACATAAAAAAGATGCAGGAAAACTGGTATCTACGAAACTATGCCGTGCTCGATCGTGAAGCTGATTCACGTCATTCGGTCGACACTCCGGACGAAGTAATCATCGACCGTCTCGGCCGTATGCCCACTGTCATCGAAATGCCGTTCAACTCTGTCGTCAGAAGTTTTATCAACATGTATGCCGACCGCAAGAAACAACTCGTCGAGAATATGCTCGGCATGAGCCTCTATTATATGCCTATCTTCGAACAGGCACTCGACAAGCGCGGGATGCCCCTCGAACTGAAATACCTTCCGGTCATCGAATCGGCTCTAAATCCGGTAGCTGTGTCACGTGCGGGTGCCACGGGCCTGTGGCAGTTCATGCTGCCGACAGCCTCGGGTCTCGGTCTCGAAGTCAGTTCGCTCGTCGACGAACGCCGCGACCCATACAAGTCATCCGAAGCCGCTGCCGACTACCTGATGCAGCTCTACAACACATTCGGTGACTGGTCACTTGCCATCGCGGCATATAACTGCGGCCCGGGCAACGTCAACAAGGCGCTGAGACGCGCCGGAGGCGGCAAAAAAGACTTCTGGGAGATATATCCGTTCCTTCCTGCCGAGACACGCGGATATGTGCCGGCTTTCATCGCCGCAAACTACGTCATGACCCATTACGACAAACACAATATCTCCCCGGCTCTGGCACGCCGGCCCATCGTCACCGACACGATACACATCAGCCGACGTATCCATTTCAAGCAGATCTCGGATGTGCTCGACATTCCCGTCGAGGAGATCAGAGTGCTCAACCCGCAGTATCGCAAAGATCTTATTCCGGGAGATATACGCCCTTATTCGCTTGTACTGCCCTCACTTCAGGTTTACGCCTATCTCGCCAATGAAGACTCTATTGCCAACCACGACGGGTCGATGTATGCACGCCGCAGTGTTGTCGAACCCTCTGACGGCACTGTCACCGGCACTGATTCAAAAGGCGAATATGTCGATGAGCTAACGGTAAAATACCACAAAGTCAAGAAAGGCGAGACTCTCGCATCTATTGCGCGCCGCTATGGTGTAACAGTCTCGTCTATCCGTAGCGCAAACAAAGTCGGCAAACGCGTCAAGACCGGACAACGTCTGAAAATCAACACTTACAAACGCCGCTACATCACACCTACGCCTCACGTCGCCGATACCACGGCCATAGCGCCAGACTCGATAATCGCCCATTCTGACAGCATCCCCGGCGACAGTATATTGGCGACACGCCCGACCGTCGACGAGATAAGAGACAGTGCGTCGGTCGTCGTCGAACAAAAGAAAGAGCAGACCAAGCCCAAAGAGGTCAAGAAAAAACAGGCACCAAAGCCCAAGACCGTCACCCATAAGGTTCGCAGCGGCGAGAGTCTGTCAAAGATCGCCAAACGTTATGGCGTCACCGTCAAGGCAATAAAAGCCGCCAACAATCTCAAAAACGACAAGATCAACGTAGGCCAAAGGCTTAAAATACCAACAAAATAATCATCAACAATAATATCATCAGATTTAAATGAACGCAACCGAAAAATTCAATCACACAGCCTCCGTTCCGCCTGCGGCCGATGTCGACCCTGTCGAAATGCCCGACAACGCATTTCGCGAGCTCGCAGCCGACGAGACCTACCGCCCGGTGATGCATCCGGCCCGCGATTATGCCGAAGTGACACCCTACTCTGTCACCCTCGGCCTCATCCTCGCCGTCGTCTTCAGTGCGGCGGCGGCCTATCTCGGGCTCAAAGTCGGTCAGGTATTCGAGGCCGCAATTCCAATCGCCATCATAGCTGTCGGCGTGTCCGGCGCACTGAAAAAAGAAAACGCTCTCGGACAAAACGTCATCATCCAATCTATAGGCGCATGTTCCGGAGTCATCGTCGCAGGTGCCATCTTCACACTTCCGGCGCTCTATATTCTTCAGGCAACCTACCCCGACATAACCGTCAACTTCCTTGAGATATTTCTAAGTTCGCTCTTCGGCGGCATACTGGGTATACTCTTCTTCATACCCTTCCGCAAATATTTCGTCAAAGACATGCACGGCAAATATCCCTTCCCCGAAGCCACTGCCACGACACAAGTGCTGATGAGCAGTCAGGCCAAAAACAGCACGGGCGGTCAGGCCAAGACTCTTTTGATTGCTTCAGTCGTTGGCGGTCTCTATGATTATATCGTGGCCACATTCGGCTGGTGGGCCGAAAGTATCACCACGACAGCCTATACCTGGGGCCAGGTTATCGCCGAGAAGACAAAGTTTGTCTTCTCTTGCAATACCGGCGCCGCGGTGCTCGGTCTGGGCTATATCGTCGGTCTGCGTTATGCCTTTGTCATCTTCGCCGGCTCGATATTTGTGTGGTGGTTTATCATACCGCTTATGGGAAGTTATGGCAGCGCCGAGATTGCCGCAATGAGCGCCAACGACATATTCCGCGACTATGCCCGCCTTGTCGGCATCGGCGGCATAGCGATGGCCGGCATCATCGGCATCGTCAAGTCGTGGAACATAATCGCTCAGGCTGTCGGTCTGGCATCACGCGAGCTCAAAGGTTCGGCCACAGCAAAAGCCGATATAAGATGGCAGCGCGATATATCGATGAAACACATCGCCTACTTTATCTTCATCGCTCTCGTTGCCGTGCTCATATTCTTCTGGGCCGGCGTCATCCACACTTTCTGGCAGGCACTAATCGCCTGGCTCGTGGTGACCGTCATCGCGTTTCTCTTTACCACAGTGGCAGCCAATGCTATCGCTATCGTAGGCAGTAATCCTGTCAGCGGCATGACTCTTATGACACTCATCATAGCCTCAGGCATCTTTGTCGCCATAGGCTTGCGCGGCACCTCGGGCATCGTAGCGTCAATGGTAGTCGGTGGTGTTGTATGCACGGCACTCTCGATGGCGGGAGGCTTTGTCACAGACCTCAAGATCGGCTATTGGCTCGGTTCGACACCCCGGAAACAAGAAACATGGAAGTTTGCCGGCACTCTTATATCAGCTGCAACTGTCGGCGGTGTCATACTGATGCTGAATAATGTCTACGGTTTCACCGGCGACGAAGCTCTCGCCGCTCCTCAGGCAAATGCCATGGCAAAAGTGCTTGAGCCCATGATGATGGGAGGCAGCACTCCATGGATGCTATATATCATCGGTGCCATACTTGCACTCATCCTCAATTGGCTCGGTGTACCGGCTCTGGCATTCTGCCTCGGCATGTTCCTACCTTTGCATCTCAATACCCCGATGCTTGTCGGCGGCCTTGTGTCATGGTTTGTCAGCCGCAGCAGCAAAGATCCCGAAGTGTGCAAAGCCAGAAACGACCGCGGCACCTTGATTTCGTCGGGACTCATCGCCGGAGGCGCCCTCTTCGGCGTTTTCGCCGCCATCACTATAATGTGTGGCAAATCAGTGCCGACAAACGGTATGGAATTCACACCACAAGTACTCGGCATTGTTGCCTATGCCGCTATCATCGCATTCCTTTATATCAGCTCTTGCAAAGCCAAGAAAAATTAACCCCGTACGTTATTATACACACTCGGTTTCTGCCGCTCCGGCGACAGAAACCGAGTGTTTTAGCTACATCTATAAATACAGATTATGAAAATTCACATTTACGCCATAGTCTTCCTGACAGCATTGCTGCCGGCTATAGGCATTCGGGCTGATGTTACAGAACGAGATGACGGATTTACCCATCACCGCGCGGCAATCAACGGCTCTCTGACATCTGTCGATACCTGGCAACTTGATTTCTCATACCACTACCGGTTCTGCAAATATTTTGCCGCAGGATTAGGCATAGGATCATGGAAACAATATTTCTACGACGGCTTTCCAAGCGGCAACAATTGGATGATAGACAGCGATGACGCCAAGCTCTCGAATTTTAGATCTAAGACCTTCCGTTATAGTGACATCACCTATAATCTTAAAAATACGCGATGCCGGTTTCGGCATCATGGCCGAACCGGGGATGATGATGTGCATCCCATATGAACGTGTAAACATCGACATCATCCATGAGATGATCACGACCGATTATGCAGATGCCAGCGCCAATGGCGGCCAATGGCTGTCACTCGACTGCCGCGCAGGCTTATATATAAACGTCTATTGCTGTAATTTCATCATCAGCTACGAAATTTCCAATCTCGATATCTTCAGTCGACGACGACGCATGAGCTACAACGGTATCAGCTTCGACCGGTTCTACGACCGCAGCAATGGCTTCCAAGGTGTTTTCGCAGCCATAAGCTACAATTTCTAATAACAATAACGCCTCATTTTTCTGAATTCCATGATCTATGAAACAATTTTTAATCCGATGATTGATGAAACCAATGTAAAGATGAAAAACAACCTCCAGAATGTGGCTGCCTCGTGGAAAAAGAATATGCCCACCAATACCGTTCCAACCGCTCCAATGCCAGTCCATACGGCATAAGCCGTACCTATCGGCAAACTCTGCGTGGCTTTTGCCAACAATCCCATACTGACGATTGTGAAAAAAAGAAATCCGACGATCCATCCCCACCACGAGAGACCGTCAACAGATTTTGCCCGTCCGAGGCAATAGGTAAAACCGACCTCACAAAAGCCGGCAATAATCAGAATTATCCAATTCATGACTGAATCCAAACCTGTCTGAGGGCTGCAGCAATATCCGGCGTCTCCTTCTAAGGCTTTGCAAAGTTAAACATTATATTATATATTCGGAAACACTCTACTTAGATTAGCTAAACATTCGTAGCAGATTCAAGCCTTGGATACGAGCCATAACTTAATAACGCCGTAGATACATTTTTGGGGAGGTAAACAGACAAGCCCACAAGTGACGACGGTCTCGGCCGTTCCCAAAACAAGGGCTGAAGTCATTGCAACAACTACTAATGTATTGGTTTGACGACTAAAGCCGTCGCTCCATGCGCCGTGGATTCATTTTTTTGTAACAACGATGTCAATGTTCGTCTGACATCGTTTTGGTCGGTTTAGACGCGCGGGGATGTCTGCCGCTATCGTGGTCGTGGTGGGGGATCTATTTTCAGGTGGATGAGGATGGGGAGCGGTGTGTAATTGCTTGATTTTGTTGCGTTTTTGGCCGATGGCCGGGAGGCCATCGCTCCAGACGCTGTGGATTCGGACGGTGGATGGGGGTCGCTATGCATAGCGACCGTACTTGGCTTGAATGAGGGGTCGGTGTATTCTTTGAGGCCGGGCCAGCGGTGGAGGTGGGGGATGTCGGCGCGGGCGTGGAGGATCAGCAGGCTGTTGGGGTTGCTCGAGATGACGGGGAAGACGGCGGTGGCGACACGGCGGAAGTCGTTGTTTTTCCTGGCGGGGCTGCACACGCCGTAGTCCTGAATGTCGAAGAGGAGGGCGGTGTCATAG
>CAJTKG010000008.1:60112-91663 GCA_910576935.1 uncultured Muribaculaceae bacterium
GCTGTGGCGACGCGGCGGAAGTCGTTGTTTTTCCTGGCGGGGCTGCACACGCCGTAGTCCTGAATGTCGAAGAGGAGGGCTGTGTCATAGGTCAAACCGCGGATGTTTTCGGGTCGGTGACCTGTGGCGGCGTAGGTCTGCGCGTCGGGGGTCTTCAACCGCCGGGCGATGTAGACTGACATCTCTTTGCTCTGTGTCATGATGAGGATGTCGCTCGTCGGGGTGTATCGCTTTCGGAGGTATTCGACGTAGGCGCAGAGGATGCCGCGGGTGTCGACTCCGGGCGGGTCGACGACGAGGAGACGCCGCTCGAGGTGACGGATGCGCATTTTCTCGAGCGGGGCTATGACGGCGGCTTCGGCGCGGGTGAGGTTGCGGCCGAGGTATCGTCGGAAGTGGTATGTGTAGACGGTGTTTTTCATCTCCCCTGCAAAGATAAGACTCGGTTTGGGCGGGTTTATCACTAAAATTGCACGTGGGCGCAATTTTGGATGTGTTAAATGCACAATGCTCAATGCACAATTCACAATTTTTGGTGTAAAAATTGGTCTAATTAGGCAAATTAGCCAACTTATAATCTAACTATTAGTGGTTGATGCAAGGGTTAAAAAAACTTGCTCCATAGCGCCTTTGAAACCTTTGTTCCATACGACGGCCGGAGGCCGTCGTTCCATGTCGCCTGCACAATTTTTGGTGTATGATTCGACGGCTTCAGTCGTCGTGGAATCAAGACGTTAGATGTCGATGCAAGGGTTGAAACCCTCGGTATATAACGACGGTCGGAGACCGTCGCTCCCGGTGCTGTGGATGCGCTCCGGCCATGGGGCGTGGGGTCAAAACGACGACTAAAGTCGTCGCTCCATACGCCGTGGATTTGGATTTAAGATATTAATTTGCTATAATGAAACTAATTAAATTAAAATAGAAACGAGGGCTTTAGCCCTCGTTTCAAATGTTTATGGTTTAATGTGTCAGATGCTTTTTTCGATGTTCCAGACAAAGGCGCGGAGGCCGAGTTTGGGGCGGTCGTCATCGATTTCTTTCAAACGCGTCAGTACGTTGTCGACGCGCGAGTCGTCGACAACGGTCATGATGGCCGATGCCATTGACGGCCATGCGTGTGAGCCGTAGTGCGGTTCGCCCGTGCGGCTGCCGCGGCCCATGACCTGCTGCCATGATGTGAAGCCGCGGCAGTTGTTGCGCTCGAGCAAATCGATGATGCGTTCGTAGTGTGCCTGGTCGAATGATATGAAGATTGCTTTCATCGTTTTAAGCTTGTTTAGAGTTGAGTTTGTGAAGTTTGCGCCGTGTGTTGCGTACACCGTTGGCGGCGAAGACACAGTAGAGCACAGGCACGAAGAGCAGTGTCAGGATGGTCGAGAATGTCAGACCTCCGATGACTGCCGTACCCATCGGACGCCACATTTCGGCGCCCTGACCTGTGCCGACAGCCATCGGCACCATGCCGAGGATTGTGGTCAGGGTCGTCATGACGACAGGACGCAGACGCGATTTGCCGCCGAGGATCACCGAGCGTCTGATCGACAGGCCGCGCTCGCGGTTAAGCGATATATAGTCGATGAGTACGATGCCGTTTTTGACGACGATGCCGATAAGCATGATGGCGCCGATCATCGACATGACGTTGAGGGTGTGGCCGCTGAGATAAAGTATGATGAACACGCCCGAGAAGGCGAAAAGCAGCGACGTCATGATGATGGCGGGGTAGGTATAGCTCTCAAACTGAGCCGCCATGACGATGTATACGAGGATGATTATGAGTATGGCGAGCATCAGCAGGTCGCTGAACGAGTCCTGCTGGTCTTCGTAGCTGCCCGATAGCTCGATCGAGACCCCCTGGGGTATATCCATCTGCTCGATGGCCTTGTCTGATGCCTCGACAATCTGACTCATGGGTACATCCTGAACAACAGTGCGCACGGTGACGACACGTTCGCGGTCTTTGCGCTCGATGGTCGGCGGGGTGAAACGTTCGACGACCTTGCCGACATCCTTTACGCGTACGCCCTGTCCTGCATTGTTGTAAATCAGAATGTTCTCGATGTCTTCGAGCGACGTGCGGTGTTCGGGGGCATACATGACCTTGATGTCATATTCCTCGCCGTCCTCGCGGAATCGCGACGCGGTTGCGCCGTTGATGCGGTTGCGCAGGTAGTTTGCGGCCGTCTGGAGGTTGAGGCCGTAGATAGCTAACTTCTCGCGGTCGAAGTCGACCTGATATTCAGGCTGATAGTCGGAGCGCGAGATGAATACGTCAGCTGTGCCGGGTATCGCCTCGAGCGCTTTCTTGAGTTTGGCGGCGACAGAGTCGGTCTCTGCGAAGTCATAGCCATAGATCTCGTAGTCGATTGTCGACTGGCCGCCCATGCTGCCGCCGGCATTGCCGCCGACGTTGACCTGGGCCTTCTTATACTGCGGGTAGTGCCTGAGGTCGTCACGCATCAGGGCCGCGATCTCGGTGATGCGGCGGTCGCGAAGTCCCGGGTCGACGAGCTTTATGTTCATCGAGACGATATGCGGGCCGTTGTCGCTCAGCGAGGCGAAAGTGTTGTCGCTCGAGGCCGTGCCGACGGTGTAGTTTATGACTCGTATCTCGGGATATTTCTCTTTCCATTCGTCGACGAGGCGCGATGTGACCTCCTGTGCAATCTCGACACGTGTGCCGATAGGCAGCTCTAGGTTGACGCCCAGACGGCCGTCGTCGGCGGTGGGGAAGAATTCGGTGCCGACCTGACGCACAAGCAGCAGCGAGCCGGCGAAGATGGCAAGGCAGACGATGAAGGTGACGAGCTTATGTCCGACGACCCATGTCAGCAGACGCGCATAGCCGTTGTCGAAGGCGTCGAGACCGCGGTTGATCGGGGTGAACAGCAGTTTGTAGAGTTTGCCGTGGTGATTTGTGCGGCGCAGCAGAAGGCTGCAGAGCATCGGGGTCAGCGACAGCGCGCAGACGGTCGAGATAATCATCATGATTGTCACCATCCAACCGAGCTGACGGAAGAGGACGCCTGTCATGCCCGTGACGAGGGTCAGAGGGAAGAACACGGCGATAAGCGTCAGCGTCGAGGCGATGACCGAGACGGCGACCTCGTTGGTGCCGTGGACAGCGGCCTGCTTGGGGTCGGAGCCGCGCTCGATGTGCGTCGTGACGTTTTCGAGCACGACGATGGCGTCGTCGACAACCATGCCTATCGATATCGACAGGGCCGACAGCGACACGATGTTGAGCGAGTTGCCCGTGACGGCAAGGTAGATGAACGAGGCTATGAGTGAAATAGGTATGGTGATGGTGATGATGAGGGTCGCGCGCCATCGTCCGAGGAAAAAGAAGACGACGATGACGACGAAAAGCAGGGCGTAGAGCACTGTCTCGACGAGCGATGCTATAGTGTTGCGGATATTGTCGGACGTGTCGACGATGATGCCGAGCCTGACGTCGCTCGGGAGTCGTTTCTGTAGCGACGGCAGCATCTTGAGCACCTTGTCGGAGATTTCGACCGAGTTGGCGCCGCTCTGCTTCTGAATGACAATCATAGCGCCTTTGGCACCGTTGTTATATGTCTGCTGGGCGCGTTCTTCGAGCGAGTCGTCGATGCGGGCGACGTCTTTGAGGAAGATGTTGCGGCCTCCCTGCGACCCGACGACGATGTCGGCCATCTGGTCAGACGAGGCGAATTCGCCCTGGACGCGCAGTGAGTAGGTGTCAGAGCCGATGTCGAACGAACCGCCGGGGATATTGCGGTTCTCGGCGGCGATTATGGCCGAAATCTGTTCGATAGAAAGGTTATAGGCCTCGAGACGGGCGGGATCGACATATATATGTATCTCGCGCTTGGGAGCACCTGAAATCGAGACCGAACCGACGCCGTTGATGCGCGCCAGAGGGTTGGCGACGGCGTCGTCGAGAATCTTGTAGAGGCCCGGCATGCTCTCTTCGGCCTGCACTGAAAGCAGCAGGATGGGAATCATGTCGGTAGAGAACTTGAAGATGATGGGCGTCTCGGCGTCGTCGGGAAGCATCGACGAGACAAGGTCGAGCTTGTCTCGGACGTCGTTGGTCAGGACGTCGATGTCTTTGCCATATTCAAACTCGAGGGTTATGACCGAGATGTTCTCGCGCGATTTCGAGGTGATATGCTTGAGGTCGTTGACGGCGTTGAGGACGTTTTCGAGCGGGCGGGTGACGTTCTGCTCGATGTCCTGGGCGCTCGCGCCCTGATATGTCGTCATGACCATCAGTGTGTTGGTGTCGATGTCGGGGTAGAGGTCGATCGGGAGGGTCTTCAGCGAGAAGATGCCGAGGATGACCACAGCGACGAAACACAGTGTCGTCATGATTGGCCGTTTGACGGCGCTACCGTATAAACTCATGAGTTATATTCGTGTTGGAGTGTATTGTTTGACTGAGTTGATGCTATCAATTAATAATCTCTACGGCGACGCCGTCGGCGAGACGGGTCTGGCCCGAGATGACTACGGTGTCACCGTCGGCCACACCCGAGAGCAGTTCGTAGTTGTTGTCGAGACGGCGTCCGAGTTCGACGCGGTTATATGACACTTTCCCTTTTGAATAAACATAGACATATTTGTTGCCCGATCCGCTTTGTTTGACGACGGCACGGTCGGGAACGACGACGCTGTTGCGCTCGCCGAGGTTCATGCTGACGCGGGCAAACATGCCGGGCTTGATGGCGCCGTCGCCGTTATTGATGGCGATTTCGGCCGTGAATGTGCGTGTGGCGGGGTCGACTGTCGGATAGATGCGGGTGATGCGGCCGGTGAATTCGCGGCCCTCGAAGGCGTCGAATCTGACGTCGACGGGCATACCCCGGCGTATGAGCGCCAGGTCGCTCTCGCTGATATTGACGATGACCTTGACGGTCGGCGTGAGCTGTCCGACGGTGAGCACGGGCTGATTGCCTGTCATGTCTCCGGGGTCATAGTTGCGGGCGGTGACGACGCCGTTGATGGGCGAAATGAGCTGAGTGTTCTAGAGCAGATTGTCATACTGGCTGCGGGCGGCGTCGAGCTGTGCCTTGAGCTGGTCGACAGCCTGCTGAGTGCCGGCGCCAATCTCAAGGAGCTGCACGGCGCGGTTATATTCGCGCTCGATCTGGTCGAGATTGATTTTCGACTGGGTGATGTTGGCGCCGTCCATGACGACGAGTGTCTGGCCGCGTCTGACAGGGTCGCCGACTTCGACGGCAATCGATTTGATGCGGTTGGGCGCCGACGGCGATATGTTGTTGATGTTTTCGGCCTCGACATTGGCGGTATATTCTTTAATCTGCGGCACGCTTTCGACAGCTACAGTGCTGATCTCGACCTGCGGCAGCTCGTCTTTGACTTCTGTGACGGTGCCTTTGTCGTCATTGCCGCAGGCGGTCATAATCATTGCGAGCGGCATGATATAATAAGGTTTCATCTTCATCATGGGATTCTTTATTTTAAGATATTAATTGTTTTCTGTCAGTTTGTAGTTGTCAATCGGAGCGTTGCCGAGCAGAAGCTCGAGCTCGCTGTTGGCTATAAGGTAGTTGTATATCGCCTGGTTGTAAGCGAGACTGGCCCTTGTCAGGGCGAGCTCGGAGTCACGCAGGTCGAGATATGACGCGGCGCCGATGGCAAAGCTCTTTTCCATTATATTATGGGCGCGGTCGGCCTGACCGACGCTCTCGCTGCACGATGCGATCTGTTTGACGTTCACCTTTATGTTGTCGATGGCGAGGCTGACCTGGCTGGCGATGCTGCGCTCGAGGTTCTCGCGCTGGAGCACCATCTCCTGAGCCTGGACTTTAGCCTGACGAACGGCGTTGTATCGCGCGCCGCCCTCGAACAGAGGGAATGACACTGTCAGACCTATCATCGAGTAGGGATTCCATCTGAAGTTTCTGAGCGGATTGCCGTTGCTCGACGATGTCCAGTTATAGTTGGCTGTCAGGGCGACGGTCGGGTAGAAGGCAGCCTTGCGCAGGGTGACTGTCTTGTTGGCGATGTCGGTCTGGATTCTGTTGAGCGCGAGCGAGGGGTTGGCGCTGTAGTCGGCGTCGATTGCAAGAGTCTTGCCGTACATGTCGGCTTCGTAGTCAGACAGCGTCGACGTAGGGGTGAACTCAAACGACGCGTCGACACCCATCAGTATCGCCAGCTGCAGACGGGCCTGCTTTATGGCTATGTCGGCCTGCAGCAGCTCGGGCTCGACATTCTTCATCGCCACCGATGTGCGGAGCACGTCATAGTCAGATGCGGCGCCGGCGGCATATTGTTTTGAGTATATGTCGTAGGTCAGGGCAGCCATGTCATAGCTTTCCTGTATCACTTTTTTTGAGTCGTTGGCGAGAAGCAGGGCATAGTAGGCGCTTTTGACCTGATTGACGAGGTCGAGTTTCGACGAACGTGCCTGCTCGATGTTTACCAATATCTGGGAGTCGGATAGTTTTAACGACTGCCACAGTTGCGGGGCGATAAGAGGCAGGCTGGCCGAAAAGCCGGTCGAGTAGGAGTTGTCGAGACCCATCTTGATGCCGGTGTCTTTTTTTGACGAGGCGCGTGACCGGTTTTCATCCGGGTTCTCGTCTTCGTTGTCGCCGCCGCCTAAACCTCCGAAGCCGTCCATATTCATGTATGCGACCTGTTTGGCGAGCATGCGGTTGTAGTTGAAGCCGAAGCTGACCGACGGGAGCAGTTGGCCGAGGGTTTCTTTCTTGGAATAATCGGCCCGTTTGATCTCAAGGTCTGCGATTTTCACTGTCGGATTGTCGCTCAGTGCTATCGACAGACACTGTTCAAGGCTCAGGGTTGTCTGACCGGCAGCGCTCGCGGAACCTATCAGCAGGGCGGCGGCCGGGATTAGAAATGCTCTTAGTTTTTTCATTATGTGTGGGAAAAGACTGTAGTGATGAAGTTACAAATTTAGTTAATTTAATTGTCAAAACAGGCTGATTTAATGGTTAAAAAATCTTTGTTTATAATAATGTTGAAAAAAAGGAGATTTTTTTCTACCTATCGACGTGTCTAAATGCTTAAATTTGCAGAAACGATAACCGAACAGCCTTGTAAAATGGAAAGTCAGTCCAACAGATATAGAAAAAACAGCAGCAAGCAACAGCACGATACGCCGTCGGTCGACTCGCTCGGTCGGCTCGCTCCGCGCGATATCGACGTCGAGGCAGCTGTGCTCGGCGCTCTGATGATAGAAAAGGACGCATACATACTTGTGTGTGACATCCTCAAGCCCGAGAGTTTCTATGAGCCGGCCCACCAGCGCATCTACGAGGCGATACAGACACTCGGTGCCTCACAGAAGCCTATCGACCTGCTGACGGTCACAGACCAGCTCAAACTCAACGGCACACTTGAGGAGGTCGGCGGTCCGGCCTTTGTCGTGCGTCTGACGTCTAATGTGGCGTCGGCGGCCAATGTCGAGTTCCATGCCCGCATCGTGGCCCAGAAGTATCTGGCCAGAGAGCTGATATCGTTTACCTCAACTATAGGTTCGAAAGCCTTTGACGAGAGTCTCGATGTCGACGACCTGCTTCAGGAGGCCGAGGGTAAACTATTCGAGATCTCGCAGCGCAATGTCAAGAAAGATGTGACTCAGATCGACCCTGTGATAACGAGCGCTATCGAACAGATACAGGCGGCCGCAAACCGGACCTCGGGTCTGAGCGGTCTTGAGTCGGGCTTCCATGAACTCGACAAACTGACCTCGGGCTGGCAGAACTCCGACCTTATCATCATAGCCGCGCGTCCGGCCATGGGCAAGACTGCATTTGTGCTTTCGATGGCGAAGAACATGGCTGTCAACTACAACATACCCATAGCCATCTTCTCGCTTGAGATGAGTAATCTTCAGTTGGTCAATCGTCTAATCTCCAATGTATGTGAACTACCGGGCGACAAGATCAAGAGCGGTCAGCTCACTCCGCTCGAATGGGAGCAGCTGATGGTGCGCATCAAATACCTCAACGGCGCGCCGATGTATATCGACGACACGGCGTCGCTGTCGGTCTTCGAGCTGCGCACCAAGGCGCGCCGTCTCGTGAGAGAACATAAGGTGAAGATGATTATCATCGACTACCTTCAGCTGATGAATGCGTCGGGAATGAAGTTCGGCTCGCGCGAGCAGGAAGTCAGTACTATATCGCGCTCGCTCAAACAGCTTGCCAAAGAGCTTAATATCCCCATCATAGCATTGTCGCAGCTAAGCCGTGCTCTTGAGTCGCGCGGCGAGAACAAGCGTCCGCAGCTCTCCGACCTTCGCGAGTCGGGCGCTATCGAGCAGGATGCCGACATCGTCTGCTTTATTCACCGTCCCGAATATTACTACCACAGCGACACCGACCCGAGCGGCAAAGACATACGCGGTCTGGCCGAATTTATTGTCGCCAAGCACCGCAGCGGTGCCGTCAAGGATGTCAACATGCGATTCCGCGCCAATTTCGCACGTTTTGAAAACTGGATAGAGGAGGGCGCCGACAGCTTTGTCGAGCAGCGGGTATCAAAACTCAATCCGGTCGACGGTCAGGCAGTTACCCCTAATGTCGTCCTGACGGGCGGAACCGCTGATTATACTACCACAACCGACGAACCGACACCATTCTGACAACCCGCGTCAACAGCCGGTTTGAGGCTGCGGCTATAACTTTTTTTGACTTTTTTTGTAAAAATCGCAAACCATTTTAAGAGTTGTGTTGTTTGTAAGATAAAACAAACAAAAAGAATTTATTCACAACTATTATTTATGTTTGATATGAAAAAAGTCGCATTATTGATTGCTGTAACACTCGGTAGTTTTACAGTTTTCGCCCAGAACGTCAACAAGAATGAGCTGAAACAGCTTCAGGCTTTCCTCGCCGCTCCCGCTGAGCACGCTACAACTAATGCCGAAGCGCTCAAAGTCTCTAACCTCAAAGATCCGTCGACCTGGGAAGGCATCACCGTCGAGAACGGCCATGTCACCAAGATCGATTGGAAGAACAAAAAACTTGCCGGTGATCTCAAACTCGACGGCTTCACCGCTCTGACCTCGGTCGATGTATCGCGCAACGCCATCACATCGGTAGCGGTCACCAAGGCTCCGGTCGTCACCGAAATCAACGCCTCACGCAACAAAGCCACCTCGGTCGACTTCGCCGAATGTCCCCAGCTTACCAAGCTCAGTGTCAACAATAACCGTCTGACAGAGTTCTCGATCTCTGACGTTCCTGTCATCAAGACACTCAATGTGGCAAGCAATCTCCTGGTAGCTCTCGACCTCGCAGGCTCACCCACACTTGAAACAGTCAACTGCCAGTCGAACCGTCTCGAACAGCTCACCATCGACAACTGCACCGCGCTCAAGAATCTCTATGCAGGCTATAACAAACTGACCTCGTTTACACTCGTCGGTGTCGAAAACCTCCAGAACATAAATGTCGACGACAACCAGATAGCCAATCTCATCGTCTCGAAACTTCCCGCTCTCAGCACATTTATCTGCTCAGACAACAATATGAAGACTCTCGGCATGAGAGACTGCAACGCTCTCCTTGACGTAGTTTGTTCTTACAACGACCTGACCTCATTTGAAGTCGCCGGCTGCCCCAACATCCAGTTTATCGACTGCTCTTATAACGACCTGACCTCTCTTACTCTCAGCAACCAGACATTCCTCCAGCGTCTGCTCTGCAACAATAACGAACTCACCATGCTTGACGTCTCGTTTGACTCGGCGCTTACCTATATCAACTGCCGCTTCAACATGATCACAGATCTCAGAACAATAGCTTGTCCGAATCTGAAGATGATAGCATGCCAGTGGAACTATTAAATCAGGGCTGGCACTCGAGAAGTGCCAATATAATATGACTGACTAAATATGACCCGGCCGGGGCGGCAGCGATGTCGCTCCGGCTTATTTTGCAGCCTAATAATAATGAGACACCCCGGTACGGCAGCCTGGCTGCCGTACCGGGGTGTCGGTGTGTGCCATTCATAGATAGCTTTGTCGATGTCTTTTTTCTTATCAAGAGTTTTGAAACCGACAAATCTATCATCAGCCAATGATAATTATTTTCATAGCCTCGGCCATCGTATGGACGAGATGTGGAGTTGTGGCTTTAGTCGTCGTAAAATCAGTATATTAGTGGTGTTGCGAGGATTGAGCCACTTGCTCTATGCGCCATGGATTCTGACGGCGAAAATAAAGCGCTGTGTTGACACAGCGCTTTCGTGAAATATGGTTTGGATAGATTTATTTGAGCAGTGACTGAAGAAGCTCGGGGTCGTTTGTTGTGATGAAGTCGACGCCGTTGTCGATACACCACTGCATGTCTTCTTTCTTATTTACTGTCCAGACGTTGACTTTCATGCCGAGGTCGTGGCAGTCTTTGATCCATTCGGGATGTTTCTTCATAGCCTTGAGGCTGTAGTCGACGCCGGCGCCTTTCATGAATTTTATCTGCTCGGGTACAAGATCGCCCGTGAGATAATAGACGCCTGTGCCCTTGGGCGCGGCTTTGACGAGGTTGACGAAGCCGTTCTTCGAGAATGTGATATAGTCGACTTTGTTTTCGAGACCATATTTTTTGACCATGGCGAGGATGCGTTTGATTGCCGCGCGTTCAGACGAGTTGCTGTCGTGGGGTTTGAGCTCGCAGACTATGCGGGTGTTGAGTTTCGCGGCCCGGGCGAGATATGCGTCGAGGGTGGGGACGTGTTCGCCGTTTTTAAGGGTTTGTGCGAGAACGAGTTCGGCGGGTGAGTGCTCGATGTCGATACCGTTGATTGAGGGGTCGTGATTGACAACGAGAACGCTGTCGGCGGTCATCCATACGTCAAACTCAGAGGCGTAGCATCCAATGGAGTCGGCTTTGACAAGTGCGCGAATAGAGTTTTGGGCCGAACCTTCGGCGTCCCAATAACCGCGGTGTGCGATGACTTCGGGTTTGGCGGCTGCAGCCGTGAGGCTTATAGAAGCGGCTGCGGCCAGCGACAGGAATAAAGTTGTTTTTTTCATTGCGTTTTTATTGGTTTGGGAATATTGATGTGCAAACTTAATCAATAAAAATTTAACGGGCTCAAGAAAAATCTTAAATGTTAAATTCTACGGTTATTTTATCAGTTATGTCTTTACGTGATATTTCTACAAACGGGCAATTTTTGTCATCGTCGCGACCTGTTTTGGTGTTGCGGCCGTTGACTTTAACGGTTGAGCCTTCGGGGAGAGCCGGCAGTAGCAGTCGATATGCGCGCCGGCTGACCTGACCGTCGTAGCCCCCTTCGGCGGGATGGACAATGACCTTGGCTTTATCGTCGGTCTGGATATATTGAAGACGTGTAGTAAGATATTTGTCGTCTTTATAGTCGAGGCTGATGCCGTCGTCTTCATAGAGGGTGAAGCTGTTATCGGCATTGCCGGCGGCGGGATAGACGCGCATGACGAGGGTGTCGAGCGCAGCTGTTGCCGGACGCGGCGAGTATGGGCGGGTCGCCAATATGTGACCGCCGCGGACATAGAGCGGCATCTCGTCGATATCTTTTGATATGTCAAGAGTAAGGCCGCCGTCATATTTCTCGTGGGTAAAGTTGTCATACCACACTTCGCCGTCAGGAAACCATACTTTCTGTGAGGCAGTGAGACGTTCGCCTTCGCCGGGCGATGTGATCGGCGCGGCCAGCAGCACGTCGCCGAATGTAAATTCCTGAGGTTGTTTGAACGACAGGGGCAGGTGACCGTAATCGATAAACATAGAGCGGTTAAGAGGCACCATGGTGTTGTGTGTCTGCCAGACACAGCTATAAATATAAGGCATGAGTTCTGAGCGCATGTGATAGAAACGGCGCATTGCCGAGGTTTCGCGTTCGCCGCTGATCCAGGGACGGCGGTCGAGGCGCGGGTCTTTTGTCGAGTGGACGCGCAGGGCTGCCGATAGTGCGCCAAACTGTGTCCATCTCGCTGTGAGTTCGGGATTGGGGTCCCCTCTGAACCCTCCTATATCGTGTGCCCAATAGTAACAGCCGCCCTGGCCGCTACATGCTGTCAGCTTGACTTCGAAGGCGAGTATCTCCCAGTTGGCCTGGGCGTCGCCCGAGAACTGTATCGGGTGACGGTGGTCGCCCCATCCGGCCCATCGGCTATAGCCCGCACCGCGTTTGCCGCTACGCTCCGAATCGCGGTAGTATAGTTCGTTGATCCATGCAAGCGATGTCGAACGGTGGCCTCTGACATAGGGATACAGGTAGTTTTGCTGCCAGTCGAGCCACCAGAAATCGACCCCTATGTTTTCGTGTGGACGATGGGCAAACTCGAAGAAATTTTCCATATAGTTGCGGTCTGAGAGATCAAACAGGGGTACGTCGTCGCCGGTGTGGCCGAGGGCTTTGACAAATTCGGCATAGTTGTGTTCATGCGGTCGTATGCCGTCGTGCGGATGATCGTTCAGCGAAACGGTTACGCCGCGGCGGTGGCATTCGGCGATAAGTGCCGCGGGGTTTTTGATCAGGTCGTTGTTCCATGTATAGCCGTTCCAGTTGAGGTGGCCGTTATGGCCGGTGCCGGTTGTGGCGTCGTTGGTGTGCCAGGCCATGTCGAAGACGATATTGTCGAGCGGGAAATTGTTTTTGTCATAGCCGTCGATGATGTCGAGAAATTCTTTGTCGGTATAGTCCCAGTATCTACAATACCAGATGCCGTGGATGTATTTGCGCGTCATGGGTACACGCCCGCTTATGGCTCCGAGGCTTGCAAGGGCTGCGCGGAAGTCATTGCCGTAGACAAAGCAGTACTGGTCCTGGATATGGCGGTCTGTATCACGAGGTTTCAGCCAGCCGTCGACAAGAAGGTCTGACCGCTCGTCATCGATGATATACCATCCGTCGCGACTGAGAAGACCGTTTTGCATAGGTATCTCTTTTGTGACGCGGTCGAGGGTCTCTATAGGGCCGCCAAGGTTTTTGGCGAGGATGAAACGGTTGGTGAATGTCCGCTCTTTGCCGTTTAGATTGTATTTTGCCTTGAGATTTGAGGTTGAGAAGGGGTAACCGTCGGCGTGATACCATATCTTCAGGGCAGAAGTGGTGATTTCATAGCAGTTGTCGCCGAGATTGACGACGTCGATGGAGTCGGGTGGCAGCATGCTCGATCGGTCGTAGGCAAAGAGTGTCGGCTCGTCGATAAAAGCGGCATCTTTGGCATATTCGAGGCGCATCAGTGTAGGGGTGATTATCGACAGACGGTTGTTGCCGAATACAAGCGGATTGGATGTCGACTTTTCAGCCGATGCGGTGATGACGGCGCAAACGGCCAATGCAACGGATAGACAGGTTTTCATTATGACTGTTTAAAAATGTCGTTTATTGGATTATGCTCTCTTTGTGAGAGACCGTGATGCCGCCTATGTTGAGATGGTTGTCGGAGACATTGACAATTTTGATTTCGATACCTCTGTCTTCTATAGCCTGGGCAATTTTGTCGGGAATGTTTGAGTCGGTGATTATCACGTCGATGTCTTCGATATCGGCGATCTTGCTGAAACCTCGGCGACGGAATTTAGACGAGTCGGCGAGGACAATGGTTTTCTGGGCAGTACGCATCATGGCGCGGTTGAGGTCAGACTCGCGCATATCGGTGGTTGTTATGCCGAAGTCGAGGTCTATGCCGTCAACTCCTATAAACAGTTTGCTGCAAGAGAAGCCTTGAAGGGCGTTTTCGGCATATTTGCCTACAACCGATAGGCTGCTTGTGCGCAGGGTGCCGCCTAACTGTATCAGATCGATGGCTTCGTTGGCTCCGAGTAGTTCGGATACTTTCAGTGATGCAGAGATAACTGTCAGACGATGGATTGGTTTAATGCAGCGTGCCAATGCAAGGACTGTCGTGCCGGATGCTATTAAGATCGAGTCGTCTTTGGTGATAAGAGATGATGCCAGCTGGCCTATCTGGGCTTTTTCGTGACGGGCAAGGTTCTCTTTTTCGATTATAGAGCGGTTGTTGATATACGGGTCTATCAAAATAGCCCGACCGTGGCTTCGATAAAGTTTGCTTTTCTTTTCAAGTTCGCTGAGATCTTTTCGTATTGTAACGGCAGAAACGTCAAGCAGCATCGAAAGATTTGAAACCGGTATCGATTCGTGTTTCATCAAGGTTTCAAGTATAAGGTTGTGGCGCTCTTCTTTTGTCATAGCGTAATCGGTTGAATGGGGATTTAGGTTAAAAGTGTTTTGCAAAAATACAAAAAAGATAATATCGAAAGCGCAGAGCAAAGGCGATTTAAATATTTATTGGATTAAATATGTGTATATATTATGTTTCATAAATTAAATTTAATGATTTTTAGCATATATCAGACTTGAAAGAAGCAATGCTTTCGTTTTGAAATTAAGCGTAAAAGTGTTATGCTAATTTAGGAAAGAATAATTTTGATTTTAAATAAAAGATTTATACTTTTGCAACGAAAACAAAAAGTTATAAAAGTGAAAGTGGTGTGTCTTGCCGGTCTTGAGCAATAATGAGTTGCGATGCCGTGAAAGAGCCATGTAAAAACCATTCTGATAAAACAGATTATTAAGCATTTTTGGCAAGCAAATGAATAAAAAAGGATATCCAAAGAGCTATGATGTCATAATCATAGGCGCGGGAGCGACCGGTGCCGGTACGGCACGCGATTGTGCCATGCGCGGTCTTTCGACGCTGTTGGTCGAACGCTTTGATTTTACAGCCGGGGCGACCGGTCGCAATCACGGTCTGTTGCATAGCGGAGCCCGTTATGCCGTTACCGACGGCGAGTCGGCCTCAGAGTGCATAAAGGAGAATATGATACTGCGCAGGATTGCCGCACATTGCGTCGAAGAAACCGGCGGTCTGTTTGTGACGTTGCCGGAGGACGATCTTGATTACCAAAAATTATTTATCGAATCTTGTCAGAAAGCCGGCATTGATGCCAAAGCGCTAGATCCGGCTGAGGCTATCGCCATGGAGCCGGCGGTCAATAAAGATATAATCGGCGCTGTGACAGTGCCTGACGGTGCTGTAGATCCGTTTCGTCTGACAACAGCCAATGTCATTGACGCACGACGCCACGGTGCCGACGTCCTTACATATCACGAAGTGGTCGGCCTGAAAATGTCAAACGGCCGTGTCACCGGCGTCGAGGTTCAAGACCGCTCGACGGGTGACATTATCGCTATCGAAAGCCGTCTTGTCATAAATGCCGGTGGTATATGGGGTCACGGCATAGCGGCAAAGGCCGGCATCAGAATAAATATGTTCCCGGCCAAGGGCGCGTTACTGATCTTCGGACATCGTGTCAACAATGTGGTCATCAACCGTTGCCGCAAGCCCGCCGACGCCGACATTCTCGTGCCCGGCGATACGATATCGCTTATAGGAACTACATCGAGTCGTGTGCCATATGACAGTGTCGACAATATGGATGTCACTCAGGAGGAGGTAGACGTACTTTTGCGCGAAGGTATCAAGATTGCGCCTTCGCTTGCATATACGCGTATTCTTCGCGCTTATGCCGGTGTGCGTCCGCTCATCGCCTCTGATAACGATCCTTCGGGACGAAGCATCAGCCGCGGTATAGTCTGTCTCGACCACGCCACCCGCGACGGTGTCGAAGGGTTCATAACAATATCAGGCGGCAAACTCATGACTTACCGTCTCATGGCGCAGTGGGCAACCGATCTTGCCTGTAAGAAACTCGGAGTCGACGCAGTCTGTCTGACAGCCGAAAAGCCTCTTCCCGGCTCTGACGGTGCTAAAGACCGCAAACAGACGGCCAAGTCACATATAATAGAATTGAGCACCGATCAGAAAGCCGCTCTCGGCCGCCACGGATCGCTCGCCGAAGAAATCAAATTCGGCGACGATATCGACGATTCGCTCGTATGCGAATGCGAGCAGGTTTCTGTCGGAGAAATAAAATATGCCATCGACAAGCTCCATGTCAACAATCTCGTCAACTTGCGCCGTCGCACCCGTCTGGGTATGGGCACGTGTCAGGGAGGCATCTGTGCCTGCCGTGCGTCAGCCATTATGGCCAAACGTTTCGGCAATGTTGCCGCTCTCGGCGATCTGCGCAGTTTTGTCAACGAGCGGTGGAAGGGTATGCGTCCCGTTGGCTGGGGGCAGACGCTTGTCGAGGCCGACTTTGCGGCCTGGATTTATGAAGGTGTCGGCGGCCTTGACGCCGGTGACTTAAAATCAACCAAAAACGACGCTTTGAAATGAAATACGATACTATTATAATAGGTGGCGGCCTGAGTGGTCTCACCGCAGGCATCAAACTTGCCGAGAAAGGAAAGAAAGTCGCCATTGTGTCGCTCGGACAGAGCGCCTTACATTTCAGTTCCGGTTCGTTGGGATTGCTTGGCCAGGTTGGAGACAAAGAGGTGTCATCGCCGCTCGAGGCCATGAAAGAGCTTGACGAAAATCATCCTTATCGTCGCATCGGCATTGACTGTGTGGCCGCTCTTGCCAAAGAGGTCAAACCGATGTTTGCCGCAGCCGGCATGAGTCTGGACGGCGACGAGACGGTCAACCGCTATCGCCTCACTCCGTTTGGAATCTGCAAACCTTCGTGGCTGACCTTCAGCGATTTTATTACATTCGATAAAAATGAGCCGTCGAAAATAAAGAAATGTATCATTATCAATTTCAAAGGCTATCTTGACTTCTATCCCGATTTCATAGCCGACGGCCTGGGACGTATGGGCGTCGAAAGTGTTCAGGCTACAGTGTCGGTCGATGTGGTCGAGCGCCTGCGTAAAAGCTCGAGCGAGATGCGCGCGGCATCGATCGCCCGTCTGCTGCGTGGCGACGTCATTGATGCGCTTGCGGCCGAGATCAATCGGGTGGCCGATGACGCCGATGCCGACACGGTGCTTATACCGGCTGTCGTAGGTTTTGATTCGGAGAAGCCTCTTGCCATGTTGCGCGAGAAAGTGCTCAGGCCTGTCTATTGTGTGGCCACGACGCCGATGTCGGTGTGCGGCACACGTGCGCAGCTGTTGCTGCGCCGTCGTTTCGAACAACTTGGCGGCATATATCTTCTCGGTGACAATGTCGCGTCTGGCAAGTTTGCTTCTGACGGGCGTATCAAATCGGTTATGACGACAAATCTCGGTGACGACGAGATGGAGGCCGACACGTTTATTCTCGCTACCGGCGGTTTGTTCAGTCGCGGCATCGTCGCAGATCCGCACAAGGTCTATGAGCCTGTCTTCGGTCTTGACGTCAGAGCTCCCGAGGATCGTGAACAATGGTATGAGCGCGATTTCTTCGCGAAACAGCCTTATATGAGTTTCGGTGTCAGCGTTGATGAAGATTTTCATCCGTTGCGTTCGGGCAAAGCCGTCGGCAATCTCTATGCCGTCGGTGCTGTGATCGGGGGTTACGACGCCCTCAAAGAAGGTTCGGGTGCCGGCGTCGCTCTGCTTACGGCCCTGTATGTCGCTAATATGATAAAATGATGACAATGGAATATCAACTTAAAAATATAAGTCGCGATAATTTCGAGCAGTGCATCAAGTGTACCGTATGCACGGTTTACTGTCCCGTGCTTGCCGTCAATCCCGACTATCCCGGGCCCAAACAGGCCGGTCCCGACGGTGAACGTTATCGTCTGAAGAACCCCGAGTTCTATGACATGGCGCTGAAATATTGCCTCAATTGCAAACGTTGTGAGGTGGCATGTCCGTCGAATGTCAAGATCGGCGATATCATACAGCGTGCCCGACTGAAATATGACAAGAAGCCGGTCAAGCTGCGCGACCGCATACTCGCCGAGACCGATGTCATGGGCACTCTTGCCACGACAGCTGCTCCGATAGCCAATTTCATGCTCAAGCTGCCTGTGGTCAAGAGTGCGATGCACTCTGTCATCGGCGTCGACCGTCACCGCACGTTCCCCCGATATAGCGGACGCACGTTTGAATCGTGGTTTCGCAAACAGGCTGACGCACAGGAGACATTCAAAAGAAAAGTCGCCTATTTCCACGGCTGCTATGTAAACTACAACAACCCGGACCTCGGCCGTGATTTCGTCAAAGTGATGAATGCCGTCGGCTACGGTGTGCGACTGCTTGAGAAAGAGCGTTGTTGCGGTGTGGCCAAAATCGCCAACAGGCTTATCGACCGCGCCCGTCATGATGCCGAGATAAATATGAAATCAATCCGTCACGCGGTCATTGACGAAGAGATACCCGTACTGGGCACAAGTTCGACATGTATGTTCACGATGCGCGACGAGTACCCCCATCTTCTTGGTGTCGATAACGCCGAAGTGCGTGACGACATGCTTCTTGCAACGGTGTTTCTCTGCCGTCTGATAGATCAGGGGCAGGTAAAACTCGTCTTCCGCAAAGATTATAAGAAGCGCATCGCTTACCACACCCCATGCCACATGCAGAAATTAGGGTGGGGCATATACTCGACCAAACTGCTGAGAAGCATCCCCGGCGTGGATTTTGTCATGCTTGAGTCTCAATGTTGCGGTATCGCGGGCACATATGGTTTCAAAAAAGAGAATTACGCCACTTCGCAGGCCATAGGCCGCGATCTCTTCGAGAGCATCAGGGAAGCCAAGGTCGATTTTGTCGCCACCGACTGTGAGACATGCAAGTGGCAGATCGAGATGAGCGCCGGTGCCAGTGTCCTTAATCCAATATCGGTTATCGCCGAAGCCCTTGATGTCGAGGCGACAGTCAAAGCCAATCAGAAGTAATTAACCATTAAATAAGTATCGGAAAAACATGTCAAAAGAAAGTATTTTTGGCAATTGGGATCAACAGACCGTCAAACGATATAAGAGCTGGGAATTTCGCACCATCCTCGTGTCGATGATAGGTTATGCCATCTATTATTTTGTTCGTAAAAACTTTTCAGTGGCCATGCCGGGCCTTACGGCGCAATTCGGCATATCTAACACGAGTTTCGGTATCGTCATCGGCATCGGCTCGCTCGTCTACGGATTATCGCGTTTTGTCAACGGGTTTGTCGTAGACCGTTTCAGCGCCCGTCTGATCATGGCCGTAGGCTTGTTGCTGTGCGCGGCGTCAAACTTTGCGTTTGGTTTCGGTGTCAATATCAGCTCATGGATCACCGGTGTCGACGCAGGCCCTGACTTCATCAACATGCTAATCATGGTGATGGCTGTGACGATTGTGCTCAATCAGTTCTTCCAGGGCATGGGTTATCCGCCGTGCGCGCGCCTTCTGCCGTCGTGGATCCATCCTTCGCAACTTGCCACCAAGATGTCGATATGGAACACCTCGCACTCTATCGGTGCAGGTCTGGCGGTAATAGTCTGCGGCTACATCATGGGCATACTCGGTCAGGACATGAGCGCCAACCCCGAAGTGATCGATACCATTGCCAGGAACCTTGGCCTTGACCCGTCGAACAGCGACAATCTAAAGACTATTCTCGGTTATGCCAAACATTGGGATGCCTGGCGCTGGTGCTTCTGGATTCCGGCTTTCATCGCTATCTTCGGCGCGGCATGGCTCTACCTCGGCCTTCGCGACGACCCCCGTTCGGTAGGTCTTCCCGAGCTTCCCGCCACCAAGACCGGTAAAAAAGATACAGTCGAGAACGGAAAAAACTCGTCGCGCAGTAAATTTCTCAAAGTCATGGTGTGGACCAACCGCTGGATCTGGACACTCTGTATCGCCAACGTCTTTGTCTATGTCATGCGCATGGGTATCCTTGACTGGGGACCTAAATTCCTCACCGAAGCCCGGGGCATGAGCATCGAAGAGGCTGCATGGTCTGTTGCGGCATTTGAGATATGCGCCATCGTCGGCACCATACTCGCCGGCTGGGCTACCGACCATATCTTCAAGGGCAAGGCTCACCGCATGTGTTTTATCTGCATGACGGGTGCAGTGATTTTCATGTCGCTCTTTATCTTCCTTCCCGGTGTGCCTTCGTTACTGTCGGTATTGCTTCTGGCTTTGGCGGGATTCTTCATTTACGGTCCGCAGGCGTTGATCGGCATAGCCTCGGCCAACCAGGCAACTAAAGAGGCCTCGGCAACGGCCAACGGTCTTGCCGGCATATTCGGCTATGTGGGTTCGTTCCTGTCGGCCATCGGCATCGGCATCGTCGCCGATCATTGGGGCTGGAATGTGGTGTTCTATATCATTATCGGTGTAGGTATCATCGGCGCTATTACATTCATTACAATGTGGGCGGCTCCACGCGACGGCTATGAGCGCAGCAACCGTTTTTATGCAGAACAAGAAAAACAATCAAACGATAATAAATAATTCCTGTGGAACATAAATTTGACCGTTATATGACTCCGATGACACACGACGAGCTTCTCGCCGCGTGTCGTCGTATACGTCACGTAGCCCTTGATATGGACGGCACCATATACATGGGTTCGACCCTTTTTCCTTTTACAAAAGACTTTCTGGCCATGTTGACGGCCAACGGCATCGGATATTCGTTTCTGACAAACAATCCGACGCGCAGCATCGACGACTATCTCGCCAAACTCGCCCGGCTCGGCATCGAGGCTGACCGCGAGCAGATGTATACCACGGCCGTTGCCACCATCGACTATATCAAAGAGAAGATGCCTGAAGTCAAGCGGCTCTATGTCGTAGGTACTCCCAGCATGGAGGCCGAGTTCCGCGCCGCCGGCTTCGAGCTGACGGAACCCGATGACAGAGACCTTCCGCAGAGTCTTGTCGTCGCTTTCGACACCACTCTTACGTATCCCAAGCTCTGCCGTGCCGCCTATCTGGCATCGCAGGGGCTGCCGTATATCGCGACCAATCCCGACCGTGTCTGTCCGACCGACCAACCCACGGTGCTTGTCGACTGCGGCTCGCTGACGACATGCATCGAGCATGCGACCGGCCGTAAGCCTGACATCGTCATCGGTAAACCCAACCCCGACATGCTCTCGGGCATCATGTACCGCCACGGACTCAAAGCAGATGAAATCGCCATGTGCGGCGACAGAATATATACCGATGTCGCCATGGCCGGAAATGCCGGAGCACTTGGCGTGCTTGTGCTTTCGGGTGAAACCACACTCGACACCGCTGTCAATTCCGATCCTAATCCGCCTGTTACTGCGCGTGATATCGCGGTTTTCGGCGATCTGCTCCTTGAAGCGAGGAAATAAAAATATTTTGTTATATTAAATAACCCGCAAGCACCCCTGATGGCTAACAGACGTCAGGGGTGCTGTCTATATGTGTTTATCGGTTATATTGTCTGAATCTGACGCGCGAGGGATGCTCGGCGTCGTGATGGATGCTGATCTCAGATTTTATGAAGTCGTCGGCGCTGCAATTATATATGTCTATCATCTGCTGGGGATTGCGGTCGAACAGCGGGAACCATGAACTCTGTATCTGTATTTTTATCGTATGTCCGGGCATGAAAGAGTGGGCGATGTCGGGCATCGTGAAGTTTATCTTCTCGATTTTGCCGGGCGTGAAAGCTTCGGGATGAGAGAAGCTGTTGCGGTAGCGGCCGCGCATTATATCGCCGCGCACGAGCATTTCTTTCCCGTCGGGAGCGACGTCGATGACTTTGACAATGAAATCGGCGTCTGTCGTTGAAATGCTTGCAAAAAGTTCGACATCGACAGGGCCGGCGACACTCATGGTGTCGGCCATTGCCTGAGAGCGGAATGTCACCACGCCGTCGCGGTTGTCGACAAAAGTCTGTGATGCGGTCATGTATTCTTTCTTGCGGCGTGTCGTGATGTCGCTGTAGTATGGCACCGGATCGCCCGGGTCGGAGACATATGCCGAGTGTGACGTCTCCGCTGTCGGCGCGGTGAAGCTCAGCCCCCGGTCGGTCAGGTAGATGTCGACCGGTGTCGCAGTGCTGTCGCGGTGTGAGATATCGGTCCGGCGCCAACGGTTTTCGCCGGTAAAGAATATTATGTCGCCGTCAGCTGTGACACCGCCGTTACCCCGATTGCGAAGATGTCGCTCGAAAAACGGAAATTCGACTTCGTCCCTGAAATATCGCGACAATGATTTTTTGTCGAATATGGCTTCGCCCAGTCTGTTTGCTTTACCCGAAGAGCGCCAGGCGCCGTGAGCCCAGGGTCCCATGACAAGACGGGTGTCGGCTTGAGGACTATTGTGCTTGAGACCCCTGAATACCGTCAGAGTGCCGTAGAGGTCTTCGGCGTCAAAGTGGCCGCCGACAACGAGCATCGGTATTTTTATATTCGCGGTTGCATTGTCTGAAGCGCGACGTTGCCACCACTCGTCGTAGTCGGGATGTGAGACCATCTCGTCCCAGAACGGAACATTGCCGTCAAGCGAGCGAGTCACGTCGGCGACAGTATTCTCGAGCGCCCACTTGCCGACGTCTTTTCCCATAGGGGCTTTGTAGCCGTCGCTTCTGTCGGTCGGACGATGGTTGGCGGCTCCACGCAACTGGGGTGAGAACGAGGTGGCGTCGATCAGCGCGAGAGCGCCGTTGTGGTGGAGGTCGTCGCCCATCCACCAGTCGCCGACAGGTGCCTGTGGCGAAACCGCTTTTATGGCCGGATGACCGCTTGCTGCGGCCATCAGCGCATAGAAGCCGCAGTATGAATTGCCGTTTACCCCGACACAGCCGTTATTGCCGTCGATGCTGTCGACGAGCCATTCGACGGTGTCGTAACTGTCGGTTGCCTCGTCGATGCCGTCGGTTGAGTCGCGTAGCGGTCTGATGTTGACAAAAGCGCCTTCACTCATCCATCGCCCTCTGACGTCCTGAAAGACGAAAATATATCCGGCGTCGATATACGGTCGGTAGATCGAGTCGTTCAGGAAACCTGCCGATTCAGAGCCGTATGGACGGCAGCCGTACGGTGTGCGCATATATAATATAGGTGATTTCTCAACGGCGGTCATGTCTGCCGGCTTGTAGACAGCTGTGTATAACCTTGTGCCGTCGCGCATGGCGATCATGTGTTCGCTTTTGTCGTAGTCGCGTGCGATGGTCGGTTGCATTACAACCGACAAAAGCATCATTACCGTGAATATTTGTAGTTTCATAATTTAAGAAGGTCTTTGGATTTGGAAGACGTTTTTATCTATAATTTATTAACTTTGCAAAATAATGAAAAAAAATTCATATGAAGCCCTCATTCATTACTCAGATAGAAAAAGGGGATAAAAATTCCTCTATCATGAAGAATATGATTTCTTACTTTGTCAACAACTCGACTTCGACAATTCCTGATTTGGCAAAGGATTTAGGACTCAGTGCGCCTACTGTCACAAAAATGGTGAATGAAATGTGTGATGGCGGTCTGTTGACTGACCATGGCAAGGTAGAAGGCCATGGGGGACGCAGGCCGGTACTTTATGGATTTAATCCGCATTCAGGCTATTTTCTCGGGGTAGACGTTAAGAGGACATATGTGAATCTCGGGATAATTAATTTCATGGGGGAATTTGTCGCTCTTGAAATGGGACTTCCTTTAACAACGGCTGATCTGTCATCGTATCAGGCTATTGAAGAAATCTGTGGTATAATAAAGGATTTCATGAACGAACTGACTATCCCGAAAGATAAAATATTTTATGGCTGTATAGCACTGTCAGGTCGAGTCAATCCCGATACAGGTTTTAGTTTCAGCACACTGCCGCTATCCGAAAGACCGTTGAACGATCTTTTTATTGAAAAACTGGTGATACCTATCTGCATTGACAACGATACGAGGGCTATGACTTATGGCGATTGCATGAGCGGAAGGATAGTCAAAGGTGCAAAAAATATCCTTTTTATCAATATGAGTTTGGGCTTGGGCATGGGGATGGTCATCAATGGCGGTATAGTGAAAGGTAAGTCGGGCTATTCGGGAGAGATCGGCCATTTTCCCGCTTTTGACAATGAGATAATGTGCCATTGTGGGAAAAAAGGATGTCTTGAGACAGAGGTGTCGGGATGGGCGTTGATGCGTAGAGTAGTTCAGAGCCTGTCAGACGGGAAAAACTCGATTCTTTCAGACAAGGTCAGTCAGAAAGGCGCTGAGGCTATTACCTTGTCTGATATAATATCAGCTATTGAAGAAGAGGATCTGTTGTGTATTGAGCTCCTCGAAAACATTGCCGGTAAACTCGGAAAGTGGCTGGCCGGTTTTATTAACATATTCAATCCCGAACTGGTTATCATAGGAGGCACGTTGGCGGAGACAGGCGATTATCTTATCAGGCCTATAAAACAAGCTGTACAGAAATATACCCTTAGGCTTGTCAGCCAGGATTCTAAAATTATAGTTTCCAAACTGGGTGAAAAAGCCGGTGTTTTGGGCGCCGCCTTGACGGCGCGGAACAAAATTCTTTTTGATAATAATTGATAAAACACTCATACCTGGGACGATAGGTCTCCATAGTTAATTGTAAAAGCCTGA
This sequence comes from uncultured Muribaculaceae bacterium, assembly GCA_910576935.1. Taxonomy (GTDB): domain Bacteria; phylum Bacteroidota; class Bacteroidia; order Bacteroidales; family Muribaculaceae; genus CAG-873. The sequence continues at coordinate 84,505 of CAJTKG010000008.1, forward strand.
TTCTCTCATTGGGCTTTATTAATTATGGATTAATTTATAAAATAATTTAGAAATTATTTGGTGGATTAAAAAATGTTTGCTTATTTTGTGCTTGTAAAAATAATGGAATATTTTTTTGACGATAGTCAGTTTCATTACTTTTTGACAATACCATAAAAAGAGTATCACTAAATTTTATTAACAATCAACTTGTTTCTTATGAAGAAAATTTTACTTTCTGCTGCGGCCATCGCAATGGCCGCTACCGCAAGTGCAGAGGTTACCGCTTTCATTGCCGAGAACGGTGTTAAAGAAGGCTGGGACATCGAAGCCAACGAGCATATCGTGCTCCCCAACGGTTTCTATTTCCAGACTATGAGAACCGGTAATACCTACACGAACCCCAAACAGTATATCGAGCAGTATGCTGCCAGCAAATATGTCAGCATCAAAGGCGGCGCCATCGTGGGCACTGACAAAGACGGCAAACCGTGTGAGACATATGTCACATCAGGCGCAATCCGTTGGTTTGCAGGTAACCCTATCACATTCACTCCCGCCAAGGGCGTAAAAATCACCCAGATTCATGTCCGCAACCAGCGCAATCCCGATTCAGGTCAGGCCGGTCTGATTCATGAAAGCGCGGTCCGTGAGGCTGATGCAGGCACAACACAGCAGTTCTACACTCATAACGCCGACGGCTCGGTAACACTTATCCCCTCGCAGGAAAGCCGTTGCTTCTATATCGACGTTACAACAGAAGGCCAGCCCAATGACGAGCAGGTCGCACTCCCCGTCGTAGAAGCCGATTTCTTTGTTGACCCCGGTTATAAAGATGAAATAGCTTTCGCAGGCAAGACCCATATCCTCAGCGCCGACAAATATATCACGCTGACATCAGAGACCGAGGGCGCCGAGATCTACTACACAATCGACGGCACAGAACCCTCTAAAGCTTCTACAAAATATACCGCTCCTTTCCGTCTCGAGAAAGATGCTGTTGTCAAAGCCGTAGCCGTTAAAGATGGCAAAGAAGACAGCTTTACTATCAGCCACGAAGTATTTGTAGTAGCGCCCGGCACAGAAATGTACACATTCAACTTCGTCAACTATCCCTCTCTTATCACAGAGCAAGGCCAGACTTTCGGCGAAACCGAGGGTGACGTGCCTACCGGTTGCAACGGCTTCCTTTACTATAACCATGGCACTGATTATGCTGTTGCCGGATGGTATGGTAGCTCACGCATTCAGACTCCCGACATTGAGCTTGTCAATGAACTCGGCGGCGAAATGGTTCTCGGACTCAAAGGTAACGCCAACAACGTACTCGAGCGTGCCGGCTCATTCGGCTTCGTTGTAGAATATCGCGCTGCTCCCCACGAAGGTCACGGCGGTGAGTTTGACTTCTACCTTGACAACGAAGAACGCTATATGACCGACATCGTTATCTCAGGTGGTCGTCTCTATAGCGCATCGGGTAATCCCCGTCTTATCGAAGGCGAACCCGGCGAATATTCAATCTGCGATTTCACAGGTGGCTACAGCACTTGGCGCTGCGGTGACGCTAAAGTCAATGAACTCAAATTCAACAACAACCCCTCGGCTTCGTCGGCAAGCTACTACTACGATCAGATCTATGTCTTCTCTGACAAGAAAGTAGGCGGCATCGGTGATATCGCGGTTGACAACGAAAACGCTCCTGTCGAATATTACAACCTTCAGGGTGTACGCGTAGCAAACCCCGAAAACGGTCTCTACATCCGTCGTCAGGGCAACAAAGCAACCAAAGTTCTTGTGAAATAATCAAATACACAAATATCTGTAAAAAATGCGGGCGATCCGGTTGACGGGTCGTCCGCTGCTATTTTCCGTTATTGCTATCTAAGTGCGTTGCTGTGAGCTACTTGTTGTGTATATACATAGTATGGCGTTAAAACTTTTTTAATAAATAACAATAAATTTTTCAAATATCACAAAATAATATCTATATTTATGGAAAATTTCGAATAGAGATTCGATCATTATCTAACCAACCTATTTTATTACCTTAAAACTATTTATGATGAAAAAACTTGTTATTTCGGTCGCTTTGCTTGCATCTGCGGTGCTTGTAAAGGCTGAGTTGCCACAAGTAGCTACCATTGAAGAAATTGCCTTGCCGGCGGGTTCGGCGGCAATGTCATCGACGGTAAGTCCTGACGGCAGTTTCGTTGTCATCTCCGATGCCGGACATCAAGGACTTACTAAAATCTCACTGGACGGTTCCGATCCTGTGAAATATCCGGTTGACGGCACAGTCAGAAATATCACGATATCGCCCGACGGAGCCAATATCGTTTTCCGCAACATCGTGACAGGAAAAGACAAACTGCGCCGCTCGAGCCTAATGAATATCAATCTTGCGAGCAAGGCCATGACACAGATCGTCGCACCGACCCGTCATCTTAACGACGGTGTCACAATCGATGGCAACGTTGTGTCGGCCGTTTCAGACGGTGCGATCAAAGCTCGGGCCATAGGTAGCGCTACCCGAGTGATTGCCGCTCCTGTGGCATCTATCGACTATGGCCATCTGACATATACAAAAGACGGTAAGACGAAGATTCTCGACCCGATGGGACGCGGAAGCTATATCTGGCCCTCGATAAGTCCCGACGGCAAGAAGATTCTTTATTATCTGACCGGCAGCGGCTGTTTTGTATGTGATACCGAGGGTAGAAATATCGCGCAACTCGGTGGCATCCGTGCTGCCAAATGGCTTGACAACAATACTGTTGTCGGCATGAACGACACTGACAACGGCGAAGTCATAGTAGCGTCGAATATCGTGGTTGCTGATCTCGAAGGCAACCGCAAGGCCTTGACCGACGACAGTGTCATAGCCGCATATCCTTCGGCAAGTGCTGATGGAAAGCATATTTCGTTTACGACCGAAAAGGGTCTTCTTTATATGATAAACCTTAAATAAGCCTTATAATGAAAAAAATTTTATTGGCAGCGGCTTTTTCGCTTGCCGCTCTCGCCGGATCGGCAAAAACGGCTGACGAACTGCGAGTATATATCAATCCCGGTCACGGTTCATGGACCGGCGGCGACCGTTTCATGGCGGTCATCGGTCATGACCCTTACAAGGTGCAGGGCACTGACACCACCGCTTTCTATGAAAGCAACACCAACCTGCGCAAAGGTTTCGGTGTGCTTGAAAAACTGCGTCAGATGGGCTTGAAATTCGACCCGACTCTCAATCAGACCGGCGAACGCCATCAGATAGGCGCCGCCCGTGATATGAGCAACAATATTGTCATGAGCCACGTAAAGTGTGGACCTTATCTTGAGTATAATTATACATCAAATCAGCTCAATAATCTGATAAAGAATATACTTGACGGACGTCAGTATGACGAGTGTACCGAAGCCGAAAAGGCCGAAATAGACCGATGGAACTCATATCTGCCGCAGATGACGCTCTATAACCGTAACATCTCTGAGATCGCCGAGGAAGTGGAAATCAATAATTTCGACCTCTTCATATCTATACACTCAAACGCCAACAACACGGGCTTGTGGTCAAACACCAACCACGCTCTGTTCATCTATCGCGGTTATGACACACCCAAAGAAGAAAACGGCGTGACCCTCGATTTCCAGAACCAGTGTATCGAGATAGCCAAAAAATGCTGGCCTTATCATCTGGGAGATAAGCATGAGACATGGACAAGCTACTCTGTTGCCAAGACAAATATCCGCGGAGACCTGAACTTTTATAGCGGCAGCAGTTACTTCATGGGCTACAAAGGCTATCTCGGTGTGCTGAAACACGGTACTCCCGGCTTCCTTTCTGAAGGCTATTTCCACACCTACGCACCCTCGGCTCTCCGTCACATGAACTTTGACGTCGATTATGTCGAAGGTTACGGCTATGCTCACGGCATCGCCGACTATTTCGGCATCGAGAAGGAAAAGACCGGTACGATCTACGGTATCGTCCGCGACATGCACGAGAAATTCGTCGACAAAGACTATGCGGCCATTCCGACAAGCGACGACGTCTATAAACCTCTCAACGGTGTTACAGTGCAGCTGCTCGACGGCAACGGCGAGATTGTGGCCACATACACGACCGACAACCAGTATAACGGCGCCTTTGTCTTCAACAATGTCGAGCCCGGCACATATACCGTCGCCTGCTTTGCCGACGAATATGAAGGCGAACCGACCGAAGTCACCGTCGAAGCCGCTACGGTCTCTTACCCCAAAGTATTCCTCGAAAGCGTCAATTACGTTCCCCCGACAGAAAACTACGAGACATATCCCGATCCGCTGAAAGATACCGAGTTTGTCGCTCCCGGCAATATCGAGTTCCGTCAGGCTGTCGTCGACAAGGAAATCGCCGAGCTCGAGGGCGCTACGATACGTCGTTTCATCTCATACAAAGACCGCATCTATGTTCTTGCGATGAATGCTGAGAACGCTCCTGTCGTGCTCGTTCTCGACGCCGAGACATTCGAAGTCATCGCACGCCCGTCTATCGAAGGCTGCGAGGGCACACATAGTCCTCTTTATGACATAGCAGTCACAGCCGACGGCGTTCTGATCGGCCATAATCTCGAATTGTGCCACTTCAGCGCTTCAAATGTCGGTGCGGGCGAAACTCGCGGTGATTCAAATATATATTACTGGCACAATGACGAAAACGGCGTGCCTGTGGGCAATCCCGAACTGTGGTTTACCTCTCAGCTTTCAGGCAACTGGTATAGCGCGATAATGGGCTATGCCATGGCTTATGACGGCACATTCGACGAGGGCGAGCTCATTGTCGGCGGACGCACATCAGCAGGCACCGCATACGGCTTTAACCTCTTCACTATCATCGGCGGTCAGAAGGTCAGCGAAGACATCCGCAGCCGCGCCGATGTCAGCAAGTATATGGACCGGAAACTTATCGGTGACAACATCACCTACCTCTATTCGCCCATCAAAGAACGCTGCTTTATCGCCAACACCCCGAAATATTTCCTTCAGCAGATTATCATCGGTGAAGTCAACAACAACGGCGGTGACAACTCTGTATCTCAGCACTGGCGCGACGACGCCCTCTCGACCGACGTCCTTCCCGCTGCAGCCGCAGGCACATCATTCTTCAAATATAACGGCACGACATATCTTGTCGCTCCCGACATGAACGCTGAATCGGCCTGCACAGGCATCCGCCTCATCAATATCACCGACGGTCTTCTCAAGACTGCCGACGTCACGACTGTCAACACGACCCTCGAAGGCGCCATCGCCGGCAATGTCAGCGCGGCCGGACGTGTCATCGTCAAGAAGAACGACGCCGATGAAATCACCGGTGCCGACATCGAGCTCTACCTCCTCCGCGGTAACAAGGTCAGCCGCTTCACAACGGCTCCCGAAATAGTTCCCGACGTAGTGGCCCGCAAAGAATATGCTTATGCGCTTTCCAGCGAGAAAGCCGAGGGCGAGTCATTCGCTGTCAGCTACTCTCTCACCGCTGATGTTCCCGCGGCAGAATTCGTGGCCGTTCCCGTTGACGGCGGCGACGAAATCGTTGTGCCTCTCACAGGTCTCGCCAAAGGTGAGAACTCGTTTGTCCTTCCCGGCGATGCCCTTGACGCAACCAAAGATTACAACTGGAGCATCCGCGTCCATGGCAATCCGTCGACTGCTGCCGGCGAATACTTCAGCGAACCCAACGGTCTCGCCGTCGGTGGTTCGGCCATAGCCTTCACCGATCCCACGACCAAGGCTTTCGGCTACACACTCATCGCCCATGGCGCAAACAACGGTATGGATATCTATAATCCGGCAGGCGAAAAAGTAGCCGACCGCATCCACAAGTCTCACGCTGTCTTCAACGCTTCGACGACCAATATCTATAACCCCTTCCGCGGCGACCAGCGCGACGGCAAGGCTGTCGTTGCTTCCTGGGGTGACGACGCTGCCGGCATCGTGGCCATAGATCCTCTTGACGTCACAGCCGAACCGTTCACTCTCTATGCCGGTACTATGACAGGCACGGGCGCATTCATCTACAATGACGCCAACCTCGGCGGCGGCCACTCTGGCTTCGCATTTGTCGGCAAAGGCGACGATACTAAATTATATGCATTCTCTGAAGACCATGCAGGAACGACAAACACTATCGTAAGATACAATATCGGTTCGGCATGGCAGATCACCGAAGCTCCCGAGCAGATCGGCCACGGCGGCATGCTGGCAAACACCAATGTCGACGTTGTGGCTTATGGCGACGGTATTTTCGTGTCACAGGTACGCAGCGAAGGCAACAACACTGAGTCTGTGCCCGGCTTCGCTTATATCGTTGACGACAACGTCCTCTATCGTTCTTCTGAACTCGTAGGCATGAACGCCTGCAACTCGGGCTTCGCCATCACACACGACGGCAAGACAGCCGCAGTCGCCGAGCCTAAACGAATCCTCATCTGCAGCGTGAAATGGGAAGAAAACACACCCTCGTTCACAATAAAATATGAGATCCCGACCGAAAACAACAACTGGTCGACCATGCGTTTCGACTACGCAGGCAACCTCCACATGTTCTCGCGTTCGCTCAACGGCTACCATGCTTATGCTCTTGTCGACACAGATCCGCTTGTTACGACGCCCGCCGCTCGGTCTTATATACTCAAAGGCTCATCGGCAGTTGACGACATAGCAGTTGACAATATCACCGAAGCACCGGCGAGATATTATAACCTGTCGGGTATAGCCATACCGGCCGAAAATCTTACACCGGGTGTATATATCAAAGTGGTTGGTGATAAAGCAACAAAAATTGTTGTGAAATAATCAAGAATAAAATATCCTCAGAAAGCGGGCGACCCTATGATCGGGCCGCCCGCTGTTATTATCAACCCGAACCGTGCCCGAACCCACAGCACATGGAACGACGATGTATGGAACGATGGTCTCCTGACCATCGCCTGAATCCACGGCTTATGGAGCGACGCTCTCCCGAGCGTCATATGGAACAAGGGTTTCAAAGGCGCTATGGAGCAAGTTTTTTAACCCTTACATCAACCACTAATGGTTTGATTATAAGTTGACTAATCTGCCTGATTGGACCAATTTTTACACCAAAAATTGTGAATTTTGCATTATGCATTGTGCATTTATCACTAAAATTGCACGTGAGTGC
>CAJTKG010000009.1 GCA_910576935.1 uncultured Muribaculaceae bacterium
CACGACCACGATAGCGGCAGACATCCCCGCGCGTCTAAACCGACCAAACCGATGTCAGACGCACATTGACATCGTTGGTACAAAAAAGTGAACCCGCGACGCATGGAACGACGCTCTCCCCAGCGTCGTTATGGACCGAGTGCTTCAGCCCTTGCACCATCCGTCTTGGTATCAAAAACAAGAGACTGTGTCGCGCACAGCCTCTTGTTTTTCAGATTGATGTCAGTCGAGTTTGTGAATTACGAGTCCCGAACGAAGTTTCGGCTCGAACCATGTTGTCTTAGGCGGCATGATATTGCCGGTGTCAGCGATAGCCATGAGTTGTTCCATCGACACGGGGTAGAGCGCCAGAGCTGCTGCCATTTCGCCGGAGTCGACGCGGCGTTTGAGCTCATCGAGTCCGCGGATGCCGCCGACAAAATCGACGCGTTTGTCGCTGCGCAGGTCGGTGATGCCCAGCAGATCGCGTAGAATGAGGTCCGACGAGACTGTGACGTCGAGCACGCCGATGGGGTCGCTGTCGTCATAAGTGCCCGGGCGCGCTGTGAGCGAGTACCACCGGCCTTCGAGATATAGCGAGAAATTGTGTAGCGTTTCGGGACGGTAGGGCACTGTGCCTTTGTCGATGACGATGAAATTATGCTCGAGGGCTTCGAGAAATTCGGCAGGCGACATGCCGTTGAGGTCCTTGACGAGACGGTTGTAGTCGATAATCTTGAGATTTGAGGCAGGGAAAGCGACAGCGAGGAAATAGTTATATTCTTCGTCGCCGCGGTGATTGGGGTTGGCGAGCGCTTTCTCGTGGCCCACGAGGGCTGCGGCGGCCGTACGGTGATGGCCGTCAGCGATATAGAGGCTGTCGATGGCGGCAAAGGCATCGGTGATTGCGGTGATTGTGGCCTCGTCGTCGATGACCCAGAAGGTGTGGCCGAAGCCGTCGTCGGCGACGAAATCATATTCCGGCTTTTTGGCTGTTTCGCTTGCGAGTATGTCGGCGAGAGTGGCGTTGTCCTCGAAGGCGAAGAAGACCGGCTCGATATTGGCATTGTTCACGCGCACGTGTTTCATGCGGTCTTCTTCTTTGTCGCGGCGCGTGAGCTCATGTTTCTTTATGCGTCCGCTGATATAATCATCGACATTGGCGGCGACGACGAAACCGTATTGAGTGCGGCCGTCCATCGTCTGGGCGTAGATATAGTAATGCTCTTTTGAGTCTTCGACGAGCCATCCGTTCTGTTGGAAGGCGGTGAAGTTGTCGACGGCGCGGCGGTATACTTCCTCGGCGTGTTCATCTGTCCCCTGAGGGAAGTCGATCTCGGGCTTGATGATATGGTAGAGTGACTTGGGATTGCCTGTGGCCTCGTGGCGTGCTTCGTCACTGTTGAGCACGTCGTAAGGGCGCGACGCCACCTGAGTGACTAACTCACGTGGCGGTCGCAGGCCTTTGAACGGTTTGATCTTTGCCATGGTATATGTTTAAGGTCTTTAAGAAATAATGGTCAACTGTTATTTTTCTCTGACTATTGTCTGTTCACGGTCGGGACCGATCGAGACGATGGTTATCGGCGTTGCCAGACGATCTTCGAGGAATGCGATGTAGTCGCGGAATGCCTGCGGGAACTCGCTCTCTGATTTAATCTTGGTCATGTCGGTCTTCCAACCGGGAAGTTCGGTATAGACGGGTTTGATGTCACCGTCGATCGAATAGGGGAAGTCGCGTGTGACAAAACCGTCGATGTCATAGGCTGTGCAGGCCTTTATCGTGTCGAAACTGTCGAGAACGTCGCTCTTCATCATTATGAGCTGAGTGACACCGTTGATCATGATGGCGTAACGCAGAGCGACGAGGTCGATCCAGCCGCAACGGCGTTCACGGCCTGTGACTGCACCGTATTCGTGGCCGAGATCGCGGATTGTCTTTCCTGTCTCGTCGAAGAGTTCGGTCGGGAACGGGCCGCTGCCGACACGGGTGCAGTATGCCTTGAAGATGCCGAATACTTCGCCGATGCGGCTTGGAGCGATACCCAGCCCGGTACATGCTCCGGCGCAGATGGTGTTGCTCGATGTCACGAAAGGATATGAACCGAAGTCTACGTCGAGCATTGTGCCCTGGGCTCCTTCGCATAATATGCTTTTGTTTTCAGCCAGAGCGTGGTTGATGAAATGTTCACTGTCGATGAGTTCGTAGCCATGCAGATAGTCGATAGCTTCAAACCAGGCCTCTTCGGCGCGGGCGAGAGCCATGGAGTCGACTTCGGCACCGAGAGCTACAATCATGCCTATGTGGCGGCGGCGTGCCGCCTCATAACGTTCTTTGAAATCCGGCAGAAGAGTGTCGCCTACACGAAGACCGTTGCGTGATACTTTATCGGTATATGTCGGGCCGATGCCTTTGCCCGTTGTGCCTATTTTTCCTTTGCCTTTGGCGGCTTCACCGGCAGCGTCGAGCAGACGTCCGGTGGGTAGTATCAGATGGGCTTTCTTTGATATTTTCAAGACAGAGGGCAGATTGACCCCCGAGGCTTCGAGGGCCTTGGCTTCTTCGGCGAAGAGCACCGGATCGAGCACGACACCGTTGCCGATGATGTTGGTCTGACCCGATTGGAATATGCCTGACGGTATTGAACGCAGGACATATTTATGACCTCCGAACTCGAGGGTGTGTCCGGCGTTGGGACCGCCCTGGAAACGGGCTACGATATCGTATCGGGGTGTCAGCACATCGACGACTTTGCCTTTGCCTTCGTCGCCCCACTGGAGACCTAAGAGAACATCAACTTTCATGATTTTGTAATGAACTGGTGAGATTGTTATTATAACTGTTATTTTAATTTTTCGCTGCCTGTCTGTCGCGTTTTTTTGCGGTTGCGTTTCTGGCAGGTGCGGCAGAGTCCGTAGATGTTGAGAGAATAGTAGCCGACGGCGAAACCTGCATAACGTTTCGAAGAAATTTCAGACGATAGAGAGGCATCGCGCACTTCCTTGATTTTGCCGCAGCGGCTACAGATGAGATGATGGTGGTTTGAGTCGCCGACGATGTGTTCATATAAAGCGGTACCGCCATCGAATCGATGGCGTCTGACAAGGCCGCAGTCATTGAGAAGATCGACAGTCGAGTAGAGTGTCGTACGTGATACGTGGAATCCCTGTTGCTCGAGGCGCTCACCAAGATTTTCGACCGAAAAGTGGTCTGAAAGCGACATGACACAATCGAGTATGGCGAAACGCTCGGCTGTGCGTCTTTTGTTGTGACGGCTGAGATATTCGGTAAATTTCTCGCTTGCAGAGTATTTGATGCTTTTGTCTTCGCCCATGACGGATGAATCACTCTTTACGGCATACAAAACTAATCAAATTTTACGACAAAAGCAACTCTGTAGTTAAAAGTAACGCAAAAGCCCGAGATGAAAAAGCGATTCTTTTATAAAATCAAATCGATGTGAAGCGAATTGGTTTAGTCCATGCTTCACACCGATTTAGTTCTTGGCGAGAGCCGAAAGGCTCGTTATATATCCTATCCTTCGTTACATTTCGCTATGAACGAAAAGGGTAATCTTATTTTTTTGCATCGAGTTGGTCGAGGAGGGTTTTGACCGATGCCTCAATTTGGGCGTCGCGGCCCGAAATGACATCGCCCGGATTGTTGTAGACTACGACGTCGGGGTTGAGTTGATGGTTTTCGAGCACGTTGCCTTTCATGTCGATGGATGTCACCTGGGGTATGCCGAACACGAGGGTCGGGTCGATCTGTGTCTCCCACCACACGGCTGTCATTGTGCCCGGCACGGGTGCACCGACGACCTTACCCAGACCAAGAGTCTGGTAGACAAAGGGTGTGCCGTGGGCGTCGCTGTAGTTTGACTCGTTGACGAGCATAACCGACGGTTTGGTCCACTGGCTGAACGGTTCGCTGCCGATATATTGTCCGCGCGGCACGAATCTGACATATTCCTTGCCGCCGAGCAGCAGAGCTACATCGTTGTGGAGCCAGCCGCCGCCGTTCCAGCGCGTATCGACGATGATGGCCTCGCGATTGCGGTATGTGCCGAGGATGCGGTCATAGGCGGTGCGGAAGCTGGGGCTGTCCATGCCCTCGATGTGGACGTAGCCTATGCGACCCTTCGAGAGGCTGTCGACAAGGGCTTCGTTGCGCTCAACCCAACGGCTGTAGACCTCGTCGCCGAGATATGAGGTCGGTTTGACGACGGGATGCTCGATGCTGCCGTTAGCTTTGCGCACAGTGAGACGCACTTTTTTGCCGCTCTTGCCTTCGAGTAATGGGAAATAGTCTGTATCGGCCGGTATGGAGACGCCGTCGATTTCGGTGATGATATCACCGGCGACGACGCCGGCCTTTTTGAGCGATAGAGGTCCGCGGGCTATGACTTCGGCAACCTTGAGACCGTCGCCGTCGTAGCTTTCGTCATAAAAAGCGCCGAGGTCGGCGGTAGCCATGCGTGAGCCTCCGCCGTAATAGCGGGCGCCTGTGTGCGAGGCGTTGAGCTCGCCGAGCACTTCACTCATAAGCACGGCAAAGTCGGTGTTGTTGTTGATATACGGCAGGAACTCGCGGTAGTGGGCGCCGAGCGAGTCCCAGGCCACGCCGTGGAGATTGACGTCATAGAATTTATCTTTTACCTGCGAGAGCATATGGTCGTAGATATATTCGCGTTCTTTCGACGGTGTGCGGCTGTAGGGAGCTTCAAATTCGACAGCTTCGCTGCTGCCCCCGGGAAGTTCGATCTTCTTTATACCGTTGTTGCTTATGACAAAGAGTTTCTCGCCTTTTTTGTCAGTGGCGAATGCGCCATTGACGCCGTGGGTCAGAACTTTGGTCTCACCTTTGCGTATGTCGAGACACATAAGGTTGCGAGTGCCTTCGCTGTCGCGTACGACGTAATAGAGTTTGTCGCCTTTGGGCGAGAGGAAGTAGTCTCCATATATGGCCGAACTGCCGGTGAGACGGCGAGTACGGTATTTACGGTTGGCAAGGTCGAATTCGAGCGGTTTGACAGTCTCTTCGTCGGCATTCGAGTCTTTTCCTTTGTTCTTTTTTGACTTCTTGTTTTTCTTGTCGTCAGATTTTTCTTCGTCGGCTTTGTTCTCTTTTGCTTTTTCGGCGAGAGCGGCTTCTTCTTCTGTCATATTGAATTCATCCCAGGCTTCGCCGTCGAGCAGCATTATGACGATGTCATCCTGGTTGCCCCAGCTGCCATGGCTCTTCATGCCGTATTTGCCGGTGGAGTAGGTGACGCCTTTGCCGCCGAGCACCCATTTGGGATTGTTGTCAGAATAACCGCTCTCGGTGAGGTCGACAACTTCGCTGCCATCGGCACGGACGATGGCTATGTCGGAGTTGTTCCAGCCGTCGACTCCTATATAGCTTGTCAGTAGCCAGCGGCTGTCGGGACTCCAGCTGAACGAGATGTCGCCATCGGCATAAGAGTAGTTGTATTTACCCTCGAGCGCGGTGTTGACGGCTTTGGTGTCAAGATCGATGACACGCAGTGTGGTACGGTCTTCGAGGAATGCTACTTTCTTGCCGTCAGGGCTGTAGTCGGGCCATTGGCTTGCTTTGTCGCTGCTGTATAGCGGTTTTTCGACAAGGTCGGTAGCATAGGCAAACTGCTTTTCATCATCGTTGACGATGCTTGTGATGAACAGTTGCCAGCGGCCGTCGCGCTCGCTGTCATAGACGAGGCTGCGGCCGTCGGGCGAGAAGTTGAGACCGCGCTCCTGTCCCGGGGTGTCGGTGATGCGTTTGGTGGTTTTGTATTTGGTCGATGTGACGTAGATGTCACCACGGGCTACGAAGGCCACTTCGTCGCCCGTGGGCGAGACGGCTATGGCATCGGCGCCACCGGTGATATAGCGCTTGACACGGTCACTGTCGTAATCATCGGTAGCGATTTCAACGACGATTTTCACCGGTTCGGCTCCGGGGCGCAGTGTGTAAAGATCTCCGTCGAGACTGAATGCGAGAGTTCCTTCAGTCGAAGCCGACAGCGATCTTACGGGATGCGTTTTGGAGTGTGTCAGTTGTCGACGCGAGCCGGCAAGATCAGAGACATAGACGTTGAGGATACCGTCCTGCTCGCTGATGTAGTAGAACTGTTTGCCGTCGGCGCTCCAGACAGGGTTGAGATCGTGGCCGTTGAAGTCGGTGAGTTTGGTAAATTTATTGTCTTTATATAGCCAGATGTCGGATGTGCCAGACGAACGCTCGTGTTTGCGCCAGCGGTTTTCGAAACCTTTTTTGTCTTCGAAGAGAAGTCCGCCGGCGGGATTCGAGTCGGCAGCCATCATTGAAGTGGAGACAAACAGATGTGGACGCGGATTCTCGCGGTTTATGTCAATGGTATATGCTTGTGCTCCGTTGGGGCCGAGGATGGCTTCGCGGCCGTGGCGCACGTTGGCTGAGAAGAGCAGGATGCTGTCGTTGATGAATGTAAGGGGAGTCTCTGTGCCGCTGTGAGTTGTCAGACGGCGTGGTTTACCTCCGCGGGCGTTGACGGCATAGATGTCGGCCGAACCTTCTCGTGTACTTGAAAAGATGATTTTTTTGCTGTCAGGTGACCATACGGGAGCGTTGTCATAAGCTTCGTCGACTGTCAGACGATTGGCGTTACCGCCATTGACGGGCACGGTGTAGATGTCACCTTTATAAGTGAATGCTACGGTTTTGCCGTCGGGTGAGATTGCGGGTTCGCGCAACCATCGCGGTGTCTCTGCGGCCGCTGTCATGAAGGTGGCAGCGATGGTAGCGCAGATGAGAGGTAAAAGTCGTTTTTTCAACATAAATATATAGGTTATAAAGATTTGTAAATTATTGAATTTACTCTTTTACATATGGTTCGAGCATATTGCGCCATATGAGGTATCCGGGGGCGAGAAGATGCAGTCCGTCATTGGTCAGTTCGCGTCGCAGATTGCCTTCGCTGTCGGCAAAAGCCGGATTGACATTGATCCATGTTGCGCCGTGGGCTTTTACGACGGGTTCGAGTTTGGCGTTGATTTCGCGTATTACCTCTTCTTTGCCGGCGATGGCTTTGTAGCGTCCGAAACTGTTATTGATCGGCAGCAGCGATTCGACGTAGAGGCGTGTGTCAGGGGTTTCGCGGCGTATGCGGCCGATAAGGTCTGAGAGTGCCGTGACTATAGAATCGGCCGTGAGGTTGTGACTGACGTCGTTGACGCCGCACAGCAGGAATATTTTGCGGGGTTTGCCGGCGGTTACAGAGGAAAGGCGTTCTTGGATACCTTCTACAATGTCGCCGTTGATGCCGCGGTTTTTGATATTCGGCATATTGAAAAGCTCGTGCCACTCGCAACCGTGAGTGAGACTGTTGCCGAGGAAGACTATGTCGGTGGAGTCGACGCCGAGAGCATCGAAGAGTGAGGCCCGTTGATAATAAAGTTCGGTATATTTGGGCTTCTCGGTCGCTTTTACGTTTTTTTGCGTCTGAGCGGCGCATCCTTGTGTAAAAGCGGCGGCAAGAAGTGCCGCCGCCATTATTGAGATATGTTTCATGTCAATCAGGTTGATTAGGCTTCTTCTTTGATGCCTCGGTATGCGTCGATGGCTTTTTTTACTGAACCGTGCATCAGGAGCAGACGTTTCGCGTCGTCGTATGGCTGTCCGAGTTCCTCGACGATCATGCGTGTGCCGCGGTCGACGAGTTTGGCATTTGTGAGCTGCATGTTTACCATTTTGTTGCCTTTGACACGACCCATCTGTATCATGACCGATGTTGTGATCATGTTGCAGATCATTTTCTGTCCTGTGCCCGATTTCATGCGTGAGCTGCCGGTGACATATTCGGGGCCTACGATCATCTCGATGGCGATGTCGGCGGCGGCGCTGATAGGTGCGTCGGGGTTGGAGGTGATGGCGGCGGTCAGGATACCGTGACGACGGCATTCTTCAAGAGCGCCGATGACATAAGGTGTAGTACCTGAAGCGGCGATGCCGATAACTGTGTCTTTGTCGTTGATGTTGAATTCCTGTAGGTCAGTCCAACCTTGGTTGGTGTTGTCTTCGGCTGCTTCGACGGGGTTGCGGAGTGCGGTGTCGCCGCCGGCGATGAGGCCTATGACCCAACCCGGGTCCATGCCGAATGTCGGGGGAATCTCAGATGCGTCGAGCACACCGAGGCGTCCTGATGTGCCGGCACCCATATAGAATATGCGGCCACCGCGTTTCATGCGGCTGACGATTTCTGTGACGAGTTTCTCGATCTGGGGGATGGCTTTCTCTACGGCCAACGCGACCTTTTTGTCTTCGGTGTTTATGTCGTGGAGAATCTCGCTGACAGATTTTTTTTCGAGATCGTTATAAAGCGAAGGCTGTTCGCTGATTTTTACAAATGCCATAGTCTTTTGTGTGATGATTGGTTTTGTTTGGGGGAGGTTAATTGTCTCAGGCCTCGGTGTGGAATTTTATCAAACCTTCCATCGGGCTCTTGATGATTGTGCCGATATGGCAGTCGCAGGCTGCAGCGGCGTCGGCAAGAACATCTTTGTAGTAGAAGGCGATCGAACCGATAAAGTTGACATCGAGGTCTTTATATCCCTGATATTGGGCTATATTGCGTATGAAGAACGATTTGAACGAGTTGAGTACCAGGTTGTATATCGCAGGTTCGGCGATATTTTCCTTGAGGAAAGGTGTCACCGAAGCAAGGAAGCGATTGCCTTGAGGTTCTTTATAGACGCGTTTGATGATTGTAAGACGGTCGAGATCATACTGTGAGAGAAACTTGTCGCAGAGATGTTTGGGTAGCTGGTTTTTGAGAACGTCGCCCAGCAGTAGTTTGCCGAGTACGGCTCCGCTACCTTCGTCGCCGAGAATATAACCCAGCGGCGAGACGTTATCACAGATTTTTTCACCGTCGTAGTAACATGAGTTTGAACCTGTTCCCATGATGCACGCAATGCCGTGACGATGGCCGCAGAGGGCACGGGCGGCTGCAAGGAGGTCGGTGTGTACTTCGATTGTTTTGGCTCCGTGAATGTTTTTGGCGATAGCTCCGGCGACGTTGCCGCAGACTTCGTCAGATATACAACCGGCTCCATAGAAGTATACGGCATCGATGGCGTAATTGCCGAGTTCGGGCATCAGTTCGGTGGCGATGCGCAGTGACATTTCTTCCTCTGTGAGCATTACGGCGTTCATGCCGCATGTAAACACTTGTTTTTCTACTTTTCCTTTGTCGAGCAGACACCAGTCTATTTTAGTGCTGCCACAGTCAGCTATGAGTATCATATCTTTATATATATTTTCTTTTTATATAAAATGTCTCCTATACACCAGTTTAGTAAGACAAATAATATTGCAAAACAGAGTGAGGCGAGAGTGGCGTTGTCGGCGCATGCGGGCATAAGCACAGCCTGATATATCCAGCCCTTGAGTGTAGTCACGCCCGATTCGACAGCGGCGTAGGGTACTTTGACAGAGCCGATGATGATGCTGAGCACTGCACCGAGGCAGTACATGAACAACGGATTGATGCCGAAAGCCTCGAAAAAGCGACACCAGCGGCGATAGCCCTTGATGTCTATGATCCATATGAGCAGACCGAGGAAGCTGGCGGCAAGGCCGCATGTTGTGAGAACGAATGTAGGTGACCAGATTTTTTTATTGATTGGAATACCGAAGTCGAGTAGGAATCCGCTGAATGTAAGAATTGTGCCGATTATAAAGAGTTTGTTGATGCGCAGCCGGTTGTCTTTTGTGGCTACGATAAGACTTCCGCATACATATCCGATGAGCATGTGGGCTATGGACGGCAGGGTGCTCAGCAGACCTTCGGGGTCGAATTTGAGAGATTCGCCGCCGACATGGTCGGTATACATATGGTCGGGACCGAGCACGGCATTGTCGACGATGGCGATGACATTGTTTGACGCAAACTCGAAACCATTTCCCGCGAAGAGTATTACGGCATATACGACAAGCATGGCCGCTATAAACCAAGGAAGTGCCTTTTTGCTGAGTGCCAGCGCGATCAGCGAGCCGAAGCCGTAGCATATGGCCAGTCGGGGCATTACGCCGAGTATGCGGATATGGTCGAATGTGAAGACGGCTTCAGCCAGAGCTTTGCCTGATGTCACACCTCTGAGGAACATGCCGAACCATGCTATCGCAAGACCGATGGCGAATATGACGACCGTGCGACGGCATATCTTCCACAATGTGGCTCCTGAAAATTTAAAATCAAATTTGCGGAGAGAGAAATAAGTCGAGATTCCCATTATATACATGAAGAACGGGAATACAAGGTCGGTCGGCGTCAGTCCGTGCCATTCGGCGTGAGCCAGCGGGGCATATATATGCCCCCACGATCCCGGATTGTTGACCAGAATCATACCTGCGATGGTGATGCCCCTGAGGATGTCTAGGGCAAGCAGGCGCTGTGGACGTTTGGCCGTTGTCTGTTGTTTGTCTGACATAAAATCGTTAAATGTGATATAGATGGTTTTGTATTTTATTTCTTAGATGATGTACAACGGTCAACAAGGTATGCGATTGATTTGTAGTTGATGCCACTGTTTGTCGTCAGTCCGATTTCGCAGGTTCTTGAGTTTGAGTAGCCTTCGGTGACATGAGCTTCTTCGAGGGCGGGACGCAGTTTTCTCAGCCCCCATTTGTTAAGTTCGGGACGGGTGAAGCCTTTGTCTCCGGCGAAGCCGCAGCAGCCGACTTCGGCGGGTATGGTCACGCCGGTGGCACACATTGAGGCGAGTGAGACTATCTTGTCGGTCAGACCCATCAGGCGTGACGAGCAAGTGACGTGGACGGCGACCGAGACGTCTTCGCGCTTGAAGTCGAGTCGCGGAGCGAGAAAGTCATGGATAAACTCGGCTCCTTCATATAGTCTGATGCTCTTGATGTGTTCCTTCATGCGATGCAGACATGGACTCTGGTCGCAGAAAACAGGATATTTGCCGTTTTGAGAGGCTTTCAATAATGCGCGTTCGAGTTCGGCTGTCTTGTTGTCGGCGATATCGGGCATGCCTTTGCTCTCCCATATCATGCCGCAGCAGAGTTCTTTCATATTCTCGGGGAATATGACTTCGTAACCGGCTTTGTTGCAGAGCGACACCATCACGTCGACCAATGGACGTCTGTCTTCATCGCCTTTTGACGGAGTGACACCCATTGTGCGGTTGATGCATGACGGGAAATAGACGACTTTCAGCGGCTCGGACGGCTGTTCTTTTTTCTTGAAACTATAAGGTCTGGGCAGAGACGATGTCCAGAGCGGCATGCCTATCTTGTGGAGGCCGCGGCCTATTGTGTTGACTGCATTGCCGCCTATGATTGAACGGGCGATGTCTGCACCTCCGAGGGCAAGACGCAGGCCGCTCTCGACTGCCGGCAGCTTGTCGGCGCACCATTTGCCGAGGTTGTATCCTGCCGAACCTGTAGGAAGCGCTTTCTCGCGCAGATGGTGTATCAGTTCGGCGGTGTTGATTTTCATCGGGCACGATGTGCTGCACAGGCCGTCGCCCGCACATGTCTCGCAGCCATAGTAGACGAATGCGTCCTTGAGGCGTTTGAGGCGGTCGGGATCTTCGCCGGTTTCTGTCAAACGTGATATCTCGCGGCTGACGATGATGCGCTGTCGGGCCGATAGGGTGAGGCCGCAACTGACGCAGTTGATTTCGCAAAAACCGCATTCGATACAGCGGTCAACGTCGGGGTCGGTCAGTGGCAGCGGCTTCAGATTTTTAATATAGCACTCTGCGTCGTCGTTGAATATTACGCCGCGGTTGAGTATGTTTTCGGGGTCAAAGGCGCGTTTGACGCGGCACATTATCTCCCATGCTTTGTCGCCCCATTCCGAGCGGACGAAGGGGGCCATATTGCGGCCGGTGCCGTGCTCGGCCTTCAGAGAGCCGTGGAAGCGGTCGACCACGAGATGTTCGATGTCGACCATCAGTTTGCGGTAGCGGTCTATGTCAGCCTGCGTTTTGAATGATTGGGCAATGACGAAATGATAGTTGCCTTCAAGTGCGTGGCCGTAGATACAGGCATCGTCGTAGCCGTCGTCTTCGAGAAGTTTGGCCAAAGCCACTGTAGCTTCAGGCAGGTCTTCGATGTGGAAGGCGATGTCTTCGATCAGGGCTGTTGTGCCGAGTGGACGTGTACCGCCGACGGTGGGGAACACGCCTGAACGTATCTGCCACCATTTAGACGTGACAGCGGGATCTGACGAAAATTCGGCGGCTTTGAAAAGTTTGAATCCGTTGATTACACTGAGAGTCGTGTCTATGTTGGTTTTCAATTCAGTCTCGCTATCGCCCTTGACCTCGATGAGAAGGGCGGTGAGACCTTTTCCCGTGGTATCGTTGACAGATTCGAGCGATTTGCGGTCGAGCATCTCGCAGCTGTATACGGGAGCTGATTTGCGCATGGCTACGACAGCACGGCAGGCTTCGGCCATGTCGTTGAAATATACCATTGCCGAAGCTCCGTAAGGGTAGAGATGTGAGGTGTTGACGGTGACTTCGCTGAGAAACGCGAGAGTGCCCTCACTGCCTACCATCAGGTGGGCGATGATGTCAAAAGGAGAGTCGAAGGCGATGAACGGACGGATATTCAGACCGGTGACGTTCTTGATCGAATATTTGTATTTTATCAGTTCGGAGAGCTCCTTGTCGGCTTTGATGGCATCGCGGATTGCAATAATCTCATCGACAAGAGCGCGATGGGTCAGCTCGAAGTCGTGGCACGATTTTTCGTCGGCGGTGTCGAGCACCGTACCGTCGGCGAAGATAATTCTCACCGATTTTAGTACGCGGTCGCTGTTGGCGTGGACGCCGCAACTCATTCCCGATGCGTTGTTCATGACAATTCCTCCGATCATGGCCGAATTTTTAGAAGCGGGGTCGGGCCCGAAAATGCGACCGTAAGGTTCGAGCAGTTTATTGACGCGGAGGCCCGTTATGCCGGGTTGGAAACGTGCGGTATCACCGTCGGGCGCGATTGAATATTTTTCCCAGTTTTTACCTGCGACAATCAGTATCGAGTCTGTTATCGACTGACCGGAAAGACTTGTTCCCGCGGCTCTGAAAGTCACGGGAAGGCGGTGGCGCGAGGCGACCGAGAGCAGTTGCGACACTTCGGCTTCGTAGGCCGAGCGTATGACAATCTGCGGTGTCAGTCTGTAGAATCCCGCATCCGTACCCCAGGCTAAAAGCCTGAGGTCGTCTGTGTAGATGCGTTTTTTTTCAACAAAACGGCTTATTTCGTCGAGAAAAGCCCGATATTGAGTGTCCATCGGTAAAAAGGATTAATTACCAATTATTTATATAAATGATATTTCTTTGTTGTAGCCTTGAAGTTCTCGGCATCTTTATTCCAATAGTCTATGATGTCGGCAACTTTGTGGTTTTTAGAGAAACGGCTGCGTATTTCTTTGCTGCCGGTGACTTTGTCGAACATGTTGAAACGGCCGGCGTCGGCATTGCCTTCTTTGAATGCAGCCTTGTCTGGATACATGGCGGCGAGTTCCTGCATGATATAGAAATTGGTCAGCGAGAGTGGAGCCGCCTCTTTATCTGTGATGAAGACCTCGACGCCTTGGAGGTTCTCGCCCTTGCCGAACGAATAGAACGGTTTGATGTGTATCGGACGGAACATCATGCCGGGAAGGTTGAGGGCGTTCATGCGTTTTGAGAATTCTTCGGCGTCGACCCATGAGGCGCAGAAAAGTTTGAACGGCATTGTGTAACCCACACCGATCGACATGTAATTGAGTTCGCCGAGTATGCCCGAGACCGGATAGAGAAGGGCGGCTTCGGGATTGGGGATGTGAGGCGAGGGAAGTACCCAGGGCATGCCTGTCTCACTGAAGGGCATGTCGCGGGTCCAGCCTTCCATTGGCACGACTGTGAGATCGACTTTTTTGTCACCTATCAGGCCGCTGTCGTTGAGATAGAGAGCGAGTTCGCCGGGAGTGAGGCCGTAGAGGTAGGGTATCGGGAACTGGCTCACGAATGAGTAGCATGAATCTTCGACCACGTTGCCTTCGACTTTGTTGCCGCCGACAGGGTTGGGACGGTCGAGCACCATGAATTCCTTGCCGAGTTCGGCGCAGGCTTCCATGGCGAGTCCCATTGTCGAGATGAATGTAAACGATCGGCAGCCGATGTCCTGTATGTCATAGACA
Source organism: uncultured Muribaculaceae bacterium (assembly GCA_910576935.1). Classification (GTDB taxonomy): domain Bacteria; phylum Bacteroidota; class Bacteroidia; order Bacteroidales; family Muribaculaceae; genus CAG-873. Next base: position 14,178 of record CAJTKG010000009.1, read on the forward strand.
AGGACATCGACGTCTTTAAGCATCTCGGGCGACGGTTTGCGTGATTTGCCGTAGATAGAGTAGACGGTCACGCCCGTTGCGGGGTCGACGGCGTTGTCGACGTGGTCGCCGGCGTGAACGTCACCGCGAACGCCGTGTTCGGGTGCGTAGAGACCTACGAGTTCGACTCCGTCGGCTTCGTGGAGAATGTCGATGGTCGATTTGAGTTTATTGTCTACGCCGGTAGGATTGGTGATCAGACCGACGCGTTTGCCTTTGAGACCTTCGAAACCGCGGTCGCGGAGCACTTCGACGCCGGGTTTTACCTGTGCCATGGCGGCAATGGAGATGAATGCCAAAGTGGCTGCCAATATCTTTTTCATTGTGTTATTTTTTCTGTTCAACTTGTTTTGCACCATATTCGGGATTGATGTGGGGACGCACGAGGGCTGTCACAAGCCATGTGGCAATGTTGCAGCAGAGCACCCACCAGAAGAAGTTGGTGTATGAGTCACCGAGAATGTTCTCCATGATATAGCCGGCAGCCATGCCCGGCAGCATCATGCCGAGAGCCATGAAAGCCGTGCAGATGGCGTAATGCGATGTCTTGTAAGGGCCTTCGGCAAAGTACATCATGAAAAGCATAAAGGCGGTAAAGCCGAAGCCATAGGCAAACTGTTCGAGCACGATACAGCTCCATGTGATGATTTTGCCTGATAGGAGGCTGTAATCGGGCTGTATGTTTGAAAGGATAATGTATGCCACGCAGTTGAGCGACGTAGCGAGAGCCATGGGCCAAATCCATTTGCGAAGGCCGCCGTTTGCGGCGCAGATGCCGCCGATGATACCGCCGATGGTGAGACCGAGGATTGCGAGTACACCATATGCGAAACCTACTTCGATCTGCGACATGCCGAGACCACCTGCCTCGCGTGGAGCAAGAAGAAATACCTGGCACAGTTTGACAACCTGAGCCTCGGGCAGACGGTAGAGCAGCATGAAGAGCATGGCGAGCACGACGTATTTTTTCTTGAAGAATGTGCCGAAAGAGTTAAGAAACTCCTTCAGGATACCGCCGACGGTCTTTTTCTGTTCACCGCCGACAGGTTTGTCAGCTTCAGGGTAGGGAAGAATGAAGGCGTGCCACAGGAAGACGACGAAGAAGAAAACCGAGCAACCCATGACGGTCCATAGCCAGCCTTTCGAGACGCTGTCGGTGACGAGGGCGAGAGCGCCGGCTATCATGACGAGGCCGCCTTGGCCGAAGACGCTTGCGCAGCGGTAGAATGTCGAACGGATGCCGACGAACATGCTCTGTTGGTGGGTGTTGAGTGCAAGCATGTAGAAGCCGTCGGACGCAATGTCGTGTGTGGCAGAGCAGAATGCCGTGACGAAATAGAAGAAGAGACATACCATAAACGAGGTCACGGGCAGACCCTGTTCAATCTCTGCGGCATCGGGCTGCGGCAGAGTGAAAGCGATAGCACCCAGACCGATGGCGACACAGAGCTGCATGGTGACAGTCCACCAACGTTTGGTTTTAAGGACGTCGACGATCGGGCCCCAGAAGGGTTTGATTACCCAGGGCAGATAGAGCCACCCGGTGTAAAGGGTGGCATCGGCTTTGCTCATGCCGAGTTCGGTGAAGAGCACCATCGTCACCATATTGATGAAGATGAACGGTATGCCCTGAGCGAAGTATAGGGTCGGAATCCATGCCCACGGATTACGGTAGTTTACTTTTTTCATTGCTGGTTGTTGTTTTGGTTTTCTTGGTTTGGTCAGGATTGGTTTAGTATTTCTTTTCGATGTCGGCGTCGACGAAGTAGTGGTTGAGGATGTCGGTGTAGCTGTATCCTTTTGCGCCCATTACGGCGGCGCCTATCTGGCAGAGGCCTACGCCGTGACCCCAGCCGGCTCCCGTGAGAGTGAACGAGGCAGGCAGGCCAGTCGCTGTGTCGATGTCGTGGCGCTCGACGGTGAAAGCCGAGCTGTATAGATGCGACTTCGACAATGTGCGTCTGATCTCGAGCTCTTTGCCGATAGTGAGAGTACGGTTCGTACCTACGATTTTAAGGCGGATGATGCGGCCCGAAGTGCCGCGCTCGACGGGGATGAGGTCGATTATCTGGCCGAAGTCGATGCCCGAGCGCTCTTTAGCGAGTGCTGACAGCTCTTCGCGGCTGTAGTGTATTTGCCAACGGTAGAAATCGGTGGTCTCTTGGTCGTAGTTGTTGAGCACCTGTGACAGAATCTCGGCGTCGGCGGTATTGCAGAAAGCATCGGGACGGCTGTTGATCCAATGTGAGGCTTTATTTTCGTTTCGGAGATCGGGAAAGTCGTTTTCGTCTTTGTCGTCGCGGCGTGCTTCGAGATAGTGGTGATGCTCGGGTTCCCAGCAGTTTTCAAACTCTTCGAAGACACCGCCGCAGCATTTAGAGAAACGGGCATCACAAATTTCTCCGCCATAGGTAAGCACCCGACCCCATGTGGCTTTGACTGCCTCGACGACTTTGGGAGTAGATTGGCGCGTTATGCCTTGATAGCGCTGGCAATGGTCGTCGGCACAGACATCGAAATGCTCGTGATCTTCGCGGTCATACCATTTTATATACTCGGCGCCGTCGGTGCCTTCCTGTATATGGGAGTCGCAGCGGTTTTTGTCTTTTTTGTAAATCTGGGCGAGCAGCCAGCTGCGCGAGATGACGGCATGGGCCTTTAGCAGTTCGAGTGATGCCGTGGCACTCATCTCCGACGATATGACGCTCATGAGATAGTCTTCGACGGGGACGATGTTGATGGCTGAGGCTTCAGTGCCGGTCGATTTGATGCTGAGATCGCCTGTAAAAGTTTGGTCTTCTTTACGTTCCCAGTGGAAGTTGACACCGATGACGACGTCTTTGATTTCAAACGTCGATTTTTCGTCAGAACGTTTGAACTCAAGTATATCGTCGAAGCGGCGACCGTCGAAGACGATGACGTCGTTGTCGAAGACGATGGTCTGTGCGCCGCTGTATTCTTTACCTGCGGCGTTGTAACAGCCGTTAAGCACGATTTCAAGCTTTGTGGCGAATGAAAGGATTCCTACTTTTACAACAGGTTGGTTCATGATTATCTGATTTTTGATGCAATATCGTCGATTTCGTCTGTCGAGAGACATAGCTCGTCATAGATGTGTCTGACGATGTCGGCATCGATTTTTTCAAAGTCTTTTTCAAGAGGTGTGATGAATACACCGCCCATGTCGACTGATGCGGGGCTGAGAAGCATGGTGCCTTCGCCCTCAGTGCCGTAGAAGCTCGGGCGGTGACGTTTGCGCGGTATGACAACAAGGCGTACACCTGCCGGTGTGGCGTAGCAGAGTATATTCATCATCGGCTCGCGTTCGCCTTCGGGCACAGGCATGGCTTGATATAGGCGGTCGAAAAGGCGTTGGCCGGCAGCTGCGTTGTCAGTGTCGATGACGAATACTTTAAGTGGCAGGGTATCTTCGACTGCGAGAGTGGCTTCGCCGTCGGTGGCGATAGTCTTGAGTTCGGCGTCTTCGAGAGCCCCGGCGATGGTGAGGAAGTCACTGTTGCCTGCCTGGAAGTGCATGTGGTCGGGTGCTGAAGCTCCGCATTTAGGTCCGTTATAGAAAACCGTATACTCGTCGAGCTCTGATGCCAGTGAAATCATGTCGGCAATGCGGCCGCTGATGAGTTGGTCGGTGTGACGCTTGTCGGGTATGGTCAGGTGACGTGGAAATATGGGGAACGGATTGATAAGTATTGTGTAGAACTCACCCCAATCTATACCGCGCTGCACGGCCGGACGGTTTTCGGAACATAGGAAACACTTGCGTTCCTTCAGAGATTTGGCGTCGACTTTGGCAGCCGACGAGACGATGCGGGCAGGGTTGAACTGCACTTTTATTTTCATGCCGTCAACGTCAAGATCCTTGACCTTGACGCCTTTCAGCGCCTCGAAATTGCCGGCGGCCTGAGGCCACTCGGCAATCTGAGCGTTGATAAAACTGTTGACTTCCTGTGACGATATTTTAGATGTCATTGCAGATCAGTCTTTATTCATTGCGCAACGGGCCTGAAGTTCCCAGGTGCGGATTCGATCTTTGTAGAGATTGTTGGCATTCATCTTGTTGATGTCGAGCGCTGCGTCAGAGTTGTCTTCCCAGCGGCGGCAGAGATAGACGACGTCGTAGACGCGGCCGATCTGGTGGTGACGCGAGAAGGCGAGACCGAGAGCATAGTCTTCACCGTAAGAGGTGTTGGGCACGTGTATCTCGCGCAGGAGCGGAGTATAGAACGCGCGAGGTGCGCCGAGACCGTTGATGCGGAGGGCGTTGTTGCGGCCGTTTTCGGGTGTCCACTCCTTATGGTCGATCACGCCCGGCGGTATCATGTTCATGTCGATGTCGGTGAGCATGTAGGTGCCGACAACCATGGCGCAGTTCTGGTCGTAGAAGGCTTTTACCATCTTGGCGAGAGTGGTCTCGTCTTTGTAGACGTCGTCAGAGTCGAGCTGAACGGCAAATTTACCGCATTTCTCGTGGTTGACGCCTGCGTTCCAGCAACCGCCGATGCCGAGGTCATCACGTTCGGGGATGATGTGGACGACGCGGGGATCAGATGTGAATTCCTCGATGGCTTCGCTTGTGCCGTCGGTAGAGTGGTTGTCGATGATGATGAGGTTGTACGGGAAGTCGGTTTTCTGCGAAAGCACGCTCTTGATGGCGTCGCGGATAGTGCGGACACGGTTGCGGACGGGAATGATGACCGATGCCTCATACTCGAAATCGCCTTTGTTGAATTCGATAGGTGTGAATTTGGGTGCGAGATAACCGCCGATTTCTTTGAGATGTGCGGTGCAGGCTTCCTCCATTTCAATCTGTACACCGCGGTTCTTGGGATCGACATAGTCGAAAATCTTTTCGCCCGATTTGCGGTTGTCGAGAGTGATGTCGCTGTAGAGGTATTCGTTGATGTGGACGATGGGGGCGATGCGGCTCAGACGCAGGCGCAGGTCGTAGAGGCCGGCGGCTTTGTAGTCTTTATCGATGCCGGCGGCGGCTTTCTTGAAGTCGGCGGCGTTGAAGAAAAGAACAGAGCCGAAACCGAAGTCGTCTCGCAGTGAACCAAACTGATAGTCGATCACGGGTGAGTTGGTTTTCTTGCCGTCTACAACTGTATAGCTGTCGGCATAGAGCATGCCGGCTTTTGAGTCTTGGGCGATCTTGACAAAACGGTCGAGTGCGAAGTAGCCCATGACGAGGTTGTTGTATTTTGTATAAAGAAGTATATATTCGGCATCTGCGACACCGGCGATTTTCTTCATTGTCTCTGATGTGTTGAGGCCGTCGGTCTTGATTACTTCGCAGCCCTCGACAGCTTCACAGTTGTCGCCTGTAGCAAGAAGGAAAATCTTTGTTACGAGCGGGCTCTTTTTGAGACCTTCGACTGTGGCTTTCACTTGTGCCGGTTCGGCATAGGGAAGGAAGCAGTTGATAGTAGTTTTCATGTAATTGGTTTTTGGATTATATATTGGTGTTTAAAATTCTTATCTATTTATTATCGTTTTTCTTGTCAAAGAAATTGAGAATCTGTTTCATCAGTGAGTTGCGTTTGTCTCGGCTGACGATGGTCTCGAAGGGGAAACCGATGACCACTGTGCGGTAGTTGTCAAACCGGCCGGCTGTGCCTGCAATCAGATTGTTCTCGGTGTAACGCATGAAAGTAGAGCCTGTCTTTGAGTCGGCGGGATAAAATGAGTCGGGCGACTCTATGGCATAGCAATCGGCGTTGAGCTCATTGTAGAATGTATAGTCGCCACCGGTGAAGGCTTTGAAGCGTGTCGGGACCTGATATGCTTCGCCTGTTACCGAGGCTTGTCCTACGCGCCAGCAATAGCCGAGCACTTCTTTGGCAAATTTCTTGTCGGCCTCGGAAGTTGCGGGGTCAGAGAAGGGATTGTCCCATATGTCGGTTGCTACATATGCACCGCTGACAAATATGTCAGCTCCGGCGTCGGCAGCTCTTTTAAGCTTGTTCTGAAGAGGTGAGGGAAATGCTTTGTAATTTGTGCCGTATACGCCGCGTCCGCGTGCTGTCTCCTTCTGTTTGCCGAGTATAAGGTCGATGATGGAGGGGATAGATTTGTCGTTGCAGAAAGCATCGAGACTTGATGAGACGAAAGAGTGTCCGGCAGCAGCGATAGCCTGTCCGTGGACAACGACATAATCGAATGTGTTGCCGGCTATGACCTTGTCTTCATAATTGGCACGTGAAGCTCCGAAACCGGCGGCGTCATCGTCCATCCAGGGTATGCTGCGGCGGAACTCAAACATGCTGCCGATATATGATATATCATTTATATATGGCACACCGTGGTCACGGGTGTCATAGAATCCGCCTATAAGCGATGTTGAGTCGCCCGATTCAAACCAGTCGGGAGCGCTTACTCGGGTGAAACCGTTGACAATAGTGACGGGTTTGGAGCCATTACCGAGGTCACATAGAGCGAGTGTCTCTGAGGGGAAACTTATGCCGCCTTTGTTGCCGGCAATGATGCGATAGCTATGTATCTTGCTGTCATTGATATTCAATGTGTATTCGGGTTTGTCGACTTTGGCTATCTGTCTGAAGCTGCCGTTGTCGAGCCGTTCCTCGATAATATAGTAATCGGGTTTGGCTGTAGCCTCGAGGCTGTCGACGGTTTCGCTCCATTCGAGGCGATAGTCGCGGCCGCCGGCATGAGAGATGGCAAATGAGTTGATCGGCAGAGGCTGTACGACATATTCGCGGCCGTCGCGATGGGCGATAAATTTGAGCATGCCTTTGTAGACTGCACGAGAGACGGTGAAGCGGAATGCCGGATCGAGGCCATATTTCATGTCGGCGAAGTTCTGGTGAGAGAGTAGTTCGAGCAGCATGGTGGGCACTTCGGGAACACGGGCTTCGAAGTAGCTTTGGTCCCACATGCCGCGACGCGTCCAATCAGGTTCGAAGCTATGGCGCACGTCATTGACGATGTTGGTAACTATCAGGTCTGTGAGGTCGCGTGACGCGAGTTTCGATGTCCCGTTGGGTTTTGTGCCATTGGCGGTCGAGTAGATGCCGAGTGTGCCTATGATCGAATCGTTGAGTGTCGTGCCGGCGTCGCTGTGGAAAGCAAATGATAGGTCGACGGGAATGTTCAGACCTTTGCGGTCGGGAAGCATGGATGAGCCTCCGGCGAGCCAGTTGACCCAAAGACCGCGGCATTTATAGTCGTCGCCATAGTCGTTGACGTAGTCAGATGGGGTGAAGACGCTGTCGGGAGCGCCGGCCCACTGGAGGAAATAGCGGGCGCCTTCGACAAAGCGCGGGTAATGGCTTGTCACATATTTGTAGTCGATGTCGTCAAGGGGCTCCTTTACAATGCGGGCTACGTTGCCCATGCCGCCACCGATTTTAACAGCATCGGCGCTTACGACGCTCTTGTTGTCAATGCCTTTGTTGTCGAGTGATACGACAGTGGTCTTGCCGGCTTCGAAAGGAAAATGCCCGAGATAGATCCATGTGCCGCCGCCCATGCGCTGATTGACGTCGAACCGATGATCGCCGTCTGCGGCGTGGACTGTATATTGCGCGGCTTTTGTGCTGTTGGGCTCGGTGGTATAGCTTACGTAGACCGCGTATGTGCCGGCCTTGTCGAAAGCGGCATTCCATTTGGCCGAAGCCGAGGCCTTGTCTGATTTGGTGGTGCGGGCGATGCGGGCTGTGCCTTCGTTGAAGGGATGGTCTCCGTTATGAAGTTCGGCCTTGCGGTGTGCGAACGCTTTTTTTTCTGATGTCGACCATGCGCCGCTCTCTTCGTAACCTTTGTAAGCCAAATCGCCGTCGTTGTCGACAATGGTTTCCGTGATGTTGATGTCACGCTCTCTGGGGCTCATCACATAGGCGCCTGCGTTCTCAAGCATGGGCATCAGAAACGGCATCACATAGCCTTGGGTGTAGAGGTCTTCTACGGTCTGAAAGATGCGGGCACGTTGCCATTCCCATCGGTTGAGCTTCGGCTCGAAATACCAGCCGTGGCTTTGCCACAGAGCTATGTTTGCGCCATCAAGACCTAACGGCGCCGGATTGGCGTCGATGCGTTTGACAAACCTATCTTTCTCTTTTGGCGCTATGGTCTTTTTTTTGGCGAAGAGAGCCAGGTCTTTGAAGTCTCGGCCATTGGCAGTCACAGTTATGCGGTATTCGCCATGACCGAGAGCGTCGGCGAGTTCTTGCTCGAATTTGCCTATGTTCTCGGTTGTAAACGGGACATACGCCGCGATTTCATTGTATTTAACCGTGATGCTTTTCTTTTTGTTATCTATAATGACGCCCTCGACCTTGATGTCACCTAATGCGGTAACACCCGGCAGATGTCGGTTAAGCACGTTCAAGGCAGTATCTTCAGGGCTGACGGCCTGAACGGCTGTAGATAGTAAAGTAAAAGCTATTGCAGAGAATAGTTTTTTAGGCCTTAGATTCATAATAAACCTTAAATTAGATTTCTACAAAGTTAATATAAACTTTGAAGTCATACGAAAAAAAGGCAACAAAAAATGTAAGATAAAATAATTTTTAATATTTACATACACTTTTTAAGTATGAAGGGCGTGTCTGAAAATGCCTTAAATAACCGTTATCAATGTTTTGACGAATATAAGAAATGTGTAATTATCTGTAAACTATCGAGTCAAAATATAATTGCATTATTGAAATTAACTCATGATTTGTTAAGATAGCTTAATCGATCGTGGGATAAGCATGTATTCAAGGGTGCTTACTCGCGGTAGTAGATGCGGTGTACACGCGGAGAAACTGATGTCAGTATCTCGTATGGAATTGTGCCGCGGGCGTCGGCAAGGTTTTCGATAGGAGCTTCCTTGCCGAAAATTTCTACACGGTCACCGATTTTTGCATTTGCTTCAGTGACGTCGATCATGCAGAGGTCCATGCATATATTGCCGATCGTGGGGCAAGCCTTGCCATTTACGATAAACGAGCAGTTGCCACAGCCGAAGTGGCGGTCTATGCCGTCGGCATAGCCTATGGGAATTGTCGCTATGACAGATTTCGTACTGACGAGTCCGCGACGTGAGTAACCTATCGTTGTGTTGGCGTCCCATGTCTTGAGAGATATGATTGTAGAGCTGAGGCCTGCTACAGGACGTAGGTCGACAAGGGTTTCTTCGGGAGGTAGCGGAGAGATGCCATAGAGGCCTATGCCGAGACGCACGAAGTCGTATTGGTATTCGGGGAAGCGCATCATGCCGGCAGTGTTTAATATATGGCGTTTGAAGCTATTTTTGAGCAACTGCCCGAGACGGCATGTCATTGTCTCAAAACTGTCGAACTGACTTTGTGTATAGGCGTTTTCATCAAGACAATCGGCTGTGGCGAGATGGGAGAAGACAGATGATGTCGTGACACGGTCGGTTTCGTTGAGCGCTTTGGCAAGAGTCTCGATTTCAGATGGTATGAAACCGACGCGATGCATGCCGGTGTCGAGTTTGACGTGGACGGGATAGTGGTGCATGTTGTGAATACGTGCGTGTTCGAGCAATATGCCGAGCTCGCGCAAAGAGAAGACTGCCGGTTCGAGGCGATAGTTGAAAAGAGCCTGATAGTTGGTCGTCATGGGATTGAGTACCATGATGGGCATAGTTATGCCTGCCCGCCGTAGAGCGACGCCTTCTTCGACGACAGCTACTGCGAGATAGGAAGCACCCTGACTTTGAAGCGTTTTGGCAATTTCGAGCGCGCCTGTGCCGTAGGCCGATGCTTTTACCATGGCAATGATGCCGGTTGAGGATCGTACGAGACTCTTGAAAGAGTTGTAGTTGTGAACGACCGAGTCGAGATTGATCTCAAATATTGTTTGGTGTCGCGGCCTTTCGAGCAGGTCTTTGATGGCTGAAAAATCTCCGGCACCCTTTATGAGTATCAGTTCGCTGTCGAAGCGTGAGATGTCGTAGTCTTTGACAAATTTAGCCGCGTCGCTGACAAATTCCGTAGCTGTCATGGGATCGAACGCATCGGCATGTTTGCCGATTTCGTCGCCGATTGCAATCACGCGGTCGATGCCGCGCGATTGCAACATGTCGGCGAGTTGTCTGTAGAGGCTTCGTGTATCGGCGTTTACACGATGAAACAAGTCTCCGATAATTATAGTGTTGCGTCGTGAAGTTGTAGTTCTGCGCATCATGAAGTCGAGGGCACGGCCGACAGAGTCGAGGTCATTGCTGAACTCATCGTATATCATAAGACAATCGTTGACGCCGTCGTATACGTCGAGTCGAGTCGATACCTCATCGACAGTGTCGGCTAATGTCGAGTCATAACCGAGCGTTTTTAAGGTTTCGGCGGCGAGCGCGCGGTTGAGATTGTTGCCCGAAGGCACTCCGATGACAGTTTTGTCGGGGTATAGGTTTCTGATTATATCGCAGGCGATTGTGTCAGATGACGGACATATTATGGTGCTGCAACTTGAAAAAAGCATAGCTTTTTCGACGATTTTTTCCTCGCGGGAAGAGAAACCGTTATCATGTTCGCCTGTGATTTGAGTCAGTATGCCTATAGTCGGGCTGATTATTTCGGCGAGGTCGGCCATCTGTCCGGCACGGTCGATGCCGGCTTCAAATACGGCGATTTCAGTGTCAGATTCCAACTGCCAAATCGAGAGTGGCACGCCAAGCTGAGAGTTCCAGCTTCGGGGACTTCTTGCAGTATTGATACCGGCTTTTGTGAGAGCATGGTAGAGCAATTCTTTTACTACCGTTTTGCCGCGGCTGCCGGTTATGCCGATTATGGGTATATTGAAGTTCTGTCTGACTCTGCGGGCGATTTGTTTGAGTGCAATGCTGACGTCATCGACGACAATGAAGTCTGCATCGGTGGCGTGTCGCATTATGTCGGGTATATGGTCGACGACGAAAGCGCGTACGCCTCTGCGATAGAGGTCGGCGAGGTAGCGATGTCCGTCATTCACGTCGGTGCGTATCGCAAAAAAAAGAGCATCAGTGGTTTCGACGCTCGAACGGCTGTCTGTAAGTATGGTTTTTATGTCTCTGTCAGAGTCAGTGTAAACTCCGCAATATGTGGCTAATGATGAGAGCTTTGCGTTCATTTGGGTACTTATGTCAAATTAGCTTTGCAAGATCTGACGGTGTAGCGCCGATTTGGAGATACGGCGATATTCAAGGGCTTTGGCGGTGGTGTCGTCGTCGAAATAAGTCTTGCCGAAGATTTCGTATATATAGTCTACCGCCACGGCAGACGGATGTTTCATGTCTGCATCATAGAATCGGTAATCGCGCAGATCGTCTATCATGATCTCGAATGAGGGAAAATAGTCGGCGTATTGTCTTAGTTGTTCGCAGGCGAGAAGCAGATGCGCCTTGGTTAACGAATTGCCTGTCAGACCGTATGCAAGATGTCGTATCGGACTTATTGTCAGTATGATTCTCTTGCCGGACATAGCGATGTCCTGAAGTAGCGGTTGCCAAAGGCCGACTATCGCGTCTGTGTCGATCATACGTTGTTCAAAAAGTCTCGCGTCGAGTTTGTGACAGTTTCCGACAGGCAACCGGCGGCTGTCATCGGTCATATAGAATCCGTGGGCAGATCCGAACGTGACAATCAAAGTGTCGGCGGTGTCAAAGGCTTTTTTTAAAATGCCGAGATCATTGTTGATTTTATCGAGCAATTCTTCGGCATCGCAACCGCTGTAACGTGATGCGTAGTCAAGGCAATGGCTCATACCTTGACTGTCAGTGTATATATCATCGAAAGTATAGTGATAATCGTCGATGAGTTTTCTGATGCAGTCGGCCAGCGAAAGCGGATTGTAAAGCGGACCGAGTGGATTGTGACATACATTGAATCCGTCGCGACCGAGTCGCTCGCCGATATTGTCGGTGAAGCATGAGCCAAGCATGACGATAGCACTGTCGTGGCTGATACTGAAACTGCCGCGCGGTTGTTCTATTTCGGTGCGGAAACGCATTAGTACATCTGATAATCGATTGAAAGCACCTGGAATTCCGTGCGACGGTTTATCTGATCGGCGGCATCCTGATCTTCAGGCGACAATGTTTCGATGAAATCCTCGGTCAGACGATCACCTTCTTTAAATTGCGGATACATTCTCGCCAGTTTTTTTGTGATTGTCTTTGGACGTGATTCGCCGTAGCCCTGCGATTGCAGGCGGTCGGGGCTGATGCCTGCGGCAATCAGATAGTCGATAACCGATTTTGCGCGTCGGCCCGATAGCTTGATATTATAGTCGTCAGAACCATGCCGGTCGGTGTGCGAAGCCATCTCGATGGTCACGTTGGGATTGTCTCGCAATACCTGTACCATTTCGTCGAGAGCGGTTTTTGACTCGGGTTTGAGTGTGGCCTTGTCATAATCATAGAAAATATTGTCTATGACAACAGGTTTGGTGATTGAGGCGAGTATGAAGTCGACGGCATATTCGGCGTCTTCTTCAGCTATGTCAGATGTAAATTCCTGTTTGCTGTTGAGATAACCTTTTGCGCCGGCAAGCATGACGTAGCTTACACCACGGTCAAGCGGGAACGAGAACGAACCGTCGTCGCGGGCCACCTGTTTCTGGTTGCTGCCGTCGTTGCCTACGATACGTATCACAGCGTTTGGCACCGGCTCTTCGTCGCGGTCGAGTACCCAACCGCTTATGAGTATCTTGAGTTCGGGAAGTTCGAAAGAATAAAGATGGTCGTATCCTCGGTTGTCGCCACGGTTTGAGCTTAAAAAGCCGCTTTCGCCCGCTCCGAAAGTGATGCCGAAATCATCGGCCGACGAGTTGACGGGGCGTCCCATATTGGTGACGCTCCATCCTCCGGACTTTGTCATCTCGGCGCGAAATATGTCAAGACCGCCGTAGCCCGGATGTCCGTTTGATGCAAAATACATCACCGAATCGGTACGCATATAGGGAAACATCTCATCGCCCGGAGTGTTGATCCATTCGCCGAGATTTTCGAGCGAGCCGGCGCGTTCGCGCAGATTGATACGCCATATATCCTTGCCGCCCGAGCCTCCGGGCATGTCAGACGTGAAGTACAGCCAGTTGCCGTCGGGAGAGACTGCCGGGTGACCATAGCTCGACAATGTGTCGGCCGTGATTTCAAATTTTACGGGCGCGCTCCACTGGGCATCGCTCCGCTGTGAGGTGAAAATTTCGACGCCTGTGTCAGAGTTGGGTTCGCGGCGGGCGCGGGTCAGATACATCGTCGAGCCGTCGGGAGAGAATGATACAATACCTTCCTCGGCTTCGGTGTTAAGTTCGCCTTCGACGGGCTCCGGTCGTTTCCATTCACCTCGTTCGTCTTTGGTCGCCATCCATATATCGCTCTTTTTCATGCCGTTGATTTCGCTACGTTTCGATCCGTTGACCTTTTCGTTGGTCGTTGTGAAATATATGCGGTCGAGCGATTCGTCAAAATACATAGGCGCATAGTCTGAGCGGCGTGAGTTGAAGAGTTTGGCATTTTTGACGACATAACGTGTTGTGTTGGCTTTGTCGAGTCCCATGCGGCCGCCGGCGAGACCGTTTGATGCGGCGGCGTCACCGGGTTTCATCGCAAGGTAGTCTTCATAAGCTTTGATAGCCTGAGCGTATTTACCTTCGGCGTGGAGCATCTGCGCCAATTTGATATAGGCCGATGTGTCGGGCCATTCATAGCGTATAGCATTCTGATATGCGGCTGATGCACGGGCACTCTGACCTAACAGACGATGGCACTCGGCCATCTTGTAGGCTACCTGACCTCGGAGAGGACGCTCTTCGCGTTTGGTAAGCTTGTTGTAAATCTTGCGGTAGGTTTTTGACGCGTCGTAATACTCGCCTCGTTCCATCTGTTCGTTGGCGACAGATAGTTTTGCGCCCCCGCACGACACAACTGTGGCTGCGAGCATCGAGACTACGGCCGCCGATATCATTTTGTTGATTGTCATAGATGCAAAATTACATATTACAATATAATAACGGCGGCATCGCTGTCTTATTATCCTGTATAGTTTATAATCGACATTAATGCGGGTGATTATTCCCACTCGATTGTTGCCGGTGGTTTTGAGGAGATATCATAGCATACGCGGTTGACGCCGCGCACGGTGTTGATGATTTCATTCGATACTTTAGCGAGGAAATCATAGGGCAGGTGGGCCCAGTCGGCTGTCATGGCGTCGGTAGACGTGACGGCCCGAAGGGCCACGGCGCGCTCGTATGTGCGTTCGTCGCCCATGACGCCTACGCTCTGTACGGGCAACAGAATGACACCGGCCTGCCATACTTTATCGTAAAGCCCCCATTCGCGTAATCCGCGGATGAAGATATCATCGGCATTCTGCAATATGGTGACTTTCTCTCGTGTGATGTCTCCGAGGATACGCACGGCCAGACCCGGTCCGGGGAACGGGTGGCGCTTGATGAGGTGTTCCGGCATGCCGAGCGAACGTCCGACGGCGCGCACTTCGTCTTTGAAGAGCAATCGCAGAGGCTCGCAGAGCTTTAGGTTCATCTTTTCGGGCAGTCCGCCGACGTTGTGGTGGCTTTTGATAACCGTGCCGGTTATTGACAGCGATTCGATGCAGTCGGGGTAGATTGTTCCCTGGGCGAGCCATTTTACATCTTTTATCTTGTGTGCTTCTTCGTCAAAGACGTCAATAAAGCCTTTGCCGATGATTTTGCGTTTGCGCTCGGGGTCGGTGACACCTGCGAGCTCGGAGAAGAAACGCTCGGACGCGTCAACACCGATGACATTAAGGCCGAGGCATTCATAATCGTGCAGGACATTGGTGAATTCGTTCTTGCGCAGCATGCCGTGGTCGACAAATATACATGTCAGATTCTTGCCGATGGCGCGGTTAAGCAGCACGGCTGCTACCGACGAGTCTACACCGCCGCTGAGACCAAGCACGACTTTGTCGTCGCCGAGTTGTTCGCGCAGAGCCTTGACGGTCGATTCTATGAACGATTCGGCACTCCAGTCACGTTTTGAACCGCAGATACCGACGACAAAGTTTTCGAGCAGACGGGTGCCGCATGTCGAATGGAAGACTTCGGGATGAAACTGTACTCCCCATGTCTGTTCGCCGTTGATATGATAGGCGGCACACGCTACCTCGGGCGTCGATGCGATGATTGTGAAATTGTCTGGCAGTGATGTTATCGTATCGCCGTGGCTCATCCAGACCTGAGCGTCTGTATCAATGCCTTCGAGAAGCGGATCAGCTGAGACTGTCGTCAGTTTGGCGCGACCGTATTCGCGTGATGGCGCAGGTTCGACAGAGCCACCGCCTTCGTAGGCTATTAGTTGTGCGCCGTAGCATATTCCAAGCATGGGATACCGGCGTCTGAGAAGGCTCATATCTGTTTTGAACGCCTTATTGTCATAAACGGAAAAAGGGCTTCCCGAAAGTATGACTCCTATGACCGACGGGTCGTCGTAGGGCATTTTGTTATAAGGCACAATTTCGCAATAAGTGTTTAGTTCGCGAACGCGACGGCCAATCAGCTGGGTCGTCTGTGAACCGAAATCGAGAATGATGATTTTTTGTTGCATGATGTGTCAGACATTATGCTTGCAAATTTACGCAAAATTCATGGAAAACACATGATGACATCATAATAAAAATAAAGGTCCGGATGCTTTTATAGCAGAGCGTCCGGGCCTTTATACATTATATTATATTGTCAGTTTTTGAATACAAGATTTTCTGCGTCTTTGTCGACGTCTATGATGATAGGTTTGTCTTTGTCGACGGTCTGTGCGAGTATGTCTTTTGACAGGCGGTTGAGCACCATGCGGTGTATGACTCGCTTGACGGGGCGTGCGCCGAATTCGGGATCGTAGCCTTCGTCGGCAAGATATGAGAGTGCGGCGGGTGTCACTTCGAGTTCTATGCCGCTGCTGCGACGGAGCATCGACTGTATGCTCTTTATTTGCAGCCCGACAATCTCCTCAATCTCTTTGCGATTGAGTGGCGTGAACATTATGATCTCGTCGATGCGGTTGAGAAATTCGGGACGTATCGTCTGTTTGAGCATTTCAAGTACCTGCTCTTTGGTCGTTTCGACGGTCTCGGCCTTGTTCTCGTCGGTCATCTTAGAGAAATTGTCACGTATCAGCTGCGACCCCATATTCGACGTCATGATTATGATCGTGTTTTTGAAGTTGACATTACGTCCCTTGTTGTCGGTCAGACGTCCGTCGTCGAGTACCTGAAGGAGTATGTTGAATACATCGGGGTGCGCTTTCTCTATTTCGTCGAACAGGACTACAGAATAGGGTTTGCGTCTGACAGCCTCGGTGAGCTGACCGCCCTCGTCATAACCTACATATCCCGGAGGCGCTCCGACGAGTCGCGAAACGGAGTGTTTCTCCTGATACTCGCTCATGTCGATACGAGTCATCATGTTTTCGTCGTCGAAGAGGTATTCGGCCAATGCTTTTGCAAGTTCTGTCTTACCGACACCGGTAGTGCCGAGGAAGATAAACGAGCCGATGGGACGTTTGGGATCGTTCAGGCCGGCGCGGCTTCGGCGTACGGCATCGGCTATGGCGCTGATGGCCTCGTCTTGACCGACGACACGACTATGAAGTTCTGATTCAAGATGCAGCAGTTTTTCTTTTTCGCTCTGTACCATCTTATTGACCGGGATACCTGTCCATCGTGATACAACATCGGCGATGTCTTCGGCGTCGACCTCTTCCTTGATAAGGGCGCGGTCGCCCTGCATCATCTTGAGCTGTTCTTGTATCGAGACGTTTTCCTGCTCTTTCTGTTGGATTCGCGAATATCTGATTTCCGCGACTTTGGCATAGTCGCCTTCGCGTTCGGCGCGTTCGGCGTCGAAGTTGAGCTGTTCGATGTCTATCTTGTTCTGCTGGATGCGGTTTATAAGCTCTTTTTCCGCTTTCCATTTGGCAGAATAATCTTTTTCTTCTTCTTTTAGAGAAGCGATGTCTTTTTCGATTTCCTTGACTTTCTCTTTGTCGCCCTCGCGTTTGATGGCCTCTCGCTCGATTTCTTTCTGGGCTATACGGCGTGTGATGTCGTCAAGAGCCTGAGGTACGGAGTCGATTTCGAGTTTGAGCTTCGAGGCTGCTTCGTCTATGAGGTCGATGGCTTTGTCTGGCAGGAAGCGGTCGGTGATGTAGCGTTCTGAAAGTTGTACGGCGGCGATGATCGCTTCGTCGCGGATTCTTACCTTATGGTGGTTTTCGTAGCGCTCTTTGAGGCCGCGGAGAATAGCGATGGCGCTTGTTTCGTCAGGCTCGTTGACCATTACCTTCTGGAAACGGCGTTCGAGAGCTTTGTCTTTTTCGAAATATTTTTGATATTCGTCGAGTGTGGTCGCGCCTATACTGCGAAGTTCGCCGCGGGCGAGCGCAGGCTTGAGGATGTTTGCTGCATCCATGGCGCCTTCGCCTTTGCCTGCTCCGACGAGAGTGTGGATTTCGTCGATAAACAATATTATCTCGCCGTCAGCCGATGTCACTTCATTGACGATTGCTTTGAGTCGTTCCTCAAATTCGCCTTTGTATTTGGCGCCTGCCACGAGCGCGCCCATATCGAGCGAATAGATCTGTTTCGTGCGCAGATTTTCGGGCACATCGCCGCGGACAATACGGTGTGCGAGGCCTTCGGCGATGGCGGTCTTGCCTGTGCCGGGTTCGCCGATAAGCATAGGGTTGTTTTTGGTGCGTCGGCTTAGAATCTGTAGGACGCGCCTGATTTCCTCGTCGCGGCCGATGACCGGGTCGAGTTTGCCCGAGCGGGCACGCTCGTTGAGGTTTATAGCATATTTTGAAAGAGCGTTATATGTCTCTTCGGCGCTTTGGTCGGTGGCTTTCTTACCCTTGCGGAGTTCCTCAACGGCGGCTTTCAGTTCTTTTTCGCTCAGACCGGCGTTCTTGAGTATTGTTGATGCCTGAGAGTTTATTTCAAAGATTGCCATGAGCAGGGCCTCGAGTGTTACATATTCGTCACCCATCTTCTTGGAGATGTCAAGCGCTTTCTGTAGCACATCGTTAGAACTTCGGCTGAGGTAGGGCTCGCCGCCGGAAACCTTTGGCAGAGAGTCAATCTCACGGTCGATCTGTGCGGTCACTGCCGGCAGATTGGCACCTATTTTCTGGAAAATGAATTTTACCAGAGACTCGCCTTCATCGACGACACCTTTCAGCAGATGAACCGGTTCGATAGCTTGTGAGCCGGCTCCGCGTGTCAGCTCGACGGCCTTTTGGATGGCTTCCTGCGATTTGATGGTGAAATTGTTGAAATTCATAATATTAAGTGATGGTTGAAATAATCGTTGCAGATATAATCCTTGTTTATTTAAATTAACAAAACAAATGTCTCTTTGGTTTTATCTATTGCAAAAGGTGTGCCGAAAAATCAAAACGCTCCTTTTTTCGGGAGCGCTTTGATGACGTTTTTATTATAGATAATTTATCTATCGGGTCAAAGCCGAGGCGAGTTCACGCAACTGAGTGATGTTGCTGTGATGTAAACGGCCGTGGATAGTGACGGTCGGTTCGACGACTGTCATGTCTTTCATATGGCTGAGTTTGTCAGACATAATGCGGGCGGCAACGGGGGCCCACGAGCCGTTCTCGATCAGACCGACAGTGCGACCGCACAGTTTTTTACACTCGAGATGATAAAGAAAATCATGCATCGATGGGAAAAGAGCACCGTCGTATGTTATGCTGCATAAAGCCATATGGCTAAGGCGGAAAGCTTCGGCTACGGCATATGATACATCGTGACGGCATAAATCGAGTTGCACAATTTCGCCGGCGCCTTCATTGTCAAGCATTGATGCGAGACGGCGCGCGGCCTCGGCCGTGCCGCCATAGACCGAGGCATATGCCACGAGGACACCGCGGCACTCGGGTTCATACCGACTCCATCTGTCATATAGATTCCAATAATGTGCGAGATTATCAGTGAGTACCGGACCGTGGAGTGGGGCGATGATCGCAAACTTACGGCCGGTGAGTTTTTTCATAATGCATTGTACAGATGCTCCGAAACGGCCGACGATGTTGGTGTAATAACGACGGGCTTCGCAGTCCCAGGCGTCGGTCGCCCCTGATGTCGTAAAAGAACCGAAAGCATCCGCTGAGAACAGCACGCCGTCGGTCTCGTCGAGAGTCATCATAACCTCGGGCCAGTGAACCATCGGAGCAGTGAGAAAACGTAATGTTGTACGACCGAGAGTCAGGGTGTCGTTATCTCCAACAATTTTTACACGGCAGGCAAAATCTGTGTCTTCAAAGAAATTGGCGAGCATTGTCGCGGCTTTGGTTGTGCAGACGAGTGTAGTGGCGGGATAACGTTCGATAAAAGCTTTGATGCTGCCCGAATGATCCGGCTCGACGTGCTGGACTATGAGATAGCGCGGTGTGCATCCGATAGAGCCGAGGCCGTCCTCGATAGCGGCGAGCCAATCGGTACAGCGGCGTATATCGACTGAGTCGACAATGGCCGTGTCGTTGTCGTCAATGAGATACGAGTTGTAAGAAATGCCATGCGTGACAGGATATTGCCCTTCAAAGAGATCGAGGTTGTCATCTTGGGTGCCTATATATTTTATGTGTGGCGTGATTGTATGCATAATGTATTTTTCTGCAAAATTACGCCAAATATGCGATAAGGGCAAATCAATGTATTTATAGTGACAGATGCTGACGCATTAAGATTCTGGCGAAGCGCAAAACCTTTCGCGTATATTAATTTTTCTTTCAAGCTCTATGTGTTATTACTTTTTTCATTAAATTTGTAAATTAATTTTACATGATTATGAAAAAGATTATATATACGTTGGTGACGGCAGTGGCCTTGATATGCTCACTGACATCTCATGCTCAACAGTCTGAGAGGCTTTTTCCTTATCCCGAGGCGCCCGAAGATATGACCAATTTCTATGAACGTTGTACATTTCTCGTCGATAAATTCTGGGAAAGATGCAATTTTAAATCGGCCTTTTCGAGCAAGGGCAAACTGACCGAGGCTTTTGGCGACTGGGTGTCATTTATGCCGTATGCGTCTGCCGACACGGTTCATCTGGCAGTCGACAGACTGCTTGAGACTGTCAAAAAGTCAGGTCCTCAGACGCTCGAAGTCGCCCGTATGGCTGAACGTTGGCTTTACTCCGACTCAGCCGATTTTGTATCAGAAGAAGTTTATCTGCCGTTTGCCTCGGCAGCGGCCAACCATAAGAAAATCCCGTCGGAAGATCGCTCTTATTATGCCCGGCAGGTCAATATAATAGGTAACAGTGCGGTTGGTGCGACATTTCTCGACATAGAGCTGACGTGTGCTGATGGCACAAAGCGTCATGCTCTGTCTGATTCGACGAAATATACGCTCGTCCTTGTGGCATCGCGTGATTGCACTGACTGTTCGCTTGCGCGTGTGCGATTGTCTGCCGACCCCGCGCTCAATGCGCTTATAGAAGCCAAACTTCTTAAAATTGTTTATATTGTCGACGGCAACGCCGGTGATACTGACAAGTCTGATGTCGATTCGTGTCCGGCCAACTGGGTTGCCGGCGTGGCCGATAGTCTTGGCGGCACTCTCGAGATGCGCGATAACCCGATGATATATTATCTTGACAAAGACAACAAGATTATAGTCAAGAATATTCCTGTCGATAACGTGCTCAATGCATTCAGCTCGCTATATAAGTTAAACAACTGACAATGATGATATGAAGATAGCGGTTTTGATTTCCGGCGGAGTCGACAGTGCGGTCGCCGTCTATCGCTTGCTTGAAATGGGCCATGACCTGCATCTCTTTTATATACGCATAGGTCTCGACACTGACGAGGGCGATTGTTCGGCTAATGAAGACATCGAAATGTGTCAACTGATTGCGCGGCGATTCAACCTGCCTTTCGACATTGTCTCGCTCCATCAGGAATATTGGGACAATGTCATGGAATATGCTTTGAAGACTGTCAGACAAGGTCTGACCCCCAATCCCGATATAATGTGCAACAAGATAATCAAGTTTGGCTATTTCGAGCAGCGTTGGGGCCGAGAGTTCGACAAGACAGCCACAGGCCATTATGCGTCAACAAAAGAATTCGACGGCAAAGTATGGCTCGCTACGGCGGTCGATCCGGTGAAGGACCAGACAGATTTCCTTGCACGTATAAGCTACGAACAACTGAGTCATCTGATGTTTCCGTTGGGCGACATTCCTAAATCAAGAGTGCGCGAGATTGCTGTCGAGGCAAAAATGCCCAATGCATATCGTAAGGACAGTCAGGGCATCTGCTTCCTTGGCAAAATCAACTATAATGATTTCATTCGCCGACACCTCGGGGAGAAGTCCGGAGCCATAGTGGAACTTGAGACCGGTCGCAAGATCGGTGAGCATAAAGGTTTTTGGTTTCACACCATTGGCCAGCGCAAAGGGCTCGGTCTCAGCGGTGGACCTTGGTATGTGGTCAAGAAAAACGTTCACGACAATGTCATCTATGTCTCCAACGGATATGATACCGAGCAACAGTATGGCAATGAGCTGCATCTCGACGAAATGCACTTTATCACTGCCGATCCTTGGGGAAGCGACTGTGATAATGTCGAGATCACATTCAAAAACCGTCACATGCCCGAATTTATCGGCGGCCGGCTGACACGCATGTCTGACTCGGGATACAAGATAGTCTCAGACCGTAAAGTGCAGGGCATCGCTCCCGGGCAGTTTGCCGTGATATATGATAAGGATTCATCGATTTGTTATGGTTCTGGGATCATAACCGGCCGCAATATTTCAAGATAATTATGGATGACAGAGTCAGATTGAGAATACTCGGCATCTCCTATAGCCAGCTTCAGAGCGGAGCTTATGCCCTGCTTTTGGCCGAAGAAGACGGCCCGCATAAGATACCGGTTGTCATCGGGGCTTCCGAGGCACAGTCGATAGCAATCAGAATCGAAGGCATTGTGCCGCCGCGTCCGCTGACCCACGATCTTTTTGTCAGTTTTGCTCAGGCATTTGGTGTCAAGCTGCGTGAAGTCTTTATATATAAGTTTGAAAACGGCATATTCTATTCCGAACTGACATTTAGTGACGGCGAGCGAACGGTTGTGCTCGATGCCCGTACATCTGACGCTATTGCCATTGCCATACGCGCCCACGTGCCTATTGTCACGACGGCGGCTATTGTGCGTGAGACCGGATTTATTCTCGATGACGAGACCGATGAAGAAACCGACACCACGGTCAATACAAACGAAGA
Source organism: uncultured Muribaculaceae bacterium (assembly GCA_910576935.1). Classification (GTDB taxonomy): domain Bacteria; phylum Bacteroidota; class Bacteroidia; order Bacteroidales; family Muribaculaceae; genus CAG-873. The sequence goes on from CAJTKG010000009.1 coordinate 36,475, forward strand.
CCTCCGACAGGCTGCATATTTTGCCGAACCCAAACTCGAGAATTATGCCGTTGAAGAACTCGAGCGTACACTCGAGCAGCTTATCGAAGACGAGAATTATGAAGAAGCTGCCCGTGTCAGCGAGATATTGAAAAAGAAAAAAGACCGTCGTGACAATCCCGACGCAGCCGACAGCGATGGCACCCGAATATAGAAATACTTTTATTATTTTTGCAAATTAAAACTTACCTGAACTAATATGAAAGCTATCAAAAGCCGCCTCGCGGCAATGAATTTTCTCGAATTTGCCGTATGGGGCGCTTATCTGACCTCTCTCGGCAGTTTCCTTTCCCGCCAGAACCTACAGGAGTCAATCGGTTGGTTTTATTCGATACAGGGCATCGTGTCTATATTCATGCCGGCTATCATCGGCATCATAGCCGACCGATGGGTTCCCGCTCAGAAAATGTTGAGCTTCTGTCATGTTATGGCCGGTGCTTTTATGATCCTTGCCGGTTGGTATGCGATGAACAATGACGGCAGCATCGAGTTCACACCGCTCTTTGCATTATATGCCGTTTCGGTAGCTTTCTTCATGCCCACCATAGGTCTGACCAACTCTGTCGCATATACGGCTTTGGGTAAGGCGGGCCTCGACACGGTCAAACATTTTCCGCCGATACGTACACTCGGCACCATTGGCTTTATCTGCGCCATGCTTTTTGTCAACTTCACCGGCTATCAGAATACATATCAACAGCTCTTCACCTCCGGCATACTCAGCTTCGTCCTTGCGCTTTATGCTCTGACAATGCCTGCATGTCCGGTGTCGAAAGGCAAGAAAAGCGCTTCGGTCACCGACGCTCTCGGGCTGCGTGCGTTCACGCTGTTTAAAAACAGGCAGATGGCGATATTCTTCATATTCTCAATGCTTTTAGGCGTATCGCTTCAGATCACCAATGGTTTTGCCAATCCATTTATACAGAGTTTCGGCCAGATACCCGGCTTTGCCGATCTTTGGGGCGTCAAAAACGCAAATGCTCTCATATCCCTGTCTCAGGCGAGCGAGGCGCTGTGTATTCTGCTTATTCCTTTCTTCCTCAAGCGCTATGGTATCAAAACGGTCATGCTCATGGCTATGCTTGCATGGGTGTTCCGTTTCGGGTTCTTCGGCATCGGCAATCCCGGCAGCGGAGTCTGGCTGTTTGTTCTCTCGATGATAGTCTATGGCATAGCGTTCGACTTCTTCAATGTCTCGGGTTCGCTTTATGTCGACCTCAAAACCGATATGTCGCTCAGATCGTCGGCCCAGGGCTTGTTTATGCTTATGACTAACGGTATTGGCGCCACAATAGGTACACTTGGTGCGCAGCAGGTCATCAACCGGTATGTATACAGTCAGCCGGCAGGCGAGGCACAGCTCGCAGGCTGGAGCACTTCGTGGCTGATTTTTGCCGGCTATGCCGCTGTCGTGGCAGTGCTCTTTTTCATCTGTTTCAAAGATGTCAAAGATAATAAAAACGAGGCCGCGAAAGCCGAAAGCTCGCTTGAGGCATCTGACCCGGCCGGATTTGATAACTGATTACAGCTAAGCTTATAACAAAGTGATAAGGTTTTATGCTCCTGATATATTGACAAGCGCGACATTGCCCGAGAGCGATTCTCAGCATGCAGTGAGAGTTCTGCGTATGCAGGCGGGCGACATGCTTGAGGTTGTCGACGGTCGTGGCAATCTTTACCGCTGTCGGCTTGCCGTTGCACACGCAAAGCGAGCCGGTGTCGATATTGTCGAGGCAGTGTCATTGCCTAAGGTGTGGTCCGGCCGCATAACCGTGGCTGTAGCTCCCACGAAGCACAATGACCGTATGGAGTGGCTTGTCGAAAAACTTGTCGAGATCGGCGTCGACCGCATAGTGCCTCTGCGCTGTGACCGATCCGAGCGCAAAGAGATCAAAACCGACCGTCTTGAGAAAATCGCCGTTTCGGCCATGAAGCAGTCACTTAAGGCCGTGTTGCCGCAAATCGACGAGATGACCCCGATAAAAGATTTCATCCCGTCGGTCGACGATCAACAGCGCTTTGTCGCCTACTGCGACGACCGCGTCGAACGCCGTCTGTTGGCTAAGAACTATCGTCCCGGCTGCGATGTGACTCTGCTTATAGGTCCCGAAGGCGATTTTTCGCCGCAGGAAATCGATCTTGCTCTCGGTTCGGGATTTGTTGCCGTCACTCTTGGCGACAACCGTCTGCGCACAGAGACCGCAGCTCTCGTCGCATGCGACACATGTCATATAATAAATCAACAGAATTCATAAATATGGATATACTTCAATATCTAAGATCGTCAGATAACAACAATTTCTTTCTGCTTGCCGGACCTTGCGTCATCGAGGGCGAGCAGATGGCATATGACATCGCCGGTCATATAGCTCCCATTTGTCGGGAACTCGGCATTCCCTATGTTTTTAAAGGAAGCTATCGCAAGGCTAATCGTTCGCGTCTTGACTCGTTTACGGGCATAGGCGACATCGAGGCTCTTGAAATATTGAAAAAGACCGGCGAGAAAACAGGTGTTCCGGTAGTTACCGATATCCACGAGGCACATGAGGCTGCCATGGCGGCCGAGTATGTGGATATGCTTCAGATACCGGCATTCCTTTGCCGTCAGACCGACCTACTTGTTGCCGCCGGCAAAACCGGAAAATTTGTCAACATCAAGAAAGGCCAGTTTCTGTCGCCCGAATCGATGCGCTTCGCCGTCGATAAAGTGCGGGAGACCGGCAACATGCAGGTAGGCGTCACCGACCGCGGCACGATGTTCGGCTACGGTGACCTGATTGTGGACTTTCGCGGTATTCCCGTCATGCGCAGGCAGGGCGTGCCCGTTATCGTCGACGTCACACACTCGCTGCAGCAGCCTAATACAGCCGGCGGCGTCACCGGCGGCCGTCCCGACATGATTGAGACCATAGCACGCGCCGCCATAGCCGTGGGGGCCGACGGTATCTTTATCGAGACACACCCCGACCCGTCAAAGGCCAAAAGCGACGGTGCCAATATGCTGCGCCTCGACCTCATCGAAGGCTTGCTCAGCCGACTGACACAACTAAGAATGACAGTAAACTCTATTTCAGAATAATCATCTCCATTATGAAAATAATCAAACCGATTGCTTTTTTCATCGCATTGATGTCAATGATGCCCGCCAAGGCTCAGTCAGGCATTGACAATCCAATCACCAAAGCTGTCCTTCAGGTATATGAACAGCAGTTACGCGAGAACCCCGGCGATTATATCACCCGCTTGCGCCGTGCCTACGAATATTATCAGCACGACGAGTATCTGCGGGCTCTCGACGACGTCAACGAGGCGATAAAAGTGACACCTTCGGGCGAAAGCGATGTGCTGCTACAGGAGTATATGCTTCGTGCGGGCATCTACAACCAGACCCGTAAGAAAGAGCAGGCACTCGCCGATCTCAATGCTGCCTATGATATCGACCCAAATTCGATGCAGGTCATCAACGAGCGTGCCAATACAGAGTTCGATCTCGGCATGTATGGCGATGCAAAAGCCGATTATCAGCGTCTGCGTCGTCTTAATAGCCGCAACTCACAGGCGCTTCTTGGCTTGGCCCGCGTTGCCATAAAAGAGAACAACTACGGTCTCGCAAACGAATATCTCGAAGAGGCTGTCAATCTTGATCCGAACAACGCCGAGATATATGTGCGCCGTGCCTCGGTGAGAAAACAGATGGGCGACCACAACAATGCCGTTGACGATCTGCTACTTGCCATCAGCAGCGACAGCAAAAACAATAAGGCCATCGAAGCTCTTGTCGAATACGGCAACACCAACTATGTCGCTACGATGAACGGCCTTACAAACGCTATCCGGCAGGCGCCCAACGTCGGCATGTTCAGATATCTGCGCGCAGTCATCGCCCAGGCCCACTATCATTATGGCGCGGCAATCGACGATTTCAACTATATCATCGACAACAATCTTTACAAATATCACGGTCTTCACGCCTCTATCGCCGAATGTCAATATGCCCTCGGCCGTTTCGACGAAGCCTTGTCAAGCATAGACTACGCTCTCGGCATGATAAAAGACGATGCCCGGTATTTCTGTCTTAAAGCCAAGATACTCCGCGCTCTCAAACGCGACGACGATGCCGTCAACGCAGCCGCGCAGTCGCTTGCCGTCGACCGCAATTATGCCGACGGACTTGTCGAGATGGGACTCTGCTATATGGCTAAGGAGAATTATAAGGAGGCGGCCTCACTTTTCGGCGAAGCTGTGATGACCGACGCCGAGAATCCTTACTACTACATGGTAAGGGCTTGGTTGCTCAACGACTATATGAATCAGCCGGCCGCAGCTCGCACCTTTTACGAGCAGGTTGTCGATATGGACCATTTTTATATCGACAACGTGAGATCGCTCAAAGGATTTGCTCAGCTCTATATCGATCGCTTAACCCAGGCCGAGGCTTGGATGAACAATATCCTCACAACCGTCGAAGATCACGACGGTCTGATAAACTACTATGGAGCATGTTTCTATGCCATGACCGGTGACAACGACCGTGCGATAGCCTGCGCCGAGAAATCACTCAAAGCCGGTTATGCAAACTACTACAACTGGATGTATAACACCGACGCGCGCATCAATGTGGCTCCTCTACGCGACGATCTCAGGTTCCTGAATCTGCTCAATCGCTATGATATGATTTTCAAAAACAATTGACGGTTAAAGACAATCATGACAGAAAACGGTTTTTTCAGAGTGGCGGCGGCTGTGCCTGCCGTTTCTCCTGCCGACTGCGAAGCAAACGTCAGATCGATAATATCTCTTCTCGACGATCTCAAACAAGTCTCGCCCTCGTTCGTAGCTTTTCCCGAGATGTCAGTCACGGGTTATACCTGTGGCGATCTCTTCCATAACCGTACCTTGCTCGACGGCGTCTCACGGGCAATCGGGCGTCTTGACCGTTACAGTCGCACGTGCGATATGGCCTTCGTCGTCGGTGCACCCCTCGAGGTGTGCGGTGCGCTTTACAACTGTGCTCTTGTTTTCTGTCACGGGCTTATTGCTGTCGTTCCCAAAACTTATATACCCTCCTACAACGAGTTCTACGAAAAACGCTGGTGGACATCGGCTCCCGAAACAAACGGTGAAATCGCTCTCTCAGGCCGTCATATACCATTCGGCACACGCCTGCTTGTCGACTGTCTCGGTGTCAGAGTCGGCGTAGAGATATGCGAGGACATGTGGACTCCGATACCTCCGAGTTCCTATGCCGCTATGGCCGGTGCCGAGATCATTGTAAATATCTCTGCAAGTGACGACCTTATCGGCAAATATGACTATCTGACATCTCTGGTCAAGCAGCAGTCGGCGCGCACAATCAGCGCATATGTCTATGCCTCGGCCGGTTACGGTGAATCTTCGACCGATCTTGTCTTCGACGGCAAGGCCTTTGTCGCCGAAAACGGTTCGCTGCTTGCCGCCAATCGTCGCTGGCAGCTCAAACCTCAATATGTCGTTGCCGACATAGACATCGAAGCCATACGGCGCGACCGTCTTCATACGACGTCATTCGCGGATTGTGCCCGTCGCAGTGACTTATGCCGGTTTGAGACAGTTCCGGCATCGTTGACACCACGTCATGACGACGATAGTCTCTACCGTCGTGTCAATCCGTTGCCGTTTGTACCGGCCGACAGAGACGGTCTCGACGAGCGCTGTGACGAAATAATAAACATTCAGGCGACCGCACTCTGCCGCCGTCTCGATTTCACACATTGCCGGTCGTTGGTCATCGGCATTTCGGGCGGTCTTGACTCGACATTGGCTCTGTTGGTGGCCGTACGCGCATTTGACCGCCTCGCCCTTGACCGCAAAGGCATTATCGGTGTCACTATGCCCGGTTTCGGTACGACCGACCGCACCCACGACAACGCCGTAGCTCTAATGGAAAGTCTCGGGGTAACAATACGCGAGATATCGATTGTGGCGGCCGTGAACCAACATTTTGCCGACATCGGCCATGACCCGGCCAATCACGACGTCACTTATGAGAACTCACAGGCGCGTGAACGCACACAGCTGCTGATGGACATAGCAAATCAGACAGGAGGCATGGTGCTTGGCACCGGCGATCTTTCGGAACTTGCTCTCGGGTGGGCCACTTACAACGGCGACCATATGTCGATGTACGGTGTAAACGCCGGAGTGCCGAAGACTCTTGTGAGACATCTGACGGCATATTTCGCCAAGACATCAGATGACAGCCATACTCGAGATATACTTCTCGACATTATTGACACACCGATCAGTCCCGAACTTATTCCTGCTGCTGCCGACGGCACAATAAAGCAAAAAACCGAAGACCTTGTCGGCCCTTATGAGCTGCATGATTTCTTCCTGTATAACATGTTGCGCTATGGCTTTGCACCTCGGCGGGTGTTCTTCCTCGCTCGTAAAGCCTTTGCCGGCAAGTATGCCGACGATGTCATAAAACATTGGATGAAGACATTCTATCGTCGTTTCTTCAACCAACAGTTCAAGCGCTCATGCCTCCCCGACGGTCCGAAAGTCGGTAGCGTCTGTCTGTCGCCGCGCGGTGACTGGCGCATGCCGTCCGACGCCTCGTCGCGTCTCTGGCTCGAAGAGTGCGACTCACTTTAGAACTATTCTTAAGGCTTGCTGCTTATTTTGGTATCAACCTGTTTTGTGAGCTGAAACCACATACTGTTTAAGGCATCTCACATAGACTTCTCAAAACATCTCAAAACATTATATCCCAAAAACGATAATATCGGGCAAGATAACGTATATATCGAAAATACTTGTTAATTTTGCAATTAGATAGAAGCAATTCTATCTATACATATTTCTAATATTTAGAAGAGGCGTTTTGCTTATCTTGTGAATGAAAACCTGAGAAATTTTCTACTTACGCAAGAGGTAACAAAGCGGTTCTCACGCTATAGCGTGGGCTGCTGTTTTCATATCTTGCGTAAAAGGTTTTCTCAGGACCATCATTCAGAGATATGGTAAATTCAGTCCACGTCTCTTATTATGATTTAATGGTTGATAGGGCTGTAAGACCGATGGAATATATTATGTACAAAACAAAATTTCTGAAGTATTTCATGCTCGTTTTCATGTTTGCGGCTGTGTCGTCATGTGGTGATAACGATAAAGATGAACCAACACAAGCAACCATTTTGGGGAAATGGGTTTGCTATGATGATGCTTATGGCGAACCATGGGATGAGCCGTTAATAATGGCCTTTGATGAAGATCTTTCCGGTTATCAATGGTTTTCAGATGAGCCATTTTCAGATAGATGGGAATTTTCATATAATATATCAGGCAGTAAACTCCGCGTTAAAACACAAGGTCAGATATACAATCTGCGCTTTGAACTTTCCACAAATGGCAAAAATTTAGCAATATTCGGGTGGGATGACGATGATATGGAAGAGCTGTATTTTGTGAAAGAATAGCTCAGAACGAGAATTGGGCCATGGCGCCGATGCGCTGTCCCCAGCTGTGGCGTCCGTCGAAATTCTGACGTTTGCCCAGATCGAATTCGGCGCCGACCTGCATTCGCGGTGTAAGATTCCAGAAGACATTTGCTGCGAAAAACAAGCCGTATTTATATTCGCTGCCGTCGATTTCTCCTTTTGGCAGATAGCGTGTGTGGCTTGCCGTGACTGTCGAGAAAAGATTGGGTTTGAAGTTATATTGCAGTCCTATGTTCCACCCGTATGATGCGGGTGCATACATGTATCCCGGTCTTTCGGCGTCGCCGACAAGGTCGTAGCTACCCACCTGTAAGTCGCCTCCGGTGCTGCCATATCCTCTGCCATAGCTTACTGTGGCATAGGTCGTAACGGGTGTCCACGGATGTGCGACAGAACTAAGAAGAAGCCCCCAGCCGACTACGTTATGGTTTTTAGCGGCTTCGATGTCGCGATATGACATGGTGCGCACAATACCTGAAAGCCTGACATGCTCTCCGCGGTTCCATTGATATTGTGCGAAGGCTGCGAAGTCGGGCATCCAAGAATCGACTTTTGAGGTCGTGATCTTGTCGACATCGATCTGTTGGGATGGTGTCTCGACAGATACAGCGAATGTATACCGTTTTTTGATGGTCGGCATCCATCTGACGAGTATCGATGTCGGGCTGATTTTGTTGTTTGGCCCGTTGGCATCAACCGTGGCCGGTACGGCGGCAGGGTCGCTGAACGTTGAGTTGGCGTAGCCGATTGTGAAATCGTTGATCACGGCGTATGCCTTTTTGAGATGGAAATCTCGGCTCTGATAGCCGTTGAAATTGGCCTCGATATAAAGCTGATAGTAGCCGAGAGTCTTATTGCGTCCGATGACGCGGAAAAACAGACATGTGCCTGCCGGAGTTGTGTCGAAGTGGCGCATCTTTGCCGGATCTTTGTCAATCGGTATGAGATAGGGCGAGAAGGCGCTTGTCGGCTGTGCGCCGTCCCAGTCATACCAGCCGCGCATCCTGACGCAGCCGCCTATGCCCATGGCGAGTCTGGCATCTTTGCTCATGAAGAGAAAATAAGGCGCATCAGGGTCTTGGAAATGTCTGAATTGGTCATAATAAAATGATTCGATGGCATATTTGATCGAATCACTATAGACTTTGGGGCTATCGTCATCATTGAGGTAAATGATGCGATGTGATGCGATGACCGAGTCTCGTTGCATATCGACAAGACTCTTTGTTGCGGCCGACGATGTTACGCCGGCGCATAGCAGCATTGCCGATGTAATGACATATTTTCCAATCATAGTTCAAGCATAATGTAATTATGAAATAAAAACGCTCCGGCACATTGATTTGTTCCGGAGCGTCTTGTGTTCTTAATGAAAAAATATTTTATCCACAGTAGAAGAAGCGGCGCACGAGTTCAAGCATTTTCGTCGGGTCGCTTTTGGCAGCCTCAGCTTCGGCCTCGTCATATGATTTCAGTTTTGCTATCATGCCGTCGATGAGTGCCGGGGCAAACACACCTTTGGCCTCGAATATGGCGCGGTCGTCATATAGGCGGTCGGCCGAAGCCTCACACGAGTAGGGAAGCGAATCGAGATCTTTGACGCGCTCGGCATTCTTGCTGTCATGGATGTTTACGTCGACATATGTCTTGCGGGCGATTTCGAGCGACTCTTTGTTCTCGAAACCATAGCGGGCGGCGACAGCCAGAGCGGCTATGAGCAGATAGATGTCAGCCGAGCAGTCGGCCGAACGGATTTCGACAGTCTGTTTGTGCGAAGCGTCAATGTCGATTGACGCCGTGCCCGGATTTAGCTCGGCACACATATCGCGGTCTGCCGTCCAGCCGAGCGGCACTCTCACGAGAACAGAACGGTTGCGGTCGCCCCAACAGACGTTGGTCGGGGCCTCCTGATGGGGCACAAGCCTGAAATAGCTCGTCGGATTGGTGTTGCCGAAAGCTGTGATAGCCGGTGCGAGAGACATCAGGCCGCCTATCATGCGCAGGGCGTCGGTGCTCAGTTTGCGGTTTTTGTCGAGCATCACGCTATGGCCGTCGGCATCGACGAGCCGCATGTGGATATGCAGTCCCGACCCGGCTTTGCCGACCGTAATCTTGGGCGCGAAAGTCACGTCGAGGCCCTCACGCGCGGCGAGGTTTCTGATGACCCACTTGGCGAGCATCAACTGATTGGCAGCCTTGCGGGCATCAACGGGGAGAAATTCGATTTCATTCTGTTCATAGACAATGCCGTCAAGAGTGAAATTGCCGACTTCCGAATGACCGTATTTGATATATCCGCCCGTCATGGCGATATACTTCATACATTTGACTCTGAAATCATTGAATTTGGCAAAAGGCGCCGATTCGTGGTAGCCGCGCTGATCTGTTGCCGGGAATGTGCCGTCATCGCTCTTTATTACATAATACTCGAGCTCGCCCATGGCCTCGAACGTCAGACCGGTTTCTTCGGTGAAACGCGTGCACGCTTTTTCGAGCGTATACTCCGGCGAACATTCGAGCGGATTGCCGTCTTTGTCGAAGAACCGGCAGAGGAAGCCTACCGTCGGCAATTCGGCAAACGGGTCGACAAATGCCGTCGAGAATATCGGCAGGGCATAGAGGTCTGAGTTGCCGGCTTCGATAAAGGGAAAGAGCGACGAGCCGTCGACGCGCTCGCCGAGCGTGAGGATTGTGTTGAGATATTCAAGATCGTTTATGATGAAATTGAGTGTCTTGAGACGGCCGTCGGCAGCCGGATACATGAAATTGACACATTCGACATTGTTGTCGGTGATATATCTGACGATATCTTCGCGTGTAAAGGTCTCCGGCATTTTCTTAAGGTATGCCGCGACGGGATTTTTTGTTAAGAGCAGTTTTTTATCCATGGTAATATCTGAGTTTGTCTTGGTTGTCCTGCAAATGTAGTTAATCGTATTATAAGTTGCAAATAAGCTTAGGATAGTTTAACTTTGCTGTAGATTGATTAAAGTTTACCATAATGAAAGTATTACTCATAAACGGTAGTCCGCATCGCGACGGCAATACTTCGATCGCTCTTGCCGAGGTTGCCTGCGCTCTTGAAAACGAGGGCATTGAAACCGAAACTGTTTGGATAGGCACTAAGCCCGTACAGGGCTGTGTCGCCTGTTATAAATGTACCGAGCTGGGTCGCTGTGTATTCCACGATGACATCTACGAACAACTTCACGTTGCAGTGGCAGAATGTGACGGTCTGATCGTCGGTTCTCCGACATATTATGCCGGTCCCGCCGGGTCGCTCTGTGCCGTGCTCGACCGTCTATTCTATTCATCGGCCCCGTTGCTCAGAGGAAAACCGGCCGCTGCTGTCGTCGTATGCCGCCGCGGAGGTGCGAGCGCCAATTTCGATCGTCTCAACAAATATTTCTCGATAATGAGCATGCCTGTCGTGACATCTCAGTATTGGAACAGTGTCCACGGCCGCAACATCGGCGAGGCGCGCGAGGATGGCGAAGGCCTTCAGACCATGCGCCTGCTTGGTCGTAACATGGCGTGGCTGCTAAAATCCATCAACAATCCGTCATCACCGGCTCTCCCTGATCCGGAGCCGCGAATAGCAACAAATTTCATCAGATGACATGGAAAAACCTAAGATTGTAATACTCGACGGCTACGTCGCCAACAGTGGCGATCTTTCGTGGCACGATGTCGCCTCGCAGGGCGAGCTGACAGTCTATGACCGAACTACGGCCGACGAGGTCGTGGCCCGATGTGCCGGTGCAACAGCCGTGTTTACAAATAAGGTCATAATCGATGCCGCCACAATAGTGGCGCTCCCCGCCTTGAAATTTATCGGCGTGCTTGCCACCGGCTACAACAACGTCGACATCGAGGCCGCGCGTCGTGCCGGCGTCATCGTCAGTAATGTGCCGGCCTACAGTACTATGTCTGTCGCCCAGCTCGTTTTTGCAATGCTGCTGACGATATGTAACCGGGTCGGCGACTACTCGGCGAGTATAGCCGCAGGTTGTTGGGCGTCGTGTGACGATTTCAGCTACCGTCTCGGTCCTATCGAGGAACTCGACGGCAAGACAATGGCAGTTTATGGCCTCGGCAATATCGGCAAACGTGTCGCAGCCATAGCCGACGCATTCGGTATGCATGTCATCAGCTGTACATCGCAATCGCCCGAGACTCTCCCGCCATATATCGAGAAAGTATCGCGCGATGAAATGTTTCGTCGCGCCGATGTGCTGTCGCTCAATGCTCCTTTGACTTCCGACAACCGTCACTTTGTCAACGACGCCACCATCGCTCTGATGAAGCCGACAGCAATTATAATAAACACCGCCCGAGGCCCGCTTGTCGACGAAGACGCTCTTGCCGAAGCTCTTGTTTCAGGCAAGATAGCCTTTGCGGCAGTCGATGTGCTCGCTGTTGAGCCGCCGCGTCATGGATCACCGCTTATAGGTCTTGACAACTGCATCGTGACACCGCATATCGCCTGGCAATCGACCGACGCGCGTCGCCGCCTGCTTGACGTGTCAGCTGCAAATCTCCGTGCTTTTTTTGCGGGCACACCTCAGAACGTTGTAAATTGAAGATTGCAGATTATTTCGTAAATTTGCAGTCTGAATTATGATATATCCCGCAACGATTGAAACAAAAATAGGCTTCGACAGTGTCCGCGCGAATATTGCCGCACGCTGTCAGTCGCCGCTTGGTGTGGCCGAATGTGAGGCCATGGCCTTTTCGTCAGACTATAAGACTGTGATTGGCCGTCTTGGAGAGACATCAGAAATGTTGACCATACTTGTCGGCGACGAAGCTTTTCCCGATGATAATATAAATGACATGACCGCCGCGATAGCCGGCGCTCGCGTCGAAGGCTCTTTCATGTCTCCCGCCGACCTGCTCAGGGTGCGTCTCTCGCTGGCAACGATGGCAGCTATTGCGAAATTTTTTGTGTCACATCGCGATGACGCCGGAGCGACACCATATCCCCATCTCGATGCCGTCGCCGAAGGCTTACAGGTTTTCCCGTCGCTCATGACAGCCATCGATAGAGTCATTGATCGATGGGGAGATGTCAAAGACAACGCCTCGCCGGCTCTGGCCGAGATAAGAGGCCGGATAGCGTCAATGGGTGGCACAGTCGGTATGCTTATGAGGCGCATTATCTCGCGAGCAGTAAAAGACGGGCTTGTCGATGCCGACGTTACCCCTTCTGTGCGCGACGGACGTCTCGTCATTCCCGTCTCGCCGATGAACAAACGCCGCATTCCCGGCATTGTCCACGACGAATCGGCCTCAGGCAAGACTGTTTTTATCGAACCTTCAGAGGTTGTGGAGGCAAACAACAAAATTCGAAGCCTGCAACTTGACGAGCGGCGCGAGGAGACTCGCATTCTTATCGCACTTACAGACTTGATACGTCCTTACGTCGACGAACTGCTTGCTTCATACCGCGTGCTCGGTCTTTTTGATTTCATAGTTGCCAAGGCGCGCTATGCTCTCAGTGTCGGTGCGGCAATGCCGGCCGTTGAGCCCGGTCCTGCGATAGAGTGGTGGCGCGGGCGTCATCCCGTCCTTGAGGAATCGCTAAAACGTCAAGACAAGAAAGTCGTGCCTCTCGACATCGAACTTGACGTTGACCGTAGGCTTCTCGTCGTCTCCGGTCCCAATGCGGGCGGCAAGTCTGTAACACTCAAAACTGTCGCCATCATACAATATATGGCGCAATGCGGTGTGCTGCCGACTCTTGAAGCCAATTCACGCATGGGTCTGTTCGAGAGTGTTTTCATAGACATAGGCGACGATCAGTCGATAGAAGATGATCTCAGTACATACTCGTCGCATCTGCGCAATATGAAATTCTTCTATCAGCGCGGCAACGGCGACACTCTTATATTGATTGACGAATTCGGAGCCGGCACAGAACCTCAGATAGGCGGCGCTATAGCCCAAGCATTGCTGAAACAATTCAACGCCAAAGGCATGTGGGGTGTCATAACCACACACTTCCGAAATCTAAAGCAGTTTGCCGATGATACTCCGGGTCTGGTAAACGGTTCGATGCTCTATGACCGTCATCTGATGAAGCCGCTCTTCCGGCTCTCGGTCGGCAATCCAGGCAGCTCGTTTGCAGTTGAGATAGCCCGTAAAACAGGTCTGCCCGAAGAGATAATCGCCGATGCCGAATCAATTGTAGGCAGCGATTATATCAACTCTGACAAATATCTGCTCGACATCAACCGCGATAAACGTTATTGGGAAAACAAGCGTCTCGCCATCAGGCAGAAAGAGAAGAAACTCGAGCAGCTGATCGAGAAATACGAAACCGATGCCGAAACGCTGCGCACCAGCCGTCGTGAAATCTTGAATGAGGCAAAAGAAGAAGCCAAACGCATTATCGACGGCAGTAATGCCGCTATCGAGCGCACAATCCACGAAATCAAGCGCGCACAGGCCGACAAGGAGAAGACCCGTGAGGCTCGTCAGCAACTTGTCGAGAACCGGCGCTCACTCGAGACCGAAGATCATGAGTCGTCATTACGGACAATCACCGAACGCCGTAAAAAGAAAAAGACTCCTTCTGCGGCTGTACCCAAGCCTGCCGAGACAATCACGGTCGGCACCAACGTCATCCTTGACGGTGGAAACACCGTAGGCACAGTCGAGTCGGTCAGCGCCAAAGAGGCGACGGTCATATTCGGTAATATCAAGACCACGGTAAAGCTAAATCGTCTGATACCGACCATGCGTCGGGCCGACAACAATGTGGCCCGTGCCGCATCTTTCATAAGTGTCGCTTCAAATGCGGCCGAGCGTGAGCGTCAGCTCAATTTCAGACAGGAGATAGATCTTCGCGGTCAAAGAGTCGACGAAGCTTTGCAAAATGTGACTTATTTTATCGACGACGCCATAAGATTCGGAAGCTCGCGTGTCAGGATACTCCACGGCACCGGCACCGGTGCATTACGTCAGTATATACGCAACTATCTTGCGACCGTGCAGGGCATCAAGGGCTTCCATGACGAAGATGTGCGTCTCGGTGGTGCCGGCATTACCGTTGTCGAACTATAGTCTGACCTACGTTTATTTGAGATACTTGTCAGCCAGTCGGCAGTATTCGGGCGTCTGTTTGAATTCGGCTATCCATACATTGAGCGAGTCGCGCAGGGCTGCCTTGTCTTTATTCAGCATCCATGGCTGGAATTGGCTTAGTGAAATTGGTGTGGATATGTCTATGTTCGGATATTGCTCGGCAAGACGTCGGGCAACGGCTTCGTTTACGACAGCCTGCTTGATTTCACCCGTGGCTGTCAGTATTACAAGATGCTCTGATGTGAGGCTGGGTTTACTCTCGACATATATTGTGTCGCCCATCTCGTGCGACAGATTGCGCAGCCGTGAGCCTGTCGGAGATGCATCCGCGGCCCAGACAGTATCGCCCAGCAGACGCATCTGGGCCGGTATTCCCGTTGCGGTAGTGTCGCCGGTCGAATCTTTGCGTGTTACAAGCACCTGTCTGTCGAGATATATGTCGTCGGTCAGCAGAAAAACATCACTGATTTTTTTTGTCGAAGGTACTGATGCTATTACCATGTCGAAGTCTCCTTTATGAAGCCCGTCGAACGCATATTCGAGCGGAGCGAAAGGCTGAAAGACCACAGGCAGGTTATGGCGGCGCGCTATCGCTTTCATGACTTCATATTCGAAACCTACAGCACTATCGCCCGAGAACGTATAGGTCATCGGCGACATTTCGATAGCGATCGCCACAGTGTCGCCCCCCGGTCGGCTATAGACATCGGCGATAGAGCCTTTATGGCTTATGCTGCAACGTTCGGCAAACCACATCAGCGCCAGAACAATTATCAGCAAGCCTACAAGAACGGGCATTTTTCCTTTTATGGGTTCTGTTTTCATGTCAGATTGTGCGGTACATCATTGTGCCGTTATATCTATAACAAAATTTCTACCGCTTAGTTGGCGAAATCGACCGACACACCGAGCTGTAGACGGCGTGGATTGAGCGGATAATCAGGCACCGAGAAATAATTGTTGCCGCCGAAAAGTCCTTGGTTGAAGTGCGAGAAGAGCACAAAGAAACGGGCTTTTGACAGTTTCATGTTGGCATACACGTTCATAAACGGATAATTGCCGACTTTGACTTTGCGCTGTGTGGCGAATGATGCCGTGGCCGGTTGATAGGCGAGTCCGTAGTAACTCGTATAATAATCACAGTCGACACCGAGTTGCACGTGAAGAGTCGCAACCTTGAAGAGCAGGAAAAGGTTTGAATAGACAGCGAGTTTGGGTAGCGGTATGACGTTGTCGTTAGACGATGTCTGATATGTGACGCGGTTTCTCCAATTAAGTATGCCCAGTCTGAAATCCTGATTCAGACGGGCCGAAAATATCTGTATGTTTGAACCGTGTTGAGTTGGGAGATATTTGTCGTTGAAGTAGATGTAGTTCTGTATATTGTCTACATCGACAGACAGCGACGTGCCGCTGAACGGAAGGTCGAGACGCCCGCCGAAATTGACACGTCTGATCTTGCCGAAATCGTTTTTCCAGATGAAATGGTTCGACAGATAGTTGTTGAGCAGGTATGGCGCTGTCTCGTTATGGAATCCTCCTTGGGCTGCGATAGTCACCGTGTCGCCTAAGAGTTTGAAACGTGTCGCCAGCGAACCGTTGATTTTGACTTCGCCGACGGCCTCCCCGATAAGACCGAACTCGGCATTGGCGTTGTAGGTCAGTATCGATCCTTTCTGTTTACTCAGCTGACCGCCGACCCACAGAAGATTTTGTGTGGTTTTTGGCGCTATTGTGCCTATACCCTCGGGAAACGGTGTTAGACCGTAGTCGGGATTCTCGCGGTCAAGCGTGTCAGGCGTCTGGTTGTAACGTCTTATTTCATGGGTCACATAGGCGGCGAGACCGAATTTGGCATATTTGTGGAATCCCTCAAGCAGCGACAGACCCAACGTGTTCGACAAAGACCAATAAGTGGTGTTGTCGCGTGTCTGCCGGTTGTCGAGATAAGTGTTTTCGAAAAACTCGCGTGTCTCTGTCGGTGATTTGTCAATGAAGACGTGCTTGCCGCTTTTATAACGCAGAGTCCATATGAATGACGACACTGGTATATAAGTGCGCTTAACCGTCGTATCGTTTATCTCCTCTTCGTGCCAATATCCGACTTTATAGCGGCTGTTGAGCATCAGATCGTCGCCGCTGTAACGTGTATGGGCGTCTGTGAGATTGGTCGGTATCGACTTTGGGTTTATTGAAGAGACACCGCCTTGCAGCTGAGCCGGATCTTTGATATAAAGAATGTCGGTTATGCCGCCGTTCTCTTTGTTGAGCATGTTGAAGTGGTTGAAGTATCCCTGAAACTCATATCGGTCACCCATATATGAGCCCGACGCCCCCCATATCAGATCTTTAGTCGCCTGATAGTTATAGCTGCCTTTCGAGTAGATATAATCGATCATCGCACCTATCTGTGCCTTGGCGTTGACGTTGCCCGAGAAATTGGCCCTAAGGCGTTCCTGTGAGGTTTCTCGACCGCCCGACGTGTTGAACGACAGCAGTGTCATCGGTATACGCGTGTTGTAGAAACGATTGGCCTTCTCGTCAGGAAGCCATATAGCGAGCGCATCACCGAGAAAAAAGTCGCTTGTAGGGCGGCGTTCGCTGAATATCATATTAATGCCTTCGGCACCGAGAGCACCTGTCGTAGCCCATGCATCACTCATCTCTGACGGTATCGATTGCTTATAGTAGTTATATAGCAGAGTGTCGATCGTCGATGAATCTCTAAGACCGAGCGGTTGTTGCACGGTCCATGCGTATGACGGCGCGATTGTCGCCTTTTTTTTACTCTGTGAGAAAGCAGGCAACAATATCGCTGCCGTTGACAATATCAAAAACAGTTTTTTCATATACTGCCGCAAAGATACGAATAAGTCGAATACAAAGCCAAACTTGTTTGGGCTTTGTTGTGGCAAAAGTATCTAAGACAACGTCAATGGCGATTATGCTGCGGTTTTGACGATAAATCTGACGCGGGTATAAAGATTGCCGTGACGGACATTTATTACAACTTCGGCCGCACCGTTAGGAAGCCATGCTGCGTTTGCAAAGCTGATAGTATTTTCTTTGACGGTTATTTCGAGATGGCTGCTCAGATCGCTGTTGCCCATGTTGTAGATTGTATACTCGTCGTCGAAGACAAAACCCTTGCGGAATGAGAACTCGGCCCGTTCGATGTTGTCAAAGCTGTCATGAAGTTGTATGCCGATATTGCTGTCCCAATCAACAAGACCACTGTTTTTGGGTCGGTATTCGGCAAACGACACATTGGCGCCGATTATACTCCCATCGCTGCCTCTCAGCCACGACTTGACATATACATTATAGTAACCGCTTTTGACTGCAAGCGCTCTTTCGCCGCCGATGATACTGAGATCATCATTGGGCAACATCTGATAGAAGTGCCCCGGTGTGACTGCCACTTCGCCGGCGATCTGGGCCGTCTCCGGCTCTTTTTTGAAACCGCCTTTTTTACCCAAGTCGACGATTGACCACCGTTTGCCGACGAAATTGTCAGAGCTGTTGATATATACATCGGTAAAACCGAGACGCGTTTGGCCGTTGTCTTCATTAGGCATATTGAGAGTTATGGCAGTCGAAGGTATCGATGGCTCGTCATCGCCGCATGACACTGTCATCAGGCAGAATATAGCCATAAGAGGAAAAATAAGTCGCTTCATGATCTGTAGTATCCGTTTTTTGATAAGATTGAGATATGTATATATAATAGATGAATTTTGGTTGTAAAGTTATGAAATATATCCTTCCACAAAAGTTAAATCAACTAAAAAAGCCTCCGCTATATCGTTTAGTGGAGGCTTTGGATAGTAATGTATACTTTTAGACTATGGCAGCACTTTGAATGTATTGCTGCCTATACGTTTACCTCCATACCATATTTCGATGCGGTAATCTCCCGGCGACCAATGGCCCGCTTTGTCGCCGCCCCAGCCGACAAATGTCAGTGTTGTCGGTTTGTTGGCTTCGACGCTGAAGTTATCGCTATAGCTATAACCGCCTCTCGATTCGCTGCCTGTCGAAAGCCCTGAAGGAGTGTAGAACTTTACGTAGAATGTGCCGTTGTTGATCTTTTGCTTTGAGAAAACGGTGACCCGTGGGATCAGATAAGTGGTCTTGCGGCTGATGATTGGAGTGCCTGCGGGGTCGCCGGTATTAGTCAGATCATTGACAAAAGCTTTGATGGTCTGATTGCCCAATATGGCATTGAAAGTCTGTTCAGAAGCTTCGACCGATGCCTTTAAATTGGTGTTTTGATTGGTTAAACGTGAGATCTCCTCTGACTGTTTTCTTATTTGGTCTGACTGTCGGTCGTTTTCCGAATTTAAGTTTATCAGTGCTACGACGAGGACGGCTATGATGACTCCGGCTATGACTAATAAAACTGTTGAACCTCTCTTCGATTTGCCTGTCTCTTTGACAACGACGCCATTGCCGCCGTTACCTTCGCTTACGGTTTGATTGCCGCTGTTGTCATTGTCCGCGTCGGTGGTTTTGTTGATGACTTTTTGTGCCATCTCGTGGATTTGAGCGGCTGTCGGACGATCCCATGTCTCTTTTGT
The DNA here is from genome assembly GCA_910576935.1 of uncultured Muribaculaceae bacterium. Classification (GTDB taxonomy): domain Bacteria; phylum Bacteroidota; class Bacteroidia; order Bacteroidales; family Muribaculaceae; genus CAG-873. Next base: position 55,664 of record CAJTKG010000009.1, read on the forward strand.
GAGACATTTGTGCATAAGCTCGGTCAATTCGTGGCTGAATCCGGCCGGTAGCATCGGCAGTTCGGCGCCGTGGAGTTCCATAACGCCGCCTTGGCCGCAGAATGGCATATCGCCCGTCGCGAGCTCATATATCGATGCGCCGAGTGCCCAGATGTCGGTAGCTTTTACCGGGGTAGGGTTGGCAGTGAACATCTCGGGTGCCATATAGCCTATAGTACCCGACGAGTTGTCGGCATTGCTTCGGGCCGAGGCTTTGCGCAGCGTCGAACGCATTTTCTTGCTCAGGCCGAAGTCTGAGATGAGGTAGTTGCCGGCAGTATCCTGAAGTATATTGTCGGGTTTGATGTCGCGGTGCACGACGTCATGCTGGTGGAGATAGGCCACGCCGGCGCTGACGTCAGAGATGAGTTGCCATAGTTCGGCCTCGCTAAGTTCACCGGTTTTGTTGCCGAGTGTGACAGGACAATATGGCATCACAAGGAACGGATGACTGCCGAAGCTGTCGAAATAGTCGGGACGAAGCAGATTGGTATGGTTGAAACTGTAGACGTTGGTAAATTCGTTTTTGAATTCATCTATGCCGCGCGTATCGAGGGCGATGTAGATCTTGACCGCAATCTTAAGTCCGGTCATTGTGTCTTCGGCAAGCCATACCTCGCCGAAACTGCCACGGCCGAGACGTTCAATCAGCCGGTAGCGGTCATTTATCAGTGTATCGGGTGCTAAATCCATTATTGAATGCTAAGAGAATGGTTATTTGGTATAAGTGATATATTGCCAACCTGAATCTGTGAGTTGTTCTCCAATAGTGTTATCTCTGACTGCTACGAAGAATTTCAGACTGTGTTTGCCGCTTGATGAAATGTCAAACTGATCATAGGGCATGAAAATTACCCAGTCTTCGTAGACTGCCTCATCATATCCCGGTTTGATAGAAGTACTTGAACATACATTTCCGTCGGTCGTGTAATAGCTCCTGTCGCGGTCTTTAAGCGGCGAATCAGATGAGTCGTCCCAATAAAAATAGGCTATTACCTTTCCATCATGTCCTTTCATGTTACTGGTTTTAAACTTAACATGAATTTTCATACCTTTCTGACCATTCTGGTAAACATTGTGATCCATCCATACCTTTTCGATATTGGCTGTGATATTCGAGCGAGCACCCTCCTGTTTGATGTCGATGCGCACCTCGCGGTCGCCGGCTTTGATTTTCATATAGTCGCTGCGGCTGTCGCGCGATGAATTGGCATTGCAGGTGAGCGTGAACGACGTCGAACCTTTATTGACCGAGCAGAACGACGGTATGCCCCAGGTCGACCAATCGCTTCCCGCACCGCTGACGCTGAGGGTGCGTGTACCGCCATCGGCATCGAAGTTGAGAGTCAGTGAGCTTTGTCCGTCAACAAGGAGTGCGCCGGGCGAGCCTGGATTGATAGTGATGTATGACGTATTTACACAATTGCCGTCGATCCATACCTCATATCTTACCGTACCGACGGAGTAGGGCGGAGTGGTGTCATTGCCATATGCCGATAAATAGGCATAGTTGCCGGTGCCGGGATTGAAAGTGATCTCGTCAGACATAGTGTATCCCGACGGGCTGCCGCTATATGTCATCAGTGTACCGTCTGAATTGAAAATCTTGGTATAAACGGTCTTTGTCACAGACGATGACGGTCCGTTGTAGCTGACACGGGTTGCCAGACGTCGTGTCTCGTCGTAGTAAAACGGGTCGCCATAGCTGTTGAGCACTTTGCCGTTGGCCTGATTGGCAAACTCGACGCGGTTGATTTTTAGCTTTGTATTGTTGTTTGTTGCTTGCCTACCGCGTTGGCTGACGCTCACAGACCGGCTGAGACCTTCGGCGCTGATGGTGAATGTATAAGAGCGGCTTGATGTCGATGAGTTGCTTGAGCAATAAAGGCTGACACTCGACGAACTTTTTGAGTTGACGCTCATCCATGACGGCAGTCCGCTGACGCTGAATGAACCTTGGTTTGTCGATACCGTAATCGTATAGTTGCCGCCGTCGGCAGAGTATGATATCGAATTGGTGCTCAGACTGAGGTTTGGCGACAGTTCGGCAATCCTGCGGTCGCACTTCCTGATGCCTTCGTTGATGGCGGCGTCGTGTTCGGCTGCGACATAACCGACGTCTGTCTTGGCGGCAAGAAATCTTTTTTTGACGTTTTGGTATTGCTCGATTGTCGTTGCCTGATTGAACAGACGCTGTGCGTCGTTGAGCTTTTTGTTGACGCCGGCAAAAGCTGTTGTTGCAGCTATGAGCAGACAGAGTAGGAGGTTGGTTGATCGTCGCATCGTTGGAGTGTCGTTTTATTGCATTGTATCAAAAAGTATTATACCGTTCTGGCTGAGTCTGACGCCCGTAGCTTTACGGCCGGTGTTGTTGAGCGCGACGGCTACACTGTGGCCTTTGCCGCTCTCGAGTGTGAAGGTCGTCAATCCGGTTTCCCACGTCTCGTTGCCGTCAGAAAGTTCATATTGGATTGTTACACCTGCGTCGTTTTTATCATTGAGGCCCTCATAGTCGATGACGAGTGTGCCGTTGTTGACATAAGCCCGTTGGGTAATCATTGGGGCGGCGCTACAGTTTGCAGTGCGACCTACGGCGTCAAGTGCGTTTTTGACAGCGCCGTCAGGTTTGAGCATCGCGGCGATATGGAATTCGGCTATGGCGCCTTCCGGATCCTCGGCAATAGAGAGTGTGCCGTTGGCCGATTCAAACCATTTTGTATATGCTTCGTCTATTTTGCCGTTGAGGTCACTCTTCATTCCGGCGAGGCTGAACTCGGGAATCTCGGCGAGGAACGGATTGATAGCAGCCATGGCCGAGAGCGAATCGAGTTGTTCGCGGGCTGTAATGAGAGCCATGTAGTTGACGGCATTGCCGACTTTGAGATTGTTTGTCGCTCGTGACATCATGGCGCCATAGCGGGCCTTGACGGCATCGCGGTTGCCCGTGTCTTTACCTCCGGTCAGAAGGATTGCGGCGACGATGATACCGGCGACGACAATGCCGCAGATGATGCCTGTGACAAGGCCTTTGTGTGACTTTTTGCCGCCCGATGATTTACCGGTTTCGCCTTTGAGCCATTTGTTCCAATCGGGGGTATTGCCGTCAAGCACGAGTTTTGAATAGTCTTCGAGTTTTTCGGCTGTCGGACGATTCCACGTATCTTTGGCGAGACAGGCACGCATCACTTCGTTGAGATTCTTCGACCATTTGCTTGTGTCAAGGTCGGGGATTTCGGCGCCTGCGTTGAGCATGCCGCCCCCCTGGCCGCAGAAAGGAAGTTCACCCGTGGCCATTTCATAGATAGAGACCCCGAGCGACCAGATGTCGCTGGCTTTTACGGCAATCGGGTCTTTGAGAAAACGCTCGGGGCCCATATAAGCTATGGCACCCGACTCTGCTGCGCGTTTCGACTGTTTGCGCAGAGTCGATCGCATCTTGCGGCTGATGCCGAAGTCGGTGATCAGATATGTGCCCTGGTCATCGATTAGAATGTTCTCGGGCTTGATGTCCTGATGCACGATAGGCGTCTCGAGACCGTGGAGAAATTTCAGACCCGCGGCCACGTCGTGGATAAAGCGCCAGATGTCTTTTTCGTTTGCGATATTGCCCGTCAGATCGTTGGCCGAACCCCGTGAGCAGTATTTCATGATCAGGTAGGGGCGATGATTCCAGACGCTGTAGTGCTGTGCTGTAAGCAGATTCTGATGGTTGAGCCCGAAAGCTACTTTATATTCCGATTTGAATTCATCCTGACCTTTCTGGTCGAGAGAAATATATAGTTTGATGGCAACGTCGATCTCGAGTTCGTTGTCATAGGCGAGCCAGACTTCGCCGAAACTGCCGCGGCCCTTGTATTCTTTGAGTATATATCGGTCGTCGATGACGCTGCCGGCGGTCAGTTCGCCGTCGAGGGTGGTGAAGCCGAAGCCTCCGCCACCGCTGCGGTTACCGTCGAAGCCTATTGTCCCGTTGCCACGTTCAGGTCGGGCGCTGCGTTGTGTCTCTCTTGCAAAATCTTGTTTATCCATTACTGTTGTGTGTGATTGTCAGACGTAGTTTATCAGATCGGTTCTCCTTCCTTGATGACTTCGGCGTCGATAGCTTTCAACATCTGTTGCCAGCGTGTCGGATTATACTGTCCTTCGAGTATCTCTCCATAGAGCTGATTGGCAATAGCATAGCCTCTCTGACTCATTTTGACATTTTTGTATTTGTTGAGATCCTTGAGATAATTCTCGCGATCGACAATCTGCCTGACGATAGCCGTACAGGCTTTTTCGTCGTCTGACTGAGTGATAAATCTTATTGCTCTGCTTTTCAAACCTGTAAGCTCGCGTGATTTGACGCTCTCGACTGTACGTGTGAGTTCTTCGCGCCAACCGGCGGGTGTGAGTTCCTGCGACTCCTGTTTGCCGCCGTTCTGCGAAGGTGAATCTATGCCGGCGTCGCTTTCTCGTGCGGCTTGTTTGACAGACTCATCCGTGACTTTTGATTTTTCTTTGTTTTTGTCGGCCTTGCTATCTTTGGAGGCCTCTTTTTTCTCAGCCTCTTTCGGAACTTTTATATCTTCAGTCTTGTTGTCGATAAGCTGACCGTCGACAAGTTGTTGCGGTTTTATCGTGTCGTTGACAGCGGTGATACTGTCGGTCTTGAGATCGTCGGAAGCCGCGCCCGATTTTTTGCCGAGGGCAAAGAAGATATAGCAAAGCACGGCGATCAGCACAACAACGACAGCAGCTCCGATATATATTATTCTTTTCTGTTTGGTTGCACGGTCAACAGGCTTTTTCTCGTCAGGCTCGCCGGGATTGACGCAGACCGCACGCTTGACCGGCTCGGGAGCTCCGTCAAGAATCTGGCAGAGCAGAACGGTGACATTGTCATACCAGTCGGCGCGTTCGGCGGCGTTCATCAGCTCTTCGCGGCATTGAGCCATAGACTCTGTGTTGGCGGCGATTATATCTTCGATGTTTTCACCTTCGCAGAGGCGTCCGGTGGCGTCGTATGTCTTGCGGTCGCGCAGAACACCGCTCAGACCGTCGCTGCAGAGCAATATTATGTCTCCGTTGGCGATATTATATTGCCGGGTCTCTGGCTTTGCGGCGTTATTGGGGTCGCCGAGACTGCGGGTGACGATGTTGCCCTGAGGATGGTCGAAAGTATCGTTGTATTTTATGATGCCTTGTTTGACGAGTTCCTGAACGTAAGAATGGTCTTCAGAGATAAGCTCGATGCCGTTGAGCGGATTGAATCGGTATGCGCGGCTGTCGCCACACCAGCTTACCGTCATCTCGCTTCCCACGATCCATGCCAGTATGATAGTCGAGCCCATGCCGTTGTGAGAGCGGTTGTCGGCTGCATCGGTCTTGATGCGACGGTCGGCTTCTTTGATCAGCGATTCGAGATATTTTTTGCGGCTCTCGCGCGAGTTGGCGATTTTTGAGTCGATTTTGCCGGGAGCAAAGAAGTCGCGCACAGTCTCTATGGCAAGCTCAGAGGCAACTTCGCCGGCATTCATGCCACCCATGCCGTCGGCGACAACGAGCAAACAGCCGTATTCACCCATATTTATTACCTCGTCGGCCTGGCAGCGGCCCGGTACGTCATCAGCCAGATCGTCGTCGACATAAAAGTTGTCTTCGTTGCCGTTCAGAGGAGCCTCCGGGTTATATTTTCCTGCCGGCAACGAGTAGGCGGCGAGGCGGAATGTGATATTCTGTTTAGACATTGTTTTTAGTCTGTGTTATGGTCATTATTGAAATTATCGTAGTTTGCGGTTTCATTCGGCCGGAACTGCGCTCAGAGGTGTTAATTCATCGCCATTGTCGGGAACGTTGTTGCCGGAGTCTTTGGCGCGACGACCGAAAGGTGTGACGACAAGCCAGCTGTCATTCGCGTCCTGCTCGATGACGCCGACAAACTTGAATGCTATGTTGCCGAGCGATTTTCTGACGGGAACTACATATATGCCGCCCCATATTTTTTTGTCTGTGAACGGTTTTTCCACTGTGTATGTAGAAGTTGAGTCAACAACTTCGATCTCCCGACGCACGGGCTGATAGCTGACGGCGACGGTTGTCGGTGACGTTGAGAGACTGTCTTCGCTGACAACCCAGACAGCCCATCCGTTTTTATGTCCGATGACGTCATCTTTGACGAGCGAGGATTGACCTCCGGTTGATTTTACAAACATATAACCGTCGTTGAGACCAATCCCCGACGACATGTCGGCATCAAGTGTGCTGAACGTGCTGTCGTTGAAATGACGGTAGGCGGTCTTGTAGAGTACCGGTTTGTGGCTCTGACGATATTTTTCAAAATTGGCGTCTGATTCCCACGGCTTTATGGCAGCCGGCGAGAGACAATAACCACTGTCGGTCAGCACGGCGAGAGAATAGATTTTGCCGAATTCCTTGTTGCCGAACCGACCGAACCGCTGGCCGCTGACAGTGTCTTCAAGCTGATATGATTGCTCGATGATGATGATGCCGCCGTCGACAGCGTCTTTGATGAGCTGTTGGTTGGGCGACGAAAAAAATTGCGCGGCAATCGTCAGAGGCAGTGCGGCCGCCAATGTGATGAATGTTTTTTTCATAAGGTTTCAATAGATTGTTAGAAGATATTTGCGATAGGCACTGCCCAGTTGTGCTGTTCGGTGCGCACATCGCCGCGCGATACGATGCCGATTACGACAAGCTTGCCGTCTTTGACAGCGAGGATCGGGCCGCCCGAGTTACCGTGGTCTGTACCGCTCGAGTGGAGTATACAGCCATTGGCGGCAAGGCCTTTGCGCGAAGTGGTCAGCTCTGAGCTGATAGGCTCTACTTTCTCTTTGCCGTCGAGGACACCGATTCCTTTGGGGAAACCGAGCACGACGAGTTTCTGCATAGGCATGAGATTGCGGCTCAACTCGGGGTCGGCTGAAATCGTGCCTCGCTGTCCGCCGGTCTTGGTAGTATATGCCCAGTCGGTCGACCACATGGTCTCGGGCATGCCTTCGATTGCAGGGTAGGGGAAGTTCCAATAAACGGGATCTCCGTCATCATCGGTGCCGAGGTTTGCCTTCTTGTCGAGACTGTGGTTGATGGTGAAGTCGTCGCTTGAAAATTCAAACTGTTTGCCTGACAGAGATGATACGGCGATGAAATTGGCTTTGATTGTTACGCCCGGATAAGATGCAGCCGCGCGGGCAAAGACACTGACCTGACTTTCGCCGGTGGGATCGTCATAGAGCCATCCTTCGATGCAGTGGCGGGCGGTGACGAAACGGCCGTCATTGAGCAGGAAACCTGTGCCCGACCATCCATAATTGTTGTCGCCGTTCTTGATTATGTGTTCCTGACCGTTGACGACGGCGGCGACTTTGGTTGTCTGAATATAGAAAACGTCTTTGGGCACACCCTGTTCCTCGAGCATGGCGGCGAAGCCCGAGGCCGATCCGCCGCTTTCTCTGACACGTGCTTCGGCAGCTGCTATGGCCTTGCTTGTTTCGTTGCGCAGACGTGAGATTTCGCTTTCGTGTTGCTGTTGCATACGTTTGTTCTCTTCGGCCCAGCTGATGCTGTCCTGACGCGCTTTGTCGCGTTGACGGGCAAGGCTGTTGTTGAAGTCCTCGTTCATCTTTATGTTTTCTGCACGCAGGTCCTTGATCTCATCGCTTTGACGCACAATGAAATATGAACCTACGCCGATGCAGAGCACAAGCAAGACACCTAAAGCCGTGAGAGCCTGTTTGTAAGGTCTTAAAGCCTGTTGGCGGAAAAGACTCAGACGCGCTGAGAGACCGATGCTCTTCACAAGCGATTTGTCGCCCTCGGGGACGATGAAGCCCATTCGCGGGCCGTTGGTAGAGAGCTGTATCTCGTCGCCGTTCTGCAGATACCACTCTTTGTCGACACGATGGCCGTTGAGATATGTGGGATTGGTTTTTGACAGCTGTATCAATTTCCAGTTGTCGCCGTCTTTGACGATTGCCGCATGGCGTCGGCTGACGGTTGTGAAACTCTCGTCGAAGCGCACCTGACAGCGCGGATCACGGCCCAGTTCGATTTGGTCGACGATGATACGCTGGTTTTCTCCGGCTTTATGATATTTTGACGATACTTTATGTTCGAGGACGTAGAAGCGGCGTCTGCTGCCACCCATGAGAGATTTCATGCCGGCACCGATCGAGCCGGCCATCGAACGATTGTAATTTTGTGTTGCCTGTGCCATATTTGCTTTTATGTGATTTTCGGTTGTATATTGTATTTTTATTAATATTCAGATCCTTCGACTCTTAGTTTCACATCTCCGATAGAAATTATGTCACCGGCTTTTATGTGTGCGCCGTTTGGATCTACCTCGACTGAGTTTACATATGTGCCGTTGAGAGACGTCTTCCATCTCATGGCGCTACCTGACTGCGGGCAGGCGGCACTACAGTGGGCACATGGGAAATTATGCTCGAATCGCAGGCCTAAGACACAATCGCTTCGCCACTGACCGTCGCGTATGGTCCAGCTGTTGTCGCGCGGGTTACGCTCTATTGTGCAGTGACAGCGTGAGATATAGCAAGTCTCCTGCTCACGTATCTTGATGTTGTTCCATACGTCGGCCGAGTCACGTCCGACCGTAAGCACCGAGCTGTTGTCTTTGAAAAATTCGTTGAGCCGGTATGTGCGGCCGAGGTCTTCACCTTGCATCACTCTAAGAGTGACACCTCTGCTGAGGTCGGTTATAAAGTCGTGTCGTATGCTGCTGCCCGTGTTGATTTTCATTCCTGTCGGAGCCGGCATCAGACGTGTGACGTCGTTGATTGTCTGCAGGCGGTTTTTGAAGTTTGGTGCGAGACATCCTTCGAGTAGGTCAAGCCATTTGCCATTGCCTGATTTGCGCAGCAATTCACGGTCCCAGTCGCCGTTATGGCCGCGTGTGATATACAAAGGCATATCGCCCTCGCTTCTCAGAGGCCCGAAAGGCAGGTTGCCTGTCAGAAGTTGATACATCATCACTCCGAAAGAGAAAATATCGGTCGTCGGGAGCACTGTGGCGTTGCCGCGTTTGGGATTTATCTGCTCGGGAGGCATATAGGCTATCGTGCCGAAACGTTGTTGCGGGATGCCGAGCAGACCGCGTTGTGTGAGACGGTTGTTCTGGTCGCCCGAAATGCCGAAGTCTGTCAGCACGGCATGGTCAAGCGAGCGAAGCAGCACATTCTCGGGCTTTAGGTCGCGGTGTACTTTGCCGTTGTTGTGGAGGTCGCGCAGGCCGTAAAGCACGTGGAGCGAGAGAGTCGTCAGGTCTACGCCGGGTTTTTCTGTAGCGCTGCCAAGATCACCCTCGGCACAATACTCCATGACGATAAACGGGTTGCCCTTGATTTCGCCTTTGCCGACAGACCTCACCAGATAGTCGCTGTCTATGCATCCCGTCTCATATTCGCGATCAAAGCGTTTGAGCAGGTTGGGGCGCTCGTCAGCCATTACCTCCCACAGTTTTAGCAACTTCAAGGCATATATACTGTTGTCTCTGTCCTGCACCTTAAAAACGCGCCCGAATGTGCCTTCTCCCAGGAATTTATCGATGCGATAACGGTTGTTTATATAATCGCCTTTGGCAAAATCGCAACGTTCGGCCACTATATTGCCGCTGAAAGCCATATCTCGGTTATTTATGGAATTCAAACATACGGTTGCCCATGACAATGATATCGCCGTCTTCGAGCTTTATAGGACGACCGGCGCGTATCAATGTCGTTTGCTGGGTGCTGCGGTCTTCAAGATACCAGTCGTCGCCGTCACGGACGATGACAGCCTGCTCTTTTGATGTGATCGAGTTGTTGTTAGGGTCTGTATTGGCGCGGTTGAGTATTATCTCGTTGCCCGAATAGCTGATAGGATCGTAATTGACGTTTTCGTTCTGCCACGGGATGCGTTTGAGCTGGCAGAATCCGTCGTTTCCCTGTGGGCGTGACCAGGGGTTGATTGTACCGCCGGCAAAACGGTTCCCGCCATTGAAGCCGCCTTGGTTATTGCGTGCTCCACCATGGTTGCCGTATCGGTCACCGTTGTTATTGCCCACATTATTGTTGTTGCCGCCTGACAGAGGCGTGTTGCAGCTGGGGCATACGTCCATACCGCCGCTTACGGGATAGCCGCATCGGGGGCAGAAACCGCCGTTGTTGCCCCCGTTGGGATTATTGTCAGATGAAATGTTGTTGCTGTTGCCGCCCGAACAGTCTCGTAAAGTGGCTTTGAGATTGGCGGAGTTGTCGAGACTGTCGCCGTCGGCATTGCCGCCGGGGTTGTTGTTATTGTTGTCGATAAATGATCCGGTCAGAGGCGAGTTGCATTTGATGCAACGGGTGACATTGTCTTCATTGGGCCACCCACAGTTCTTACATCTCATAATGATTATATATTTGATTGGTTTTTATAGCAGGAAAGAAATGTTTAGGTTCATTTTCGCAAAGATATAAAAAAAATTTGGCTTTGTTTTTATCATATGTTGTTTTAACGTTCAAAAAATTTAACTGAAAGAATGTAAAAAGATAGATTGCAAAAAAACGGCAGTATCATTGTCTGTATGATACTGCCGCCTTTATATAGATGGGTTATAGCTTTAGAACTGAAAAATCAATCTTCGTTGAGGTTTACGCGTTTGAATGCTACAACAGTCAGACCTTCCTGAGCTTTGTTGAGATATTTCTCGATTGTCAGCTCGGGATCTTTGATAAATTCCTGTTCGAGGAGTGTCGACTCTTTGAAGAATTTGTTAAGACGGCCTGTAGCGATGTTCTGGATCATCTGCTCGGGAAGATTGGCGGCTTTGGCCTCGGCTGTTTCTTTGGCGATGACAGCTGCCTTGTCGGCTTCTTCGCGAGTAAGCCAACCTTTGGCTATGTTTGACTCGACGTGGTCGGGTGTATCAACGAGGTTGGGGTTGATACCGGCTTTTTTGAGAGCTGCCTCTACCGCTTTCTTGACCTGCTCTTCTTTTGTCTTCTCAATGGCGACGGTCTTCTCTGATTCGATCACTGAAGCGGGAACGGTGTCACGGCTTACAGCGACGGGATTCATCGATGCGACCTGCATTGCAACATCGCGACCTACCTGATTGTCTACATTCTCGATGTTGAAACCGACAATGGTCGAAAGTTTGTTGCCGAGGTGGTTGTAAGAGTTGGTGGCGGGAGCCTCGATATATTCGTAGGCGCTGATCTCTGTCTTTTCGCCGGTCTTGCCGCTTTCTTCGATAACGAGGTCGGCGATTGTAAGACCGTCGAGGTTAAGCGCTTTGAGTTCGTCAAGCGATTTGACACGGTTGGCTACGGCTGCGTCGAGAATCTTTTTGGTGAGTTCGACAAAACCTGCGTTTTTGGCTACGAAATCTGTCTCGCAGTTGAGAGCCACGATAGCGGCGAAATTGCCTTCGTTTTTAGCGAGAACGCAACCTTCAGAAGCCTGGCGGTCTTCGCGTTTGGCGGCTACAGCCTGACCTTTTTTACGGAGAATCTCAACGGCTGCCTCAATGTCGCCGTTGGTCTCGGCGAGAGCTTTTTTGCAGTCCATCAGGCCGGCGCTGGTGAGGTGGCGCAGCTTGGTGATTTCTGCCATTGTTACTGCCATAATATATAAAGTAGTTTTTTGCGTTAATAAATTTGTTTATTCGGCCGATTCTTCAGCTTCAGTCTCTGTCTCGGCTTCGTTTTCGGCGTCATTGCGACGGACGCGGCGGCGCTCACGCTTGGGGGTGGCATCGCCTTCGCCTTCGCCTGCGTTGTCGACCTTCTCGGCTTTGCGCTCTTCGAGACCTTCAGCCATGGCATTGACAACAGCGCCGACGATGAGTTCGATAGATTTCGATGCGTCATCGTTTGCGGGGATAATGAAGTCGACGTTTGTCGGGTCAGAGTTGGTGTCGACCATTGCGAAGACGGGGATACCCAGACGGTTTGCTTCGGCAACGGCTATGTGTTCTTTGAGAACGTCAACGACGAAGAGTGCTGAAGGCAGACGGTTAAGGTCGGCGATTGAGCCGAGAGTCTTCTCGAGTTTTGCGCGCTGGCGGCTGACCTGAAGACGCTCGCGTTTTGAGAGGTTGTCAAATGTGCCGTCTGTCATCATCTTGTCGATAGATGTCATTTTTTTGACGGCTTTGCGGATTGTCGGGAAGTTGGTGAGCATACCGCCGGGCCAGCGTTCAATCACATAAGGCATGTTGACTGATTTGGCCATGTCGGCGATGACTTGTTTGGCCTGTTTTTTTGTTGCTACAAAGAGCACTTTCTTGCCTGATTTGGCTATGCTCTTGAGAGCTGCCGCAGCTTCTTCAACTTTGGCGGCTGTTTTATATAAGTCGATGATGTGGATACCGTTACGCTCCATGAAGATATAGGGAGCCATTGCAGGGTTCCATTTTCTTTTGAGGTGGCCGAAGTGGCAGCCTGCTTCAAGGAGTTGGTCAAATGTGGGATTAGCCATGATTTGTTTTGTTGTTTTGTTTACGTTCTTTTGATTATACAACCGTGAGGTAGGGAACGTGTCCATCTACACGGTTTAGATACTAAACACTATAATATATATTAATATATTCATGCGGCACGGGCCGTAATAAATGATATTAACGTTTTGAGAACTGGAAGCGCTTGCGGGCTTTCGGCTGGCCGGCTTTCTTGCGTTCTACGGCGCGAGGGTCGCGGGTCATGAAACCGTGTTTGCGGAGCACTGCCTTGTCATCGGGGTTGATTTTCACCAACGCGCGGGCGATGCCGAGACGGAGCGCTTCAGCCTGTCCTTTGTAACCGCCCCCGTCGAGGTTGACGTGGATGTCATATTTGCCGTCGATGTCGAGGGTTGTCAGAGGCTGTTTTACGATATATTGAAGAATCGAAGAGGGAAAATATACTTCGAGAGGGCGTTTGTTGATTGTGATGGTGCCGTTGCCTTCTTTTAAGATCACACGTGCGACTGCGGCTTTACGGCGGCCTACTGCGTTAATTGTTTCCATGCTTCAATTATTTCAATGTGTTAATGTCGATAACTTTGGGGTTCTGTGCTTCGTGGGGATGGTTGGGGCCGTTGTAAACATGCATGTTTTCAATCAGACGGCGACCGATGCGGTTTTTGGGAAGCATACCTTTCATGACACGGATATAAAGCGGGTGCATGCCCGGTTTGATGTGTTTGTTGAAAGATTTTTTCATCAGCACTTCGGGTGTTGCCTGGCGCTGACCGCCGGGATAACCGGTGTAGTTGAGATAGATGTGGTCGGTCATCTTTTTGCCTGTCAGAACGACTTTGTCGGCGTTGATGATGATGACGTTGTCGCCACACTCGGTGTAGGGGGTGTAAGAGGGTTTGTATTTGCCGCGAAGCAATTTTGCGACTTTAGAGCAGAGACGACCCAGATGCTGATCGGTTGCGTCGATCACGACCCACTCGTGCTCGACCTGCTGTGCGTTGGGAGATACGGTTTTGTAGCTTAAAGTATCCACTGTTTAATTAATTGATTAGTAGTTAAATAAATTTGACCGTAGTCAAGCCGACGCTCGGCCAAAAGCGCCTGAATGACGACTGTCGTTAATTAATTTGGACATAATCGGTCTGCAAAGGTACGATTTTAACCGCTATTAGCCAAACTTTTCGACTATAAATTGTTAAAAAAAATCGGGCAACTTGATTTGATGCTGCTGTCAGAAGCGGTAGGACGCGCCGGCAAGAATGCGGCCGACGGTTATGAATCTGTTCGACGTGCCGTAGGCAGGAATGACTCGGTTCATATAGGCCGATATGCAGGGTTCGATATGCAAGTCGATATTGGACGGAAGGTTGTAGCGGAATTGCAGCCCTGCGTTGCCCATCGCGCCCGTTGACGCGTCGCGTGCGTCGCTGAACCCGAGCCCACAGCCTATGGCGCCGATTATGTGGAAACGGCGTTTCGGATTGCGGTCGATAAGTGAAGTGACGTTGAGCAGATAGTCGATGTTTGTTGTGGTGAGATTTACGTTATTGCGATGAGGTGACATCAGGTAGTCATAGCCGATATTAAATCTCAAGCCTGATATCAGCGAGAACCATCGTCCGATCGAGGCCTGAAAAGCTCCGCCGGCACGGTCGTTGACACTGCTGTTGACGCTCGGACCGCCGGCGATGCTGACAAAGTTGCGGTTGTCGCCTCCGAACACAGCGTCGTCAATCGAGCCGCGAGGACCTTTGAACGTGCCGAGACGATAGTTAATACCCAGCATGATCCGTAACTCGGGAGTCCATCCGGGGTTGCCTAAGCCGCGAGGGCAGACCGCCAGAAGCTGAGGCTCGACGTAAATGCTGAGGGCATCGTTGAGGCGGAACGATCCGTTCAGACCGATTTTACCGCCATAGACGAATTTGGCGGGGTCAACGTAATTTACAACGCCTCCGAACACACCCGTCACACCCGAAAGGTCAAACAGACGCTCGCTGTCATATCCGGCCATGGCTGTAGAGATGCTGAAGAGATAGTCGGCCGCGACTGTTGCCGATATGTAAGTGGGTTCGCGGCGGAATATTTCGCCCTCGGCGGTTATGCGCCATGATGATATGGGGGTGAAACGGCGGCCGAAACCGACTGAGCCGGCCATGCCGTTACCATAGTCGCCTCTGAATCGTTTGACCGGGGCGAATCCGAGGGTAAGGAACAGGTTGCGGTCTTTGAGAAATTCTTCCAGAGCCTTGGGATAGTCGTGGTAGAAGTTGCCGAATGTATAGTGCACGCCGGCGGTCAGCGATCCTATGGCCTGGCGCGAGCCATAGCCCATATCGGTGCTGAATTTGCCGCCGAATACCTGAATCTGCGGTTCGATGAACAGACTCCAGTTGGGTGACAGGCGGAACGAGGCCGTCAGGCTCGCTTCAGCGCCCGGATACAGTTTGCCTCGGGCAGAGTTGCCATAGGCGAGTAGCGGACCGATGTTGAAATTGAGACCGAAGATACCGTCGGGATTATAGCCGCTGAAAGCGTTGGTTATATTCCACACATAATCGATTGCTCCGGTAGCTATGTAGCGGTTGTTTTTCGCGCGAGGCACTTTGCCGTAGCGGCCGAATTCGGCCTTCACTCTAAGGGCTGAAGTATAAGTGAACCATTTGCCGAAACTTGCCGAGGATATGCCGTTGATGGAATTGCGGTCAAAATTGCGTAGGAAAGCCGCAGCGCCGGCGCCGGCAGAGAAGAATATATGGCTGTCGTCGATATTAAGGAAATCTGATGGGCCGTTGCGGCGTTCGACTCCGCGGAGCAGACGGTATCCCAGACCGACAAAAAGATTGGCGTCGGGGCGGAACCGGCGAGTTGCGCCTCCACCGAACTTTGTGCCCGCAAGGAGGGTCAGTCTGGGTTCGACATACAGGAACATCGAACGGCTGACATTGAAACGCGCCTGCAGCGACGTGCGGAATCCTCCTTCGTTGCCCCATACGCCATCGCGGCGTATACGCTGATACTCTGCACCGATACCGCCGATAAGCTCGAAATGGCGGTTGCTGTCGTAATCACGTAGCAGAGCCGAGAAATTCATGAGATAGTCAGCCGAGAAAGATCCGAAATAAACGCGGGGCTTGCCTGAAAATTCAGAGTGCAGTCCGGCGTCAAAACTGATTCGGCCGCCATGTACGGGCGTAAACCAGTATCCGACACCGAGTTCGGCTCGTGCGCCGGGGCGGGTGTGGAGTCCGGTCATAGAGCCGCCGACGCCGCCGCTCACGAAAAGTCGCGAGGAGACTGTGCTGTCGGGGAAAGCACGTGACGGCAGTGGTTTCTGGAGTACGTAATCCAACGCATTGAAACCGACTCTGACGGTGTCGTTGAGTTTGTAGTCGGTTTTTGCTGAAATTTCGTGAGATACTGTAAGGGAAATTACAGCGGCGATGCCTGCCGCCGAGACCACCCGGCCGAGACCCGAGAGTCTGAATATATTGATTGATAGCTTATTCATTGTTACAGCAGAACTTATATGTCAGTAGATTGGTCGGTGTCACCGGTTTCACTCTCGCCTTCAAGATCTTCGAGCAGCTCGGTCATGTCGCCGTCGACGCGTGCCACGTCGCGCAGTGACGGGTCGAGGTGCAGGGCGTTTTCGAGGAAGATCAGAGCGATGGAGTACTCGTCGACACGGTTTGCCGCAGTAGCCTTGATATACTGTTCGATAGCCGAATCACCAAGTTTTTTGGCACTTTCCCACGCCTGCTCGTTATCCTTCAGTGCGAGAAGAAGAAGCACTTCGTTGATCGGAGAGTCTTCAGACACTTCCTGTACTACCTCCTGATAGCGGCCGTTCAGAGCCGCGCTATATACTTTTCCCTTGTGGTATTCCGGAGTGTCGGGCAAATCGAAAAACAGCGAATCGGCGCGTGAATATCTGTCGTTTCTGAGGCAACTTGCCGCCATATTGTAGCGGGTCTCTTCGGGTAATTTGCGCCATGTTTCCTTGTCAGCGAAGAACGGTTCGAGGATGGTCGGGTCAGCTTTATCCCCGTCAATCAGCAAACCCGACAGGTCGCTTGCCGCGACAAGAAAGTCGGGATGCACTTCGAGGGTGCGGCGCATGATGGTCTCACACTGCGACGAATCGGCCGTGACAGAGTATAGACGCCAGAAGTGATATTTGGTCATGTTGCGGTAGTCTGACTCATAAAGCTGTCTTATCTCTCGGTCGTTGAGCGGACGATATTGAGACGTTACAATCTGATACTGTACTCGGCGCAGGCGGGGGAGGTAATTCTCGGCCAAAAGACTTTTGTAGTACGGCAACCGTTTCATGCGTGGTGTCAGTGCTGATGAATTATTGCCGTATTTAATGATGATGGCTTCAATCTCCTTGGCCTCGTCCATGTGATTGTCGGCGCGGAGCAGATTGACGATGTCCTGCCACGAAGCGACGTTTGCATTGGTGGTGATTTCGGCATTGCGGCGCAGATTTTCGGGTACAGACTGCAATATCACATCCATGGCCGACCGCATGCGGCCGCCGGCCAGCTTCATATTCTTTTCATGCGAGCCTTCGGGCGATGCCGTGCCGGTGATATGGAAACTCTTGAGCATCATGTCGGGATTGGCGTCGATGGCGCGGAACCGGTCGAGCAGGGCGTCTATTTCGGCGCGGTTACGTCCCATGCCGAGGTTAAGATTCGTTTTGTTTACTTCAAAAACCAGATTCATGTTGCCTTTGGTGTCTCGAAGTTCGATGTCGGGCTGGGGCAGATATCGGTCGTCAGCGACTCTGACACCGTTGAGCTTATATCTGAGGAAACGGAGGGGGTTCACCGTGCCGCGGGCGATCATGGCGGTATCGGAGAAGACGATTCGATTATAATCCTCCATCGACGACATCACAAGACAAATGAAGTCATGATTGGTATTTTCCACATAGAGTGAATCGGCAATTGTTACCATATCGTCGGTGCGGCGTCCGGTTGTTTTTATTTCCCGAAACACAGTGAGAGGGTCGATGCTGTCGTTGAAGTCATGCATACGGCGCTGGGTTATGGCGTATCGCCCTCCGTCGAATACCACAGGCTTGAGATATGACAGTTTGCGGAGGGTGACGTCGTATATCGTCGGCTGGATAATCATGCGCTTTTGCGATGAAAAAAATTTGTGCGGTATTCTCACATGTTTTTTAAGATGGATATAATTGCCCTTGACGTCGAGTTCGGCATTATCAATAATGAAAGCGTTGTCCATACCTTTAGCTACGACAAGCAACTCCTCGAGTTGCTGAGGTTTGGGCATAAGCGACACTTCGATAGACAGTCGCCCGCGTACAGGTTCGGTAAGGCTTTCCACGTTGACGCTCGAAAAGATGAGTTCGTCGTTCTCGTCGACAGACACCGTGAAGCGGCCTTCGATATTGGTCGAGCCGATAAGCTTCCCGGTAGACGCACACCGGATGGCTACGCCGTCGAGCGATTCGCGGCTTCCCTGTGAGAGCACTCTGCCGCGTACGTTAATCTGACGGGCATCAGCCGGTAGAGCAAAAAAGAGCGGCATGAGTAATGCCGAAATGGCTGTCATGGCGATAGCCCGGTATTTATGCATATTTTTCACCGTTGTCATTTACTTGAAAATATATGAAAAAGATAACCCCAGTCGTATGGGTACAAGCTTGAAGTGAGAATAATTTTTCTGTGCCGGACGTTCTTCTCCGTGGTAGTCGAAAGCCTTGATGTGGGCCACACCCACGCCGGCTTCAAATTCCATATTCCAGTGGTTTGAAAGGATCAGAGCATAGCCGTACGACACACCGGCGCCGATGGCATCACCGTTGAAGTGGTGGTCGGCGTGGCTTAGATTGAGAGCTGCCGCAGTTGCCGAAAGTGCCACAAAGTGACGTGCCATTGGACGGTTGAACCAATATCTGAGTTCAGGTTCGACCCGGTAATTTTTTGTCGAAATGTCGGCAATGCTTATATTGAACGGATTGGCGGCGAAGGCCATCTGCATGGTTAGCTTTGAACTGAGCCGCGCCTCGACCGAAAGATTCGGTGTCATAATCATCCAGTCTATTGCGTTGGTTTTAAGTGCGACTCGCTGGGCGTTTGCCTGATGTGCTACGGCAAATAGACAGATGAATATTAAAGAACGGAAAATCAGACATAAGCGACTGTTCCGAATATAGAAAGGGTGTGTCATATTTGAAAATTTTACCTATTTTGGAAAAATTGACGCAAAATTAGTAAAATTTTCTAATGTGGTAAATTTGTTACATAAATATTGTTAAAATAAAATATTTGTGATGTAATTTCTGCATCACAATAAAGAGACAAGCGCCTAAGCGACAAATTAAAAAAACTGTTTGTCGTTTAGGCGCTTATGGTGTATATCGTACCGGTTGCAAGCTGTTAATCGCCTGAATTCGACAGATACTCGGCGCGGTAGTCCGAATCGTAGATGAGGTTGAGTGTATGCGCCAGACGCAGGCCGCCTTTGAGAAAGCTGTCTTCAACGGTCGGTGTCCAGCGGGCTATGTCATTGTATGATATATTTATGCCGGGCTGGAAGTACGTATATACTTTCGAGGCGATGCCGACAGACTCTTTGGCCCAGTCGTCAACAGTGCCGCTGAGTATGGCTTCGGTTGTAGCTTCGTCGGCGCGGTCGATCTGTTGCTGCCATTCGCTATAACTCCATTTGTGTGCTGCTTCGGGGAGCGAGCTGTCCCATACCGAATGTAGATTGTTGTCACGTCCGAAAAATTTGACCTTGATGCGGTTGCCGCCGAGATCGGTGGCATGGCCCATATGCAGAGGCATATGCAGGTCGCCCATCACGTGGACGAGTATTTTCAAGGCGAGTTGAGCGTCTTTTAGTGTTGCGGAGGCCGATAGGGTTTCGATCTGTGCTTTTATGGCGGTGACGGCGTCGCCCGAGGGGTTTGCCTGTGCTGTTTCGTATGTCTCGTCGGCATCGACGTTCTTATAGTGCCAGGTTTTGGTATATCTCATGTCGGGCTGATGACTTGCGTTGTCGAGCCAGTTTGACCAATAGACGATTGATTTGCCTTCGAGTATCGAGTCGATGGACGCGGCTGTGGCGGGGGTCAGATGCTGTTCTGCGATGTAGGCTGTTGTATCGTGCCCCTTTTGCCCCCATCCGAAAGCCGATACGGCTATCGATGCGGCCGCGGCGAGAAGTGTCAGTCTTTTCATAAATATGGATATTACGGTTGTTAAAAAAAAGACGGGCCGCTCAAAACTATCTTGAGCCGGCCCGTCGTCAATAAGTTGGATTTGTGTTGTCGTGGCTGTTTATGCTTCGGCGACTTCGACAGCGGCGGGTTTGACGTTGATGAATTTGCGTCCGCCCTTGCCTTCTGTGAATACAACAGTGCCGTCAATGAGAGCGTAGATTGTGTGGTCTTTGCCCATGCCGACATTGAGTCCTGGGTGGTGGACTGTGCCGCGCTGACGTTTGATGATGTTACCTGCTTTGGCAAACTGGCCGCCAAAGATTTTCACGCCGAGTCGCTTGCTTTCTGACTCACGGCCGTTCTTAGAACTACCAACACCTTTTTTATGTGCCATTTTGTTTAAGTTTTAAAAGGTTAAGCGACTATGTCTTTGATCACGATCTTGGTGAAATACTGGCGATGGCCGTTTTTGCGGCGATAGCCTTTGCGACGTTTTTTCTTGAAAACGATCACTTTGTCACCTTTTACGAGGGGAGTAGCTACCTCGCATACAACTTTTGCTCCTTCAACGGTAGGAGCGCCGACTTTCACGGCACCGTCGGCATCAGCGAGGAGGACGCGGTCAAACTCTACTTTGTCTCCTTCTTTTACTTGCTCACCGAGATAGTGGACATACAGAAATTTGTCTTTTTCAGCTTTGAACTGCTGTCCCTGGATTTCTACGATAACGTACATTTGTTATTGATAATAAAAATGTTAACCCACTGAGGCGGCGCCCTGGAATCTGACTCGGACGCTCTTGGTTGAGCCTATTGCGGAAAATTTCGCTGCAAAGTTACTCGTTTGCTCTGAAACAGACAAATATCTTCGTGCAATTTTTAATATTTTTTAATGCGGGGAGGCTTAAAAATTATATCCGATGGTGAAAGTCACACGGTTTTCGTGAAATTTCGCGTCAGAGTCACTGAGCATGTTGAGCATGCCGAGCGAACCGCTCACAGCGTAAAAGAAACGTTTGTATGACACACCCGCGCCGATACCCCATAAGAGATCAACGCGTTTCATGCCACCGTCTTCGCCATATAGACTTGCCGAGTAGCCGCCATTGTGCTCTTTTGCTGAAAAGCCGATTTCGAGCTCAGGTCCGGTGAAGACATGGAGGCCGATTTCATCGGTGAGACCGAAACGGTAGCCGGCCATGACAGGAATGCGCATACCGAATTTACGTATCGAGGCATCAGTGTCGACAACGTCGTCATTGAACGAATATTGGTTATAATATAGTTTCAGCCCCGGTTCGATATAAAAGCCGGCTGTTATGGGGGCTGTGTAGACAGCGCCGAATTCAATGCCGCCGCCGACCGAGAATGCGTCTACGCCTACGCCGTCTTGTGATATTTCGCCCGGGCAGGCTATTTCACCACCGACGCGGATGCCGAAATGTCCGTGTGAGTCTGAATTCTGTGCCGATAAGCCGACAGATAAGAGCGCTGTTGCAGCGAGGATGCAGAAAAATTTTTTCATAGCGTGTGTGGAATTATAATTGTAGAGGTAATTATTTCAGTGAAGCCTTGACGGTTTTGATATAGTCTTCGATGCCGAGATAAATCTGACGGGCCATGCGGGTACGGAAGTCGGGATCTGCAAGCAGTTCTTCTTCGTGGAGCGAACTCATGAATAGACCTTCGACGAGCATATTGGGGTAGTCAGTCGGCCCGTTGAGCGAAAAATTGAAGTTGCCTACAAGACCGAAGAACGGTACGTCGAGTTCAAGCATTCGCCGTGCTATGGTCTCGGCGAGCGGGCGGTCGAAGATGTGCTTGAACAAGGCGGCAGTGCCGGGTGATGTCAGAGGCGAGCCTCCCGAGTTGTTGTGGACCGACACGGCGAGCTGTACGCCCCCGTTTTTCCATATTTCTTTACGTCGTGTCATTGACGGACCGGTATCGCCGTCGCGTGTCAGTACGACCTTCGCACCGGCGCGTTCGAGCATGTCGCGCAGTTTGAGCACTATATCAAGGTTGAGGTCTTTCTCTTTAAGGCCCGAAGGTGATATGGCGCCGGGAAATTCACCGCCATGGCCGGCGTCGAGTCCGATGACAAGACCGTCGATAGAGAGTTTTGCCGGACGGTGCCTTACGTCAATAGTAAGGTTATTGCCTTCATAGCCGACGCTGAATCCCCAGTTGTAACGGTCTTTGAGATGTATTATGACACGGTAGACGTCGCTGTCGATCTGGTCGAAGTCAACATAATCGATCATCCCGAGATCGAGAGTGCGTTGTGTCATCCAATTGCTGTTGTCGGTAGCCCCGTAGAGGTCTACGGTGATAGTCGACGGATCGAGATTGGTGCGGTAGCGATAGGCGAGTCTGGCAGGCAGCGCGATGCTGATGCGGTCGCGGTCGCCTGTGTTGATAATACTCCAGCTGCCGGTGTTGAATATCGGATTGGCGGTTTCGGCCGGAGCGGTATATTCTTTCGGGATGTAGGCGAAATGGTTGTTTGCGAGAGCAACGCGATATAGGCTGCCTTTTGTGCCGTCGGCCTTGAGCCTGATGCCTTCGTCTACGAATCCCATCTTCGAGCCGCCGAGACGATCGTCACCGTTGCCAAACTGCAGATATGCGCCTTTGGTTGTCACTATATATCGGGGATGTTCGAGCGGCGTTGTCATCTCGTTGGCAAAACTGTCGTCAGCCTTTACCGTGTTTTTAGGCGCTTCGGTGCGATAGATTTTGAATACGCGTTTTTCGGTCATACCGCCTTTCGAGGCAGAGACTGTCACAGTGTTGTCGCCGGGCGTGAGACCGATTTCGCCACCGAACGAGCCGGTCCGGTAGACCTTAACCGATTTACCGTTGATAGTGGCGGTCGCTCCGGGCTCGGTGACCGCCACTATCGTTTGTGTTGCAGTTGTGACGGTGTCAACATCTCCGCTGTAGATTTTTAACGGCAGCGAGGCCGAGGCGGTCGCGGCATATAATAATATGAGCGGCGTGATTACTTTTTTCATTGCTGTTTTATGTTAGTGGTATAGATAACGTTTGATTGATTTCTTGGGTGTCTTCACGAATTCGTCGTCAATAAGCTCGATATTTTCGACGCGTTCATATGGAGCGACAAGTTTATTTAGATCCTGACGATTTTTCTCCATCGTCTGTTTTAGATCGTCGGCTGTAAGGTTGTTGGCTTGGGCTGTTTCATTGTCGGGATATACGATGGCTGTGAGGTGTCCGTTGCGTTCTATGACGAGACTCTCGGCCACATACGGCATATTGTTGAGTTTGGCCTCGATCTCTTCGGGATATATGTTCTGACCGTTTGACGAGAGTATCATCGTCTTGTAGCGCCCGCGTATGAAGACTGTGCGGTTGTCGGGCTTGCCCAACGTTCCCATGTCGCCGGTGTGAAGCCATCCGTCGCTGTCGAGCACAGCTTCGGTTGCCTCGGGGTTTTTGTAATATCCCTTCATGACATTTACGCCTTTGACACATATTTCACCTTGGTCTGAACCATCTTCTGCTATTATTTTGGCGGTCATGAGCCCGCGCAGGACACGGCCCGACGATCTCGGCTCGAATCGACGCCAGGGCACATAGCTGATCAGAGGCCCGCACTCGGTCATGCCGTAGCCGACCGTGAACGGAAATTTTATGCGCAACAGAAAGTCTTCGACCTCGGGATTGAGAGGAGCCCCTCCGATGATGACTTCCTCGAAATTGCCGCCGAAAGCCTCGACGAGTTTTGAACGTATGCGTGCATAAATGGCTTTGTCCAACATAGGCACGGCCAGAACCCATCGCACTGTCGGCGACGAGATCATAGGCACGATCATCTTGCGGTAGATTTTCTCGAGGACGAGCGGAACGCAGATGACAAGCGACGGCCTGACTTTTTTCATCGCCGACACGATCAACTGCGGACTCGGCAGTTTCCCGAGTAGGGTGACGTGTGTGCCGGTCGCCAGCGGTACGAGCATATCGAACGCGCAGCCGTAGGCATGGGCAAGCGGTAAAAACGACAACGCGCGCGACCCCTGGTAATGCAGACGCGATCGTATGCCGAAAACTACGTTGCCCCACAGGTTACGGTAGGTGAGCATAACGCCCTTCGAGAAACCCGTAGTACCTGACGTATAGTTTATGACACAAACATTGTCGGGCTCCTGTTCCTTGAAGTCGATGTCGCCGGCTCTAAAGCCGTTTTTGTAGATACGGTTGAACGATAGGGTGAGGCCGCGGATGATTTTTGATGCCGGCGTTTTCGTCAGAGTGGCGTTCTCGGGCGTCGTTAGGCGTTCGGTGATGATTTTGCGGTTCTCGAGCGAGACGACACATCTCAACCCCGGCATCTCCTCGAAATCAAGGCTCTCCCAGATTGAATCACTGACAAACAGCACCATGGCATCAGAGTGGTTTATTATGTGTTGGGCATCGACATGATTGAAATCATGAAGTATCGGTACAATAACAGCACCATAGGTTATAGTGCCCATGAAATCTATGACCCAATTGGTGGTGTTTTTGCCTAAAAGCGCTATTTTGTCGCCGGGTCTGATGCCGAGTTGCTTGTAGAAAAGATGCAATCGTGCTATGCGCCTGGCCATTTCGCCGTAGGTGAGAGTTTTACCCGAGCCGTAGTCGGTGAGGGCAGGGAGACTGAAGTTGTCGATCCAACTTTGTCTATATATGGTCAGCAGGTCGCTGTATTCTGAGTAGTCGTAATCGTCCATGATAATATATAGATATCCGGTGATACCGATAATTTATTTTGCGAAAGGTACAAAAATTATTTATAAAACACAAATAATAATAAAATGGTTGCCGATAGACGCCGACAACCATTTCATTTATAGTTCTGATTTTACAGACGCAGGAAAAAACCAGCTGTTATTTCTTTAAGACTTTGGATAGCGATTTTTTGATATCGCCGAAAATATTCTCGACGTCGCCGTTACCGTTGATGGCGTGATATTTGCCTTCGTTCTTGTAATATTCTTTCAAGGGCGAGGTCTGAGTGTGGTATACGTCGAGACGTTTCTTTATGGTATCGATATTGTCATCTGCCCGACCTGATTCTCTGCCGCGACGGAGCATACGGTCAATCAGATCATTTTCTTCGACCTCAAGGCCTACGACAGCGTCGACAGCGGCATTGCGTTCGGCAAGCATTGCGTTTAGCGCCTGTGCCTGAGGTATTGTTCGGGGGAATCCGTCGAAAATCACGCCGTTGGCGGTCTCTCCCGGATGGCTGTCGAGAACATGAGCCAGAACTTTCACCATCAGGTCGTCGGGGATTAACTGACCCTTGGATATATAACTGTCGGCTATGACGCCGAGATCAGTGCCGCGGGCTATGTGGTCGCGCAACACTTCGCCTGTCGAGATATGATACAGGCCGTATTCATTGATTATGCGCTCGCTCTGGGTGCCTTTGCCGCTACCGGGGGCGCCAAAAATCACAACATTAAACATTTCTATGTGAATTATGTAGATGTAGATTTATCTGTCATTAAAACAGTCTTTGCAGGCTCATTGTTGCTCCTTCAGAACATATATGTCATTAAGGTTGCGTGCGTGGCCGTTGAGATCAAGCCCGAATCCGATGATAAACTTCTTCGGTATTTCAAATCCTACGTAGTCGGGCGACACGTTTTTCTCAAGAGCCTCAGGCTTGAACAGCAGTGTCGCGATTTTTATCTCGGCGGGATTTTTTGCTTTGAGGGTGTTTATCAGGCGGTCGATCGTATTGCCGGTGTCGACTATGTCTTCGACGATTATGACAGTGCGGCCTTCGATGCTCTGGTCTAAACCGAGAACTTCCTTGACGACGCCGGTCGACGAGGTGCCTTCATAACTTTTGAGACGTATAAAAGAAATTTCGGCGTCGATTGATTCGGCGGCTCTGAAAAGATCGCTTGCAAAAGGAAATGCCCCGTTCAGAACACATAAGAACAGAGGCATTTTACCGGCGCAATCGCGCGTAATCTCTCGACCCAACTCCTCGATACGGGCCTGTATGTCTTTCTTGGCTATATAAGGCTCAAATGTGAGCCCCTCATAAGTCACTTCCTTCATTATTTCAGAAATTTGTGCAAAGGTAGTAAAAAATTGCCAAAGCAAAACAGCATTCGGCAATTTTTTATTTTTATTCCGCTGAAGTATTTTGGCTGATATCAGTTATTGAGATACCAGTCATAGAGCCTTTCGATACCTTCGTCGAGTTCGACTTTGTGGTGCCAGCCGAGACTATGTAGTTTGCTGACGTCGCATAGTTTGCGCATCGTACCGTCGGGCTTGCTCCCGTCCCATATGATTTCGCCTTTAAACCCGACGGTTTTACGGGCTTTGGCCGCAAGCTCGGCGATGGTAAGTTCGATGCCCGTGCCGACGTTGATATGTGTGTTGCGCACATCCTTCATGTGGCCGCAGAGGTCTTTGAAACTGACGTTGAGCAGCACGTAGACCGATGCGTCGGCCATGTCCTCGCTCCACAGAAATTCGCGCAACGGTGTGCCGCTGCCCCAAAGCTCGAGGCGGTCGGCGCGGATACCGAAGCGTGAGAGTTCGTTGTCGATATCACTGTCCGAGACTTTATAGGGGTCGGCTATTCCCGACGTCGGGCGCTTGGCGAGGTCGGCCCTCACATCTTCGTAACGACCTTCGTTGAGCAGACGGGCAAGGTGGAGTTTGCGTATCATGGCCGGCAGCACGTGTGAGTTTTCGAGATGGAAATTGTCTCGCGGCCCGTAGAGATTTGTCGGCATCACGGCGATATAGTCGGTGCCATACTGAAGGTTGAACGATTCACACATCTTGAGACCCGCGATTTTGGCTATGGCATAAGGCTCGTTGGTATATTCGAGCGGCGATGTCAGCAGTGCGTCCTCCGTGATAGGCTGGGGTGCCTCACGAGGGTAGATACAGGTCGAGCCGAGAAACAGCAGATGCCTTACACCGTGGCGGAATGCCTCACCGATGACGTTCTGCTGTATCTGCAGATTCTCATAGATGAAGTCGGCGCGATAAATTGAGTTTGCCATGATGCCGCCGACATGGGCAGCGGCGAGGACAACGGCGTCGGGCCGTTCCATGTCGAAAAAATCCTTGACAGCGACGCCGTCGAGCAGGTCGAGTTCCTTATGAGTGCGACCGATAAGATTGGTGTAGCCTTTTGATAAGAGGTTCTGCCATATCGCCGAGCCGACAAGCCCGCGGTGACCGGCTATATATATTTTCGAGTCTTTGGTCAACATGATCCCGCTGCTTCTTTTTTGACCATATCGACGTCTGAGTCAACCATTATTTCTACGAGACGCTCAAACGATGTCTTGCGCGGATTCCAGCCGAGGACCGTGCGTGCTTTCTCGGGATTGCCGAGAAGTTCTTCTACGTCAGCCGGGCGGAAGAATGCCGGGTCTACCTCGACAAGTACTCGGCCGTCGGCATCAATGCCACGTTCGTCAAGGCCGTGACCTTCCCAGTGCAGCTCGATGCCGACACGGCTGAACGCAAGTGTTGTGAACTCGCGCACGCTGTGGTATTCGCCAGTGGCTATGACAAAATCGTCAGGCTCGGGCTGCTGGAGTATAAGCCACATACACTCGACATAATCGGCGGCATAGCCCCAGTCGCGTTTGGCATTGAGATTACCGAGATAAAGACGGTCCTGAAGGCCGGCGGCGATACGTGCGGCAGCGAGAGTGATCTTGCGGGTGACGAAATTCTCGCCGCGACGTTCCGACTCGTGATTAAACAGAATACCGTTGGCTGTAAACATGCCGTAACTCTCGCGGTAGTTTTTCATGATCCAGAACGAATACAACTTTGCGACGGCATAGGGAGAGCGAGGATGGAACGGTGTGGTCTCGCTCTGGGGCACTTCCTCGACTTTGCCGAAGAGCTCCGATGTCGAAGCCTGATATATGCGGCATTTTTTTTCCATGCCGAGTATTCTGACAGCCTCGAGCAGCCTGAGAGTGCCGACGGCGTCGGTCTCGGCTGTGTATTCGGGCACGTCGAACGATACTTTGACGTGGCTCTGGGCGGCGAGGTTGTATATTTCGTCGGGGCGCGTCTCGCGAATTATTCTTATGAGCGACGATGAGTCGGTCATGTCGCCGTAGTGAAGATGTATGCGGCGTGCGTTGTGCTGGTCTCTGATCCAGCCTTCAAGGTAGAGATGCTCGATGCGTCCGGTGTTGAACGACGAGCTGCGGCGTATGATGCCGTGTACCTCATAACCTTTTCCGAGGAGAAATTCAGCCAGATATGAACCGTCCTGGCCGGTGATGCCTGTGATTAGTGCGGTTGGCATGATGCTGTTTTTGTTAGTTAATGAATCAGATTTAAAATCTCGGTCATTTTGTCTATAACAAATCTCGGCCGATAAATGCTCGGCATATCCCGAAGATTCTGCCTATGGATATTTATACCTCGGCTGTCGCGCAACATTATGGTGGTCCATCCGGCGAGATTGGCGTTGACAAAATCTTTGGCCGGATTATCGCCGATGTAGACGAGCCGGCGTGGCGCGCCGGCGCTGTTGGCGACATTCATATATGCCAGTGGCGTGTGCTTGTCGGCGCCGGTCTCGCCGCTGATATATATCCTGTCGGGAGCGAAAAAACGGTAAAGACCCAAAGCCGAGATCTTGTTTCGTTGGGTTGCCGAACGGCCGTCGGTTATTAGGGCGATATCTATGCCGCGACGGCACAGTTCGTTCAGTGTTGTCTCCGCATCAGGGTCAAGTTTTATGTCAGGCCGGTGGCTGCGGTAGATCTCAAGCACGTCGGCTATATTATAATCTCTGATGCCTTTGGCTGCAAGAAAACCGAGCAATGCGTCGAAAGCGTCGCCACCTTCGGCCATCACGCGGCGCAAGATGTCGCCGTCGAGTCCGGTCGAGGTAGCAATGGTCTCGGCTACGGCATGACGGCCCGACACCACAAAATCTTTTTCTTTGTAGAGCGTGTCGTCGAGGTCAAAAGCGATAATTGCAGCCATAACGTCAGCTGATAGTCCGGCGTATGATCGAGATGACTTCATCGAGGTCCTTGTCTGTCAGCGACGAGCCGCTGGGCAGACACAGCCCCGAGTCAAAGAGCTTTTCGCAGACATCAGAACCATAATATGGTGCGTCGGCGAAGACGGGTTGCATGTGCATCGGCCGCCAGAGCAGTCGCGATTCTATGCCCGCGTCGGCAAAAGCAATACGCAGTTCGTCGGGAGTATGGCCGCTCGCAGGGTCGACCAGTATCGTCGTCAGCCAGAAATTTGAGTTGAAGTCTGCCGACGGATTGTCGTGGACTCTTATGGCCGCGATGTCTGCGAGTTCGCTGAGGTAGACGGCGTGATTGCGGCGACGGCTTTCGATGTGCGGTTCGAGGACCTCCATCTGTCCGCAGCCTATGCCGGCCGAGATATTGCTCAGCCGGTAGTTGTAGCCTATGGTCTCGTGGTAGTAGTACGGGCGGTTTTCGCGGGCCTGCGTGGCATAGAACTTGACGCGCCCGGCCGATTCTTTGTCAGGGCAGACCAAAGCGCCGCCACCTGAGGTCGTGATTATCTTGTTGCCGTTGAAACTCAGCGCTCCATATGTCCCCCATGTACTGCATTTGCGGCCATGATAGACCGAGCCGAGAGCTTCGGCGGCGTCTTCGAGTACGGGAATGCCGTAACGGGCGGCGATGTCACATATCTCGTCGAGACGTGCCGGCATACCGTAGAGGTCGACCGGTATGACAGCCTTGGGATAGCGCCCTGTGATGCGGTGACGCTCGACGATGGCGCGTTCGAGTTGCTGCGGATCCATATTCCAACTGTCTGCCTCGCTGTCGACGAAGACGGGTCTCGCGCCCTGATAGATAATAGGGTTGGCCGTAGCCGCGAAGGTAAACGACTGGCAGATGACTTCATCGCCCGGGGCAACGCCGAGCATCACAAGGCCGAGGTGTATGGCGGCCGTGCCTGCGCTGAGTGCCACGACGGCTTCGGTGTCGAGATATTTTTCAAGTCTATGCTCAAAATCGTCGACATTGGGACCCAAAGGCAACACCCAGTCGTCTTCAAAAGCTTTATCGATATATTTTTTTTCGTTGCCGCCGAGATGAACCCGCGACATTAGTATTCTTTCGTTCATGATGGTAAATATTTTATCCGCCGATACAGCGGTAGTCGAATCCTTCTTCAATCAGATCGGCGGCCTGATAGATATTGCGTCCGTCAACGATGAGATTCCCGCGCATGGCCTTACGTATCACCTTCCATGACGGCAGACGGAATTGTTTCCATTCGGTGACAAGCGCAAGTGCGTCAGCGTCTGCGACAGCGTCATATATGTCAGTGGCATATCTTACGGCGTCGCCGATGCGACGGCGGCATTCGTCCTCGGCAACCGGATCGAAGACCGTCACCGTGGCGCCGGACTCGAGAAGTTTCTCTATGATTACAAGCGACGGGGCGCAGCGCATATCGTCGGTCTCTGGCTTGAAAGCAAGCCCCCACAGGGCTATGTTGCGTCCGTTAAGGTCTCCCAGAGCTGAGGCGAGTTTGTCGAAAACGATGCTTTTCTGCCGTTCGTTGACTTCTTCGACGGCCTTGATTACTTTCATTTCGTAGCCGTTGACCTCGCCCGTACGTATCAACGCCCTGACATCCTTCGGAAAGCACGACCCTCCGTAACCGCAGCCGGGATAGAGAAACTTGCCGCCTATGCGGGCATCGCTGCCGATGCCTTTGCGCACCATATTGACATCGGCGCCGACAATCTCGCAGAGGTTGGCTATGTCGTTCATAAACGATATGCGTGTGGCGAGCATGGAGTTGGCTGCATATTTTGTCATTTCGGCCGACGGTATGTCCATGAAAAGCACCCTGAAATTGTTGAGCAGGAAGGGTCGGTAAAGCCGTTCCATAACGCGGCGCGCACGTTCACTCTCGACGCCGATGACGACACGGTCGGGCGACATGAAGTCTTTTATCGCGGCACCCTCTTTGAGAAACTCGGGGTTCGACGCTACTTCAAAGGGAATGTCTTCGCCTCGGTCGGCGAGTTCGCCTTTGATGACATCTTTTACAATCTTCGATGTGCCGACTGGCACTGTCGATTTGGTGACAAGAATGGTATACTTCCTGATATTGCGGGCAAACGTGCGGGCTACGTCGACGACATAACTCAGGTCGGCCGAACCGTCCTCGTCGGGCGGAGTGCCTACGGCGCAGAAGACGACCTCGACGTCGTCGATGACTTTGGCGAGATCGGTCGAGAAATGGAGTCGTCCGGCCTTGACGTTGCGTTTGACGAGATCGTCGAGTCCCGGCTCATAGATCGGCATCACACCTCTGATGATAGAGTCTATTTTTTCACGGTTGATGTCGATACATGTGACATTTACCCCCATCTCGGCGAAACATGCTCCCGAGACGAGTCCGACATAACCGGTGCCTACGATTGCTACATTCATAATGGTCTTATATTTATTTCCCTGTCAGCAGCAGCGACAGGTATTTTGATTTTGAAATTATATAATTCACTCCGAGAGTCACGGCTATCACCGCGGCCGCTCCCGCCGAAGCCACTGCGAGCAGCGGCACAAATGCGAGGTTCATTTCGACAAGCGTCACCCGCATCCAACCCATCGGGAAAAGAAAGAAATAATGGAGCAGATAGATTTCGAGGCTGTGAGTGCCGAGATAGCTCCACATTCTTGCCCACGGTCTGCCTTCGGGGTGTTCGGGTGCATATGCTTCCTTGCTCCATGGCTTTACGATGGCTATGGCCGCGACAGCGAGAGCTATATGGAAGAACGAGCGAGCGATGGAGACGATGACCGGATGCAGGTCGCCGAACTCCCACGGCCATGATATGAAATAGAGCAATACACTCCCTGCTATTAGTGAGACCGTCACAGCCCCCTGGTTCGCGACGAGGCGGTTGAAACCGTCGGCGTGACGTCGGGCGATCACACCGGCCATAAACGCAGGGAAAAACTGCATCGTGAGGCCGAGGCCGAGGACATTGACAACCGTCTGGGACAAAGCCGTATAACATAGAACACCGAGCGCGCTCCATATTACAGCGACAACGGCTAATTCCTGCCATATGGCGCGGCAGCGTTGCATGATCGCGGTCAAAGCACCGTATAAGGCTATTATTTCAAACAGGCAGAGGGTAAACCAATACCCGTTTTTCCACTGATCATGCCACAGACCGCTCCATGTGGAGTCAAGCGGACTTTGTAGCCCCGAGTGGGGGAAATAATATATCCATATCGAACTGACTACAACCATGGGCACAAGCAGTTGGCTGACGCGTTTGCTGAGAGAGGGGCGCACGATATGATTGCCCGATGTCAATTTGAACGACAGCATGCCGCTGATAAAGAAGAATAGAGGCATGTGTATTTCGCCTATGAACTTGAATATGGCGGCGCGGTCGATTTCTCGTATGCACATGGTTAGTATATGCCCGGCCACAACCATGAAAATGGCTATGCCTTTGAGTATGTCGCAGTAGTGGAGTCGTTGTGATGTTGACCGTGTCATATCGGTATATTTTAACTGCAAAACTACGACTTTTTTTGCAAAAAAAGAGCGGTACGCTTATATAATTTTTGACCGCTAACGCCGTTATATAAGGTATAACCGATCAGAATAATGTTTAAAACCGATATATCTCTGAATTTATGTATCTTGGCGTTGGCGATTGCTTGCTGTGGCGAGGCTTTTGCCGCGTCGGTGAAAATACACGGCAAACTTACCGATGAAAACAACGAGCCGCTCGAATTCGCGTCTGTTCGCGTCGAGGGTACGGCAATCGGCGCTACCAGCGGCCTTGACGGCTTGTATGCGCTTTCGGCTCCCGAGAGCGATACTATACGAGTGATCTTTACATGTATTGGCTATGAGGATGCACGCCGTCGTCTTGTCGATGCCAAAGGCGAGGTGACGCTTAACGTCAAGATGACTCCGGCGACATATACCCTTGGTGGAATCGAAGTTACCGACTATCAGAAACAGACAGGCGCGATTCAGAAAATCGACGCCGATTCATATAAACTCGCCCCCGATGTCAACGGCGGCAGTGTCGAGTCTCTAATATCGACGATGGCCGGTGTCAGCTCCAACAACGAGATGTCATCGCAATATAGTGTGCGAGGCGGCTCGTATGACGAAAACAGCGTCTATATCAATGGCATCGAGGTCTATCGTCCGCAACTTGTCAGCTCGGGGCAGCAGGAGGGCCTGAGTGTCATCAATCCCGACCTTGTCGGAGCCATAGGTTTTTCGACCGGCGGTTTCCCTGCACGGTATGACGACCGCATGTCGAGTGTCCTCGACATCACTTATCGTGAGCCCGAGGCTTTCGAAGGGTCGCTGAGTGCCGGTCTGATGGGTGGCAGCTTGTCTGTCGGTACATCGGGTAAACGTTTCAAACAGATCCACGGCATAAGATATAAAAGCAACTCGTCGCTTCTGAGTTCCATGGATGAGAAAGGCGAGTATGATCCCCGGTTTTTCGACTATCAGACCAATATGGCGTTTCAGATAAATTCAAAGTGGAAAGCCGGCTTCCTCGGCAATATAGCCATCAACAACTATAAATTTGTGCCTCACAGCCGTACGACCAACTTCGGCACTTCGACCGACGCAAAGCAGTTTAAAGTCTATTTCGACGGTCTCGAGAAAGACAAGTTCGAGACCTATTTCGGAGCTTTTACTCTTGATTTCAAGCCCAATCGAGCCAATATGTTCACACTTCTCGCCTCGGGCTTCCTTACAAATGAACTTGTCACCTATGACATCAGCGGAGAATACTGGCTTGATCAGGCCGGTACGACAGGCGGAGGTGGCAACGGCGGCGCCATCGGTGGCGAACTCGGTGTCGGACGCTATCACGAACATGCGCGCAAC
Organism: uncultured Muribaculaceae bacterium; assembly: GCA_910576935.1. GTDB lineage: Bacteria > Bacteroidota > Bacteroidia > Bacteroidales > Muribaculaceae > CAG-873. Next base: position 89,268 of record CAJTKG010000009.1, read on the forward strand.
CGCTTCAAAGCAAGTGTCTTCAGTCTCGGTCTGCGAGGCGCTACCGGCATCAGCAACCATAATCTCAACTATGGTCTGACGGTAAACGCAACAAAGATTTTTGACCGTACACGCGAATGGGAGCTTCGCGACTCGGCCGGTTTCTCGCTACCGACAGATCCCGACGCTCTCAAAGTGATATATAACCTTGATTCGAGGCATGATCTGTCGACAGTCAAGATGTCGATGTTTGTTCAGGACTCTTACCGATTGTCGACATCGGCCGGCTACTTTAACATAAACGGAGGCATAAGGCTCTCATATTGGGACTATAACAAGGAATTTCTGGTTAGCCCCCGTCTCAGTGTCGGATTCGTTCCCGAGAGCGCGCCAAAATGGTCGTTCAGATTTGCGACAGGCCTGTACTATCAGTCACCCTTCTACAAAGAATTTCGTCAGCCTGTCGAAGATGCCGACGGCAACACTGTCATACGTCTTAATGAGAGCATAAAGTCACAGCGCAGCTTTCAGTTTATTTTGGGCAGTGACTATACGTTCAGAGCTTTCGACCGACCCTTCAAAATTTCAGGTGAGGCATATTACAAAATGCTGGGTAATCTCATCCCCTACGAAATCGACAATCTCAAAATCGTTTATGCCGGCGAGAATACTTCCAAAGGCTACACTATGGGACTCGATTTCAAACTTTTCGGGCAGTTTGTACCGGGCACTGATTCGTGGCTTAGTTTCTCGCTTATGAAAACCCAAGAAGACCTCAATGGCATCAAGGTGCCGCGTCCGACCGACCAACGCTATAGCTTCGCGTTGTTTTTCACAGACTATTTCCCGAAATTTCCCAAGCTGAAATTCAACCTCAGAGGCATTTTCTCTGACGGATTACCTGTGACGCCTCCGCGTGGCAGCCGAGACAAGGGCTACTTCCGCGCGCCGGCCTACAAACGCGTCGACATCGGACTTGCCTACGGCCTCCTTACCCCTAAAAAAAACGGCGAGGCTCGTGACGGCTTCTTGCGTCACTTCAAGAGCATATGGCTTGGCCTTGATGTCTTCAACCTCTTTGACATAAGCAACGTAAGCAGTTATTATTGGGTGACCGACGTCAACGACATCCAGTATGCCGTGCCCAACTACCTCACGCGTCGTCAGCTCAACGTCCGTCTTTCGATTGACTTCTGATTTCAGATATATAATCCCGTTATATATGAAACACATATTTTCTCTTTTTGCCTTATCGCTATGTTTGCTTTCGTCATGCGGCAAAAATGAAAGTGCGCCCGATATGATCACACGCCTGCCTATAGACTGTGTCGTCGAAACTGTGATTGTGCCCGTGAAACTGTCTGAAATCGACGATATGGCTTCGTATAAGGACGAGGTCTTTATCGTGAACTCGCCCGATGACATTCCCGATAATAAAATTATCGATTCTGATGACTTGAAGGCTGTAAACATTGATTTTACCCGTCAATCCATGATCATATTATATCAAATGCAAATTGGCAAAATCGTGTCATCTGAATACAGATGGCTTTATAACGATTGGGAAGAATATTACCTGTTTGACTCAGTATTTAAAAAAATCAAGGACTCTGAATATGAAAACGGCGAAATTGAAAATTTCTCATATATACGCAGTGCATTGATAGTAAAGCAAATCTCCCCGACATCACGCATATCTTGGTCTGTCGACATAAAAGATTAAACCCCAAAAGCTCGGAGCAACAGACAGCCTCCGGTCGTCGTATCGAACAATGATTCCACTGATTATTTAGAATCAATACATTAGACCAATTAGTCCCGATAGACCAAAATTAGCGACGGGAATTAGGCGACACGGGGCGACGGCCGGAGGCCGTCGTTATGGAGCAAGGGTTTTAACCCTTGCATCAATAGCCAACGCATTAATTCCCCGCAGTCTAATTTGACCAATTAGACCAAAAACATCGACAAGAATCAGCCGCTATGGGGCGACGGCCTCCCCAATGCGGTTAAGTTAAGGGCCTATCGGCGGCAATCACAAATATTTAACGCGCAAAAAAAGAATCCACGGCCAAAGATTGTTTTAAATAAAAAAACAAAAAAACAATTTGACCATGGATTCGATAGATTCGATAAAATCATGTGCGTGTGATATTAT
>CAJTKG010000010.1 GCA_910576935.1 uncultured Muribaculaceae bacterium
ACTACTTGGCAAAAAATATCGAAAACGGCTATAAATGAATAGAAGGCTAATTACATATAACTATCTGAAAACCATTGCGAATGGTTCTATTCATTTTCATGCGTTTTCATATCAATATCCCGGGTCCGGGTACGGATAATGACTGTTAATCACTCGATTTTCAGTCATTATTTCTTTTATTTTGATAATGTATGCCCCGAACTATCCTGTCGGTAAATTTTTAGTTAAAGTATATTATTCTATCGTAAATATCGTTTGTTTTCATATGTGATTTATTGAAGATGAGTACCTTCGCATTAAAAATCATATGAAAAAACTTCTGATAATCACTATAACCTTCATATGCTCGACAGTGGCGGGTGCGATGCAACCATGTCGCGGCTATCGCGGATTTATAGATTCAAGCAACTTGCTTGATCTGAACTTCGGTTTCCTTGCCGGCAGCCCCGGCGACTCACATGTCTTTACGGGTTTCACAACGAGCCACGGATATCAATTAAATAATTGGCTGTATGTTGGCGCCGGCACGGGATTTGTCTATAATCTTAATTGGAAAAAACTTGAGGAGGTCCATTATAACGACAAAAGCAGATATGTGATACCCGTCTTCGCCGAGGTGCGCTTTGACGCTCGATGGAATCGATTCATACCATACTTTTCGGCTCAGATAGGCGCCAATGTTGCCGAGCGTGGAGGCATGTATTTTTCTCCGACAGTCGGTTATCGCTTTAACTGGGGAAGAAAATCAGCGATCAATTTCGGCGTAGGTACCACAATCTACGGCAATACGTGTTCATACTTAGAACACACCTGTCTGCCCGACGGCGGACACATCGATGTCGCAAAGACCCGCCATAACGGCAACGTGGTCTCTTTTACCGCACGCTTGGGCTTTGAGTTCCAGTTAAAGTAGGGTTGATTGAAACAATCGAGTGGGAGTGGATGTTGTTATGATATCGACAGTACACATTATGCCTGTCTGTATTTCACAGCCCTCATATGGACGACATTCTAATCATTGTAATTCTCATATTGCTCAACGGCGTGTTCTCTATGTCTGAGATGGCGCTTGTATCTGTACGTAAATCTCGTCTGGCGACCGACGCACGTCAAGGCAGCCCCGGAGCGAAAGCGGCTCTTAAACTCACCGACGACCCTGACAGGTTTCTTTCGACGGTGCAGATAGGCATAACGCTTATAGGTATTCTGACGGGTCTCTATTCGGGCAACGCTCTTGCAGACGATGTCGGCGACTTGCTCGCACGTGCGGGCTTACAGGCCCGTATGGCGCACACTCTCGGTCAGATTCTGATAGTGGCGGCCGTAACGTTTCTTTCTATCGTCGTCGGTGAACTTGTGCCCAAAAGAATAGGTCTCGCCGCGGCTGATACAGTATCAAAACTGATTTCGCGACCGATGAGGCTGTTGTCTGTAGTATCGATGCCTGTCGTTTGGCTGCTGTCGGCTTCCACGGCCCTTATCGTCAAGGCGCTCGGTCTTGACACCCAAGCCAACAGAGTAACCGAAGAGGAAATCAGATCACTGATACGTCAGGGGGCAGACTCCGGCGAGGTAAAAGCAGTCGAACAGGATATCATGGAGCGAGTGCTCGTAATGGGCGATTTGCGTGTATCCGCCATCATGACGCCCAAGACCGACATCGCGACTATGCGTCTCGGCATGAATGCCGACGAAGTAAAGAACTTGCTTTCCGATGACATGCACAACTACTATCCTGTATATTGCACCGAGCATAAGAGCAAGGTCTGTGGCGTAGTCTCTCTCAAGCAACTTGTATTAAAGGTAAACAGCTCGGATTTCGCACTTGCAGACATAGTGACACAGCCCGAGTATTTCCCCGAGAGCATGAGTATATATGACGCGCTCGACAGGATGAAAGGACGTAATGTCCATTTCGCCATTGTATGCGACGAGTTCGGCGAAATGACAGGAGTGATCACGCCGGCCGATATTCTCGATGCTCTTGTCGGTGAAATATCGGCGTCGGCCGCCGAGACAGGTGTCGCACCGGCCGGCAGTGACGGCGTGTGGTCTGTCGACGCCGGCATACCCGTCTATGATTTCTTTACGGCGTTCAAGATTGAAGATAGATACAAACCTGCGTCATATTCGACACTCGGCGGCCTTATCCTCGAAGAGCTGAGACATATACCGGTCAAAGGCGAGAAACTTGCCTGGAACGGCATCGAATTTGAGATCGCATCGGTCGATGGCGCCAAGATCAGGAACGTATTGGTGAGATTGTCTGAAAACGCCGACCGGCAGTTATAATATTTTTTGAGTATTAATAAACTTTTTTGGCATTCGCTTGTCTCATAAATAGGTCGCGGCCTGCCGTCAGACCAAGTTAGGTATCATTAAAAAATTAATTTATGAGAAAATTTATCGCTGAAGGAGTCGGAACGATGTTCCTGGTGCTCCTTGCCTGTGGAAGCGCTGTGCTTGCAGGGCCTAAGATCGGTGTGCTCGGCATCGGCCTGTGTTTCGGTCTCGTACTTCTGTGTCTTGTTTATTGCATAGGCAATATATCGGGCTGTCATGTCAATCCGGCCGTCTCGTTTGCCATGCTGCTGTCGGGACGCATGAAATTCGGTGAGTTCTGCGGCTATGTCGTTTCGCAGCTTGTCGGCGCAGCTATCGGTGCCGGCTTCCTATACTGGTTTGTAAACATGGCCCCTGGTTTTGATTTCGGCGGCATCACCGGCAACGCATCTCTCGCGACAAACGTCATTCAACCGGGCGCCAATACCGGTATGGCTTTGGTAGCCGAATGTCTTCTGACATTCTTCTTTGTACTCATCGTACTCGGCGCCACTGACGCCCGCAAAGGCTTCGGCAAATTTGCCGGTCTGGCAATCGGTCTGGCACTCGGCCTTGTCAATATCGTCGGTATCACGGTCGACAACTGTTCGGTCAACCCGGCTCGTTCGTTCGGTCCCGCCCTGTGGAGTCCCGAAGCCTGGCCCGATTTCTGGATTATGGTCGTCGGTCCGCTTGTAGGCGCAGCTATCGCCGCAATATGCTGGACGGTCATGACAGGCAGAAACAATCCGGATGCGATCGAAGGTTAATCACATATAGAAGAATAAGTATACTCCATGACGCAAGCCGGTGTGAATGTAGATCAACACCGGCTTGATTTTGTTCTTAGAAATAATAAGTCAGTCCGAGCGAAACACGGTTCTCACGAAATGACATTCCTTTGGCCTTGAGAAGGTCGGTGATGCCGAATTCAGCTTCGACCGAGACCATGAAATTATCGATGGGACACCCTGCTCCGATCTTCCAGCCACAGTCAAAACGACGTTGGCCACGGAAGAGGTCAAGATCGTCAAGACCGTCAGCCTTTGAATCGATATCGATTTTGCCGGCAAAAGCATAACTCAATACCGGTCCGGTGAAGATACATAGCCCGACACGTTCGTTAATGCCAAAGACAGAGCCAACGACAACGGGCACTCTCACTCCAAGTTTATAAAGTCCGGGATCTGTCTCTACCGCATCACCCGAGTTGTCGGTGATGATGAGATCTTTATATGAATAATCTTCATAGAAGAGGGAGACGCCGGGTTCGAGGTAGACGTTGCCGCCAAGATCTATGTTACAGACTCCGCCGACAGTGAAACCGTAGCCGGGGCGATACATGGTCAGCGACACATCGTCGCCTTTCCATTTTCCCGGAAGTTCGACGTCAACCGAGGCTTTGACGCCCCAGGTTACACGCTTGTAATCTTCTGTCTGACAATAAGCTTTGGTCGTACAGACAACAGCAGCCAAAAGCAATGCGATGATTGTGCGTTTCATTTTTACGTTATATTGATTTGTTATAATTCTATAACGCTTGAAATTGATTCTTTATTGTCGTCGGGAATGCGTATATTTGACGGTTAATTAAAATAAAAAAATTATGCTTAGACTAAATTGTTTTATCTGCGTGGAGGCCAACCGTCGTGCCGAAGTGCTCGAAGCCGCCCGACGACTGACCGCCGTCTCATTGACTCAGGACGGCTGTATCGCTTACGATGTTTTTGAAAGCGCAACGCGCCATGATGTACTGCTCATCTGCGAAACTTGGCGCGATGAGGCCACACTCAAAGCCCATAGCGACTCTGAGGTTTTCGTCAAAGAAGTCGGGCTGATGCGCTCTCTTGCCGAAATGAAACTCGAGACATTCGAGTTCTAACACCCTTATGGTGCCGCGTAGGGCGACACTATCGCTGAAGCCATAGCCCTATTATACGAGCCGTGGCTTCAAAAGTTATAGCCGACACCTAACGAAATCTCGGCGCGTTTCAAATGGCTTTCTTTGCCAACTTCGAAGCGGTCGGTCATACCGAGGTTTGACAGACCGTATACACCTTCGAGGTGTATATGCCAGCGTTTGAAAAAATCAGCACCTACGCCGAGAGCCCAGCCGATCTCCATACCCGATGTCGTGAATTTTTCATCTATGTGCACGGGCTTGCCGCCAATGATGTCATCGCATATCATCCTTGAGGCGAAGTTGAAGTATAGGTGCGGACCGGTGTAGACATTGAGTGCCACCACGCTGTTTTTGAATATACGCAGACCGAAATCAAGCGGCAGTCTGATGCCGAGATTACGTATTCTGCCGTCGAACGTGTGGGGGTTATATTTGTTCTCGGTCGTGCCGTCGAGTTTGATATTGTCGAGATAAAACATCAGGCCGGTCTGGAAAAATGTCTTCTTGCCGAAAGGAGCATAGTAGACCACACCGACAGAGAATCCCGATCCCCACCCTGTTACCTCTGTGACTGTGGTTGAAGTGGTCATATTATAAGCGGCTCTCACGCCAAAGTGTGCATTATCCTGAGCAACAGCCGGTAATGAGGCGAATATGGCAATAATTGCCACCGTCAATAGTTTTAATGATTTCATGGTTTGAAATGTTATCGGTTTATAGATAGCCCAAAGATATAAATAAATATCAACATAATACAACATATGTTTTATTATTTATTCAAAAACACAATCTATGAAGTTTTAATTTAAAACGCTTCGGGCATTCTCATTAACGGTGGCGGTAGTGTGGGGTTTGAGTAGGTGTCGCTCTTAACTGTAGATCTGATAATCTGATAGAGCATACCACCGACATCTACGCCTATCGAATGTTGACCGGAAATTTTGAAATACGGTATAACCATCGGTTGAGTCTCCCATCGGCCTGTCACCATCGAACGATAGCTCTGTACACCGGCTTTGACACCCCACCTGTCACTAAAGCCATAGTCGACATAAGCACCGACGGTCGGGATATTAATATATCCGGCCATAGCGGGCGACTGCGCCCGCAGCGGAGTATAGTAGCTGCCGAAGATTGTGACACTCAGTCTGTCAGAAGCATGATAAGTGACCGAGCCGCCATAGCCATAAGAGTTAGACATCCCTCTGAAATATCCATATTTCAAAGCTTCGGCATAGGCTGATATCGTTAACCGACCCAATCTCTGCCCGAAAGTCAGGCGTCCGCTCTCGACAGCCATGAACCCGGGCATGGCATCGGTGTCGGCTGACACATATAACCCGCCACCTTGCCATTGAAAAACATAAGGACTTGTCACGAATCGGCCGCTAAAGCTATAATCATTGGCCGGATAGCTTCTGCCGAGGTAAGATGCAGGCGTCGCGAAATAACACATCGCATCAGGCAACTCTTCGACAGGACGCCAGGGCCGCAATGCCGATTCCACTTTGGTCGCCTGCTCACGGACCTTTACAGTATCTGATGTCTCGGTCTGTGCAGTTGCCGCCGGAGCAAGTGAGGCACAAAGTATTGATATGATGATGATCATGTTACGCATTTTCATGACAAGCGAAGATATGATTTGTTTCTATAACCGCGGCTCTGCAAAGTTATTATTTTTTCAAAGGTAAAGTTACGAAATTACATCGGTTATGCCAACTTTATCACATAATTTGATTTTCGGCCTGAGACACTGTCATTTACCTGTGCCGAAACGGTATGTATCTATTGTGGTATTTTTGGGCTTGAAGCCGTTGAAACGCCATATGAATGTAAGTTTGAGATTGCGGGTCATATCCTTGACCTTCATTTTGTAGTCCTGCCCGGCATGATCGATTGTCATCGTCGGCGACCAACTGTTGAATATGTCATCGGCTTTAAGGTCAAGCTCACAGCTTTGTTTCTTTCCGAATCGCCATTTGACGCCGGCATCGACTTTCCACATGTCGGAGAGATTGGCTATGCCTTGCAACGAAGGAGAAATATAGCTGACGTCAAGAGACAAGGATACAGGACTGCTCTGACTGAACTTGAAGGTATTGCCAAGTTCTCCATAGAAAATCCATTTGCTATTGTCAAAACTGATGTCATGGAAATTGTCGGCTTTTTCTCGTTGATTGAACACGTTGGCAGTAGCTGTGGCATTCCAGATATATCCCACGCCAAAAGGAGCGTGGAGATTAAGGCCAATCACACGCTTGTAGTTCATGTTGATAGTCTGATATATTAGATTAAGGGCATCAGGCGACTGGTACGGTAATTGCACAGTCGCTTTGTCGCCATACTGGAAATAGAGTGTCGCCACATATTTCTGTCTCAGGATATAGTTTAACTGAGCATCATATTGAATATACGGCTGTAAGGCAGGATTGCCAATTACTGTCGAGTAGTCGTTGATATGGCTTGTGCCACCATGAAGTTCCCAATATGACGGATATATCCGTTGAGTATCGAAATTAAGCTGAAAAATACTTTTAAGAGTCTTGTAATATGTGGCTCCGAGCTGAGGAATGAAATTCCAGCTGTGCCGATACTTATTGTGATAATATTCGCCCTTTGCCGACGCGTTGAACGACAGTCCCCAGTCGAATGACCGCTGAGTTCCTGCATAAAAACTCGCCACGTCTTCGTTTAGAATGTCGTCAAAATCGGGATTTTCAGATATTAAACCATAGTATTGTGAGCTATGGTCTTCTGAATGTTGATATTCGGCTCCATAATTCAATTGCCACTTGCCAAACTGATGCTGTTGGTCGATATATAGGTGATAACGATTGATTTCCTGACTGGTTTCAGAGCCAAGCAGATAATCCGTTCCCTTAAATAGCGATTGTGAACGATTTTCGGAGTATCGGGTATAGTCGCCTCCTATTGTCGTGCCGAACGGTGCGGTATAGCGTAAGGCTATATTATGATAATTTACGGGCGACAACATATTATAGGCATTTGTAAAGTCTCCAAGAGTACCGGATGACAGACCCCAGCTTTTTGAATCGGAGATTATCTGACCGTTGTAAGTGAATTTGAGTGTTTTCCATGAGGCTGAGGCAAATATGGTATTGCTCCAGTTATGACTGATGCGACGCATATCGTCCTCAATCATTGTATGCTGACCGTTGTGGAGATGATTGGACCAAGTTTCCTCTCGCTTCCATGATTTTGTTCTTGAAAGCCCATAGTTCAAATCGAAAGTCCAGTCCTTTACGGCGTAAGTGGCGGCAAGACCACCGCCATACGAGCCATAGTGTGCCTGATTGTATCCGGCTCTGACCTGTCCCTGCAAGCCGTCGAGAGGCTTGGGCGTTTTCAGTATCACGTTGATTACGGTGCCATTGACATGATACTTAGCCGGAGCTGAATACATAATCTCGACATTTTTTAGTCTATCAACAGGCGTGGTGTAAAGAAGCTGATATAAATTCTGGAGCGGCATATTGGTTAGTTCGCCATTGAGAATGATGGTGACGTTTGATGCTCCCGTGAGCCATATCATACCGTTGTTGTTTGTCACTCCCGGCATATAACCGAGGGCTTCAAGAATGTTTGTGACAGGCTTATCCTTTATTATGGCAGGGAGGTCAACGACCATTACGCCATCTTCGCCCTTGACTTGAGGTTTTTCTCCTTTTACAACTATCTCATTTAGTTCTCGTGTTGAAAGAGTGTCTATTGCCTCGGATTGGGCATGAACGTCTATAAATGTCAGTAATGTTACGAAAAGGATTGTCTTTCTCATTACAATATCGGTTTTATTTCTACAGCAAAATTACGGCTACCTACGGCCAATGCAGCCATGACCAACCTTATTTAGTCTTAACCACTCCCTTATTTAATCTTAAATCAGAACTTGCATAATCCACTGTATGACGGATTATCAGTAATTTTGCTATATGAAACGCTTTAAGACCATATCGACCTCATTCATCATTGTCATTGCAGTGATTTTCGGCTGCAATGTCTTTTACCTCGTGAACTTGTATAATTCGATAAGGAACAATGTAGAACGTGATGTGTTGACCGCTTTAGTCGATGCCGATATTGATGACCTCATGTATCGTGCCGGAAGAGCACAGGCATTGGCATCAAACGTACAGGTTCAGGAAGATATTGAGGAGTATCAGGCACACGGAAAGGCAGAGGCAACGACATATAGAGATGAGAACGGTATGCTCATATCTGTCAGGACTGAAGCCGACGGTACTGTTGTCGAGGAGAAGCAGATTCCGTCAGAGAACTCATCCTATTCCAACCAGATGGTTGATGCAATGAGTCGCCAATTTCATGCCCTCATGGATAAATATATCCCGTATGATATGGCGGTTATGGACAGCGTTTTACGCAATCAACTTTCTCACAGGTTCATTAACCCGGATTTCCTGTGCGTTGAGGTTGTCAACAGCAACGATTCTGTAATTTGCGGCAATCCAAAGTTCAAAGGAGAATCAGGTTTGGATTCATTTCGTGTAAACATAAATCCTGATGAGGGAATCTATTATAAGGCGTATATGACACCGCTTACCGGTCACATACTATCACAGATGCTTGGAATTATTATCACTGTATTTCTTCTTATGATTGCATTTTCTCTGGCTTTCTGGTATCTGTTTCATACTGTGTCGCGTTTACGTACTATCGAAGAAATGAAAGATGACTTTGTCAGCAACATGACCCATGAACTGAAGACGCCAATCGCGATAGCATACTCGGCCAATGACGCATTGCTCAATTATGATACGGACAATGACCCGTCAAAGAGAGAAACATATCTGAAAATCGCTAACAAGCAACTGAAACGACTCGGCGAGCTGGTCGAAAATATACTTGCCATGAGCATGGAGCGACGAAAAACCATGCGGCTGAATCCCGAAAAAATACATCTCATGCCGTTTGTCAGTGATATTGCAGCCGCGCAACAGATGAGGGTAGATAAGGTATCAGTCATTGAAGTGTATGGCGATGAATCAATCTCTATCGAAGCAGATAAAGTTCACCTTTCAAATATCCTGAATAATCTTATAGATAACGCCATCAAATATTCGGGCGACACAGTTAAAATCGTTATTACCATCGATGCCGACAGTATTTCGATATCAGATAACGGCATTGGTATACCGGCAAAATCCATTCAATATATCTTCGACAAATTCTATCGTGTGCCACACGGCAACCTTCGGGATGTGAGCGGACACGGTATCGGTTTGTACTACGTGAAAAATATAATTGACCGAATCGGATGGAATATAAACGTCAAAAGTAAGGAGGGCGAAGGCTCTGTCTTTACAATAAAATTCAGAAAAGATGGGCAACAAGATTTTATTAGTCGAAGATGAGACAGATCTCACACTGATTATTTCAGACACATTGAACGCGCAAGGTTATGATGTGGTCACAGCCGTCAACGGGGCTGACGGTCTGAACAGATACATGACCGGAGGAGCCGATATTGTCATTGCCGATGTAATGATGCCTAAAATGGACGGTTTTTCCATGGCAAAAGAAATCCGTAGAATATCACCGACTGTACCGCTGTTGTTTCTTACAGCCAAAAGCACCATCGACGATGTGGAGAAAGGGTTCGAGATAGGAGCAAACGACTATCTCAGAAAGCCCTTTGAGCTTCGCGAGCTTATAGTGAGGATAAAAGCTCTGTTAAGAAGATACGGAAACAACCGCAGCGAGGATATCAGGTTTACCATCGGCGGTTATATTTTCAATCTTACTACCCAGACGCTGTCGTTCGGCGACAAAGAGACCGAGCTGTCTCATTTTGAGAGCAAAATACTGGAACTTCTGGCAAGCAATATCGGAAAGACTGTCGATGCCTCGCAGCTTATGATATCGGTATGGCAACGCGATGACCCAAGCAACCGCAACTCACTGCACGGCTATATCCATAAACTCCGGCGCGCACTGCGTCATGACCCCGACATTTCAATCATCAATCAGCGAGGTTTCGGCTATATGCTCACAATTAAATCCAATGATTGATATATGGCATTGCTATTTCCCTTCGGGAAAACTTTGAGCATGTAGATTTCAAATTACCGGAACGTCCTTCGCGACTACTTAGACTGAGAAGAAAGTACTTCAAGGGCTTTGTCGAGCACTACGTCGTGGCCATAGAAAATCTCAGAGGTTTCTTCGACAACGATATCGGGTATAACCCCGATACCGATAAACTCTGTGCCATCAGGCAGCCATTCATCACGGGCGCATATCCTTGCCATATATCCATAACCAAGATCTATCATTATAGGCTGGCCGGTGCTGCCTCCCGTCGGAGTACCGATAATAATTCCACGGTTTGCAGCCTTGAAAAGAGCGGCAAAATCTTCGGCCGCGGAGAACGTATTGCTGTTCACCAAAAGTACCACCGGGATTTCAAATTTAGGAATTTCAGCATGTACGGCTGAAAAAGGTATAAGCGGTGTGCCTTTCTCGATATACGGTTCTTCGGAGGCGCCCCACGCTTTAAGCACGGGTATATATTTAGGCGAAGACCAATCGAGGGCGGGGATCGTGTCGGGGCTTATAAGCCTCAGGACAAAATCGCCGTAGCCTGAATTACCGCCACCGTTATCACGAATATCTATGATTAACGATGATACGTTTTCAAGCGTGTCAAACACTTCTATGAATTTCTCGTGGTTGAAAAGTCCTTGTTGAAAAGAGGGAATTTTGATATAACCGACATTACCGGGTAAATTTTTATACGAGATAACTCGCTTGTCGTAGGGATTATGTTGCCAGTTCATATCACGCCCGACACTCAAAGTAAAGATGCTGTCAGGCGAATTTTTGAATTTTACCTTTACGCTCTTGTTTGCAGGACCGTTTGTCAACTGACCGCCAAAGAAGGCTGCAGATTGCGACCATTGAGGAGTTGAAGACGGAAAATACGGGATCACATTTTTTTCGCCGTATTCAATGACCGGCATATCGTCCATTTCGAGGATTTCAGTTCCGGGCTTTAAACCGGCTGCGGTCATCCGGTTGGTTATTACGTCGGTAACAAAAACACGGTCGCCGAATCTTTTGGTGAAAAACGGCAGAGGCCAATCTCTTACAGCCGGTTTTGTACACCATACAGCCGTATGGCCATCTTTTAGAATAGCACACAGGCGTTTGAGACTATCAAGAAAAGCCTCGTCTGTAGGAGTTTCGACGATTTGAGGCAGACGGTCCATATATAGGCTATCCCAATTGCATGGTAATTTGTCAAGGTGTGCGAAATTATATTTCACTTCTGTACCAAACTTGGTGACGATCGAAGCTTTCTGTGCCGACGTCAACTGATTTGTCGCATTTAACTGACCGCCCGAGAGCATCAGCACCACAAAAGAACATAAAAGTTTATTCATTGATTACGCCGTTTGAATTATTATTGACGATTTTCTTTTATTATAATATGACGAAAGAAATGATCAAATGATTACCCCGATATGAAATAATTGTCACTGATTTTATGCTGTGACCAATTCAATTGCGCACGCAGTGCGGACGCAATTGTATATGTGATCCGAAAATCCGCTGAGCCAAAATCCGCTGAGCCCTAACAATGGCTTTTCTTGGCACACCCCAAAAGGAAAACACCTCTGTAAATCGCTGATTTACAGAGGCGCTGCATTGATTATAGCGGAAAGACAGGGATTCGAACCCTGGGTACCCGCAAGGGTACAACGGTTTTCGAGACCGCCCCGATCGACCACTCCGGCATCTTTCCTTGTTGTGGCGTTTCGTTTTCGGATGCAAAGGTACGCATTGTTTTACTTTCTATCAAATTTTTTTAAAGATTTCGATGAAAGTTTTTCAAAACTCGCTTTGCTCGCTTTGCGAAACTGTGTATATAGCACTGTATATCACCATAGTGCATAACTTCTATCCTCTTTTCATCAAGTACATAAAAAAAATTACTCGTCATCACGACGAATAATCTTCTTACCTTAAATCTAATACCATGAAAAACTGATGCAAAGTTAATATCTTTATGTTATATAACATAATTTCCCGACAAGAAAATTTCTTAATTTAACTTTTATTAACAATTAAATAAGTCAATTAAAAACCCCGGAATATCTCAACGATAGCCCGGGGCAAAAAATGTGAATTATGTTATCAACTTCAGTTGATGAAGTATGCGCTTAGATCGCTGACCGATGTTAGGTCGAGTAAGCCGCTGTAGACACAACTTACGATGCCAAGGAAGATGATACCGCCGACTGTGATCCACAAACCGAGACGCTCGGTGCAGGTCGAACGAAATGTCTCTATCTGACATTTATCTTCACTGATATACATGGCCTTGACGACAAGAAGATAGTAATAAAGCGAAATGATCGTATTGATCAAGGCTATCAGGACAAGGACATATATCGCCACCGACCCTTGGTTTATGGCTCCGGTGAAAATGAAAAATTTCGAGAAGAAGCCTGCGAACGGAGGAATACCTGCGAGCGAGAACATAGCGAGCATCATGGCGAATGACAATTTTGGATTTGTCTTGCTGAGTCCGCGATAGTCGTCCATTGATACTTTTCCACTGGCGTTTTCGATTGCGCCGATAACGCCGAAAGCAGCCAGATTAGAGAAGATATAGACGAGTATGTAGTATATCATGGCGGCCACACCCATTGTATTGTGGGCGATGATGCCGAGCATGATGTAACCGGCCTGCGACACAGATGAGAATGCCAGGAAGCGTTTCATATTACGCTGACGGATGGCAAAGAGATTGCCGACGGTGATTGTCAGTATTATCAATGCATAGAGCATCCACTCCCACACTGAAGAGTAGACAGCACCAAAAACCTGAGCAAGGATAACCATGAAAGCGAACGCCGCAGCTCCTTTGGAGATAACCGAGAGATAGGAGGTGACTGAGGTCGGAGCGCCCTGATATACGTCGGCTGTCCAAAGGTGGAAAGGCACGAGAGAGAGTTTGAAACCCACACCTGCGATGACGAAAGCGATGGCAATGATAAGCAGTGTCGATTCACCTACTGAAAGCGCATAGTAAATTGTCTCGAAATAGAGTGAGCCGGCGATGCCGTAAACAAAGGATATGCCCATCAGGAAGATTGCTGAAGAGAATACAGCCGTGAGAATATATTTGACGGCTGCCTCATGGCTTTCGTAACGGTTTTTGTCAAGAGCCACCATGGCAGCGAGCGGCAATGAGGCTGCCTCGAGGCCAATGACAAAGAGGAGGAAGTGACGTGCCGAAATCATCAGATACATACCGAAGAGAGTAACCAGGAGGAGTTCGTAGAACTCGCCGCGGCGATGTTCCATCGGCTGGCTGTTGGCCCATGTCACAGACTGGATGAGGACAATGATGACACCGATATTGAGGACGTTCTTGATAGCGGCGACAACAGCGTTTGTCTCATACATGCCTGCGAAGGCGAGAGAGGATGCGCTTGCCGAAGGGCAGACAATGCCACAGACAGTGACAGCAAACATCAGTAGAGCCGCAAATACGGGCAATTTGCCATAAGCGGTCCTGGGCATGAATGTATCGTAAAGGAAGACTAACAGGAATACGATTAACAATCCTATTTCTTGCTTCATTGCTAAAAATTGCGAGTAATCCATTTCTATTAATCTTATTAGTTAAGACCAAGCACCTTGAAGATCTCGGGGCTGAAGGTGAAATTAATCAAGTTATTGAAGAAATTGGGGAAACAGCCGATTGCGGCGACACAGACGATGAGGGTCGCAGTCGAAAGGCGCTCCCACCAAGTAGCGTCTGTGAGTTCGCGGTGGTGTTCGTTATGTACGGGACCGAACAGGAGCTTGCCGACGACACGCAGGATGTAGACAGCCGTGATCACAATCGAGCAGCAGGCGATAATCGTGAAGACAAGACGCAACGAGCCGTGACCTGCGAGGTAATCGGTCATACCTTGCTGGAACGAGCCGACGAAGATTGTCATCTCGGCAACGAAACCGCTAAGGCCGGGGAGACCGAGCGAGGCCATACCGGCTATGACGTAGCAGACAGAGAGGTAAGGCATGATCTGCATCATACCGCCCATCTCGCGGATGTCGCGGGTATGGGTGCGACCGTATATCATACCGATCAGGGCGAAGAAGAGTGCCGTCATGAGGCCGTGAGAAAGCATCTGCATAATGGCGCCGGTCATCGCCGTGGTGTTGAGCATAAGGATCGCGAAGAGCACGAGACCGCAGTGTGACACCGACGAGTATGCGTTTATATACTTGAGGTCGGTCTGGACACAGGCGCTGAACGCACCATATACGACAGAGATACCGGTAAGGATAAGGAATATCCATGCAAGGTCGTTTGCTGCCTGAGGCATCAGATAAATGGCGACACGGAAGCAGCCATAGCCGCCGAGTTTCATGAGGACGCCGGCATGGAGCATCGAAACAGCCGTCGGGGCTGAGGCATGACCGTCGGGCGACCATGTATGGAAGGGGAACATGGCGCCGAGGACACCGAAGCCGACAAATGTCATCGGGAAGAGGAAATATTGCCAGCCTTTGTCAATCGAGGCATTGCGGGCGATATCGAGGATATTCCATGTCAGCGAGGCGCTGTCGGCCGATGAATGGTAGTATATGCCGATAAGGCCGAGCATCAAGAAAGCCGAGCCCCCCATGAGCATCAGTGTAAGTTTCATTGCCGAGTAGTTCTTGCGACCCGAGCCCCAGACGCCAATGAGAAGATACATCGGGATAAGGGCGACCTCGTAGAACATAAACATGGTGAAGAGGTCGATCGAGATAAAGAAGCCGAAAACGCCTGTCGACAGCAATATAAGCCAAAGGAAGAAAGCTTTGGGCTGAGGTATCTGCCATGACGCGAAAGAACCGGCGAAAACAATTATCGACGACAGCATCAGCATTGCAATCGAAATGCCGTCGACACCGACCGCAAGATTTATATGCAAGGGTGCAAACCAGGTCCACGAACCTGTAAAGAGCATCGGATCTTCATTGCCGGCGGCTCTGAGCGCCAGATACTCGAGCAGGACATAGGTAGACAGGCCGATAAGCGCGAGCGAGCCGACAACGGCAACGGCGCGTATCTGCTTGATGTTCCTGCAGAGGGCGAGGCCGCCGAGCATTATCAGCGGTATCACCACGAAGTAAATCAGTATATTGGAAAACATTATAATTACTATATTAAATGATTATCATCCGGTTGATTACAACAGACAGATCAATGTGACGCCTCCGAGGAGCAGGGCGCCGATGAGGTAGATCCATACATAATACTGAATCTGGCCTGACTGCAAGGGGCGGATAAACTCAGAGGCCTTGTTTGTCATCGTGGCGAACGAGTCCATCGTGCCGTCGATGATGTGACGGTCAAACCATGCGATAGGACGGCTTACACAATTGAAAATGATCTTGTGGGTAATAAACTGGTAAAGCTCGTCCCAATAGAATCTGTGGTGACACCAGCGCCAGAGATTGGGCAAGGCGTTTTTGAATTTTTCGGGGAGGCTGTTTTCTTTTCTATACATGACTGTAGCGAGCGCGATGGCTATGATAGCCACAGCGAGGCTTACGGAAGCGA
Organism: uncultured Muribaculaceae bacterium; assembly: GCA_910576935.1. Taxonomy (GTDB): domain Bacteria; phylum Bacteroidota; class Bacteroidia; order Bacteroidales; family Muribaculaceae; genus CAG-873. Next base: position 15,834 of record CAJTKG010000010.1, read on the forward strand.
CCGACCAGTCGAAATGAGCCATAAAGTCGTAGGGTTCGCCGTTCCATGTGACAAATTTGCCAAAAGGAATAAAACCGGCGACACAGCTGATGGCAGCAAGAATGATCAGAGGCAGCGACATAGTCCACGGCTGATCGTGGGGAGCGTGATGGCCTTCGGGAGTCTTATGTTCTTTCCACCAGAAGATGAGATAGTAGAGTCGGAACATATAGAAGGCGGTCAGACCTGCGACAAGCGACATCCATACATAAGCCACCCAGCTGTAACCGAGGCATGAGCTCAGAATCTCGTCTTTTGAGAAGAAGCCCGAGAAGGGAATGATGCCCGCTATAGCGAGACAGCCGATGAGGAATGTCCAATGGGTGACGGGCATATGTTTGCGCAGGCCGTGCATCGCAGTATAGTCGTTAGACCCGATAGCGTGGATGAGTGCGCCGGCACCGAGGAAGAGGAGGGCCTTGAACATAGCATGAGTGAATAGATGGAACATCGAAGCCATGTAGCCGAGACCTTCGTGGAAATCGGGACGGGCGACGCCGAGCGACACCATCATGAAGGCAATCTGCGAGATGGTCGAGAATGCGAGCACGCGTTTGATGTCGATCTGTGTACATGCGACCATTGCGGCATAGAAAGCTGTAAGAGCGCCGACGACCGTGACAATCTCGAGAGCCGATTCTTCCATCAGATAGAGAGGGAAGAGACGGGCGACAAGATATACACCGGCAACAACCATGGTAGCTGCATGGATGAGAGCCGAAACAGGTGTCGGACCCTCCATAGCGTCGGGTAGCCAGATATGGAGGGGCATCATGGCTGATTTGCCCATGCCGCCCATGAAGATAAGAACGAGAGCCCATGTCATCACCGAAGCACCCATAAAGGTCGATGCGGCAGCGCTGTCGAATATACCTTTGACATTAAGGGCTGTCTGCTCGCTGATCTGATAAACATCCGCGATGCCGTCGACAGGAATAGATGTGAGGGCCGTGAAGTCAAAGGTACCGGTATAATAAGAGAGAATAAGGATACCGATAAGGAAACCGAGGTCGGCGAAACGAGTGACGATAAAAGCTTTTTTCGATGCAGAGACTGCAGACGGTTTTGTGTAATAGAAACCGATGAGAAGGTATGATGAAGCGCCGACGAGCTCCCAGAAGATATACATCTGGAAGATGTTGGTCGCAACGACAAGACCGAGCATCGAGAAGCTGAAGAGCGACAGGAAAGCGTAGAAACGCTGGAAGCCACGCTCGAAGACTCCATGATGGTCGCGCATATAGCCGAGGCTATAAAGATGGACCATAAACGAGATGGTGGTAATGACCACAAGCATCATCGCCGAAATGGGGTCAAGCAGGAAGCCGAGCTTGATGACAAGTTTGTCGGTGAAAGCAAGCCATGTCTGGTTGAAGACAATCGCTTGAAGACGTTCGCCTGCGGCATTGACAAACTCAGACGAGCCGCTGAAGAAATAGGTGAATGCGGTTGTATAGGCAAGCACAAGGACTGTGCCCATGCCGAGAGTGCCCAACGTACCGGCAAGTCTATGGCTCATCTTCCCGCCCAGAAGGCCCAGGAAGAGGAACATAAACAGCGGTATCGTCAAAATTAACAATGGTAAGGTTGAATCCATGATGCTTAGAATTTCATTTCGTTCAGACCGCGGACATCGACATTGCGGGTCGAGCGGAAGATGTTAATAATAATCGCGATAGCGACTGCTGTTTCGGCTGCTGCGATAGCAATGGCAAAGAGGGTGAAGAACATGCCCTCCATCTGCTCGGGAAAGAGGAAACGATTGAACACCACGAAATTTACGTCGACGGCGTTGAGCATAAGTTCGAGCGAGATGAGCATTGCAATCATATTGCGGCGGGTGATAAAACCATAGACGCCGCAGCAGAACATTATAAGGCTCGGTATAAGATAATAGATGGCTGTGATTTCCATAATTCCAATCAACGTTTACGGGCGACCACCACGCCACCGATTATACATGCGAGTAATAAGACACTGACTGCTTCGAAGGGAAGGAGATACTGTCCGGCGCCTGTGCCCATAAGGGTCTCACCAATGCGATCCATCGTGGGAGCTTCCATGTCGGGACGCGCCTCAAAGAGATTGCAGCGTGTCAACAGGGCATAGCCTGAAACGAGGAGCATGGCAAGCGAACCGATAAGTCCCAGTACCTTAGACTTCGAAGTAAGTTTCTCAGAGTTGTCGCCGGGCTTGCTTGTAAGCAGGATGGCGAAGACAAACAGCACGACAATACCGCCGGCATAGACTGCGATCTGGACAGCGCCCAGAAACTCGTAGTCAAGCATGAAATAAACGGCGGCGGCGGCAAAAAGCGTGAACAGCAGATAGGTTGCCGCCCTTAGGATCTTGCGCGTCGTGACTGCAAGTACCGAGAATACAATCATCGCCAGGGCGACGACTACATAGCAAATGATACTTCCTAATGATTCCATATTTGGTTTTTAGTTATTATTATTCTTTGGGAGTCGTGACATCACCGGCCCCGGCGGCCTCACGGGCAGCTTTGGCCGCGGCGGCCTTGGCTTTAGCGGCTGCTATCTTGGCCTCGCGCTCGGCAGCAGCCTTGGCGAGTTCCTCGGGGGTCGGTGCAGGTTCTTCTTTTTCGGGAAGATAGTTAAGTTTCTTGACAAGTTTGTCACGGGTGAAGACGGCCTGCTCGAAATCGTTTGAAAACTCGAGTGCGTTGGTCGGACAAGAAGTGACGCAAAGCTGGCAGAATGTGCAACTGCCAAGGTCATAGAAATATTTATCAAGTTTTTTCTTCTTTGTGCCGGCAGGCGTGTCGACCATCTTGGTCTCGAGAGATATAGTGCCGTTGGGACAATTGCGCTCACATGTGCCGCAGGCGATACACTTGTGGTTGCCTTCGCTGTCATAGATGAGTTTTAGCTCGGCTCTGAAGCGATCGGGCACGTGATGTGTCTCGCGGTTCTCGGGATATCGCTCGGTGATTTTAGGCGTGACAAATTCCTTGCCTGTGACCTGCATGCCTTTGAGAAGGCTTGCAATGCCCGAGCCTAACGATGAAAAATAATCTTTTACACTACCCATTGAAAATATGGTCTATAAAGTTTTACTATTATATATTTCACTTTACCGTCAGTCTCTGACCTGACCGCCGACGATGTCGAGCAGTTCGCTGGTGATGCTTTGCTGACGCAGTTTGTTATATTCAAGTTGAAGTTGTTCGAGGAGCTTTTTGGCGTTGTCATTGGCGCTTTGCATCGCCATGACACGTGCCGCCTGCTCCGAAGCACGGTTTTCTGCGAAAACCTCCTGCATGGTCGACTGGAGGTAAAGCGGTAGAACCGTACTGAAGATTGTCTGGGGGTCGGGCTCGAAGAGATAGGGCCTCGACGCACTTTCACCGCCGTCGGCACCGCCTAAATCGGCGCTGTTGACGGGTAGAAATGTCATATCGGTAAGGCGCTGACGTCCGGCCGAATGATAATGGACATAAACCACTTCGACACGGTCGGTCGCCCCGGAGACATAAGCGTCACCGAGAGATGCCATGAAGTCTCTGACACTGCGTCCCTCGCTTTTCGAAGTAACTGCAATGTCATTGACAATATCGACACCTTTGCGATCGATTTTTGTGACAGCCTTGAGCATTTTCTTACCTATAGGATAGACATCGACAGCAAGGCCGAAGCCATATCGCTCACGCAACTCGTCGATGCGGGCGACAAGATGCTTGTAGATATTGGTGTTATAAGCGCCGCAAAGGCCCTCGTCGCTACCGAGAACGACAAGGCTCACGCGTTTTACTTCAAGATGAGATTCGACAAGAGGAGATGTGAAGTCGGCATCGGCGCTGAGCAGATTGCCCATTATCGTCTCGATCTGATTGCGGAAAGGCACCAGACGCTTGAGCGCTCCCTCGGCCTTGTGCATCTTGGCCGACGAAATCATTTTCATGGCGCCGGTGATTTTCTCTGACGAGGCCACCGAGCCGATGCGTCCTTTTAACTCTCTTAATGTTGCCATCTTGTTGTGCTGAATATTGTCTGAAGATTATGTTTTAGAATTGACCTGCCACCTGAGCCGCCGCTTCGTTGATTTTCGAAGTGACGTCGTCGGTGAGCTTGCCTTGGCCGATAGGGGCCAGAACCGTATCTTTATATTTGGCATCGAGAAGCTGTATAAACTGTTTCTCGAACTCTGCCACTTTGTCGAGAGGAACGTTTTCGAGAAGGCCGTTTACACCGCAATATATTATGGCGACCTCATGCTCGACCGACATAGGATGATACTGGGGCTGGATGAGCAGACGCTCGTTCTTGCGGCCCTTGTCGATGACGCGTGCAGTGACCGGGTCGATATCGCCGCCGAATTTAGTAAACGATTCGAGCTCGCGGAACTGGGCCTGATCGATCTTGAGCGTACCGGCAACTTTCTTCATCGATTTAATCTGGGCGTTACCGCCGACACGCGATACCGAGATACCGACATTGATAGCCGGACGTATACCACGGTTAAAGAGCGCGGTCTCAAGGAAAATCTGACCGTCGGTAATCGAGATAACATTGGTCGGTATGTAAGCCGAAACGTCGCCCGCCTGAGTCTCGATAATAGGAAGCGCTGTAAGCGAGCCACCGCCTTTGACCATAGGTCTGAGAGCCTCGGGGAGGTCGTTCATCTTTGCGGCAATCTCCTGATTGTCGATGATTTTGGCCGCACGCTCGAGCAGACGCGAATGCAAGTAGAATATATCGCCGGGATATGCTTCACGGCCCGAGGGGCGTTTCAAGATAAGCGAAATCTCACGATAAGCGACCGCCTGCTTCGACAGGTCGTCATAAATGATGAGGGCGTCGCGGCCGGTGTCTCTGAAGAACTCGCCTATGGCGACACCTGCAAACGGCGAATAATAGCGCATCGCCGCCGAATCGGCAGCTGTGGCAGATACCACGACGGTATAGTCGAGAGCACCGTGCTTGCGAAGAGTCTCGACGGTGGCGGCCACCGACGAAGCTTTCTGACCGATAGCGACATAGACACAATAGACAGGCTTGCCCGCCTCAAAGCACTGACGCTGATTGATGATGGTGTCGATGGCGATAGCGGTCTTGCCGATCTGACGGTCGCCGATGATAAGCTCACGCTGACCGCGGCCTATGGGCACCATAGAGTCAACGGCCTTGATACCGGTCTGAAGCGGCTGTTTGACGGGCTGACGGTAGATGACACCGGGAGCTTTGCGTTCAAGCGGAAGATTGACAAGGTCGCCTTTGATAGGACCGTTGCCGTCTATAGGTTCGCCAAGCACATTGATGACGCGTCCGAGGAGACCTTCGCCGACGGGAATAGAGGCGATTTCACCGGTGCGCTTGACAGTCATGCCCTCAGAGACTTTATTTACATTATTTAGAAGGATGACACCGACATTGCTCTCTTCGAGATTGAGAGCGACGCCCTTGACACCGTTTTCAAACTCGACCAGCTCGTTGGCGCACACATTGTCAAGGCCATATACATGGCAGACGCCGTCACCGACTTCGAGCACCGAGCCGACTTCTTCAAAAGAGACTTTTGAGTTGATACTCTCAAGTTGTTGTTTTAAGACTTCAGAGATCTCGCTTGGATTAATCATTGTTATGCTTTGGTAAAGATTATCAAATTAATTAAGAAGCGCCAGGCGCAGCTGTTTTAGTTGATTTTTGACTGAGGCATCAAGACGTCGATTGTCGATATCGACGGTAAACCCGCCTATCAGCGATGGATCGACCGATGAGGAATACTCCATTTTGCCGCCTTCGAGACGGTCTTGTATCAGCTTTTTGAGACGCTCCTCTTCAGTCGGGGCCAATTTGCCGGCAGATACCACATCAACACGATATATATTGTTTTGACGGCGATAAATAGTCTGATAGTCACGGGCCACAGCGGCAGCAAAAGCGATTCTGCCGTTATCGGCGAGCAGCTTCAGAAAATCGCAGTACGTACGGTCTTTGTCGGTTGCGCCGGCAGCAGTCATCAACAATTTGAGTTTGTCGCCGTCGGAGACAAAGGGATTGGCGACCGTCTGCTGAAAAGCCGGCTCAGCCGCAAAAGCATCGGCCAAACGGCCACAAAGGTCATAAAGCGCCCGGTCGTCGCCGCGTTCGACAGCGACTTTATAAAGCGCTTTGGCATATCGATGTGGTATAAGTCCTTCGTTCATTAAGCTTGTTTTTTATCGGCCATCTCGTCAAGGAGCGTGTCGACAAGTTTAGACTGCGCCTTGGTGTCGGCCATCTGATTCTTGACTACTTTTTCAGCAATCATGAGAGCGAAGTCACTGACCTGATTGCGGAACTGATGCTGAGCCTCTTTCTGCTGCTGTTCGATCTGCACTTTAGCGGCATCCATCACCTTCTGAGCCTCGACCTGTGCGGCACTGCGGGCCTCCTCGATGATCTGCGTCTTGATGCGGTCTGCATCGCGAAGCATGTCGGCCTGCTGACGACGCGCATCGGCTATATACTGATCGGCATTTTTTTTAGCTTCGTCAAGCTGCTGCTTAGCGTTCTGGGCATACTCCACACCCTTGTCGATAAGATCGGCACGGCTGTCAACAGTCTTTAAGATGACCGGCCACGCAAATTTCCATAGAATGAAAAAAAGCACGGCAAAGGAGACGAACATCCAGAATATCAAGCCGAAATCAGGCGTGAAAAGATCCATTTGAATTTAATTTGAGATTAAACGAACAGAGCGAGTACACAAACGATAACCGCGAAAAGGGCAACACCCTCGACAAGAGCCGCGATGACGATCATATTACTGCGGATGTCGCCGGCTGCTTCAGGCTGACGCGCTATTGCTTCCATAGCGGCTGCACCGATCTTGCCGATACCGATACCTGCGCCGATTGCTGCAATTGCTGCGCCGATGCTGGCGCCAAGACCTGTTACTGAAAGTTCTGCTAAAAGTTCAAACATAATCTTTAATTTTTTAAGTTGTTATTTATTTATATTATATTCTATTTTTGAGTTGCAGCAAACTGAGCCGCCTCTATTTTGTTTTCTTTTTCCTCACGGGCTTCGACTTTCTTCTCGTGATGCTCTTCTTTTGCCTGTGCCAGCGATATGAATATGGTCGAAAGCATCGTAAAGACATAAGCCTGAATAAAGCTGACAAGCACATCGATAAGGAGCATGAAAATCGAGAACAGCACTGACACGACCGTCGTCGCTCCGCCGGCTACAGGATTGACTGCAGCGAAGATGAAGATGAGCAGAGTCAGAACAATGACTATCATATGGCCACCCATCATGTTGGCAAACAGACGCACGGTCAGAGCCGCCGGTTTGGTAAACATGCCGAAAATCTCTATAGCAGGCATTATCGGCAGAGGGAATTTGAGCCATAAGGGTACATCGGGCCAGAAAATCTCTTTCCAGTAATGCTTTGTCGCAAATAGATTGGTCACAAGAAAGGTGATGATCGAGAGCACGAGAGTGACTGCAATATTGCCGGTGAGATTGGCTCCACCCGGGAATACTACCATCAGGCCCATGAGGTTCATAGTGAAGATGAAGAAGAACACCGTGAGGAGATACGGCGCAAACTTCTTGGCCTTATCACCCAAAGTCTCCTTGACAACCGAGTCATATATGAAAACTATCAGAGACTCGATTGCACCGAGTCCCTTGCGTGGTGCACGATAGGGATTGCGTCGATGGAAACGGGCTACAGCAAACATCATCGCGACAACGACAAGGACGGTGATGAAAACCGCGCAGACATTTTTGGTGATCGAAAGATCGAGCGGTTTCTCTTCACGACCATCGACGATCTCGACAATCTTGCCTTTGTATTTGCTGTCATGACCGGCTACTTTAAACTCGGCATTGCCATCGACGTAAGTCTTACCGTCGGCTATACGCGACGACGAGAATACATGCAGACCGTCGGTGCCTATGACGATGCACGGCAACGGGATGCGTTTGTGGTGATTGAAAGGAATCTCCCAGCCATAACCGTCTCCGAGATGCTCGAAGATGATTTCTTTAGGGTCGAGTTTCCCGTCATGCTCTGCACCGACAGAAGCCGTGGCGGCAGGTGTCGCGACAAAAAACAGAAGCAAGGCCGCTATGATCGACAGAAGTTTCTTCATAATCTCAGTAGAGGCAAACAGATACTACATTATTGTCGACGTCGGCAACGCCGCCCTCGATATCGATCTCTCGGGCATCGTGCTCGGCTTCTCCGGCGGGAACATAACTGATTTTCCCGGGTGCAAGCGTCGATATGAGCGACGCGTGATTTTTAAGCACCGTAAAGGCACCCATTGTGCCGGGCAAGGTCACCGAGGCGATTTCACCTTCGAAGACGATCTCGACTGCCGAAATAATTTTAAGTATCATGATTTATTTTTGATATATATTATTTTACTTCGCTGAGAAGTTTCTTTCCTTTTGCGATGGCTTCGTCAATTGTGCCGACGTTGAGGAATGCCTGTTCGGGGTATTCGTCCATCTCGCCGTTGAGTATCATCTTGAAACCGCGTATGGTCTCGCTCAAAGGCACCATCACACCAGGGAGACCGGTGAACTGCTCGGCCACATGGAAGGGCTGCGAGAGGAAACGCTGGGCACGGCGAGCTCGGGCTACAACAAGTTTGTCTTCGTCAGAAAGCTCGTCGACACCGAGGATGGCAATGATATCCTGAAGCTCATTATACTTCTGAAGTAGCTGCTTGACAGCCTGCGCGGTATTGTAATGGTCTTCGCCTATGATATTGGGGTCGAGGATACGTGATGTAGACTCGAGCGGATCGACGGCCGGATAGATACCGAGCTCGGCAATCTTACGGCTCAAGACGGTCGTGGCGTCGAGGAAGCTGAATGTCGTGGCAGGCGCGGGGTCGGTCAAGTCGTCGGCCGGGACGTAGATAGCCTGAACCGATGTAATCGATCCGTTCTTTGTAGAAGTGATACGTTCCTGAAGCATACCCATCTCAGATGCCAGCGTAGGCTGGTAACCTACAGCAGAGGGCATACGTCCGAGAAGAGCCGACACCTCGGAACCGGCCTGAGTGAAACGGAAAATGTTGTCGATGAAGAGGAGGACATCCTTGCCGCCCGAACCTTGATCGCGGAATTGCTCGGCGACCGTGAGGCCTGACAGAGCGACACGCAGACGTGCACCCGGCGGCTCGTTCATCTGACCGAAAACCAGTGTAGCCTGTGAGTCGCTGAGTTCTTTCATGTCGACATCGGCCAGATTCCATTGGTCTTTCTCCATGCCTTCCTTGAATTTCTCGCCGTATTTCATGACGCCGCTCTCGATCATCTCGCGAAGGAGGTCGTTACCTTCGCGGGTGCGTTCGCCTACACCGGTGAACACCGAGAAACCGTCATGGCCTTTCGCGATATTGTTGATAAGCTCCATGATGAGCACGGTTTTGCCGACACCGGCACCGCCGAAGAGACCGATCTTGCCGCCCTTGCTGTAAGGTTCGAGAAGGTCAATGACCTTGATGCCTGTGGTGAGTATTTCCGTACCGATCGTAAGTTCGTCAAACTCCGGAGCCGGCTGATGAATAGGTCTTAGATTCTCGTTGTTGAGAGCAGGAAGGTTATCGATGGCCTGACCGATGACATTGAGCAGGCGTCCTTTGACCTGGTCTCCGGTCGGGACAGCTATGGGGCGTTCGAGACTGTCGACGCGGAGACCGCGACGAAGACCGTCGGTGCTCTCCATTGCCACACAGCGCACGGTGTCTTCTCCGATATGCTGCTCTACCTCGAGTATCAGCATCGAACCGTCTTCGCGGTCGATCTTCAGGGCCGTATAAATCGGCGGTATGATGTTGTCCTCACCTTCGAAGATTACATCGACCACCGGACCGATCACCTGGGCTATTTTACCAAATTTTTCGCTCATTATGTGAACTTTATATTGCTCCGTAGTTTTGAAGCGTTATTATTTTTTGTTTTCGGTATATTTAAGAATATCAATCAGATCAGAAATGCCAGCCGAAGACGATGACGCATGTCATCAGGGCAAGATTGAAGAGACCGATCGGGAGAAGATATTTCCACTCGAGTGAAAGCATCTGGTCGATACGGAGACGGGGAAATGTCCATTTGAACCAGATTATCACAAACGAGAGCAGGAAAGCCTTTCCAAGGAACCATACGACAGAGGGAATATAGTCCATGACGTTGTTGAATGCTTCCCATCCGGGAATATGCAGAGGCATCCAGCCGCCAAGGAAGAGCAGCGAAGCCACACCCGAGACAATAAAGAGGTTAAGATACTCGGCAAGGTAGAAAAAGCCGAAATGGATACCCGAATACTCGGTGTGATAACCTGCGGTCAACTCGCTCTCGGCTTCGGGAAGGTCGAACGGGCCACGGTTACACTCGGCCGTGCCTGCTATCATATATATGACAAAGGCGATAATCGCGGGCACATGACCCTTGAAGATAAACCAAAGGTCAGACTGTTCGTCTACAATACCGCCGACCGACATGGTGCCGGCGAGACACACCATAGTGATGACCGACAGGCCGACCGAAAGCTCGTAGCTGACCATCTGGGCTCCCGAACGGAGAGCGCCGATGAGCGTAAACTTGTTGTTACTTGACCAGCCGGCAAGCAGGATACCGAGCACGCCGATTGAAGACACTGCGATAAGGAAGAAAATACCAATATTGAAATCAATGATCTGAAGGCCATTACCCCACGGCAGCACGGCGAAAGCGAGCATCGAGGCTATAATGACCAGATATGGTGCCAACGCAAAGAGAAACTTATCGATATTGTTGAGCTGTATGAGCTCTTTGATAAGAATTTTGAACATATCGGCAAAGCTCTGGAGCAGGCCCCACGGGCCGACACGGTTAGGGCCGAGGCGACACTGGAACGCGGCACAAACCTTGCGCTCGTAATAGATATAGAACAGTGCCAAAAGTGCATACACCAGCAACAGACCGACGCCGATAAGCACACACTCGACAGTGACGGTCAACCAGCCGGGAAGATATGTCAGCAGGAAGCTGTGGATTGCGTCTGTTATGATTGAAAAATCTTGCATATCTTAAAAATTACTATATTTACTATTCTGTCAGGTCTTTAACGGTCCATATCGGGGACAATGTAGTCGAGCGAGCCTCCGATTGTAATGAGGTCGGCAATCTTTGTGCCGCGTGTGATATGATCGACCACACCGGCAAGCGGCAGACACGGAGGTGCGATTTTGAGACGATAGGGCTTGGTTGAGCCATCACTCTCGAGATAGATGCCGAAAGCACCGCGGCAGCCCTCTACGAGTTCAAACCAATGGCCTGCGGGCAGTTTGAGCATCTTCGGCACTTTGACGCAATATTCGCCGTCGGGTATATTGTCGACAAGCTGCGACAGTATCTTGGCCGACTCTTCCATCTCGCGGATGCGCACCTTGAAGCGGGCCATCGAGTCTCCTTCGGTAGCGGTTACTTCTTCAAAGTCAAGTTCGGGATAAATGCTGTAGGGCCGGAGTTTTCGTATGTCACATGCCCAGTCGGAAGCACGTCCCGACGGACCGGTGACAGCATAGCTGATAGCGTCTTCACGGCTAAGTACGCCGACGCCCTCCATGCGGTTTTTAGCGATGACGTTGCCGGTGAATATCTTGTTGTATTCCTTGATGTTTGCGGGAAGGACGGCGAGAAGCGCTTTAACGTCGTCGGCGAAATCGGGAGCGAGATCCTGCATTACACCGCCGATACAGTCATAGTTGAATGTCATTCGCGCGCCACATGTTTTCTCCATGATGTCGAGTATCTGCTCTCGGACACGCAGCGTGTAGAACAGCATCGTCGTTGCGCCGAGGTCCATGCAATATGTGCCGATAAAGAGACAGTGTGAGGCGATACGCGAAAGCTCGTCCATCATGACTCTTATGACCTGGGCCCGGCGCGAGATTTCGATGCCGGCGGCCTTCTCGATGACCATGCAGAGACCGTGGTGATAGTTGTGGGCCGAGAAATAGTCGAGACGGTCCATATAATGGAGAGTCTGGGGATATGTCAGCGATTCGCACAGTTTTTCGACGCCTCGGTGTATATAGCCCATATAGACATCGATTTTCTTTATCGTCTCGCCGTCGACAGCCGTGCGGAAACGTAGCACACCGTGAGTGGCGGGATGCTGCGGGCCGATGTTTACGACAAAATCACCGGGATGGAAGACTTCGACCTCTTTTTTCTCGACTGTGCCATCGGGAAGCTCGATATATGTGTCGGTAAAGTCACTTTGACGTTCGTTTTCGGTAGAGACGGGATTAAGTGCCGGATCAGCGTCATAATCTTTGCGCAGCGGAAACCCTTTCCAGTCAATGTTCAGGAAAAGACGGCGCATGTCGGGATTGCCGATGAATATAATGCCGAAAAAGTCATAGACTTCGCGCTCATAAAGACAAGCGACACCCCACAGGTCGGCGACCGAGTGAAGCATCGGTTTCTCGCGGTCAGATGTCTTCACCGTCACGGCTACTATCTGATTATATTTAGACGACATCAGGTAATAGATGCATCCAAGAGCGTCGGTCCAGTCCATGCCGACAATTGTGACGAGATAGTCCATAAGGATATCCTCGTCATCGCGGAGAGTCTTGGCGGCCTGATGCCACTGAGCGTCGGCGATTTCGATTTCAATGATGCCGTTTGAGGCTTCAGTCGCCTGAGGGAACAGCTTGGCAATCTTGTCGTTTAACTTTGACATATTTATGATTGGTCTTTCGGTTTTACTTATTGATTTAAGAATATATCGGCTGAATGTCAGTCGGCTACACCCTCGACGGGATGCTCTGCCAAAAACTGTTTCTGTTTTTCCTGACGGTTTACTCCGCCAAAGAATTTCTCAACCTTGATCTTTCTTGAAAGCTGCATAATGCCATATATCATGGCTTCGGGACGGGGAGGACAGCCGGGAACAAAGACGTCGACCGGAACGATGTCCTCTATACCTTTGGCCACATGATAGCTGCGACGGAACGGACCGCCTGAAATAGCACAGCTGCCACAGGCTATGACATACTTTGGTTCGGCCAACTGGTCATACAGACGACGGAATACAGGTACCATGCGGTTGACAATAGTACCGGCAACCATCATGAAGTCGGCCTGACGGGGCGAAGCTCGCGCTACTTCCCAGCCAAAGCGCGCCATGTCGAAACGGGCAGCGCCAAGCGACACGAATTCGATGCCGCAGCAACTGGTGGCGAAAGTGAGTGGCCAGAGTGAGTTAGACCGCCCCCAGTTGATAAGTTTGTCGAGCGAGCCGACGATAATATTCGTACCGCTGGCTTTCAGCTCATCTACGAGTTTTTCTATATACTCGTTATCTTTGAATGCCTCATAGGGCATGCTTTTAGTTGTTACTTCCATTCAAGAGCTCCTTTCCGCCAGGCATAGATAAGTCCCAGCACCAAAACACCGAAAAATACAGCGATACTTATAAGCCCCTGCACGCCGAGCTCGCGCATTCTGACAGCCCAAGGGAAAAGGAACACTGTTTCGACGTCGAACATAAGAAAAAGAATAGCAAACAGATAGTAGCCTACCTTAAATTGCGACATACTTTCGCCGCGAGTCGGGATACCGCACTCATAAGCCTCACCCTTCTGTGGGTTGAACGACCTCGGTGAAATCAGGCCGGCGATCCACATGGCGAGCGCCACGAGAGCGAAACCGGTCAGCAAGGCTGTCACGGCAAGCAGCCCGTTGTTTGTGATTCCGAAAATGTCTAATGTTATCATATTGCTTTACAGTAGTTTTTTACAGCATAACACATTGAAAGCCACCGCAGCGAGCGTTTCGACACAAGCCGGGTTGCCTTAACTAAGCGCAAAGATAGTTATTTTTTCGCAAAAAGCACCAATGGCATTTAACTTTTTGTGACATATTTTCTCCAAATAAGACAATAAACAAGACCGACCGTCAAAAGAAAACGCCGATATATCCATATCGACGTTTCTTTCGTATTTTATCGTGACTGTGGAATCAACCTCGGTCTGTGTCGGCAACAACCTTATAAGGCTCTCCGTTGTAACCGCATGTAAATTCGAGATCAAACCCCGTGGCGAAATCAAGTGTGGCCTTGAGACCGGTGATAGGGAAGCGGGGGAAAGGAGTGCCGCCGAACGAAGGAGTCAGACTTGCGGCAGTAAGGATGTATTTATCTCCGTCTTTGGTATATGGCACGGCGTCAAACGCAAGATTCAGCTTGGGCATGCCCTCGATAAAGCTTGCGCCGAAGATCTCGACCGTTGCTGTCGAGGATGAGCTGTTGAGTGTGACTACATATTTTGTATCCTCATTGGTAAATGTTGCGCCACCGGGAGCGGTAGTAATAGTAGTGCCTTTATAAACAGGCCCATATACACGAGACTGACCATTGACAACAAAGTCATAGAAAAAGCCGGGAGTATATGCGCCCTGGTTCGAATACTGATCTTTAATAGCAATATTGAATGTCTCGAACATCGGAACATTGCCGAATCCGTCGACGGTAGGCATCACATTAACAGCATCGGTCACCTTCCAGTAATCTTTGATAGACCAGGCGAGTTTGTCGAATTTCATGAGAGGCAACTGGCTGCCGTCGGCCAGCTTCATGCCCAATATCTGAACATCCGACGTATTGCCTTTGTAATCATATACCAGCGAAAACGACAGGTCGCAGAATGAAACCGAGCCCGGATTGTCGAGTGACTCGACCACCGATGTCATTTTGGTAATAGTCTGACCGGTGAGCATTTCATTGTTATCGTCACTGTTGCATGACGAAAGAGCCACGGCCGCAGTCAAAGCCGCGGCAAGGCTAAGGAATGTTAGTTTTTTCATCTTACTTCTATATAATCTTATTTTTCCGATACAAAAATAGACATTAGAGTCTGATCGTCATACACCGCTATCGATAATTTATAATAATTTAATGTCAATTACCCTAATATTTATAAATTATATCGCAGCGTGACGCTGAACCGGCGAGGGTGGCCCTGCTGATAGAATGTGTTGCCGATCGAAACAAACCGGAAAGTCGAATAACGCGTCGATGTCAGATTGGCACCGGCGACCCTGACACTCCAATCCTTGTGTTCAAGAGCCAGCGAAGCCCCGAGAAGCGCGTAGAATTTCTGGTAAGACGAATTGCTCTCGTCCCAATATATATTGCCGGCGCCGCGACAATCGACACTTAGCGAGGGTGTGGCACCGACGAGAGTCACGGGAAAACGATAAGTGGCGCCGGCAAAAAGAGTGTTTGCCGGCGCGTAGGGAAGTCTGCGCCCGGCATAATCGCCACGGCTGTCTGAAAATCTCGTGAATGTAGCTTTGGTATATCCGTAGCTCAGACGCAGACTCAGACGGTCGTCGGGAAGATAAACTACCGACAACTCGGCGCCCCGCGAAATCGTGCGGCCCGCATTAGTCATGATACGCCCCGTTACCGTTCCCGGCGGGAACATCGTAAGCTGCTGATTGCGGCAAAGGATATAGAAACCGACGACATCGACGCCGAGACGACCGTCAAGCCACTCTGTCTTGACGCCTCCTTCAAAGTTCCAACTCTTTTCGGGCTTATAGCTGACAATATCCTCGAGCGAGTAATTCATCGACAGCCCCATAAATTGCATGACTCTCTGCTGGAGGACATCGCTGAACATCTGGGTGTTGAAACCTCCCGATTTGTATGCCTTGGCCGCCGACACATACGCGCGCCAACCGTCGGCGTTATAAGCTACACTGACTTCCGGCAAAAGTTCGATATAGGTCTTGCTGAGACTGCCGCGGTCATCTATGTTGACCCGCCGGTGACTGTATAGCTCGCGACTGCCGTCAGACAGAATGTGATAGGTGCTGAAGCCGGTGTCACAGAAACTATGATGGTCAAGCGTATGCTTCTCGAGGTCAAACCTCAGGCCACCTTGAAATTCCCATGGCCCGAGATTGTATGTACTCTGATGATACAGGGCAAAAGCGCCTGTCACCATATCGAAGTCACTATCAAGCACAAAATTACGGCTGTCCCATTCGATCGGATAATCGGGATTGACACTGTTGCGGCGCTCCTCGATCAGACGGCCGATGCCTTCATCCTTAAACGTCACCGGCGCCTGCATCGATGATCGGCGCCAAAGGCCGAAGACTCCGCCAAGCCAGCTATATGCCCTGCGCGTACCTTTTGTAAACAGATCTTGAGTGACGGCCCATTCGCGACGTTTCTGTGTCAACGTGAAATAATCGAGCGGCGTAAAGTCTTGATCGAGCGTCATATTGTCGTCAAGATACTGCAGTGACGTGATAGATGTCACTACCACGCGTTTGCCGGCCCATGCCACCGTCAGACCGTCGGAAAAGGTCGTGCGCCGGTAGAAGCATGTATCGTTGTAGGCTATTTGTCCCGTTTCAGCCGACGCGTATGGATATCCGTTCTGCCGGGCAATAGAGAGAGAGGCCACATTGGTGAGCGAAAGCCATTTGTGAGGTCGCCGGGAGAGTTTCCACCGTACTGCTCCGCCATGGTCGCCACCGATGCGCGAATTGTTATATCTGTTTCTGAAAAAACCGTCAGAGCGATAATATCGTGCAGTCAGAGCAGACGCCCATGAAGGCGAAAAACGGTGATACCAGCCGGCTCCGGCCTTGAATGAATTGGCGCTGCCATATTCAGCCTCGAGCCTCACGCCCTGCGTCGTCCACGGCGAGCGCGTATAAACGTTGATCTGACCGCCCATGGTGTTGCGGCCGTTCAACAGCGACTGTGCTCCGCGAAGCACCTCGATGCGCTCTATGTCAAAGACATCGAAGTCATATGCGTCTTTATTGAGCACCGGCACATTGTCTATATTAAGCCCCACGACAGGCTGATCCATGCGCGCACCGAGGCCTCGGACATATACAGACGATGTCATACGCGAACCATAGTCTGGCATATAGAAGTTAGGCGCCATCTCACTTATATCCTTGACCGCCGATATTCCATAGCGGCTTATCATCGCCGGCGTTATCGATGTAGTCGCCGTGATCTCGGCCGAAGGCAGCTGTTTGACACCGACAACCTCAAAGCCTGCAAGCGTGCGATGCCGGGACGATGTCGTGTCAGATGACTCCGACGCTCCGGCAGCGAAAGCCGTCAGGACGACAGCCGCCAACAGGCACATATAATAATTAGTATAGCTCATTTCTGATACAAAGATAAGGTAAATCCATATCATAACCATCTACTGTGTTTAAATATTTTTTACTATGCCTGTGCCGCGTCTATAAAAAAATATCATTAACTTTGAAACTCAAAATCATAATCACATCTTTTATCACTCCAACAAATGGCTTCACTTCCCAAAGAAAACGACGATCTAGTCAAGCGGCTCCGCGAGCCGTCGACCTGTCGATCGGCATTCAACGAAGTGATAAAGATATACTCGGAGCCTCTATACTGGCAGATACGTCGTCTTGTCGGGTCCCACGAAGATTCCAATGATCTGCTACAGAACACATTCATGAAGGCATGGTCATCCATTGAAAACTTTCGTGGCGACGCCAAGCTCTCAACCTGGCTCTATAAAATCGCTATCAACGAAAGCATAACATTCCTTGAGCGCGAGCGCAAACGCCTCAACATATCACTCGACGATCAGGAAGCGTCGCTGGCAAACACCATAGAAGCCGACACACATATCGACGGCGACGAACTCGCACTGAAACTGCGCAAAGCTATCGCCGGACTTCCCGAAAAGCAGCGTATTGTATTCAATATGAAGTATTTCGACGACATGAAATACGAAGACATCTCAAATATACTCGGCACAAGCGTAGGCGCCCTGAAAGCCTCATATCATCTCGCAGTCAAAAAAATCGAAAACTTTTTTTCAGAAAACGATTAAACCCTTTAGCCCGACATATGTCAAATTTACAGAAGCACTAAAAATGAAACAGACCTCTGACATATTGACCAAGCTCGACCACCGTGACGGTATGACCGTTCCCGACGGTTATTTTGAAGACTTCGCCAAGCGTATGTCGGCTATGCTGCCTGAACGCCCCGAGGCCGAGTCGGCAGTCAGGATTCTCGAGCGTCCGACCCTTTGGACACGTATACGACCTTATGTCTATATGGCCGCCATGTTCGCCGGCGTATGGTGTATGCTCAAGATGTTCACACTGATGAGCGGCGCCGACGGCCGCAATACTATCGACAGCAACCCTATACTCGCCGAAGCCGTATCTGACGAAAGCTTTATAAACGAATATGTCATCGATGACATCAATCAATGGGATCTCCTCGACGAGATGCAGCTCGACGGCTTCGACGCCGCCACACTCGACTCACTCGACGCCCTGTTTGCTTCAGACCAATACAATAATTTCTGACATGAACAGAATTTATATAATAATAGCCTTTCTTGTGACCGTTGTCACACAGGCAACAGCCCAACCTCGCCAGATTCCGGAAAACCGCGAGCGCTGGAAAAGCGAGTTGCGTAGCTACAAACATGATTTCATGTCCCGCGAACTTGATCTGTCGCGTGAACAGCAATCAAAATTCTTCCCTCTCTATGACCAGATGGAAGACTCGATCGAGCAAATAAATGCCGACACACGCGAACTCGAGAAACGCATAGGCGACAATGCCACCGACATCGAGACCGAAGCCGCCGCCCGTGCCCTCTTCGAACAAAAAAGCCGCGAAGGGCAACTCGAACTCGAATACTTCGACTCATTCAAAACCATCTTGACCCCACGACAATTGTTGAAGATCAAAAACGCCGAACGCCAGTTCATGCGCCGGCTAATGCATCACAACCGACGGATGCAGAATTCACGCCAATAAAATGCAAAATATAATACAAACCCACAACTCAGCGGATCTGAAATCAGAGCCGCTGATGTTTTTATTACACACACTTAATTGCATTACCGGAATTTATTGCTAATTTTACGGCGCTTTATCAAAAGCCGCTGTAATACTTACTAATAACAACCAAAACAAAGGCATGAATAAAAACACAACCGCCCGGCTTGCCGCGGCAATTATGATTCCTTGTGCTATGCTGTGCTCGTGTTCACAGAAGAGTCAGCAGATCAAATCACCAGACGGAGAAATCATTGTCGACTTCGCAATGATTCATGACGGCACCCCATCCTACTCAGTAAAATTTCAAGGCAAAGACGTCATCAAACCATCGACACTCGGATTCGAGACTCTCGACAGTACTCAGAATTTCAGAAACGGATTCAAAATCGACTCAGTTACCACCTCTTCGTTTCATGAGGTATGGAGTCCGGTATGGGGTGAAAACGACTCCATCGACAACACCTATAATTCTCTGACTGCATGGCTATCGAACGATGATGTCCGCATGGCCGTCGAATTCCGTGTCTTCGACGACGGCGTAGGGTTACGCTATATATTCCCCGAGCAGAATATAAAAGAGATTCTTGTCAAAGAAGAGATGACCCAATTCGCCATGCCCGGCGATATTACCGCGTGGTGGATTCCCGGCGACTACGACACTCAGGAATACCAATATACAAAATCACGTCTGAGTGAGATCAAGGACAACATCGACAGCAGCATGATAGGCAACGTATCGCAGTCGGTATTCTCGCAGACAGGCGTACAGACCTCGCTGCAGCTCAAAAGCGACGACGGCATCTATATCAACCTCCACGAAGCCGCTCTGATCGATTATCCCGCGATGCATCTCAACCTCAACGACTCCACTATGGTGTTCACAAGCTGGCTCACCCCGGGTATACCTACAGAAAAAGTACGCCTACAACTGCCCCGCACCACCCCGTGGCGTGTCGTCATGATAGGCGACAAGGCTACCGACATCCTCGCCTCAAACCTTGTCTACAACCTCAACGAGCCCTGCGCCCTCGACGACACCTCCTGGATCAAACCCGTCAAGTATATGGGTGTATGGTGGGAAATGATTACCGGCAAGACTTCGTGGGCATATTCCGACCTCGACAGCGTCGACCTCTCAACAATAGACTACAGCAAAGTGAAGCCCAACGGCAACCACGGTGCGAACAACGCCAACGTACGCCGCTATATCGATTTCGCCGCTGAAAACGGCTTTGACCAACTGCTCATCGAAGGCTGGAACATCGGCTGGGAAGACTGGTTCGGCAAAGAAAAAGACTTTGTCTTCGACTTTGTAACCCCCTACCCCGACTTCGACATCAAAGCCCTCAACGACTACGCCCATTCAAAAGGCATCCGTCTGATGATGCACCACGAGACTTCAGGTTCTGTCGACAACTACGAGCGACACATGGACGCCGCCTATGACCTCATGAACAAATACGGCTACAACGCCGTCAAGAGCGGTTACGTAGGCAACATCCTGCCCAAAGGCGACACCCACTATAGCCAGCGCATGGTCAACCACTACCTCGACGCTGTCAAACGCGCAGCCGACAAACACATAATGGTCAACGGCCATGAAGCCGTGCGTCCCACCGGTCTGGCCCGCACATATCCCAACCTCGTAGGCAACGAGAGCGCCCTCGGCACCGAATACCGTGTCATGGAGCCGGGCCATATGACGATACTGCCCTTCACACGCCTCAAAGGCGGCCCGATGGACTTCACTCCCGGCATAGTCAAGATGAATATGGGCGACTTCGTCCCGGGCAGTCAGGACCATAAGAAAGCCACTGTCGCCAACCAGCTCGCGGCATATGTGACACTCTACTCACCACTGCAGATGGCGGCCGACATGCCCGAACACTATGCCGAGAAGATGGATGCCTTCCAATTCATCAAAGACGTGCCGGTAGACTGGAGCCGTTCGATCTATCTTGACGCCGAACCGGGCGAATTCATCATCGCCGCCCGCAAGGACAAAAACAGCGACAACTGGTTTGTCGGCGGCACCACCGACAGCAACGCCCGCGAATACACCGTCAACCTCGACTTCCTGACCCCGGGCAAAACATACAAAGCGACCATCTACCGCGACGCCGATGACGCAGACTATCAGAGCAACCCCGAGGCATACGTCATCGAGACACGCGACGTCACATCGGCCGACAGCATTGCTGTCAAAATGGCCCGCGGCGGCGGCTTCGCCATTTCACTCATCGAACAATAACTACCCCCTCAACACAGTTTGACAAAATACCTAATCAGCTTCGGTATTTTTTACCGAAGCTGATTTTTTATACTCCACCCCGACACAGACCGAGCTAAAGACCCTAAAAATCAAGCCGCTTGCCCAAATAAGAAATAATTGCTAAATTTGCGCCATGATTTCAACTATTGCCAAACTCGGGGACCTCAATACCCCATGCTATTTCTACGACATGACTCTTTTGCGACGCACTATCGCCTCGCTGAAAGAAGCTATAGACAACAGGCCGATACATGTACATTACGCAATGAAGGCCAACTCAAACCCCGAGATACTCCGCGCGATCAGCAACGCCGGCTTCGGTGCCGACTGTGTTAGCGGCGGCGAGATCAGGCTGGCCTTGAAATGTGGCTTCAAAGCCGCCGATATCTCTTATGCCGGAGTAGGCAAGACCGATGACGAAATCAATCTCGGACTCGAATGCGGCATAGGCTGTTTCATCGTCGAGTCGATAGAAGAACTCGCGATGATCGGTGATATCTCAGCTACGCGCGGCGCAAAAGCCCCGGTGGCGTTGCGAATCAATCCCGATATCGACGCCCACACCCATCATTATATAACTACGGGATTGAAGGAAAACAAGTTCGGCATAGACATGCGTCTGCTCGACAAAGCCATCGACACCCTCGACCGTTATCAATCGCTGCAACTAAAAGGTCTGCATTTCCATATCGGTTCACAGATACTGACGCCCGAACCTTTCGTCGAACTGTGTCATCGCGTCAACCGCCTGTCAAAGCAGATCACATCACACGGTCATAATCTCGAATTCATAGACACGGGCGGCGGCTTCGGCATAGACTATGACGACCCCGACGCTAACCCCATACCAGACTTCAAGCCCTTTATTGACGCTATAATGGACAATCTCGACATGAGTCTGTGCAACTACGTCATAATCGAGCCGGGGCGCTCGCTGGTAGCGCAATGCGGCACACTTCTGTCTCATGTCATATACGTAAAAGAAGGTATTGAAAAGAAATTCATAATACTCGACGCCGGTATGAACAACCTTATACGACCGGCCCTATATGGCGCACACCACCGCATCGAAAACATCTCAACCAAAACCGGTACAACATATGAAAAATATGACGTAGTCGGTCCTATTTGCGAAAGTTCCGACATCTTTGCCGAGGATGAAAACCTTCCCCGTACCCGACGAGGCGACATCATCGCAATACGTTCGGCCGGCGCATACGGCGAAACGATGTCATCGACATACAACTCGCGGCCCCTGCAATCTTTCATACTTAAAGATTAAGCGACCTCGCCCCACGTAAGGCCATCAACCGAAGATGTAATAAATCGATTCGAAGGTTGAAACCGAGGTTGACGAAAGAATTCGCTCCATGCGCCTTTGAAACTCTCGCACTATGATATCACCGTTTGAAAAAATGGAGCGATATTAACAATTTTTATTTAGCGGGGGATGATATGTGATTTTTTTCGTATCTTTGCATGGTTTTCCAATCATTAGGGGAGCCAAACTCACATTTACTGCAAAAACCACCCCTATGCGAGAGACAAAACGCGCCGTCCTCATTCTTGCCGACGGCACCAAATTTGAAGGTAAATCCTTCGGCTATGAAGCATCGGCCTCCGGAGAAGTAGTTTTCAACACCGCCATGACCGGCTATCCCGAGAGCCTGACCGACCCGTCTTATGAAGGCCAGATTCTGGTAACGACATTCCCTCTTCTCGGCAATTACGGTGTGCCGCCGGCCGACAGCCGTGAATTTCTAAGCGATTATCTTGAAGACTCACATATACACTGCCGCGCCATCGTCGCTCAAGATTATTCATGGCAACACAGCCACTGGCTGGCCGACCGCTCACTCTCTGACTGGCTTAAAAGCGAAAAAATAACCGGCATATACGACATCGACACCCGCGCCCTGACCAAGCACCTGCGTGAAAACGGCTCAATGCTTGGCAAAATCATCATCGAGGGCTGTGACGATGTCGATTTTTATAATCCCAATCTCGAAAACCTCGTCGGAATGACATCAAGCAGTGGTGTCACTCTCTATGACACCGATACTGACGGTCACATCAATGCTGTCTGTCTCGACAACGAGAATCCCGACGCAGGCAAATCAGACAAAAAGACGGTCGTGTTGGTCGACTGCGGCGTCAAGCACAACATCATACGTTGCCTGACGCGGCGTGGTGTGCGTGTTGTGCGAGTGCCGTGGGACTACGACTTCAACCGCATCGCATACGACGGTCTGTTTATCTCTAACGGCCCCGGCAATCCCGACTTTGCCGAGGCAACTGTCACCAACCTGCGACGCGCTCTCGACGGAGACCGCCCCATCTGCGGTATCTGTATGGGCAACCAATTGCTTGCCAAGGCTGCCGGCGCAAAGATATATAAGCTCAAATACGGTCACCGCAGCCATAACCAGCCTGTGCGCCGTGTAGGCACCGATACCTGCTTCGTGACATCGCAGAACCATGGCTTCGCCGTCGATTCAAATACCTTGCCCGAAGGATGGGAGCCTCTTTTCGTCAACATGAACGACGGCACCAACGAAGGTATACGCCATATCACCAAACCATTTTTCTCGGCCCAGTTCCACCCCGAAGCATCGAGCGGGCCGAAAGATACCGAATTCCTTTTTGACGAATTTATAAGCTTGCTCTAACCCCCGATAGTAAAGACAATAACCGACAATGGCAAACGACAAAAAAATTAAGAAAGTGCTGCTTCTCGGTAGCGGCGCCCTGAAAATCGGCGAAGCCGGCGAATTTGACTATTCAGGCTCTCAAGCTCTCAAGGCTATGCGTGAAGAAGGCATAAACACCGTGCTGATCAACCCCAATATCGCGACAGTCCAGACATCGGAGGGTTTTGCCGACAAGATCTATTTCTTGCCCGTGACTCCTTATTTCGTCGAGAAAATCATAGCAAAAGAGCGGCCGGACGGCATAATGCTCGCCTTCGGCGGCCAGACGGCCCTAAACTGCGGCGTGGCTCTTTATGAAAACGGAATTCTCGAACGCTATGGCGTCGAAGTGCTCGGTACACCTGTGCGCGCCATCATGGACACCGAAGACCGCGAGCTCTTTGTCAAGAAACTCGACGAAATCGACATCAAGACCATCAAAAGCGAGGCTGTCGACAATATCGACGACGCACTGCGTGTAGCCAATACATTGGGATATCCGGTCATCGTGCGCGCAGCATATGCCCTCGGAGGTCTCGGCAGCGGTTTCTGCGACAATGACAGCGAGCTTCGCTCTCTGACAGAAAAAGCTCTCGCCTTCTCCCCCCAGGTGCTCGTCGAAAAATCGCTCAAGGGATGGAAAGAGGTCGAGTATGAAGTCGTACGCGACCGTTTTGACAATTGTATCACCGTCTGCAACATGGAAAACTTCGATCCGCTCGGTATCCACACCGGCGAAAGCATCGTCGTAGCTCCGTCGCAGACACTGTCGAATGACGACTACCACTACCTGCGGTCACTGGCAATAAAAATCATACGCCACATCGGCATCGTCGGCGAGTGTAACGTGCAGTATGCCTACGACCCTTCGTCGATGGACTATCGCGTCATCGAAGTAAACGCCCGCCTCAGCCGTTCGTCAGCGCTGGCGTCAAAAGCGACAGGTTATCCTCTTGCTTTCGTCGCTGCCAAACTCGGCCTCGGCTACGGCCTGTTCGATCTCAAGAACGCTGTCACCCAGAGCACATCGGCTTTCTTCGAACCGGCTCTCGACTATCTTGTTGTCAAGATTCCGCGTTGGGATCTCGGCAAATTCCACGGAGTCAAACGCGAGATCGGCTCGTCGATGAAATCTGTAGGCGAAGTAATGGCCATAGGCCGCACCTTTGAAGAGGCCATACAGAAAGGTCTGCGCATGATCGGACAGGGCATGCACGGCTTTGTAGAAAACAAAGAGCTGAAAATCGATGACATCGACACAGCGCTGACCGAGCCGACCGACAAACGCATATTCGTCATAGCCAAAGCACTGACACACGGCTATACTGTCGAGCGCATCCATGAGCTGACAAAAATCGACACATGGTTTTTATATAAACTCAAAAACATCATTGACACCGCCGACGAACTTGCCGAAGTCAACCGGCTCGAAGACCTCGATCACAACCTGCTACGTCTTGCAAAGCAACAAGGATTCAGCGACTTTCAGGTTGCCCGCGGCGTGCTGAAAGAAAGAATGACCGACGCCGAGAACGCCGTCACTACTGTGCGCGCTCTGCGCAAGTCACTCGGTATCGTCCCCGCCGTCAAGCAGATCGACACCCTTGCCGCCGAATATCCGGCAAAGACCAACTATCTCTATCTCACATACAACGGTACGGAAAACGACATCGATTACGAAAACGACGGACGTTCGGTTGTCGTGCTCGGCTCGGGCGCATACCGCATCGGTTCGTCAGTCGAATTCGACTGGTGTTCGGTCAACGCCCTTATGACTGTCAAACGTCAGGGATGGCGCTCGGTGATGATCAACTACAACCCCGAGACAGTCTCGACCGACTACGACATGTGTGACCGTCTCTACTTCGACGAGCTGACCTATGAGCGCGTAATGGACATCATCGACCTCGAACAGCCCCACGGCACGATATTATCTGTCGGAGGCCAGATACCCAACAATCTGGCCACACGCCTCGATGCCGCCGGTGTCAACATACTCGGCACCGACGCACGAAGCATCGACAATGCCGAAGACCGTCACAAATTCTCGGCTATGCTCGACCGTCTGGGCATCGACCAGCCTCGCTGGCGCGAATTGACAAGCATCGAGGATATCGACCGCTTTATCGCCGAAGTAGGCTTCCCCGTACTTGTCCGCCCGAGCTATGTACTATCAGGTGCAGCAATGAACGTCTGCTCGAACCACGAAGACCTCGTGCGCTTCCTGCGCCTGGCGGCGAATGTCTCCAAACAGCATCCCGTCGTGGTCACCGAGTTCATACAGTTTGCAAAAGAAATCGAAATGGACGCCGTGGCCCAGAACGGCGAAATCAAAGCCTACGCCATAAGCGAGCACATCGAGTTTGCCGGCGTGCACTCGGGCGACGCAACCATACAGTTCCCCCCGCAGAAGCTATATGTCGAGACGATGCGACGCATCAAGAAAGTGTCGTCACAGATCGCACGCGCGCTCAACATCTCGGGTCCGTTCAACATACAATATCTTGCCAAAGACAACGATATCAAGGTCATCGAATGTAATCTGCGGGCATCGCGAAGCTTCCCGTTCGTATCAAAGATACTTAAGATAAACTTCATCGATCTGGCAACAAAAATCATGCTCGGACTGCCGGTAGAAAAGCCGCACAAAAATGCGTTCGACCTCGACTACGTCGGTATCAAGGCATCGCAGTTTTCGTTCTCGCGTCTTCAGGGCGCAGACCCGGTGCTTGGCGTCGACATGTCCTCGACGGGCGAAGTAGGCTGTATCGGCAACGACACCTCCGAAGCAATATTGAAGTCTATGCTTGCCGTGGGCCTGCGTGTGCCTCAGAAGGCGATACTACTCAGCACCGGCGGGCCTAAACAGAAAGCCGACATGCTCGACGCGGCCCACATGCTCAACAACAAAGGCTATAAGATATTTGCAACCGGCGGCACCCACAGTTTCCTGAACGACAACGGCATACCGGCAATACGCTGCTATTGGCCGTCGCAACCCGACATGCAGCCTCAGGCGCTGCAGCTGCTCCACGACAAAGCCGTCGATCTGGTCGTGAACATCCCCAAAAATCTTACATCGGCCGAACTCAGCAACGGCTACAAGATACGCCGCGCCGCAATAGACCTTAACATTCCCCTGCTCACAAACGCCCGTCTGGCCTCAACATTCATAAGAGCGTTCTCGACAATGCCGCTCGACGACATCGAGATCAAGAGCTGGGATGAATATTGATAAACAGCTACAATCAACCATATTATCAACCATTAAAAACCTCACGTTATGAAACGGTTTTATCGTCTCGCCCTTGTTGCAATGGCCGCTGTCATCGGCCTGAGCGCATCGGCAGGCAAGTACAAATTTGAAACGGTACCTGGTGATCCTCTGAAAACACAGATCTACACACTGCCCAACGGTCTGAAGATATTCATGAGCGTCAACAAAGACGAGCCGCGCATCCAGGCAAACATCGCCGTACGCGTCGGCGGCAAAAACGACCCGGCCGAGACAACAGGTCTCGCCCATTACTTCGAGCACCTTATGTTCAAGGGCACAGAGCGCTTCGGCACAACCGACTACGCTACCGAAAAACCGCTGCTCGACCAGATTGAGAACCTCTTTGAAGTCTACCGCAAGACCAAAGACGAGACAAAACGCAAAGACTTATACCATCAGATCGACTCAATAAGCTATCAGGCATCACTGTTGGCCATACCTAACGAATATGACAAGCTGATGAGCGCCATCGGCGCTACGGGCACCAACGCCTACACAAGCTATGATGTGACCTGTTATACCGAGAATATCCCCTCTAACGAGATCGACAATTGGGCAATGATACAGGCCGATCGCTTCGAGCATCCGGTCATCCGCGGCTTCCATACCGAGCTCGAGACCATCTATGAGGAGAAAAACATGTCGTTAACCTCTGACGGACGCAAAATGAACGAGGCCATGCTCACGGCACTCTTCCCGAGTCATCCCTACGGCACCCAGACCGTACTGGGTACACAGGAAAACCTCAAGAACCCGTCGATCACCAATGTGAAGAATTATCACAAACAATGGTATGTGCCCAACAACATGGCCATCTGTGTCGCCGGTGATTTCGATCCCGACAACATGGTCGACATCATCTCAAAATATTTCGGTCACCTCAAACCCAACAACAATCTACCCGTACTCGACTTTCCGGCTGAAGCCGAAATCGTCGAGCCTGTCAATGTCGAAGTCCTCGGTCAGGAAGCCGAACGTCTCTATCTGGCCTGGCGTCTTCCCGCAGCCAAAGATCCCGACATGCTTGTTGTGCAACTCATGCTTCAGGTGCTCAATAATGACAAATGCGGTCTGATTGATGTAAACGTAAACCTGCCCCAGCGCACACTTGGCGCCGGCGTCGGTCTGTATGACCTTGCCGATCAAGGCGCATTCATCATTATCGGTATGCCCAAAGGAGGCCAGACACTCGACGATGTGCGTGAAATACTTCTCGCCGAGGTCAAAAACCTGCGCGAGGGCAACTTTTCTGACGACCTTGTTCCCGCTATTGTCAACAACATGAAACTCGATCTACAGCGCTCGTTCGAAAGCAATGAGTCTCGCGCCACAATGTATGTCAACGCCTTCGTCAACGGTGAGTCATGGGCCGACATGGTCAAACAGCTCGACGAGCTCGATACGATAACAAAAGCCGACATCGTGCGCGTAGCCAACAAATATCTCGGCAACAACAACTATGCGGCTGTATATAAACGCCAGGGCAAAGACCCCAATGAACTAAAGATAGCCAAACCCGAGCTGACGCCCATAGCCATGAACCGCGATGCCGCCTCTCAGATGCTCACCGACGTCCGGAACAGCAAAGTCGTGCCTATCGAACCTGTTTTCCTCGACTACAATAAAGACCTCACATTCCTCAAGGACAAAAACGGCATGCCGGTCTACTACACAGCCAACACGACAAACGATGTCTTCCAGCTCACCTATATATATAATGTAGGCAGCAACAACGACCGCCGGCTCAACTACGCCGCCGAACTGCTCGATCTATTCGGCACTCCCGAGATGACATCGACTCAGGTGCAGAACGAATTCTACAAACTCGCATGCAGCTTCCGTGTATCGGTCGGCCGCGAACGTTCATATATCGTCATCAGCGGTCTGAACGAAAACATGCCTGCGGCACTCAATCTCGTCGAAAAACTCATCCATGAAGCCGTGGCCGACACAGCAGCCTACAACGCATATGTCGACCGCGTAGCCCAGAGCCGCGTCAACCGCAAGAAAAACCAACGCTCAAACTTCTCGGCCCTGACATCATATATGCGTTACGGAAAACACAATCCCACTACCGACGATCTGAGTGTCGACAGTCTCCGGGCCATCGACCCCAAATATCTAATGGGAGCGCTCGGAGATCTCGTCAGCCATGAATATCAGGTGATTTACTACGGCTCGACCCCGGCCGACAAACTTATTGCTGAAATCAACGCCGCACATCGCGCGCCCTCATCACTAAAACCGTCGCCCAAACAGGATGTCTACACTGCCGTACAACCCGAAGAAACTGTCATCTTCGTCGCTCCCTATGACGCAAAACAGCTCTACATGCAGATGTTCTCTAACCGTGGCGAGAAATATGATCAGGCAATCGAACCACTGCGCCGCGTCTACAACGACTACTTCGGCGGCTCGATGAACGCCATCGTCTTCCAGGAAATGCGTGAGAGCCGTTCGCTCGCCTACTCTGCCGGCGCAAGCTACAGCGCACCGGGCTACCTGCGCAATCCATATACCTACAACTCGATGATCGCCACCCAGAACGACAAACTGCTCGACGCGATAACCGCCTTTGACGAAATCATCAACGACATGCCCCTAAGCCCGGCCGCATTCGACCTCGCCAAGAAAAACATCGAGTCGACCCTTCGCACCGAGCGTATAATCAAAGACAACATCGCATGGAGTTATATAAACGCCCGCGATCTCGGCCTCGACACCGACAGCCGTATCGCCGTCTACGAAGCACTCCCGTCGATCTCACTCGACGACGTCAAAGCATTCCAGGAAAAGAATGTAAAAGGTCGCACATACTACTACGCCATCCTCGGCGACACCGCCGACCTCGACATGGAAGCCCTCTCGAAACTCGGCAAAGTTGTCGTACTGACAACCGAAGAGATATTCGGCGAATAAACTCCTCCCGCCACAGACTCAGATACAGAGGACGGCACGCGGTCGTGATGACCCGCGCCGTCCTCGTCGTTTCCGGCCACACGACTGACAACTGACATATTGTCAGTAGAGAATAAACAGAGCTAAACGCCTGTTATTCAATAAAATTAAAAACATACAACTTTTTTGGCACACGATTTGTTTATTTAATGACAGAATCGAAAGAAATATAATAATAACATAAACATAAAACTCAAACAATTATGGGAAAAATCATTGGTATCGACTTAGGCACGACAAACTCATGTGTCGCAGTTCTCGAAGGTAACGACCCTGTTGTAATCCCCAACAGCGAAGGCCGAAACACCACACCGTCAGTAGTCGCATTTGTCGACGGCGGTGAACGCAAAGTCGGTGATCCCGCAAAACGTCAGGCAATAACCAACCCCAAACGCACGATCTACTCGATCAAACGCTTCATGGGTGAAACATACGACCAGGTACAGAACGAAATCGACCGCGTGCCCTACAAAGTAGTGCGCGGCGACAACAATACACCCCGCATCGACATCGACGGTCGCCAGTATACCCCTCAGGAGATTTCGGCTATGATACTTCAGAAAATGAAGAAAACCGCCGAAGACTACCTCGGACAGTCAGTGACCGAAGCCGTCATCACCGTACCCGCATACTTCAACGACTCACAGCGTCAGGCAACCAAAGAAGCCGGCGAAATCGCAGGCCTTACCGTCAAACGTATCGTCAACGAACCTACCGCCGCAGCGCTTGCATATGGTCTCGACAAATCAAACAAAGATCAGAAGATCGCCGTATTTGACCTCGGTGGCGGCACATTCGATATCTCTATCCTCGAGCTCGGCGACGGCGTCTTCGAAGTGAAATCGACCAACGGTGATACACACCTCGGCGGCGATGACTTCGACCATGTCATCATCGACTGGCTCGCCGACGAATTCCAGAAAGAAGAAGGCGTAGACCTCCGTCAGGATCCTATGGCCCTCCAGCGTCTCAAAGAAGCAGCCGAGAAAGCCAAAATCGAGCTTTCGAGCACGACTTCGACCGAGATAAACCTGCCTTATATCATGCCCGTCAACGGTATCCCCAAACACCTCGTCAAGACCCTCACCCGCGCAAAATTCGAGCAACTCGCCGACAAACTCATTCAAGCAACAATCAAACCCTGCGAACAGGCTCTTAAAGACGCCGGCCTCACAGCAAAAGACATCGACGAAGTAATCCTCGTCGGCGGTTCTACCCGTATCCCCGCCATCCAGCAGGTAGTAGAGAAATTCTTCGGCAAAGCACCTTCGAAAGGCGTCAACCCCGATGAAGTCGTAGCAGTCGGCGCAGCCATCCAGGGCGGTGTCCTCTCAGGCGACGTCAAAGACGTGCTTCTCCTCGACGTAGTGCCTCTGTCGGTAGGCATCGAGACCCTCGGCGGTGTCATGACAAAACTCATCGAAGCCAACACCACTATCCCGACCCGCAAGAGCGAGACATTCTCGACCGCTGCCGACAATCAGCCTTCAGTCGAGATCAATGTCCTCCAGGGCGAACGCCCCATGGCTAAAGACGACAAACTGCTCGGCAAATTCCACCTTGACGGCATCGCGCCCGCACCCCGCGGCATTCCTCAGATCGAAGTGACCTTCGAGATCGACGCCAATGGTATCCTCAACGTCTCGGCTAAAGACAAGGCCACAGGCAAAGAGCAGTCAATACGCATCGAAGCATCAAGCGGTCTGACCGACGCAGAAATCAAACGCATGAAAGACGAAGCCGCTGCCAACGCCGCTGCCGACGCCAAAGAAAAAGAGCGCGCCGATAAGCTCAACCAGGCCGACGCCATCGTCTTCCAGACCGAAAAACAGCTCAGCGAACTCGGCGACAAGATACCCGCCGATAAGAAGGCTGCCATCGAGACAGCCGTCAACCGACTCAAAGAAGCCCACAAGGCTGCCGACCTCGACGCCATCGACAGCGCCATCAAAGAAATCGAAACCACTTTCGGAGCTGCCCAGCAGGACATCCTTAACGCCCAGGCTCAGCAACAGGCCGGCGCACAACAGGGAGGTCAGCCCAACCCCGGAGCCAACAGCAACCCAGGCTCAGACGACCATGTCACAGACGTCGACTTTGAGGAAGTGAAATAATATCTTACAAATAATCACAAGAATATGGCGTAACTTATTGGGTTACGCCATATTTTTGTATAGAGACTACTGATTTGTCAACTTTATACAATCTATAATATGTAGCCGATATATAAAAATAATGTCTATTCGCACTTTTTTCGTAACTTTGGCGTTGAATAAGAAAAGATTATAGATTATGTCGGAAGAGCAGATGAACAGCTATCGGCTGACGTCGATGGAGGAGCCGGGAGATGAGCGCATGGCTCAGATTATGCGCGAGGTTGCCGAAGATGCCCGTGAAAGCACTCGCCGGGCTGCAGAGCGTGTGGCTGCCGGAATCGAGGCTGCCAGACTTGCGGCTCAGGAAAAATGGGGCGATACAATAAATAGGATTAAGAATGACCGCAAGTAAACGTCGTCCTGTTCTGATTGTGGTCGGGCAAGACATCCGTGACTTCCAAGATTCTTCATCATGAATGGCTGGAGGATTCGGAGTACATCAATCCCGACAACGTAGCTCGTGATGTTTTCGGCGATTGGAACAATCAGGATGCTATTCTAAAGGCTGCCAACTATTGCAATGATTGGAGAAAAAGATGTCTTGCGGAACGCAAAAGCCATATCTTTGAAACCGTGATGTCGGCAAGTGATAAGGTTGATTATATCCTTCGGGCTAAGAAAGCTGGATTTTTCATAAGACTGTTTTTTGTGTCAACGGAATCTCCGACCATCAACGCCAAGCGTGTTGCGAACCGTGTGCTGAACGGGGGACATGATGTACCCATCCCCAAAATCATATCTCGATACGACAAATCTATTGTCAACTGTGAAATCTTGTCTCCGATTGTTGACCGGCTCTATGTTTATGACAACTCAATAGAGGATGCCGAGGCTCGACTTTTGTTCCGATTGAGCGATGGAGAACTGGTAAAACGCTATGTCGATGACCTCCCGGCATGGGCTTTACCTATCCTTCCGAAATAATATTGATAAACCAATCAGTAATCAATCTTCGACATCGAGTGTGAAAGCGGTATAGACGGTCGAGCGGGCACCGTAGCCTTCTTTCTGACGCAACAGTCCGGCGTTTAGCACATGCCCGTGGTCTTCGGTGCTGATACCGAAATCAAGATAACGCCTGACTGCGGTATTGTCATCTATCAACTTAGACATCAACGGCACGAGCGCTGAAAGTTCCCGTCCACGCGGCGACGACGATATATACTGCGTGTGCGCTACCGTGTCTGTGAGATAGACCACTGTGCCGGCGAGCATCTCACCGTCGGGAGAATACGCGCAGTATAGTCGTATATTGTCAGGGAAACGCGAGGCGAGGAACATGATTTCGTCGACGGTGTGTACGGGCGACACATTATGTCGCTCGGCAAGATTGTCGGTGAGCAATCGCCAGAAACAACTGTAATCGTCGGTCTGACGTACAACAACACCGGCCGCCGCAGCCCGCCGCAGCCCGCGACGTGTATTCTCGTCGGGGCGCAGCGGAGCGGCAAGATCTATTGTAGAAGAAACGGCCACCTCACTGAGACGCCCGCCGGCGGCAACAAGCGCGTAGAGGTCTTCTTCAGCCGGATAACGGTGATAAATATGAGGCACGGGCTTATATATGACACGCCTGATACCCTCGCTCCGACAATAATCTTTGAGGGTTGAGATGACAGCGACAGCCGAAGCGCCACCGAAACCTTTGGCCGGCATGACAAGTCCGCCGTAGGTCAGTCCGCCGTGAGCACGGAGCTCATCGTCGTGACGGCTGGCGAGAAATAGAGCCACCGGACGACAGTCATCACTGAAAATCAATGAATTGTCCTTAAACCTATCGGCATGATAGTCTACATAATCACGACAAAATAGAAACGTGGCATTGCGTGAACGTCGAGTGACAAAATCGTCCCACATAGCCTTATCGGCTGCATCATATTGCCTGAGTGTCAGCATTTTTATTTCATACCTATTGTTTCGACAAACTTTATGGGTCGCTCGACAGTGTCGCTGTAGACATTTCCGAATGAGTCGGTGACTCGCACTGTCACGGGCTTGTCGGCCGTTGTGGTAGTGACGGTAAACATATGACCCGTGCGATTGGTGGTGAAGCTCTCGGTGATCGTGCCGGTAGCTTTCCATTTGGCTACATCATAAACGAGCGTGTGGAGGGGATCCTCGGCATTGATACGCTTTGGCGTCAGCTGAGTGTCACCTTCAAAAATCTCTACCTTCCAATCGATGTCATAGTTGAAAACATTGACATAGACCGTATTGTCGGCGATTGTGGCATAGTTTGTGCGAGTAGGATATTTGGCGAGAATCGCTTTTATATTGGCATTGGTTTTATAGAAGTCCTTTACTGTGTTCATGTCGTAGACGCGGAACTGCGGATCTGACGTCTCTTCGAGCGAATGGTATTTCCACCACAGGCGGTCGCCCTTGACGTTATAAGAGGCGAAACCGCCCGGAGAACCGTCCTTGCAGATATGACGCGAGGTATAGCGTCCTGTCCACCACCATGTCGCACAGACTGCGGCGACATTGTTCTCGTGGATATTGGGATACTTGTCGGGATGAGCATGATAGTTGTAGTGGGTGTGACCCGAGAGGAGATTGACCTGACTGAAGTCTTTGAGAATCTTGGCCAAAGCGTCTGACGAACCGGAGTTGAGAGCAGCCGACACCTTGAAGTTGCCGTCGGTAGATAACGACCAGTTCTGTATGTGGAACATCACTACAACCGGGCAGTCTTTGTCTTTGACAAGCTTGATGTCACGACGCAGCCACTCAAGTTGCTCGTCGGTGTAATACTGACCGTAGTCGCGACTGCCCGCGACACCGACAGGATAGCTTGCTCCGGCTACGGCCTTGTTGGTATAGATTATGTCGTCAAGCACTACATAATGAACCTTGCCGAGATTAAACGAATAATATGACGGAGCTATCGTCTGACGGAATTTCTGAGCCGAGAGGAAGTCGGTGTCTGCACCCGCCGGTATCGAAGGGTCATTGTCGTGATTGCCCATGACGGGGAAAAGCATCAGAGGATATTTGTTTTCGGTCAACGTGTTGACAAACTCGGGCAAACCGTAGCCGTTAGATGTCCAGTACTGATCCCATGTTAGGTCACCGAGTATTGTCGAATAAATCTTCTTGCCGGGGTTAGCTTTTATAAACTCATTTAGACGAGGGATGAAACGACTTTTGAACTGTGCGAGGTCGCGTGTGCGGTTGGCAAGATGGGTGTCAGCGCCGACAACAAGAATATGGTCATCATTGTCGGCACGACGTAGCACAAAGTCATGGTTTTCTATAACATCGACATCCGCAGACGTCAATTTCGAATAGATCTTTACCTGAAAACCGTTTGTCTCGGTCTGCGGTTCATAACCCGATGGAAGACTGTAGAAGACATATCCGTAGCGTTTTGTCGAGGAGAGCCAATAGCGTCCCTCGTCATCTGTCGTTGTGACTTCGATACCGTCAGAGACAGCGACACCGGCAACGCCTCGGCCTTCACAAAGCACAGAGCCTTTGATGTTGGCCGACGGATGTGCCACCTTATCTAATGTATAGCTGAAGAGCGGACAGTAATTATATAGAGCCACCGGTCTATCCGCGCCGGGCAGGATGACTGTCTCTGTTGCCGAATCGCGAAGATTGCCGCGGCTGCCACAGAGCGGTCCGACACTCTCGCTGTATGACCCGTAGACAATGCGGTCGCCGGCGGCGAGCTGCTCGTTAGTGGTGATGGTGACTGTACCGTCAGGGTTGACATCGATGGCGGTAATATTCAGATGCCGCTCGCTGTCGCCGACACCGCGTGCCACGGTAAAACCGAGATTGTCTGCGAGCGCGATATTGACGTCATCTATGTCGAGATTGCCCGAAGGCACATTGAATCTGACGGTAACAGTATTATCGGAAGCCTCAACGCCCTTTACATAAATCGGAGCGACAGGTTTGTCGAACGCACGGGCTATGTATGCGCCTATGACAAACTGACCGTGCGACGACGGGCTGTAAAGATCGGCGCCACGGTCAAACATATATGTGGGCGCGGCAAAAGTAAAGCGGTCGGGATAGTCGACACACAAATCGAGCTGGGCGGCGGCGACATTGCCATAGCTGCTGCCTCTCTCGCCGCTTATAGTGCGATGGAGTGACTGCGAGGAGTTCTGCACTATAATGATTTTGACCTGTCGACCGGCGGCTGTGCTTATCATCTCCTGCAACGACAGCATAGCCGATTTATAGCTGTCGGCGCTCATGCCTGAGGCGATATCGGCCTCACCCTGTATCCACGCGATCGCAGCGGGAGCGGTTTCATAGGCCTTTATATCATTAACAAGTGCTTTGCCGAGAGCGGCATCGGCGGCAAAATCCTTGACAGAGGCATATTCGCGGCCTATGACCTCGAAAACATAACTGTTGTCGGCACATCCCGCCTCGGCAAAAGCGGCAGCGATACCTGACGCGGCTGTCTGGGCGCGTCCGTCTGCGATAGCCTCGCGCAGAGACTGTGTCGCACCGATAGCCGATGGATTGCGGAGTCCGGCAGCATTAACAAGCTGACGCCCGACGCCGTCGCTGACGAGCGTCGAGTCGCCCGAACCGAGAGCAGAGGCGTCACCGGCGATTATAAACGGCGTCACCGCCTGCGCCGCGATAGTGCCGACGAGAGACATGGCGCCGATAAATAGTGATTTTATGATTGATTTCATGAGATTTTCGATATTTGGCATGTTGTTATCTGATAATGAGTCGTGTTGAGGCGCTCGCGCCGTCTCCGGTTTCAGCTGTCACTATATAGAGACCGCTCGGCAGCCACGATACATCGAGTTGCGTCGTGTTTGACGTCATCACCGTGGCTCCGCCGAGGCTGACGAGCGACACGCGTGCAATCGGCCTGACCGAAACGATATTGACCGTCGTAGTAGCCGGATTGGGATAGACGCCGAGTCTGATATCATCGCCGGGGATGACCGTGATATCACCGACGCCATCGTTTTCTGTCGTTTCGCGGGCACCGACCGACGGTATCGCAGGTCGCAGATTGCCACAGGCATCGATAGATGGGACAAGCTCTACTCCGTCGTGTTTATAGCTTGACAGGCCGACACCTGCGGCAGGTGATCGGGCGGCAAGGACAAGAGTGTGATCATCGCCGAGAGCCGGCATACCGTCATCATAACTGGCAAAAATTTCCGATAAGGCATCATCGTTGATTATTGACGATGTCATAGAACCGACAGTCTGAGCCGTACCGAAGAGGTTGTTAGAGCCGATAAAACTTCCCCCGTTGAGAGCTATGCGGGCGCCCGTGCCATAGAAGAGGTCGTTTACCAGAGTCACATCAGGAGCAATAGTAGCTTTGGTAGCGTTAATTTTAATATCGGGCACATCGCCGTTGCCTACAAATGTCGAGTTGACAATGTAGCTCGGTTGCTGCGGCGAACGGGCCGAGTTATAGAACTCGATGCCCGACGCGCTTTTACCTTCATTTTGATATAAAGTCAGGTTTGTCATCACAGCGCCGGCATTCATGCCGTTGATGACAATAGCACCAACTCCTGTCGAAGCGTGAGACGAACGGTTGCCTATGAAACTGCAAGACATAATCGTCAGCGGCTCGGTAGCCGTCGTCGACGAGAATGAGAGCGCACCACCGCGCGAGCCTGTCGTCATATTATTTACAAATAACGAATTACTTATCGTTACACCGGGGCCACCGGGAACAGACACGGCCGCGCCTGTCGCCGAGGTGTTACCCTCGAAACGGCAGCCTGTAATCTCGGCATCTACGCTCAGCGACAGAGCACCGCCCTGCGTCGAGGCCGAGCACCCTTCAAAACGGCATCCGCTAAAAAGCATGCGCGTATTTGGCGCGGTTGCGTTGACAGCGCCGCCCGAAGCCGCCGATTTGCCATTGGTGAAAGTCACGCGGTCGAAGACGACACTTAGTTCGCCGTCAGCACGCGAGTCACTTATATAGACGATGGCACCGTTAGATTGACTGCCGCCGACGAGTTTAAGATCTGAAATCATCAGCATCGAGCCGTCAGCCTTGGGGATTATCTCAAAGATACGGTGACGTGACTCACCGGGCGAGGCCACAGAGACTGTCGCGCCCCGGCCGTCTATTGTGATCGTCTTGTCTGACAGATTGATGGCCTCGGTCAGAGTCACGGCATCGACATCGAAGACAATCAAGTCGCCGGGAAGAGCCTCGGCCACACAGGCGCGGAGCGAACCGGCACCGGCGTCGGCCGATGACGTGACATGAAGAGTGCGCTCGGCCGGTCTCGGATTGCCGATACCGTAGACAGGTTCGACACAGACGCCGTCAACACGTGCGCCGGCCGGCACAGCCAATGTCAGGCGGTCACCCATGGTCTCGCCGTCGTAATCGAGTGTGGTGCTAAGACGCTGCCATCCCGGCGAGGCCTTCAGCGGCAGCGACGCCACAGTCCCGAGGCGTTCGCTCCCGACGGCGACAAAACCATCTACAGGTGTATTGACATAGAAATTGAGCGAGTTGCGTATCGAGCCGCCGAGGTCGATATTGTCAGACGTAAACGACGATGCTTTGGCAGCGCAGAGTGAATAATCAAATGTGTAGACACCTGCACTTTTTACAGCTGCGCCCGCCACCGACCAGTGGCGTGGCCGCGCCACCTCACCGTCCCAAAGTGTAAAAGAGCCGTCTGTGACAGCGTTGACTACATTGACGCCGTCGAGGGCTCGCAATTCCGCACCGCCTATCATCATGGCGGCATGACGCTGCGACACGACACTCTTCATACTGCTGTCAGTCTGGGGCATCATATGGACCGCCAAAGATGTGAGATCTCCGGCATCGGTGATGTCGCTGAGATCAAAATCGAGAACGGCTTTGGTCCAGACGCCGGGTATAAAACGGCTGTCGTTGCCCGAGTCGAGCGTCAAAGATGCAACTGTGCGGCCGGTCGTACCAAGACGCGCCGCCAATGTCAGACAGGCGTCGGGTGTCAGAAACTTGACCATCGCCGTAAAGCGGTATTTTTTTGCTGCTACCATCGTAATCCCCTGCGAAAACGATGTTGCAAACGGGTCATCACTCTCCGACAGGTATTTTATGCGGGCATACATCACCGAGTCATCGTTTTCGGGAGTCATTTTGCGACAGATTTCGCCGGCAGCGGGACGCACGACAGAATGCGTCCAACGCCCTGCACGGCCTGTGTTGTCACTGCCATAGAGCGGAGCTGTCTCGAGATAAGGGTCCGTGATAAGGTTTTCGGCCGATATCGACACCGCAGCTGTCGCCGACGCCATCATTATCAAAGCCATCAGTCTGTTGTTTCTCATGGATTTATTTGGTTTTTAATTTGTTTCATCGAGATTTTATTGATGTTTCAATCCTAAATTGATATCGAAAGCGCGTGGTCTCTCGACAGTTTCGGTGAAGACGCGGCCACGGCCGTCGGTGACCCTGACGGTGACAGGAGTATCGGCATCTGCTGTCACGGCTTCGAAGATGTGTGAAGTAGGCGTAGTGGCAAAAACGCCCGGCACTTTGTTCGAGAGAGCAAACACCGGCAGATCATAGGCCAATGTATGTAGCGGGTCCTCGGCAACTATGCGACGCACCTCGAGAGGTCTGTCACCCTCGAAGATTTCGACAAGCCAGTCGTTGTCATAGTCGAAGACATTGACATAGACCGTATTATCGGCAATCTCGGCATAGTCGGTACGGTTTCGGCAAACCTCGAGCATTGCTCGTGGCGCTTCTTCGTCGCGATAGTAGTCGCGCACTGTGTTCATGTCATATACGCGAAAATGTTTGTTGTCCTCACGATCGGTACCTATATATTCCGATGCGACGGTTTTACCGTCGATATCATAAAGGGCAAAACCGCCGGGCGAGCCGTCGACACATATATGTCTGTCTGAAAGGTGACCCGTCCACCACCATGTGGCACAGATGGCCGCGACGTTGTTCTCGTGTATATTGGGGTGATTGTCGGGATGGGCGTGATAATTATAGTGGGTGTGACCCGACAACAGTGTCACATTCTCGAAATCGCCGACAATATCGGCCAAAGCCTCCGACGATCCGTCGGCGAGATTTGCCCGCGTCGCAAAACTGCCGTCATCGAGCTTGAGACGCCAAGCCGGCACATGGAACATTATCACTACCGGCGTCGTTTTGTCCTCGACAAGGGCCAGATCGCGACGCAGCCAGTCGAGCTGGTCGTCGGTATACCGGCGCTCATAGTTGCGGTTGCCGGCGACACCGCGTTTATAACGTCGCCCGTCGGTACGATCGTTGCGGTAGACCACATCGTCGAGAACGACATAATGCACCTTGCCGAGATTGAACGAATAGAACGACGGCGCGACCGTCTGTCTGAAAGGCTCCGACGACAACATGTCGGTATCGTCACCGGCCGGAACCGACGGGTCGTTGTCATGGTTGCCTATGACAGGGAAAAGCATCACCGGATAGCCGGCATCGGCCATAGTCGCGACAAATTCAGGCAGCCCGTAACTGTTGGTTGTCCAGAACTGATCCCACGTCAGATCGCCAAGTATAGTAGAGTAGATCTTTTTACCCGGATTATCAGCCACTATACCTTTGACCGGACTGACAAAAAGGCTGTCAAACTGCTCGAGATCGCCCAGCCGATGTGCCAGATGGCTGTCAGCGCCGACAATCATGAGGTGGCTGTCGTTATCGACCCGCCGCAAGGCAAAGTCGTGCGTCGCGTCACGGTCTCCGTCAACTGCAGCGAATATTCTGACCTGAAAACCGT
Source organism: uncultured Muribaculaceae bacterium (assembly GCA_910576935.1). Classification (GTDB taxonomy): domain Bacteria; phylum Bacteroidota; class Bacteroidia; order Bacteroidales; family Muribaculaceae; genus CAG-873. Next base: position 56,804 of record CAJTKG010000010.1, read on the forward strand.
TGTCATAAGTCTCGGGCTCATACCCGCCGGGCAACGTATAGAAAATGATGCCATAGGGCATCGCGCCGCTCAGAGAATATCGCCCGAGCGAATCGGTCAGAACGATGCTGACACCATCTGAGACAGGCACTCCGGCGACACCGTTACCCTCGCAGGTTATGCGCCCTGTGACAGTCGAGGCCGATGCGGCCGCAAAAAACGTCACCGCCGCCAATAACGCAAATATCGTCTTTCTCATCTGTTTTTACGGTGACCTGCAATTCTATTGACGTGCTTAACAAGAATCTCGAAGCCCGGAATACACATATCGCCATGGTTGAAACCGTCTTCTTCATAAATATATACGTCTTTGTGGCCGACAAGCTTCATCATGCGCCACAGATAGGCGTTTTCTTCATGACGCCCGAAAATTTCCTGCTCACGGTCGCCTGTGATTATGATATAAGGCGGACAATCGGGTCGCACATAAAAAAGCGGAGCCAGCGAATCGACCGTCGGCTGGAGTTCTCCTATGCCTTGCGACTTGCGGTGAGAGAAATGGGTTATCGCCTGACCGCTGAAAGGTATGAGCGCCGCTATCGAGTCGGCCTCGACACCATAGCGTCGCAATTGCCGGCGGTCAAGACCTATCATTGACGTGAGATACCCCCCGGCAGAATGTCCGGCGACAAATATTTTCGACCTGTCGCCTCCATAACGGCCTATGTTTTCGAACGTCCATGCAACGGCGGCGGCAGCATCGTCAATACACTCGCCGACAGTCACACGCGGTATCAGACGATAGTTCGGTGCCACGACAACATAACCCTCACTGACCAAACGCGCAGGCAGATCCTTTGAACCTCCGGTCAGGCCGCCCCCGTGAAACCATACCACGACAGGCCGACCGGCGCCAACAGTGTCGCCGTAGACGTCAAGCCGGCAGCGCTCTGCCGAATATGCGTCATTATTTCGACTGTAAGGAATATCGCGGGTGACTTGTCCTTCGGCAACAGCCGTCGCTACAGAGACAAGCATCGCAACGCTCATAAAAAACAATTTCATAATCTACGATTTTCAAGGCTTTTATAACATATGCAAAGATACGAATAAGTCGAATACAAAGCCAAACTTGTTTGGGCTTTGTTGAGCGTGAGCATCTTCGCGCTTGCGCAAAGATACGAATAAGTCGAGTGCAAAAGCAAATTTATTTAATTTTGCCGAGCGAAAGTATCTAAGACAAAGTCAAAGATACGAATAAGTCGAATATAAAGTCAAAAATAACGTATTCCTCATCCGTTCATACCCATTCTTATGCAAAATCATAAAATATGCAAATGAACACGACGTATAGAAATAAATAAGCGCCTGTTCTTTTAAGGATTTTTATTAGCCGCGTAGTTTTGTCATGCGACATAATCAGTTTGATTTCTGGATGTAATTGCCGGTAGGATTCCAATCAATGATAGACTTAAAAGCAACCTGAATAATTTCCGTGAAAGCGATTCTCTATAACTGTATAACATAATGAGAGTACGCAAAGCGTTACAAGCAAAATCGATTCAAAGACCACTATCGTTTTTAAGCCTATTGTTTTTTTTATCAACAGATGATTTACCAATGAGTACAATAATATTAGGACTAAAGACTTAAGTAGTACCAACATCAGTCCGATTGGTTTGGGACAAAGCCACGCATCATAAGCGTAGTCATAAAATATGTATATGAACCCGACGTATAGAAATAAATATGCGCCTGTCCTTTTAAGAATTTTTATCAGCCGAGTAGTTTTGTCCTGTGGCATAATCAGTTTGATTTTTTGTATGTAATTGCCAATAGTATTCCACTAAATAATAGACTTAAAAGCAGAATCCTATAATCTGTTTTGATATAACGTATTATAAGATCTGAAAAATTTCCGTGAGAGCGATTTTCTATCGCTGCGTAACATGTCATGAGGACATAAAATATTACAAGCAAAATTGATTCAAAGATCACTACCGTTTTTAAGCCTACTGTTTTTTTTATCAACAGATGATTCACCAATGAGTACAATAACAATAGGCCTAAAGACCTAAGTAACGCCATCATCAGTCCGATTGGTTTGGCATAAAGCCATGCACGATAAGCGTAATAATAAAATATGTATATGAACCCGACGTATAGAAATAAATATGCGCCTGTTCTTTTAAGAATTTTTATCAGCCGGGTAGTTTTGTCCTGTGGCATAATCAGTTTGATTTCTGGATGTAATTACCGGTAGGATTCCACTCAATAATAGACTTAAAAGCAGAGCTGGGTACAATGTCTATGTCGCATTTCATCTTATATCCGTTGAATACATCAATAAGGCCAAACGGTGTCGACATCGGGATTACAGAGGGGACCATTTTAGGCTCGGAAACAGGAATCCCCGCATCGATCATTACCTTTTGTACCGCTTGAGCACAATTGTTAAAGATTAAATTATATTCTGTTTCTGCAATCTTGGTAAAACTGTTCCTCATTATCGCATCTTGCTCCGGGGTCGTCGAAATCTGAAATCCTTCTGAAAAATCGAAATTATTCATAGTCTTATCTTCTTTACTACCACTATTTTTTACGTTATATGAAGAATCTAAAAATTCCTGCGGAGAATCCCAAGAACCTACTGCAACATCGTTGAACGGACGGCCGCCTGAATGACCTTTTGTTATAGGGTTTATAACATTGTTACCATTAATCGAATAATATTGCCATTTCTCATTCTCATTCTGTATCAACATCGCCAAATGTTCACCTTCTGTATAATTCAATACGACTATATCATTCCCTGTCGGGTCTACATAGTTCACCGGATTTCCAGAGCAATAAGAGAATGGCGAAAGATGAGAATAGGCATGACCGCTAAATGGATAAAGCAGTACAAACAATAGCATGAGGTTTAGATATTTCATTTCGGCAGTAATTTTTCTTGTGTATATTTTTTAGCTTCTATAAATTGGCGTTCTCTACGCTGTCTGATTTCTTCGGTTTCTTCTGTCATATATGTTTTATAAAAGCACCATTCCGTATCATTCATCAAATATATTAAATAAGCGGCATATTCGTCAACTATATTTCCGTTTAATGAAAGATAATCACGGATCATGCGTTCGAGAGACTTACCTCGAATAATCCATGCATTCGGATTCATCGGATAGAACTCTAAAGACCTGCTTGCGCAGTAGTAAGTAAACTCATCATACCGCTTGAATTTTTCGCAATACCCAAATGCCAGTTCTCCCATCTGACAAGCGACTGTCTGAATATCCGTCAAAGGCGTCATGTAAGTTCCGACATAAACAGCTGAATCACACACCTCAAAATCTTGTTTGATCCACCACGTCGGTGGCATCTGGTGTGTTGTGAGTTCAAGATTTATCCATTCTTCGGGTATTAGGTTATCCTCATCTTTATACATTATATAACAATGTCCGGGCGCTTGCGCCAAAGACACATTTGCACCTATTTCTTTGGCAAGTATTTTATACATCCATGGTAGTGAACGACATTGCCCTTTATGCGTTTTCAATACTATTGATACAAATTGTCGTTCCCAATTTTCCCTGTCGTTTGAGTAACTGTCATAATCATAAGTATACGGTTGATATCCGTTTCCCGAATAAGGCCTGAAGAAATATTCGTTTAAAGCCATCTGTTTACCCGTTTTGTAAGAACTGAGCTTGTTTTTGCAATAAAACAGATTGAGAAACTTAACTATCCGATCGATTTCATCGCAAAAATCTGTCTTATAATCCAATTTCCCTTCATAATAAGCCCATTCGGCAAGAAAGACGGCTCTTTTTATCGACAACGTGTCTCGTCCGGCAAGCATATCTGACATTTCATTGAATGCCGCCACATAATAAGATTCAATCCTCTTTGCTTGCGCTGTAGCTGAAAGCTGTAACAAAGGTAATAGAAGATATATACATAATTTCTTCATACTCACAAATGTAATACCATCTTTATTGATCTACAACTAAAATGATGTGTTATACAACATGATTTTATTGTATTTCGTGTAAAATGAACCGACTTATTCGTATCTTTGAGGGATTCTTAACAACAGCTCGATAAAGGGCGGCTCAATCTTGGCAATGAACGAACGCGAAAAGAAAATATACCGTGTGACCGTCATCGGCTCACTCGTAAACATAGCGCTGACAATCCTCAAATTTATCGCCGGAGCGATCGGACGCAGCGCCGCAATGACAGCCGATGCCGTCCATTCGCTCTCTGACCTCGTCACCGACGTCATCGTCATCGTCTTTGTCGGCATAGCCGGAAAGCCGGACGACCGCGACCACGGTTACGGCCACGGCAAATTCGAGACTCTGGCGACTCTGATCGTCGGTGTGATACTGCTATCTGTCGGCATCGGCATAGCCTACAGCGGCATAAAAGCCATCATTGCCTCGCTCAACGGCCACATACCCGAGCCGCCCGGGATGATCGCCCTCATTGTCGCCATTGTATCCATAATAGCAAAAGAGTGGGTCTACCGCTACACCGTCAGCCGAGGACGCAACCTCGACTCAACCGCCGTCATCGCCAACGCATGGCATCACCGCAGCGACGCCCTCTCGTCGCTGGGCACACTCGCCGGCATCGCCGGAGCTATGTTTTTGGGCGAAAACTGGCGCATCCTCGACCCCATTGCAGCCGTCATTGTCAGCCTGTTCATCATCAAGACAAGCTACGACATAATACGCCCGTCAATCGACGAGCTACTCGAGAAATCGCTTCCCGACGAGACCATCGCCGAGATTTCACAATTGATAGAGTCCGTGCCGGGCGTTGTCGGCGTTCATAAACTGCGCACACGCCGCATCGGCAACAACATCGCCATCGAGGTCCACACCGAGATGGACGGCGACTTAAGCCTGCGAGAGGCACACGGCATTGCAACAGAGGTCGAGCACCGACTCAGACAACGCTACGGCACCGGCACCCACATCGGCATCCACATGGAGCCGGCCCGAAGCGTCACCTGCGGATGAAACTGTCAGCCGCCGGGCTTGCGCGATGATTTAGTGCGACGGTGACGACGGATCGAGTCGGCGATAATCCATTGTATCTGACCGTTTACCGAGCGGAATTCATCGGCCACCCATTTCTCGATCTCTGCCATCATCTCGGGGTCAAGTCGCAACAGAAATCCTTTGTTTGCCTGACGTGGCATAGCGCTTATTGATATAGCGAGCCCGTGTTCAGTACCGGCTGAGCAGGCTCGTCGGCACAAAGCACTACAAGAAGATTGCTGACCATCGCAGCCTTGCGTTCGTCGTCGAGTTCCACGACCCCCTCGCTGTCAAGTTGATCGAGCGCCATCTTCACCATTGACACAGCTCCCTCGACAATCTTCTCACGGGCTGCGATAATGGCCGATGCCTGCTGACGTCTCAACATAACTGCGGCGATCTCCGGAGCATAGGCCAGATAGTTGATGCGGGCTTCGACCACCTCTATGCCCGCCATGGCGAGACGCTCGTTGAGCTTGGCCTCGAGCTGTTCGTTGATTTCGTGTCCGTCACTGCGCAGCGTGATACTGTCGCCGTTACCCGTCTCCTCGTCATAGGCATAACGTCCAGTGACCTCACGAAGGGCCGCATCGCTCTGTATACCCACAAAACCATCGAGAGCCTTGGCTACAGAATCACCTACTGAAGCGGCAACTCCTTTGTTCTCCGATGCGACAACAGACACCGACGGCACATCGGCAGCATCTATATCAAAGACAGCGCGATAAGTATCCTTGACCTTCCAGACAAGCACCATGCCTATCATCACCGGATTGCCTATCTTGTCGTTGACCTTGATGGGCGAGATATCCATATTGCGTATTCGCAGCGACACTTTCTTCTTGGTCATGAACGGATTGACCCAAAAATAACCCGTCTTGCGGAACGTACCCCGGTATTGACCGAAAAAGATCATCACTCGCGCCTGATTGGGCTGTAAAACAAAGAAACCGCACATCAATATTATTTCCGCCACCAAAGTGACAAAAGCCACGGCGACTATCGTGCCTACGAGAGCGTCGGCACTGCCGAATTTAGGGGCTGCAAGCAGCAAAGCCACAACCACAGCCGGTATTAACAAAAGTGTCACTGCCAGCATCGCAAAACCGTTCAAGACACGACCGTTATAGACGGTCTCTTTATTTTCATACATAATCATTATGATATTAAATTGATATTACTATACCGCAAAATTAGACTATCCTGCCGATAATTGCAAATTTTTTTGCTATCTTTGCTGAATATAGGACAAAACACCACAGATATGCAGCTGATATTCGGCTATCAACCTAACTAAAATCAAATGACAGTAAAATCACTGAAACTATCAAATAAAGCTACCGTTGCCGCCGTCATAGCGACCACACTCGCTCTCGGCGCCTGCAACAAGGATGAGGTCATAGACGACAGCGGAGAAGCCATGCCGGGAATCGTGCGCGTTGAAGTCATAGACTACTCACCCGCCCCCGGTCAGTTTATAAACATCGTTCCAAAGTATACCGCCGGTGACGACGTTTCCACTATCAACCGCAAAGCCACTGAAGCTCTGAACAGAGGCGACTACATATCACTCGGCGCCTGGGGCGGAAGCATAACCCTCAGACTCGACAGATATATCCGCAACATCGCCGGACGTGCCGACTTCGCTGTCCTCGGAAACGCATATTACACCCCTGACGCCTCTGACGGGCGTCAATGCGGCAGTTCCGAGCCCGGCATCATTCTTGTCATGGAAGACCGCAACGGCAACGGCATCCCTGACGACGGATGGTATGAGATACCCGGCTCTGAACATACCCGGGCCGGCGATACAGACTACACTGTAACATATAACATCCTCGGGCCGCGCCACATAACATGGACCGACAATCTCGGAGCCTCGGGCACGCTTTATGACGGCTCTGACTACCACGAGCAACCTTTCGTGCCGCAATGGCTCAACGCAGGCAACGCCATGACATTCACCGGCAGACGTCTGCCCGACAACGGCTTCTATGACCCTGAGTCCAAACAATACAAGCAATATGTCTATGACGGCTATGCCGACTGCCGCCCCAACAACGACGCCGCCCGCGGCATCGACATCGGCAGCGCCGTCGACGCCGACGGACACTCGGCCAATCTGTCGCGCATCGATTTTGTCAGAATATATACCGCCGTTCTTCAGGTCAACGGCCCTATGGGCGAATGCTCGACCGAAGTCGCCGGCATTGAAGCCCTTCATTAACCGATGGATTTGTCAGCCTTACTTTTAGCGGCATTGCCCGCATTCTTCACTGACGCAGGCGTCAGCGTCGACGACCTCGGTTATGTCGTTGAAAACGACGACCCCACGCGCGAGACGGTCACAGACTGCCGCACACTGTTGCGCGACGACATCATACGCACCGACATCACCGACGAAATAATTGACGCCGGTGCGGTCGCCGTCGAACGCGTGATGCCGGTCGCCGACAACTGTTGGCTCGCATCGTTCAGAATTGAATATGACGAAACACCTGCATGGTATTTCATCGTCACATACGGCAATGACGGGTCCGTCGCCGATGCCCTTTATGCCGGTCGATGCGACGACCGTTCCTTTCTGTCGCCCATAGCTTTCGCCGACAGCGAAGGTAACAGCATCGATCTTTATATCGAATACAACTCCATCATACCCGCTATCGAGACCACTCCCGAAGGACATCCGGCGATGACGATCTTCAACAAAACCGTCTTCCGTGACCCGGTAACCGACGAAGGCTTCCGGGCCGGCGACGACGAAATCACCGTTGCCATCGACATAGACGGCACGATGACACTCACAGGCATCCGCCCCGGCTCTGACGAACTCGAAGCCCTGACGGCGCGCTATAGCTCGGCATATGACAGAGCGTCGCTACTATCGTCGCTGCGCTCTGAATTGCTCCGTTTCACGCCCTACTCCTCGCGCCCGTCGGCAATCCGACTGCGCAGGATTGCCGAAGATAAAGGAAATGACGCCATGACCGCCCGTTTCTTCCTGCTCGACCCCGACGGTGTGGCCAAAGCGGCGCTCGCCGACAAAACAATCCTTACGGCACTTGCCCGCGCCGACAATGATATTACCGACCGGGCGCTGCAAGCCATTACCGATACAACGCTACGCGATACCATAGCCGACGCATTAAAAAACACACCTTTAAATTAATTGCAATCCCTGAAAAACATGGACCAACCTTTACGCATCCTACTGATGGGCGACTACAGCAACTGCCATCGCACCCTTGCCACGGGGTTGCGCAGTCTCGGCCACGACGTGACTGTCGTTTCCGACGGCTCTAAATGGCAGAACACAGCCCGCGACATCGACATAGCACGACGGGGAAAATCACAAGCCGCCGGACTCGAACTGATGCTGCGTCTGCGTTACGGCATCATGCCGCGCCTGAAAAACTTCGACATAGTCGCCATCCACAACCCCGGTTTCCTCAACCTCAGACCGACACGCACAAAATACTTCTTCGACCGTCTTAAAGGCGAGAACCGCTCGATATTCCTGACAGCCATGGGCACCGACTCGGCATATCTCGACCTCTGCTCGGCCGCAGACTCACCGCTGCGATATACCGAGTGGTTTATCGACGGAAATCCCTCGCCTCTCTACCTGAGTAATCCCGACAAATGGCGTGACTGGCACAACAACGAGATCAGGTCGTTTCATGAATATGTCTACAATAATATCGACGGCGCTGTCTCAATATTGTATGAATACCACCTGGCGATAACCCGCGCTCTTGGCCCTGACAAATGTGCCTTCGGCGGTCTGCCGATTGACCTGTCTGGCATCAGGCCGGTCGCTCTCGCTCCCGACCACGAGGTTGTCAGATTATATCTCGGACGCCATCGTGAACGCTGCATCGAGAAAGGCACAGACGTGCTCGAAGCCGCCGCCCGCGACGTCATCGCCCGTCACAAAGGCCGCGTAACCCTGTCTATCATCGAAAATCTGCCTTACGATCAATATATCAAGACGATATGTGGCCATCACATCTCTCTCGACCAGCTTTACAGCTACTCTCCGGCGACAAATGCTCTGCTGGCTATGGCTTACGGCCTCAACGCTGTCAGCGGTGCCGAGCCTGAGTTCTACAACTTTATCGGCGAGCCGGCCGGTGGCCCCGTCATCAACGCTCCTGTCGAATACGACCGTCTCGTCGAGACCCTCGACGCCGTGGTCTCCGACCCGCGCGCCATCGCTCCCCGCGGCCTCCGCTCGCGCATGTTTGTCGAGAAGCACCACGATTGTCGCCTCGTTGCCCGACGCTTTCTTGATTTCTGGACATCAAAACTATGACACTCGATCTCGCTCTCGTCACATGGCAGCCCGAAGGCATTGCCCGCGTCGCAACCCAACAGCTGCCGCGTCTCGACGGTGTGCGGTATATCGTCTCGTGGCAATGTCACGGCAACGCCCCGATTCCTGACAGTCTCGCCTCCCGCGACGACGTCGAGATATACCGCTGCGAACTGACAGGTGTGGCCAACAATCGCAACAACGCCGTCGACCATTGCCGGGGCGACATCATCCTCATGGCCGACGACGACATTACATACGACGCTGACGCTCTCCGCGCTGTCATCGGCATCTTCGAGCGACATAACGACGTAGACCTCGTCACGTTGCGCTACGACAGTTCGCGCCATAAGCCGTATCCTGCCGCCGAGACCGCTCTCACGCTGCCTTTGCCCGTCGATTATTGGGTGAGCACCGTCGAAATTGCCGTGCGTCGCGACTCTGCTGCCGGGCGCCTGCGTTTCTGTCCCGAGCTCGGCCCGGGAGCGCTCTATCCGGCCGCCGAAGATGAAGTCTTCTTTCTCGCCGCCATGCGCCGGGGCATCAGATGCCATTATTTCCCTGTCAGCATAGGTCGCCATCCCGACCTCTCGAGCGGCGCCGCTCCTATAGGCTCAAAAGCATATTACAAGGCTATAGGTATTTTTCTCTCGCTCTGTTACGGCGCGTCTGCGCCGTTGCGCGCCGTCATCCGCTCATGGCGTCTGCGCCGTCAAGGGCGAGCCCCCTTTTTCCGTTCGCTCATTTACATACTCAGGGGCATAACCGAAGCCTCCGACATGAAACAACGTAACCGACAATACCTATGGCCATAAGACCTCTGACTCTCGATCTCGCTATCGTCACCTGGCAGCCCGAAGGCATTGCACGCGTGGCAGCCCGACAGCTGCCGCGCATACCCGGTGTCCGTTATGTCATCTCATGGCAGTGTCACGGCGGCGCACCCATCCCCGACAGCCTTACAACCCGCGACGACGTCGAGATTCACCGCTGCGAGCTGACAGGCATATCGAATAACCGCAATAATGCCATCGGCCACTGCCGTGGCGACATCATCCTCATGGCTGACGACGACATCGACTATGACGATGACGGCCTGCGCCGGGTGCTGTGCGCTTTCCGCGATAACCCGAGACTCGAGATGGCGACATTCAGATTTGACGGCGCGGGAGACAAACCTTATCCGACGGCAGAGACCGATTTAAGATTTCCGCTGCCCTACGGTTTTTGGGTCAGCTCGGTCGAGATCGCCGTACGGAGTCACAGCAATGCCGGCCGACTCAGATTCTGCCCCGAACTCGGGCTCGGCGCCCGCTTTCCCGTAGCCGAAGACGAATTTTATATCCTCTCGGCCTTACGACGTGGCGTCATACCACGCTTTTTTCCTGTCGTCATCGGGCACCACAACGGCCCGACAAGCGGTTGCCGACCTATATCCTCAAATGCCGCCCTCGAAGCCCTCGGCATCTATGTCGGCCTGACCTACGGCTACAACGCACCACTGCGCGTCTATACCCGCGCCCGCCTCATAAAACGTCAGCGTCGCGCATCGTTCCTACGGGCTATTTTCGGCATCATGTCGGGCATCTTTAAAGCTCGCGCGTTCAGACAAAGAAACAAAGAGTATCTATGGTGAAGATCAGCCTCATAATACCCGTCTACAACCGCGCCGACGTAGTCACGGCGACACTCGCCTCTGTCGCCGCCCAGACATCACGCGATTTCGAACTTATTCTCGTCGACAACAATTCAACCGACGACACACTCGCCGTACTGCATCGTTGGCGCGACAGCATGGCCGACAGCGGGCTGACAGTCAGAATCCTCGAGTGTGCGACGCCGGGGGCATCGGCGGCACGGAATATCGGTCTGGCAGCGGCTTCAGCTCCTTGGACAATGTTTTTCGACTCTGACGACACGATGCGGCCACGCCATATAGCCCGCGCCATCGAGGCTATCGACGCTCATCCCGACGCATCTCTGATCGGATGGAACATAATGCTACACGAAGGCTCGAAAGTCTCGATCAAGACATTCATGCCCGACAATCTGGCACGTCGCAACATCTTCGAAGGCTCAATGGCGCCGCAACGCTACTGTATCGACACCGCGCTCGCACGCCGCGCCGGAGGATGGAACGAGAGCGTCATGCGTTGGAACGACATAGAATATGGACAGCGCATCATCGCCCTTGACCCTGTCACCGTCTTCGCCGGCAACGAAATCACTGTCGACGTGATCGCCGGCGCCAGATCGATAACAGGCACGGGCTTTGCCGCCGACGCCGCCCGGCTTGATCATGCCCTCGACACTATAAAAACAACCCTCGGCGCTCCGGCAGGAGACATCATCGAGCTTAAACGCGCCATCACCGCCGGATTATGTGCCCGCGAAGACCGCGCCACCGGGCGTGCGATGCTCTCGCGGGCCCTCGCCGCCACATCACGTCGCCGTCTCCGCCTGTTGCTTCACGCAGCCTTCAGCTACACAGCCATGGGCGGACGAGGTGCCGGACGGCTCTTCTTACCCCTTTACCACTGATTTTAACCTTGACACTACCAATGACACACTATCACGACAAACACTTCAACACTCATGAGAATATGCTCTACCGTCAGGCCGACCGCCTCGCCGACCGACGCAAGGCCGACGACGGCGACAACTCGTGCCACTGCCGGCGCTGCGGAGCGTTATTGACATCAGGAGCCGCTTTCTGCGAAGACTGCGGTGAATCGGTGTCGTCATCACACGCGTGCTCACACTGTCACGCCGAAATACCTCGGGGCATGACTATCTGTCCATCGTGCGGCCACAGCCTAAACGCCGGCAACTGCACATTCTGCGGCGCTCCTGTAGACCCCGGCGACCGCTTTTGCACCGAGTGCGGCAATCCGCGCGACGGCCTGCGCTGTCCCCGATGCGGCGCTCATAATCAGCGAAGTTTCTGTCGTGTATGCTCGCATCCGCTCAACGACATGGCCTTGAAGATGCTCGAGCGGGTCAAAGACGACCCGCTCGTGGCCGAGGCACACCGCCTTGCTCTCGAGCTGGCCGAACTCGAAGCCACGCTTGCCGACGCCGGCCTCACTGACCCCGGCAACGACGCCGGCCGATCATCAACCGATTACGTCAGCAACGTCATCAATCTTTCAGAGGATGAAAAACGTATTCTCGCCGACTATGAGAGCCTTATGTCGATGGCGGCCGGCATTCCTGTCGACAGCGGTGCAGCCAAAGACGCGGTTGATGCCGGTTTTGCCATAAAAGAACGCCGACGCTTCAGCGTCAGCGAAACATCGGTCACCGACCTCATCTCAGCCTACCGCCTCAAGGCACAGGAGATGCAGGCCGCTCTCGACGCCATAGTGCCTGACGAGGCGATGAACGCCGAAGAGCAGCGCAATTTCTTTACCGCCTGCCATATCGTCGTAATGAAAGAAGTAACGACTCGCAGCCGCGTCAAAGACGGCTGGATATGCAACTGGTGCGGCTGCCATCACACTACTCCGACTGAATGCTGTAGGCCTGAACTCGGCGGCAAGTGGATTTACCGCGAAATCGAAGTCAAGACCCGAGCCGCAGGCATAGGCAGCGTAAACATCTGATATAACTTTTATGCTATGAGCACCAAAACACCCATACCGTCACCTCCGCCGTCAACATCACCGACCGGTACAGCCGGCTTCGAAGACCTCGGTTCGGGGACTTATATCGCCACCGGAGGAACGGCGATAGCTACCGGAGGAACGGCCGTGGTCAACGACAATGGCGGTGGTGCGCCACTCCCTGACGACCGCCCCGGCTACAGGCTCGGGAAACTCGACTTCAAAGTAATAAAGCGCCTGTCGTCGGCCACGGGCGAGGCGTCTGTGTTTTTAGCCGAAAACGGCGGCAATAAATTCGCCATCAAGCTTTACCGACCGGGGCATCGCCCCGACGACGGAGTCATCTATCGTCTTTGCCGCGCCCGAGGCAACGGCCTGACCGTCGACGTCTATGACCATGGCGTATGGCATGACCCCGACGCCCCGTCGGTAGAACGATACTATGAAGTTCAGCGCTACTACCCCGCCGGCGGTCTCGGGCAAGAGAACATCCGCGGCGACGAGCTGCGATTCCGCGAGATAGCGCTCAATATGGCTTCGGCCATTGATTTCTGTCACAGCCACAGAATATTACACCGCGACATCAAACCGGCCAATTTCCTCTATGCCGACGGCTCTCACCGCCGGTTCGTTCTCGCTGACTTCGGCATCGCACGCGGCATCGCCGCCGACGGCCGTTGCAAGATCGACAGCGGCCGCACACCTGTCTATGCCGCACCCGAATGCTATATCAGCATCGACCGCCGTCTCATCGACGTCGACCGCAAGAGCGACTACTATGCCATGGGCATGTCGCTCCTCGCCCTCTGGATAGGCGAAGACAGCCTGCGCGGCAACGAGCGCGAACTCATCATGAAGAAACAGAACGAGGCTCTGCCCTACCCCGACGACATGTCGGCCCACAGTCTCTCGCTCATCAAGGCGCTCACACGTCGCGACATATCGCAGCGCGCCGATTTTGCCACCATAAAACGCTGGGCCGCAGGCGAGACTGTCTTCGACATGTCAGACTATCACAAAAACGCCACAGGATTCAGAATCATTTTCAACTCGTCGCGCAACATGGTGGCAAACAGTCCCGCCGAGCTGGCCGCCATGATGTGGGCCGAACCTGCTTTGGCCATAAAATATCTATATAGCGGCACACTGAAGAAATGGTTCGCCGACCTTGGACGCCCCGAGACGGCTGTCGAGATCGACAATATCGCCGAAGAACTATATCCACACAACCATAAAGCCGGCCTTTTCGCGGCTTGCCTGCTGCTCGACCCCGACATGCCGTTCACAGGCATCAAAGGCAACAGCATCGTAACCCCCGTCGACATCGCCGCCGAACTGTGGGCCAACGCCTCGACCTACAAAGAACTGCTGACCGGCGCCGACGCGCTGCTCTATGTCTACATGCGCTCGTGTGGTCTCGACAATCTCGCCGACAAATATCCGCGTCTTATAGGCCGCGACGCCGACTGCTATCTCTTCGACCTTATATATACCCTCGACCCTTCGCTGCCTTATCCCGTAAAAGACAAAAAAGGCAAATGGCACAATGCCCGCAGCGTCAACGATATTATCGCCGTCGCCCACGACCCCGGACTCGACCCCGTAACGCTCAAGCTGATCAGAGGAGACGATTTTGTCAACTGGCTCTCGGCACGCGACAAAGCCCTCGCCGGCAAAGTCGCCGAAACCGCTCGACGCACACACGACGGCTGGGCAACGCTCTATGCCCTTGCGCCGGCGGCGTCTTATAATTTCGTCACCGACTCCAACGCCATCGACTATCTCTTCACACCCGCGCAGATCGCCGAAGAGATAAGCCGCGAGATGGCCGGTCTTTCGACCCTCGGTCTTAAACTCACCGAGCAGCTGGGCCACAGCGCCTTCGACGGCTCTCGTCTCCACCGCTATCTCGAGTCGAAAGGTAAATTTGACCGGCAGATAAGTTGGGTTCGCTACTGCAAAGATCTCACATCGACCGACAACGCCGGCAAGATCGGTCCTTACAACGACGACATCGCCACATATAAAATCATACGCGGCTGGGGAGGTTCGTGCCCCTACTATCCCTCGCAGGGACACGGCCGCAAACTCTTGAGTCTAGCCGACGTCGACAGATGTCCGTCACAGATATTACACTTCGAGAAACAGCGGCTGCCCGACTGGCTGACAGGATTCTTCCAGGAAAACCCATCGGCCGACTACAAGCGGCGGTCATATGCCGACCTTACGGGCGACTATTATGACTACCTCGTCAGACGACTGCCCGACTGCAACTACATCGCACGGTCGGCAAAGCTCGCCGCCACACTCAAAACAGCCATCGACGACGAGAAAAAGGCATGGAAGAATATAAGAACGATACAGTGGCTTACCGTCCTGCTTTGCTTCGTCCCCATGCTAGCCACATTTATCATACTGTTCGTCACCGGTTTCAGCAACATCAGCCGGGCGCTGCGTCCGCTCATCGAGGCCTCGGGCCACTATGTCGGCATCGCCCTCGGCATCATCGGCGGCCTGGCAAGTCTGGCTTCCTCGCGCCCCAATCTTATTGCCGCAGGCATCGTCGGACTCATCATCTACGGCATCACGGTCTTCGTATTCAAATTTCTCGTTTTCCTCGCTCCGTGGCTGTTGGCAGCCCTGCTTGCGGTCGCAATCTGGTATTTCGGCCGCGACATCTTCACCTCCACCAAAAAGAAAGCAATGGCCGGCGTGTCTGCGTCATCGTTGAACGACACCGTGCGCCTCAGGCTCATGGGCGAGGCTTTCGGCACGACTTCAAAAATTTTCAAGCACAACAGCCCCGGCGATCTGCTCGACATGCTCCGGAACAGTACCGGCGAGGCGCGCTCCAAAATCAGGAAGATGCTGCGCTGCGGCGCAGTGTTGCTTGTGCTGTCGGCCGCCACAGTGGCCTTCAACATCTTCGTCACGCCATCACTCCTCGACAGCCGCGACGCCGCAGACGAAATAAAGTCAGACTATATCGCCGAAATCTCCACATCGGTCCTCGACGGAGTCTGGACCGGCACGTTCGACGGTGTCGGCGCCACGATGACCGTCGCGACTTCCGACGGAGTCACACGCGCAAAAATCGTCATCTCATACACGACGCCGTTGCACCAGAGTGTAACAATTAAACCGTCAGGCAGCAACGGAGTCTCCATGACGGTCATCTCATCGACGGGAGCCGTGAGCGGCCGGTATGACGCCACAATAACCTCAGACAACGGCTATATGACAGGCAAATATATTAACCCGACGACAGGGCGATCGCTCTTCTTCCAATTCTCAAAACAACCGTGAACACCGACAACAACTGCACCCGCTGCGGGGGCGCAAACCGCCCCGAAGCACGTTACTGCAAACACTGTGGCAACGCCCTTGCCGCAACTTCAAAACAGTCAATAATCGACAGCATCAAAGGTCAGGCCAACGTCAGGGAACGACTCTCGGACATCTACGACAAGGCTGTGGCGATAAAAAACCGCGCCGACGCGACCAAAGTGAAGATGCGCCTCGAAATGAATTTCTTCATCACCGGAGCACCCGGCACAGGCAAGACCATGCTCGCCAACACAATAGCACGTCTGCTGACCGACGCCGGCGTCACATCGCAGCGGCCTCCCGTCACCGTCGACGCTGCCGACTACGAGCAATGGGCAAAAGAGATAGACAAGAACACCGACGCAATAAAAGACGGCATACTCATCATCGAGAATATCGGCAAACTCACAGGTCGCCAATATAGTGCCGGCGTCTCTCCACTCGACCCGCTGTTCTCGCGTCTGTCGCGCTGGTATGGCAATCCCGACCGTCCCGTCGTAATCCTGACAGGTCTGACCGACATGGCCGATTTCATGCGAAGCAACACCAATGTAGGACGTTACTTCCCGTTTGTTTTCCACCTCGAACCATATACCATCGCCGAGATGGCCGACATCTGCGAGGCCATACTCGTCAACCGCTTCGGTCTCACCCTCGAGCCGGAGGCCCGCGAGAAACTCGAGCGCGTGTTCATCGACTCGCGCCGCGACCCGTCATCGACTGCCGACAACGGGCATCTCGCTGCACGCAAGGCCTCGGAAATATCTGTCGAACACACGGCCTATCCGGGCGACGACACCACCGTCGGCCCCGACGAGATTCCCGGCAAAGAGTTCATTGCCAAAACATTCGAGCAGGTCATCGCCGAGTTTGACAACTATGTCGGCATTGATGAGATCAAAGAGACCGTGCGCACCATAGCGGCCCGTGTCGACCGGCGACGACACGCGATCGAAGCCGGCACATCCGACCCCAAGACTCCTCTCATCGACTCACACTACCAATTTCTCGGCAATCCCGGCACAGGCAAGACCACCGTCGCACGCATCTTTGCCGACGCGCTCAAATCGCTCGGCGCACTCCCCGTAGGGCAGCTCGTCGAAGTCTCGCGCGATGACCTCGTCAGCAAATATGTCGGTGAGACGCCTCAGCTCGTCAAAGCCGCTGTCGAAAGGGCCATAGGCGGTGTGCTCTTCATCGACGAAGCCTATCGGCTCTGCCGCGACAAAAGCGACACTTTCGGCCTCGAGGCCATCGAGAGCCTGCTTACATACACCGAGAACCGCCGTGGCGAATTCGTGCTCATCATGGCGGGGTATGCCAAAGAGATGGGTGAGCTGTCGGCCGTAAATGACGGCATAGCCTCGCGCATAAACAATGTGGTCTATTTCCGTGACTACAAACCCGAAGAACTAACCGAAATATTCCGACGCATGCTCGCCTCTACACCCGAGCGTTTCACCGTGCCCCCCGAGACCGATGCCCGACTGATCAACGTCTTCAACCGCATGTATCAGACACGCACCTCAAAATTCGGCAACGCCCGCGACGTGCGTAACGTGCTGACCACGGCCATCTCGCGCCACGCCGCCCGCATCGCCGCCCAAGGCCCGGCCGACGTCGACGACAACGTCCTGACTCTCAACGATATCGACCCCGGGGCGACATCGACCCCGACGACAGCCGACGAGATACTCGCGCCTCTCGACGGCCTCATTGGCATGGACAGTGTCCGCAGCCGTCTGCGCGCCCTCGCCAACAAGATGATCAAAGACCGCCGCCGCGCCGCCGCGCGCCCCGGCTCCACCGAGATACCGACAGTTCACATCGCCCTAACCGGCAATCCCGGCACAGGAAAGACCGAGGTCGCCAAACGACTCGGCCGCGTATTCAAGGCAATGGGAATACTGCCGTCCGACAAAGTCGTCTTCCGCGAGCGCAAAACCCTCCTCGACAGCTACTCCAACTCGGCCGCCGTCAACATGGACAAAGCCGTCGACGAAGCCATCGGCGGAGTCCTCTTCATCGACGAGGCATACAACCTCATGCCACTCGACCCCGGGGGCCGCGACAACATAGGCGCTCAGGCCGTCGAAGCCCTTATGACCCGTATGGTCAACGATGCCGGTAAATTCATCACCGTCATCGCCGGCTACAAAAATCTCATCGAAGAGTTTGTCAACAACGCCAACCCGGGGCTCAAAAGCCGCTTCACCACGTTCATCGATATTCCCGATTACAACGCTTCCGAACTGTTCGACATCTACATGCAGCAGGTCGAACGCCGGGGCTACACTCTCACCCCCGAAGCCGTCGGGCGTCTGAAGCTTAAAATCGACGAAATGATAACGTCGAAAGACGAGAGATTTGCCAATGCCCGCGACATCATAGCCCTGTTCAACGAGACATGCCTCCGGCAGGACTCACGTGTCGACGTCGACGCCCCCGTCGACCAACTCTATCTCATCACCGAAGACGATATCCCCTACACCCCGCCGCGCAAAATAGACCTCGCCGACTGCCTCGGCCGTCTCGACGATCTTATCGGTCTCGACAGCGTCAAAAAATCGCTGCGCGACCTCGCCGACAGCATCACAGTCGAGCAACAGCGCGCAGCCATCGAAGGACGTCGGCCCGAATATGTCTACGACCACTACCTTTTCGTCGGCAATCCGGGGACAGGCAAAACAACCGTCGCCCGCATCATGGGCGAGATCATGCACTCGCTCGGTCTGCTACCGAGCAACAAAGTCATCGAAACCGTCGCCAAAGACTATATCGCGGGCTATGTGGGACAGACGGCACGTCAGACAGAGATCACCGTCAACCGCGCTCTCGGCGGTATCCTCTTCATCGACGAGGCATACGGCCTCAACGACGGGCCGGGCGGATTCGGCAAAGACGTAATGCCGACACTTCTCACCAAACTTCTCGACTACAAAGGCCGTATGATATGCGTCGCCGCGGGCTACCCGCGCGAAATGCGCCAATGGGTCGACACCAACAGCGGCCTGCGCTCGCGATTTACCAAAGAGATCGTCTTCGAGGACTACGACGCCGACCAACTCGCTGAAATCTTCCTCAGCCTCGCCGCCAAAGCCAAATTCACACTGACGCCCGAGGCCGAAGAAGCCATGCTCGCATACTTCCGTACCCTCGTCTACAACAAGACACGCGACTTTGCCAACGCCCGCGAGGCCCGCAACTACTTCGACGCCGTCAAACTGCGTCAGGGCGCCCGCCTGCGCCGCATTATGGAAGGACCAGCATTCGAACGCGCCGCCTACTATATCCTCGAACGCGAAGACATGCTCGTCTGATAATAAAAAAGGGTCTCACAGCAGATCTCTTATCGAGCGCAAAGTTTAGTCTTCACAAAAACCAATGCGTTAATTATCCCATCAGACTAATTTGACCAATAAATCCAATTAGAACAAATTCATCATTCCAAAATTGCTAATCCACGGCGCATGGAGCGACGCTCCATGGCCCGAGCGAATCCACGACGCTATGGAGGAGGGCGGCGCATAACTGGAAAATTTATATTACATCCCATAACCATACTGACAATCAGCGACATTATTATAATATATAATATAAATAGTGTACTTTTGGGGAAGATGGAGATAACCGCAGGCAAAGGAGTTCTAAATATTTATACTCCGTTAATGATTTTTTATTGCGTTGATTTGCTTATCTTTCTAAAGATAGTTTCCCCTAATTTATTATATGGCTATGTTTGCTTGTGAACAAGCAATAAAGGATGAGCAATGCTTTTGAGTGGCGATTAAACGCTTGCGCGCCTAAAGTCCCTAAAGTCAAAGTCGAAACGCTATTTCATCTGTGATGATTTGTAATCATCCCCTTGTTAGATTCGCCATTTTTCACTAATTTTGCACTCGGATTTGACGATGCAGTATGCTGAAAATGCCTGCGGAAAGTCAATTTAGTAATGTATAAATCAACAACAGTTACTTCTGATTCTGAAACCATTATAGCGGAGAATAAGGGCATTACATCATTTCGGGATGAAATGATGCCTTACCGTATAAATTTGATATTTCCAACTGATTTTTGGAACACGCTTCAGTAAGTTAAGGCTTGCTGTGAGATAGTTGTGCACCATGCCTATATGGGTATCGGTGCTGTTTTTCGTGTGCCTATATCGAATATTTCAAATTAAATCAATAATTATAAATGACAAAGACAATCAAACTGTTAATGATGTTTGTCATTGTGTCCGTTCCATATTCTTACGGTCAGGAAATCAGGCAAATGTCTATTGGCGAATTGTTTATTCTCGCCAATCAACAAAATCCGGACATCGGAGTCACAAACGAGGCAATTACTGTCGCACGGCAAGGCGAGGCAGTGGCAAAAAATGCCCGTTTGCCACAAATCAATGCGTCGCTTACATTGAGTTATCTCGGTGACGGAACTATCCTTGACCGGGATTTCGGTAACGCCATGCGTGACCGGCTGCCACATTTCAGCAACATTCTTGGAGTGGAATTATACCAGCCAATATATACAGGTGGTGCGATATCTTCGGGTGTGCGTCTTGCCGAGAAAGGGACTGAAATGGCTGTAACCAATAGGACAATATCCGTCAATTCAGTCAGAATGTCCATCGCGACAAACTATCTCGAACTTGCGAAAAATCGTAATCTTTTGAAGGTGTATGACGAGAACATACGTCTGACCGAGAAACTTATCGGCGAGATGATGACTACACTCCCGTACACAAGGGTGATACCCTTGCCATAATAGAGGACGCGGATTTCCGTCTGCAACTCGCACAGGCAAAAGCAAACCTGCAAAATGCCCTTTCGGGAAAAGATGTCGCCACATCGGCTGTATCCACCTCAACGAACGACATAACAGTGACCGAGTCGGCACTTGCCGAGGTGGAGGCTTTGTTGCGGAACGCCAAACGTGACCTCGACCGTTATTCGGCACTTCTTCAACAGGATGCTGTCACCCAACAGCAATATGACGCGGTGGAAACAAATTATCTCGCACTTGAAGCCAAACGAAACACGCTTGTGAGGCAAAAATACTCCACCGGATTTGTGGCACAGCAGCAGCGTCACCGCCTCGGTCAGAATGACGCCGGTATAGAACTCGCGGAAGCGGCCGTAAGCCTTGCCGAACTTAATCTGTCATATACGGTAATTCTCGCTCCGTGTGATGGGTTTGCATCCCGGCGCAACATACAGCCGGGGCAGCTTATTCAGCCGGGGCAGCTTATTCAGCCGGGGCAGACCATTGTGTCGGTGGTGGATACCGGTGATACATGGGTTATCGCCAACTATAAGGAAACGCAGACCGTACGGATGACAGTAGGCGACAGTGTGATCATAGAAGTCGATGCCGTTCCCAACGTGAAATATATGGGTGTAATCGAGGCCATATCCAATGCAACCGGTGCAAAGTATTCACCTATGCCGCAGGATAACTCAACCGGAAATTTTGTGAAAGTAGAGCAACGCATACCCGTTAAGATTCGGTTTGCATCAGATACACCCGAAAATGAGATGGCGCGGTTACGGTCGGGCATGAATGTGGAATGTAATGTAGTCAAATGATGGGACACGGACCAAGCCCATTTACCAACAACCGCCTTTTGGTGTATAAGCCGTGGGTGCCGCGCCGGTTGCGCTTCTGGTTAATTGTTATGTTCGCATTTTTCTACCAGTTGTCGGGAGGCGTGTATCTCGCAGTCCTAAGTCAGATGGTGGGTGAACTTTCATTTATCAGCGAAGATGTGACGATGGCAAGTTATTGCTCTCTTATCGGACTTAACATGATATTTCCGGTACTGTTCAGGTGGAAATTCTATTTTTACAGCCGTCAGATGTGGTTCGTGTCAAGCATAGGCTCTATTATTTGTGCCATTGCCGCGCCGTATTCCACAATTCCGTGGATATTATGGCTTGTATGCCTCCTTGCCGGTTATTTCAAGATGATGGGAATGTTCGCCTGCATGAGTACCATTCAGTTAAACATAACCCCGACACGCAATTATGGCGTGTTTTTTCCTGTGGTTTATATCCTCGTATGCGGAGCCATTCAGATTTCAGGATTGATTACGGCATATATCTCTTA
This sequence comes from uncultured Muribaculaceae bacterium, assembly GCA_910576935.1. Taxonomy (GTDB): domain Bacteria; phylum Bacteroidota; class Bacteroidia; order Bacteroidales; family Muribaculaceae; genus CAG-873. The sequence continues at coordinate 79,183 of CAJTKG010000010.1, forward strand.
TGATTTCAATTGGAAATTCGTATATCTTGTAATTATAGGGCTAATGTTGGTTATAGACCTTATCGTCTATTTCATGATGAACCATGACCATCGTGGCGCACCATTCATTCCGTTGAAAGGAATTGACTGGAGCGGTCATATCCTATGGGTTGCTACCTGCTGCATCGCCACATGGATATTCAATTTCGGAGAGCATTATGACTGGTGGGACAGCCGTGAGATATGGTACGCGACATGGTTGTTCATTGCGGTGTTTACCATGACATTGATTGAATCGCACTATAAGAACGAACCGTTTATCTCATTGAAGGCATTTTGCTATCCAACAACATGGCGGGTCACATTCGTGCTATTGGGAATTGCCGTACTTCAGGCTTCGGCCCATGTAATGCAGCCCGTATTTATGAACGCGGTTGCCGGATACGACTACTTTACAATAGTGAACTTCAACTATCTTGAGATTTACGGCATAATTATGGGGGCGGTGCTGACATATTTTGCACTTGTCAGATGGAAATGGCGAATGAAGATATTTTTCTTCACCTGCTTTCTTCTGACCACATTCTACATTATAGCATCGTATTTTCTTATCGACCCTTCATCAGATGCATGGCTGTTTTATCTACCGTTGTTCGCTTTCGGAGCCGGAGAGGTGATGATGGAGGCAGGAGCCACCTATATGGTATGCCGCAATATTCCGTTTCAACACATGTTCATGAATATCGCCATTATCGGGTTTGCCCGCTGTGGCGTAGGCACGGCGGCTGCCGGAGCATTGGTGGAACGTATGTTCGCATGGGCTATGAACAAGAGTGTAATGCTGACATCCTCCGAGCTGGACAATTTCAGCGGTGACCATCTTTCATGGTTCACGGAGTATTTTACCCAACAGAACATTATGCTTGCTGTCAAGGAGTGTTATGGCTATCTGATATTGTTCGGTATTCTGATGATGCTGACAATTCTGTTTGCACGGTTCAGTCCTTCGATGAACAGGATTTTGCCGACGATGAGTGCTGCGGCACGTTGGATACGCAATCCGCATGGCACAATTGACCCAACCCTTAGATAGAAAGAATGTTATAACTAAACGAGCTGTATAGAAACATATTACTGTACAGCTCGTTTATAGTGGCCTGATTTTGTATAAATGCCATCTTAAATAAATCATAACATTCCTATATGAAAAGATAATCTATCTATCAATTTGAATCATTAGTGGTGCGTTAATAGTTTTCTTAATAATTTGAAAGCTATTTAAACTCAGAATCGAATCAAAATTATTGTTTGCGACCTTTGATTCTTTATTCAAGAGGTCAAAACTTAAAGAATTTAAGAGTACTGCGTTAACGCTCCACTAATGACTAATGATTGAACTTTGTGAATTGTGCATTTAACATCCCTAAAATTGCACTTGCGTGCAATTTTAGGGGTAAACTCGCCCCAATCGTGCCTTATCTTTGCAGCGGAGATGAAAAACACCGTCTACACATACCACTTCCGCCGCTACCTCGGCCGCAACCTCACCCGCGCCGAAGCCGCCGTCATAGCCCCGCTCGAGAAAATGCGCATCCGCCGCCTCGAGCGCCGTCTCCTCGTCGTCGACCCGCCCGGAGTCGACACCCGCGGCATCCTCTGCGCCTACGTCGAATACCTCCGCAAGTGCCACAA
>CAJTKG010000011.1 GCA_910576935.1 uncultured Muribaculaceae bacterium
TTGTGGCACTTGCGGAGGTATTCGACGTAGGCGCAGAGGATGCCGCGGGTGTCGACTCCGGGAGGGTCGACGACGAGGAGACGGCGCTCGAGGCGGCGGATGCGCATTTTCTCGAGCGGGGCGATGACGGCGGCTTCGGCGCGGGTGAGGTTGCGGCCGAGGTAACGTCGGAAGTGGTATGTGTAGACGGCGGTTTTCATCTGCGATGCAAAGGTAAGGAACGATTGGGACGGGTTTATTCCTAAAATTGCACGTGGGTGCAATTTTAGATGTGTTAAATGCATAATGGACAATGCACAATTCACAATTTTTGGTGTAAAAATTGGTCTAATTAGGCAGATTAGTCAACTTATAATCAAAACATTAGTGGTTGATGCAAGGGTACATGGAGCGTGGGGCAAAACGACGACTAAAGTCGTCGCCCCATAGCGTCTTGGATCCGATGCGAGGGTTTAAAACTTTCGGTCCATGACAACGGTCGTCGTTTCTGTGAGTCTTGATTTGTTTTATGGCTGTTTTTACGGGAAAAAGTACGGGAGGCATTCTTCAGATAGAAAAGAATGCCTCCCGCGGTGTATGGTTGTGTTGTTATTAATTAGGGCGTTTTTTATTCGGCGGCAGTGGGGTTGATCATTTTAGAGAATTCCTCAAAGCTGACTGTCTTGAGGTCAATGTTGACGGTCTCGCGGATGACGGCAAAGAGTTTGAGCTCGCTGACCTCTTCGGCGATGCGGCGGCTGTAGTTCTTGTCGGCCAGGATGCGTTTGGCTGTGTCGGTAACGGTCTCTTCGTCGATGTTGTAGATACCATACTGGTTGAATTGCTGGCGCGCGATGAATTTGGCGCGTGCGAGTACATCGTCATTGTCGATGCTGACTTTGAGCTGATCGGCTATGCGATCGCTGATGATCTGCCATTTGAGCGAAGGAAGCATTTCGGCATATTCCTTTTTCATATCGGCATCTTTGGCTGCCTCGGGATTGGTATAGGTGAGCCATTTGATGAGGAAGTCTTCGGGAAGTTTCATGTCGGCACCGTATTTGTCGACGAAATAGTCGCGGGTGACGGTGTTGAAGTAGTAGTCTGTAGTGCCACGGAATGAGTTTGATATCATTTCTTTGAGGGCGTTGTTGTATTCGTCGTCGTTGTGCACTTTGTCGCGACCGAAGACGCTGTCGAAGAATTCCTGATTGTGTTCGGCGGGTTTGACTACGATGATTTCGGTGATGACCATCTCGAAGTCGCCTTTGATATCAGCGGCCTTATCCTGATCGACATTGAGCATTGACGAGAGTTCGGCAAGATTGCCTTCGCAAGAGTTGTAGGGATTGAAGACAACTTTGTCGTTGAGTTTCTTGCCGATAAATTTCTGCTCTTCTTCTTTGTTTTTGAAGTAGAAGGGAGCTACGATGCCGTTGATGACCTGAATGGCGTCTTCGCTTTCTTTTACAGTGCCGTCGGTGTTGAGTTCCATGAGAGTTCCTTTGACGACGGCTTTGTTGTCGACTTCTTCGCCGGGTACTTGAGCGCCGAAGCGTTCACGCAGGCTCTTGTCCTGGTCTTCGAGCATCTTGTCGGTGATGTCGATTGTATAGTAGGGAAGTGTGACGTTTTTGTCTACTTCGATATTAAGCTCGGGTGCGAGGCCTACCTCATAGACAAAAGTGTAGTCTTTCTGATCCATGTTGACGGCTACGACTTTTTCGGGGAGTGGCTGGCCAAGGATATTGATTTTGTTTTCTTTTATATAGTCGATGACTGCATGGTAGACTGTCTCGTTGATGACATCGCTCATGACATCTTTGCCGAAACGACGGCGGAGCTGATCGATATTGATGTGTCCCTTGCGGAAGCCGGGGATATTGTGGGTTGCACCGATTTTCTTGAGTTCGGCGTTTACTTTAGCCTTATAGTCGTTTTCTTCGACGTTGACTGTGAGTTTGCCGGCGACGTCACCGATTTTTTCGAATGAGATATTCATTAGAAGTTAAATTTATGTGTTATGAATTTGATTTTACATAAAGTTCCCGCCGGGAAGGCATTCCCGGTTTCGGTCTGCAAAATTAATATTAATAATTTTATAAATCAATTTAAGTTAAGATAAATTTGGCCGCTGTAGGGTAAGTAATGTCTGACTATAACAATAATCGGGGCATAGTTTCGATTATTTTTATTATTTTTGACTATGTCTTATATACTCTCGCTCGGCAAAGCTCAAATAAATTTGGCTTTGCTCTCGACATATTCGTATATTTGACTTCGTCTTATATACTTTCGCTCGGCAAAGCTCAAATAAATTTGGCTTTGCTCTCGACTTATTCGTATATTTGTACAAAATATTTGTCAATGGCAGACCGTTTTTATACCATAGCAGCGCGATCGGAGGCCGTCTTCAAGGAGAAGATGAGCAAGTTTCTGTCTTTTGCAGTGCCGGTTGTCACGCGTGACGAAGCCAAGTCTGTCATTGTTGAAATCGCAAAGAAGTATCATGATGCACGCCATGTCTGCTGGGCGTTTATGTTGGGCGCTGACAGACTTGATTTTCTGTCGAGTGACAACGGTGAACCGTCGGGTACAGCCGGCAAACCTATTCTCGGGCAGATAAATTCGTTTGGGTTGACAAATGTCGTGATAGTCGTGGTTAGATATTTCGGTGGCATCAAGCTTGGAACATCGGGCCTGATTGCGGCTTATCGGGAGGCGGCGAGGCTTGCCCTCGACAAGGCTGAGATTGTAGAGGATTTCGAGACGGTTGATATGACAGTCGGTTTCTCATATATCGCCATGAACGATATAATGAAAGTACTGAAGAACTCTCAGGCTGAAGTAGTGTCACAGGATTTTGACAATTCGTGTACAATAGTCATCAGGATACGCAGCGGAGAGGCCGATGCAATAGGTGGCAGACTGTCGGCAGCCGGCGCGACGGTCACGGCACTATGACGGTAAATAAGTGAAGAAGATTGATTGATTGTTGACATAAATTGATTAACTTTGCGGCCGTTAGTCTATACAAACCAATTTAAACAACAATAATAATGAGAAAAAACATTGTCGCAGGCAACTGGAAGATGAACACTACTCTTCAGGAGGGTGTCAAGCTTGCCGAAGAAGTAAACGCAGCTGTCAAGGCTGCCGACGTCAAATGTGATGTTGTCATCTGTGTTCCTTTCACTCATCTTGCAACTATCAGCGAGAAAATCGATAAAAACGCTCTCGGACTCGGCGCCGAAAACTGCGCTGATCATAAGTCGGGTGCATACACCGGTGAGGTCTCGGCCCCTATGGTGGCTTCGACAGGCGCAAATTATGTTATTCTCGGTCACTCTGAGCGTCGCCAGTATTATGGCGAGACGTCGGAGACTCTTCGTGAGAAAGTGGCTCTTGCTCTTGAGAACGGTCTGACACCGATATTCTGTATCGGTGAAGTGCTTGAGGAAAGAGAAAACGGCACATATAACGATGTTGTCAAGAAACAGGTCGAAGACGCTCTTTTTAACCTCAACGCCGAGGATTTCGGCAAAATCATACTTGCCTATGAACCCGTCTGGGCTATCGGCACGGGCAAGACTGCCACAGCCGAGCAGGCCGAGGATATGCACGCTCATATCCGTGCCGTCATCGCCGGCAAATATGGCAAGGAAGTCGCTGACAACACTTCGATTCTTTATGGCGGCAGCTGCAAACCCTCGAATGCCAAAGAGCTGTTTGCAAAACCCGATGTCGACGGTGGCCTTATCGGTGGCGCTTCGCTCAAAGCCGCTGATTTCATGGGCATCGTGACGGCTTTCTGATCAGATTAGACTTCTTTAAAAAATATTTTATGGCTGCAATCATATAATTTTGTATCTTTGCAGCCATAAATGTTTTTTATCTCTGATGAAGAAAAGATCGACAGCAATTCTTGTATCCGTGGCTATGGCTGCTACGGCGGTCTGCGCACAGACTACAGATAGTCTCACCATCGTCGATCGTCTCAACGCCGGCGGTGTCATCACTGTGATCCAGCCGGCCGGGCTTGGTGCCCGTCTGGTTAGAGAAGTCACTCCGGTGGCCGAAGAGATTGCCGACGACGGTATGCAGGAAACGGTTGCGCCGGTGCATCATGGCCGTGCCGGATTCAGAGTGCAGATATTTGATGACAATAATGTGCGTACGGCCAGAAATGAGGCGCAGGCGCGAAAAAAACAGATAGAGCTTCGTTTCCCTGAATACAAGGCTTATGTCACGTTCAATTCTCCTTATTGGCGTGTTAAGGTCGGTGATTTTACCAGCCGAAGCGAGGCCGAGGCTGCCATGGCTGAAATCAGACAGGCTTTTCCGTCAATGGCACGTTCGCTGCGAATCGTGCGCGACCGCATAAACTAAAGTTAGGATTATAATGATGAATCAATTGACAGATAGCGATCGGCAAAAGATTGATGAAATCTCACAGCATATCGAAGCCATAATACGTCTTGTCGGCGAGGACCCGTCCCGCGAAGGCCTGCTGAAAACTCCACAACGGTCGGCCAAGGCGCTTTATTATCTGACTTCCGGCTACAGGGTCAATCCCGGCGAGATGATCGAGCAGGCGTTGTTTGATCACGAGGGATCGAAAATCATAGTGGTGAAGGATATCGAATTCTATTCGATGTGTGAGCATCATATTCTGCCTTTTTTCGGTCGCATTTCTATCGGATACATTCCTGACGGCAAGATTATAGGTCTGAGCAAGGCGGCGCGCGTGGTAAACGCCTATGCCCGCAGGCTTCAGGTGCAGGAGCGTCTGACTGCGCAGATCTGTGATGAGATCAGGAATACGGCCGGAGCCAAGGGTGTCATCGCTGTCTGCAATGCCCAGCATCTGTGTATGAAGATGCGAGGCGTCGAGAAACAGGATGCATCGACGACGACAATCGATTATAACGGTGTTTTCGAAGATAATCCTTCGCTGAGAGACGAATTCATGAAAATGCTATCGGTCGGATAGTCAAATTAATTTTATAGTGATATGAAAATAAAAGAGCCTGTTTTCAAAAAACAGGCTCTTTTATTTGGCGTTGTAGTCGTTGTCGTCATCATCATCGAGGTCATCGAAATCAAAATCGAAGTCCCAGCCGTTGTCATAGACGTTTTCGGTGAATTTTGACAATTCGCGACCTTCGCGCTTTGTGGGGCGGCCGAGTCCTTTGCGTCTGTCGATGAAGCCTGAGATTTTCACGACCTCGAGCAGGTCGTACTGCGATCGGGGCGTGGTGTTTTCCATATATTCGGGAACGAGTTTTGCTCCGAGACGGTTTTCGGTGAGTGCCAACACTTTGAATGAGTATGTCACCGGCGGTTTGCGTATGTTGACGATGTCGCCGACTTTGATCATCCTCGCCGGTTTGGCTATCACGGCGGAGTCTCCGCTACCGATGGTGACGCGTCCTTTTTTGCATGCCTCGGTGGCGATTGTGCGCGTCTTGAAGATGCGCATCGCCCAAGTCCATTTGTCGATTCTGACTTCTGTCTTTGCCATTTATTTATTGTTGTATTTGCACATTGAGTTCTGTATGCCTGCCAGGACGAATTCTCTGATGGCATCGACGGCTGTTTCGAGGCGAGGGCCGATAGCGGCTTCTTCGTCGTCGGTGAATTTGCCGAGGACGTAGTCTATCTGACATCCGCGCGGATAGTTGTCGCCGATGCCGAAACGCAGGCGCGGATATGCGTCGGTGCCGAGCATGGCGGCGATGTTTTTGAGTCCGTTGTGGCCTGCGTCGCTGCCACGTGGTTTTATCCTTATGGCGCCGAAGGGCAGGGCGATGTCGTCGACGCAGACAAGTATATTGCTGATGTCGATGTTTTCTTTGTCTTTCCAGTATCTGACGGCGTTGCCGCTCAGATTCATGTATGTCGAGGGTTTGATCAGGACGAGCTGTTTGTTTTTAAGCCTCATGCGGGCGACGTCGCCATAACGTTCGGTCGAAAAAGAAATATTGGACGCCTCGGCAAAGGCATCCAATATTCTAAATCCTATGTTGTGGCGTGTATCGCGGTATTCGCTGCCGATATTGCCAAGGCCAACAATCAGATATTTCATGTCTGCGTTCTATTATTTAGCGGCGGCTGCTGCTGCACCACGGGCAGCACGTGTCAGCTGAACGGCGCAGACGACGGCGTTCTTGGCGTTGACGAGTTCGAGACCTTCGAAGTGGAGGTCGCCGACAGCGAGAGATTTGCCAAGACCGAGGTTGTCGACATTGATGACGAGACGCTCGGGAACGTTGGTGTAGATAGCTTTTACGCGGAGTTTTTTCATCGAGAGGGTGAGTTTACCACCGGCTTTGACGCCTTCGGCGTGGCCTTCGAGTTTGACGGGAACCTCGATTGTGACAGGTTTCTTGTCGTTTACTTCGAGAAGGTCGAGGTGAAGGATGTTGTCTTTAACGGGGTGGAACTGGATATCTTTGAGGACGGCCATGCGTTTGTCACCGTTGATGTCGAGCTCAATAGCGTAGATGTCGGGGGTGTAGATGAGTTTGCGTACGGCATCGTTTGTGACTGTGAGGTCAGTTGTGACAAGGCCTTTGCCGTTGCCGATCTCTACGATTTTTTCGCCGGCTTTGAGTGTGCCTTTGTAGGGGAGTTCGATAATTTCACCGCCATTGAGAACTACGGGTATTTTACCTTCTGCGCGGAGGGCTTTGGTTGCTTTTTTGCCGAGCTCGACGCGGGGAGCGGCTGACAGTTTGAATACTTCCATTTTAAATTGATTTTGATTGTGTTACTAAAAATTAAGATGCTTCTTAATTTCCCATCACACGGGATGCTAAAAAGCGACTGCAAAGTTAATGATTTATTTCGGTTTATGCAACTATTTTGTCAGATGCTTTTATATGAGAGGAATAATTAGTAACTTTGGCATCCGTTTTGCTATAGGCATATTGATTGAGAAGCCTGTCGTGGTGAACAACAATGGCTTTCAGTCGCTTATTTTATTGATTAATATTACACGAGCAACTTACAGACATATATATGAAGCAAGATAACGAACAGGATCAGCAGATGACAGTCAATCTGGGTAAAATAGATATCGATCCGTCGCAACTGACTACGCCGCCGGATGTCGAGGATCTCCCGATACTGGCGACGCGTAACCTTGTGTTGTTTCCTGAGATCACCATACCTATATCGCTTGGCCGCGAGAATTCGGTCGCCACGGCTACGATAGCGTCAGAGAAATCACTTCCGATAGGTGTTGTCTGTCAGTTGCGTTCCGACGAGGAGCAGCCGGCTGTGACTACCGGATTATATAAATATGGTGTCGTGGCTGATGTCCTCAAGGTTTTTGAACTGCCCGACGGATCTCATACGGCATTGGTCCGTGCCCGTGGTAAATTCAAGATTCTCGGGCGTGGCCCGGGCGCAAATATTCCCGAAGCGAATCTTTCGGCCAGAATAAGGCTCATAGACGAACCTGCCGTAGAGATGTCGCGGTCGGTAGAGGTGCTTGTCGAGCAGATAAAGGCGTCGGCCATCAACCTTATTCGCAAGACTACCGAGAGCGCCAAAGAAATTGTTTTTACGATCAATCAGTTTGATAATCCGGTAGAGCTGGTCAACCATCTCTGCACCAACATGGCTTTTGATCCTCAATCTAAAATAAAACTTCTCTCGGCGTCTAACTTCGAGAAAAGGGCCTATGAACTTTTGTCGCTTCTGTCTGAGAACGAACAGAAAGTCGACATAAGCCGTGAGATTATCGAACGTACAAAAAGCAATCTCGACCAGAATCAGCGCAACGCTTTCCTCCAACAGCAGATGGAGACGATACGTGAAGAGCTTTACGGTGACACGACAGAGGCAGACGAACTGCTTGAACGTGCTACCGACAGCGACATGACGCAGGAAGTTCTGACTGTCTTCGAGAAAGAGGTCGAGAAGCTTCGCCGACTCAACCAGCAGTCGCCCGACTACTCTGTGCAGTATCAGTATCTCGAAACTCTTCTCGCACTGCCCTGGACTTCCAAATCGGAAGTAAACAGCGATTTCGGCAAGGCTTCGGATATACTTGAATCAGACCATTACGGTCTCGAAAAAGTCAAAGAGCGTATTCTCGAACAGCTGGCGGTGCTGTTAAACAATCCGCATGGTAAAGCGCCGATACTCTGCCTGGTCGGCGCTCCGGGTGTCGGCAAAACCTCGCTCGGCAAATCGGTGGCCCGCGCTCTCGGTCGCGACTATCAGCGTGTGTCGCTCGGCGGACTCCATGATGAATCGGAAATCAGAGGCCATCGACGCACCTATATCGGCGCGATGCCCGGACGTATCATCGACGCCATGAAGCGCGCGGGCAAGATCAACCCTGTACTTCTGCTCGACGAGATAGACAAGATTGGCACGGATTATAAGGGAGATCCGTCGTCGGCGCTGCTTGAGGTGCTTGACCCGGAGCAGAACAAGTTTTTCCATGACAATTATGTCGATATCGACTATGATCTCTCGAACGTGCTTTTCATTGCTACGGCAAATACACTGTCGTCAATACAGCAACCGCTTCTCGACCGCATGGAGGTAATCGATATTTCGGGATACCTTCTCGAGGAAAAAATCGAGATAGCGCGCCGTCATCTGTTGCCGCGTGTGCTCGAAGAACATAATGTTGCGTCTGACGCGATTGATGTTCCCGACGAGACTCTGGCTGCTGTGATCGAGGGATATACGTCGGAGAGCGGTGTGCGTCAGCTTGAAAAATGTCTTGCCAAGATAGTCAGAAAATATGTGCTCGCCAAAATGAGCGGTAAAGATTTCCCGAGTGTTGTCAAACCTGAAAACCTATATGATATACTCGGTCTTGCCCGTTACAGCAAGGACGAGTATGAGGGTAATGAATATGCCGGCGTCGTGACCGGTCTGGCCTGGACTCAGGTCGGCGGTGAGATACTTCTTGCCGAGGCTTCTTTATCGTCGGGCAAAGGTGAGAAACTGACCATAACCGGCAACCTCGGTGATGTGATGAAAGAGTCGGCGACTATTGCATACGAGTGGGTAAAGGCCCATGCCGCCGGGCTTGGCATCGATGAAATGATGTTTGAGAAACATAATCTCCATATACATTTTCCCGAGGGGGCGATACCGAAGGACGGTCCGTCGGCAGGCATCACTATAGCGACGGCTATCGTATCGGCTTATACGGGACGTCGTGTCGCCGAGCGCCTTGCTATGACGGGTGAAATCACTCTTAGAGGACGGGTGTTGCCCGTCGGTGGTATCAAAGAGAAGATTCTCGCCGCCAAACGTGCCGGCATCACAGATATCGTCCTATCAGAGAAGAACCGACGCGACATCGAGGATATAGCGCCGAAATATCTCGACGGCCTGACATTCCACTATGTCGAGACTGTCGGTGAAGTTATAGATTTTGCTGTCACCGACGTCGCTGCGGTGAAATAGCAGCGGCTAAATAATATAGAAAGAGAGTGCGTCATAATGGCTCATCCGGACCGTCGCCCGAGGGATTCGGATTCGGGTTCGATCATTGACCTTGGTCAACTTCCTTCACCATAACACTCCGGATTCTACCATCTGAACTATTCAGACAATCCCCCAAAAACAAGGCGCTGTGTCAACACAGCGCCTTTCTGTATCAATAACGTCTTAGTCTCTTAGTCGATAAATCTTTTTGTGATGTTGCCGTAGGCGTCGATGCGGCGGTCGCGGAGGAAAGGCCACCATCTTCTCACCTGCTCGGAGCGGTTGAGATTTATGTCGACAATCTGCTCGACTTCGCTGTCGGCAGGGGCGCGGTAGAGTAATTCACCCTGGGGACCGGCAACGAAGCTGTTGCCCCAAAAGAGAATGCCGTTGGTGACGCCTGTCGTGTCGGGTTCGTGACCGACCCGGTTGACGGCGACGAGCGGGAGACCGTTGGCTACGGCATGGCCGCGCTGAACTGTAACCCAGGCGTCGAGCTGGCGTGCTTTTTCGTCGTCGGTGTCAGTGCTTTCCCAACCGATGGCTGTGGGATAAATCAATATTTCGGCGCCGGCGAGAGCCATCAGGCGCGCGGCTTCGGGATACCATTGATCCCAGCATACGAGGACGCCGAGGCGACCGATAGAAGTGTCGATAGGTTTGAAGCCTATGTCGCCGGGAGTGAAATAGAATTTTTCATAATATGCAGGATCGTCGGGAATGTGCATTTTGCGGTATCGGCCGGCCACGCTGCCGTCAGTGTCGAAAACGACGGCGGTGTTGTGATATAGTCCGGGAGCACGCCGCTCGTAGAGCGATGTCACAAGGACGATATCGTTTTCGCGGGCAAGTTTTGAATATAACTCGGTGTATTCTGAGTCGAGGTCGACGGCGAGACCGCATTTGTCGACATCTTCAGACTGACAGAAATAGAGGCTGTCGTGGAGTTCCTGGTTGACGATGAGTTTGGCGCCGGCGGCAGCGAGTCCGGTTATTTTATCGGCCAGACGACGTCGGTTGTCGACGATGTCGCCGGTGTTATGTTGTTGTATTATACCTGTTTTTATGATTCTGTCCATTTTCTGATTGAGTTTTTGGGGAATTGCATCGTAACGCAGTGTAGCGAACCGTGCTGGCGTATGAGTGCGCGGCAGTCTACAGGCACGATTTCGTAGTCGGGGAATGAGATTTTGAGCATCCGGGCCGCGAGTGTGTCTTTGGCCGGCTGATTATAGACGGGCAGCAGTATCGCTTTGTTGACTATAAGGAAGTTGGCGTATGTGGCCGGCAGTTGTTCGCCGTCTTCGTCAAAGACGGGGTCGGGGAGGGGCAGGCCTATGAGATTGTATTTGTTGCCGCCGGCGGTGGTTAGCGTCGAGAGTTGTTCTTTCATTCGAAGCAACGGCTCATAGTTGACATCCGACGGATCGTCGCACGAGACATAGTAGATCGTATCGTGTGGCGCGAGGCGCGCCAGTGTGTCGATATGGCTGTCTGTGTCGTCGCCGGCAAGTGAGCCGTAGTCGAGCCACAATACACGCTCGAGACCGAAGAATGCTTTAAGGCGTGTTTCGATCTCTTCTTTTGTTAGGTCTCCGTTGCGGTTTGGTGAAAGCAGGCACTCTGTTGTTGTCAGCAATGTGCCGGCGCCGTCGCTTTCGATAGAGCCTCCTTCGAGAACGAAGCCGAGACGGTTGACATAATTGCCGTTGAAGATTCTGTCGTTGTACATCCTGCGGGTCACGAGGTTGTCGAGGTTGGCCGCGAATTTAAGCCCCCAGCCGTTGAATTTGAAGTCGTTGATTTCAAAATTGCCGTCGGCGTCGATGGTGGTTATCGCGCCGAGATCTCGCGCCCATGTATCGTTGGTGGCGGCCTCGATGTATGTGATTCTGTCCTGAGGTAACGATGACAATTGTTTACGGACTTCGTCGGGGTGCGGTGTGACGATAATCAGACCGGCATGTTTTATAATTGCAGCCGCAATGTTTTTAAAGCAATCGGTTACTTCGTCAAGCATATAGTTCCAGTCGGTGAGCTTGTGAGGCCACGACAGTAGTATCGAGTCGACCTCTTCCCATTCGGCGGGAAGCCGGCGGCACGGTTTGTCATTCGTCATAATCATTCAATGATTGCCAAATCGAGTTTTGGTTTTCTAAATAATCTTCGCAAAAATCAAGAAACCCCCTTTTTTCGGAAGTCCCGTTTTCGGCGCACCATTCTCTATAGCTACGCCGCAGTTCCTCGTCGTCAGCGAGCTGGCGTTTGAATTCGGCTTCTGCGATGTCTACACTTCTATTCTGATTTATGAGTGTCTCGAAATAATATGTAAGATCTTCCATGGTCAGTGTCGGGAGTATGTTTTTTCTTGTTTTTCAAAAATACATATATTATATAATATTGGAAAGCGTAAAAGGTTATAATTAGTTAAAACAATTTCTTGCAAACAATACGACGATCTAACTGTTTTATAATTAGATACTCAACTTTTATTTGTTTCAACTATGAAAAAGATATTCGGTCTAATGGCATTTGCGTTGATGATGGCAGGGTGTAGCCCGTTCACGCTGGTAAACAGTGAGTCATATAACAATGCCGATCTCAGCAGTTATCATACGTTCAGAATTGTGTCACCTGCCGACGGTTCGCTTCCTCCAGGCATGGAGATGGTAACATATTACAATATTACGGCGGCTATCAGGGAGCAGATGGTTGAACGCGGTTTTGTCGAAGATGCAAATTCGCCGATGCTTATCAACATAGGGGTGACGGTGCATCGTGAAATCGAGACGGAACCGGCTCTGCCTCCCGGCTATTTTACCGCTCCCGGACCGTATTATACCGGCTACTATCCGTATTTCATGTATCCCCGCAATTATTATTGGAGTAATTATTACGCAAATGCTAAGGTCATCACCGGCATCTATAAAGAAGGTGTCCTTACGATGGATATTGTCAATATAGTCGAAAAGCTGCCGCTTTATTCGGCTTCGGTAGCTACGATACTTGAGAACGGCAATGCGCAGTTCAGAAATCTCGAGGGTATTGCAAAAGCAGTGAGCACTTTGTTCTCCAAATTCCCCGTGCCGTTGTTACCGCAATATCGCGATAATAATAATTAACACATGCGTGCGTAGATAATGCCCCACCCGGTAGGTACTTTTGAGTAAATAATTAAAATTGATACAGCTATGAATTCAAACATCGTTTTAAGCCGGTATGTGATAAATACCATTAACTCCCTTCCTGAAGAAGAACGGCTGTCAATAGCATCGGCTCTCGCCGGTGAGATGATTCTCGGTGCCAAGCTGACCAATGAGTTGAATCCTCAGGAAGAAATGATCTACAGCGTTATAAGAAATTTTATAATGCATGATTCTCATGAGTATAACAAGGCGATGGCCGGAAAATAGCTTTTTATTAAACCTTCATCAATATATTAAACCGGCCGAAGTGTCAGCTTCGGCCGGTTTTTTCTATAATTGTGTCAAAGGAAGTTATTTCAGCAGTGATACAGATCGGGCGATAAAGGCACTGAGGTCTTTGCCTTTAAGCAGACCGTTGGCGAGGAGAGCCAGATCGATCAGCTGTTTTACGAGAGGTTGGGCGCCGGCATAGTCGCTTATGGTTTTTTCCTGTTGCTGACGGCTGTCGGTGACTTCTTTTTCAAGGTCTTTGATTCTCTGATCGCTTTCGGCGTCAGAACCGGCCTTGTTGGCTTCGCGAAGCTTGCTTATCTCGGCGTTGTCAGCTTCAATCTTTTCGGCAAGAGGCTTTACTGTGGCTTCGAGCGCTTCGGTAGCTTTGGTTTTTATGCCGGCAACGAGAGGATGCTCGGTGTTGACTACGAGGTTGTAGCTGTCGGGGAGCTCGCCGTAGAAAGCCATGCCGGGCTGGAGTGCCGACATTTCTTTCATGCGTCGCATGTATTCGTTCTGCGTGATTACGACCGGCTGGTCTGTTGCAGCCATGGCCTCGAACGAGACGAGGAACTGGGCTTTCTCGACATCGGGTGTCTGAGACTTGAACATCGTCGTCATGATGTCACGTTGCAGGGGCGTGAGGTCTGCGGCCTTGCGGTCGTCTTTTCTTATAAGATTGTCGATGACATCAGAGTCAACACGCACGAAAGTTGTCTTCTCGAGTTTGCTTTCAAGCATGCCGACAAAGTGGCTGTCGAGCTGACCGTCGAGGACGAGGACATTATATACGCGGTCGTTGGCGGTCTTGATGAAGTCATATTGGGCGACAGGGTCAGTGGTATAGAGATAGACAATGTTGCCGTCTTTGTCGGTCTGGTTGGCTTCGACGAGCACTTTGTATTCATCGAGTGTGAAATATTTGCCTTCGGTATCCTTGAGGAGCATGAATTTCATGGCTGCCTCGCAGAATTTTTCGTCGGTGAGCATGCCGTAGACGATAAACAGTTTGATGTCGTCCCATTTCTTTTCGAAGCCGGTGCGGTCGGCCTTGAAGAGATCTTCGAGACGCGATGCGACTTTCTTGGTGATATAAGACGAGATTTTCTTGACGGCGGAATCGCTCTGTAGATATGACCGTGAGACATTGAGCGGTATATCGGGCGAGTCGATGACGCCCTGAAGCAGCATCATGAATTCAGGCACGACACCTTCGACCGAATCGGTGACGAAAACCTGATTGCAATAGAGCTGTATGCGGTTTTTGGTGATCTCGAAGTTGTTTTTGATCTTGGGGAAATAAAGTATGCCCGTCAGAGTGAACGGATAGTCGACGTTGAGGTGAATCCAGAAAAGGGGATCTTCCTGGCCGGGATAAAGTTCGTGGTAGAAGTCGAGATAGTCTTTGTCGGTCAGTTCGGCCGGTTTTTTTGTCCATTGAGGCTCGATGTTGTTGATGACGCGGTCGCGGTCGGTGTCTATCATCTTGCCGTCTTTCCATTCCTGTTCTTTGCCCGAGATGACGGGAACGGGCAGGAAGCGGCAGTATTTTTTGAGGAGTGCGTCGACTCGGGCCTGTTCGAGAAACTCTTTGTTTTCGTCGTCGATATAGAGTATGATGTCTGTGCCGCGGGTCTTGCGGTCGTCGGGCTCGAGGGTGTACTCCGGCGAACCGTCGCATTCCCAGCGCACGGCTTCGGCGCCTTCTTTGTATGAGAGAGATTTGATGACTACCTTTTTTGCAACCATAAAGGCCGAGTAGAAACCGAGGCCGAAGTGCCCGATGATGGCGTTGGCATTGTCTTTATATTTGGCGAGGAACTCCTCGGCGCCGGAGAAGGCAATCTGGTTGATATATTTCTCTATGTCGTCGGCGGTCATGCCTATGCCATGGTCGCTGACAGTAAGAGTGCCGGCGTCCTTGTCGACGGTGACTTTGACGTTGAGATCGCCGAGAGTGCCTTTAAAGTCACCGAATGATGACAGTGTCTTGATTTTCTGAGTGGCGTCGATAGCGTTGGAAACGAGCTCACGCAGAAATATTTCGTTGTCGCTGTATAAGAATTTTTTGATAACGGGGAAAATATTCTCAGTCGTAACCCCGATTTTTCCTTTTTGCATAACTCAAATACTATATTTAAAAGTTAGACTGTTTCTATGTTCTGTTGCTATTGTGCAAAAACAATGCCAATTTTATCTATAGGAAAAACGTTTTTTGTGAGCAAAGGTTTATGCTTGAGAAACTGTCTATTTTCTTTTCCATTCGACAATGTGTCCGGTGGCGGCTGTAGCATTCATGTCGATAAGGCGTTGGTTTGAAGAGCCTCTGAACAGCAGTGATGTGTCTCGCAGCGATTCGACAAAAGGCCCGTCGACGAGGACGTCGATATTGTCGAGCAACAGTTTTGTGGCCGGAGTGACGACGATGAGTTCCTCGTAAGTAAATCCCGTATAGCACCAGATTGTCTTGCCGAGCCGTCTGATCTCTTTGGCGAGTTCCGCGATCTTATCGGCCTGATAGAACGGGTCGCCACCCGAGAATGTGACATTGAAGCCGTTGTCGACTATGTGGTCGACAATGCTTCTTACGGTCATATCGCGGCCGGCGTCGTGAGGCCATGTCGACGGATTGTGACAACCGGGGCAGCGGTGGTCGCAACCGGCGAAGTAGATCGACGTGCGCAGCCCGGGGCCGTCGACAGTCGTGCCGTCGATTATATCGACGACACGAAGTGAAATGTCGTTGTGATCAGACATTCGGACGTTTATTTGTGGACGACGCGGTCGTTGAGTTCGGCAAGTTTGGCGTTGTTCCAACGGTCGGTGGTGCCGACGAGGTAGCCGGTAATGCGTTGCAGCTTGTCGATTGCTTTGCTGCCGCATTTGGGGCATGTGTCAAGGTTTTCAGATGCGTCCTCATAGCCACATTCCATACAGCGGTTGCGGTTGTGGTTGACCGAACAGTATCCGATGTTGTGTTTGTCCATCAGATCGACGATGTCGGAGATGGCTTCGGGATTATGTGTGGCGTCGCCGTCGATCTCGACATAAAATATGTGGCCGCCGCGGGTCAGTTCGTGATACGGCGCCTCGATCTCGGCCTTGTGTTTGGGTGAACATTTATAGTAGACCGGCACGTGGTTTGAGTTGGTGTAATATATTTTGTCGGTTATGCCCGGCAGGATGCCGAATGTCTTGCGGTCTTTGGCGGTGAATCTGCCCGACAGACCCTCTGCGGGAGTGGCGAGTATCGAATAGTTGTGGCCATATTGCTCCGAGAATTCATTGGCCCGGCTACGCATATGTGACACGATGCGGAGTCCGAGATGCTGAGCTTCTTCGTCTTCGCCGTGGTGTTTGCCGAGAAGGGCGACCAGACTTTCGGCCAGACCGATAAAGCCGATGCCGAGCGTGCCGTGGTTGATGACAGATTCTACTGTATCGGTGGGCTTGAGTTTGTCGCAGCCGTTCCAAAGTTTTGACATCACGAGAGGAAATTGCTTTGCTAAGGCTGTCTTCTGGATTTTATATCTGTCGTCGAGTTGACGTGCCGTTACCTCGAGTATGTTGTTGAGTTTTGTGAAGAACATGTCGATGCGCTCTGATTTGTCGCGTATGCTCATACATTCGATGGCGAGACGGACTATGTTGATAGTGGTGAAGCTTAGATTGCCTCGTCCGATAGAGGTTTTTTCGCCAAATCTGTCTTCGAAGACTCGTGTGCGGCAGCCCATAGTGGCTACTTCATAGATGTAGCGCTTGGGGTCGTCGGCTTTCCACTTTTCGTTGACGTTAAAGGTGGCGTCGAGGTTGACAAAATTTGGGAAAAAACGTCGTGCCGTAACCTTGCAGGCGAGTTTGTAGAGGTCATGGTTGGGATCGTCGGGTAGATAGCTTACGCCGCGTTTTTTCTTCCATATCTGTATCGGGAATATGGCTGTGGCGCCGTTGCCGACGCCTTCGTATGTAGAGTTAAGCAGTTCGCGTATTATGCAGCGGCCTTCGGCCGAAGTGTCTGTTCCGTAGTTTATAGAGCTGAATACCACTTGATTGCCTCCACGTGAATGGATGGTGTTCATGTTGTGGATGAATGCCTCCATTGCCTGATGAACGCGGCTGACCGTGCGGTTGACCGCGTGTGCCGCGAGGCGCTCGTCGCCTTCGAGTCCGTCGAGGTCACGCTTTTCGTAATCTTTGAATTCTTTATTATATAGGTGTGAGAGGTCGCGGTCGCTTAGAGCTTCAAGGTTTTTAATCTCCTCGATGTAAGACGATCGTACGTATGGCGCGAGATAGAAGTCAAACGCCGGTATGGCTTGTCCGCCATGCATTTCGTTCTGGGCTGTCTCAAGCGAGATGCAGGCTATGATGCTTGCGGTCTCGATGCGTTTGGCCGGACGAGACTCACCGTGCCCGGCGATGAAGCCGTATTCGAGAATGCGGTCGAGCGGGTGCTGGACGCATGTGAGACTCTTTGTGGGATAGTAGTCTTTGTCGTGAATATGTATGTAGCCGTTTCTGACGTAATCGCGGGCTTCGGGAGAAAGCAGGTAGTCATCGACAAACGGTTTTGTCGTCTCGCTGGCAAACTTCATCATCATCCCTGCCGGCGAGTCGGTGTTCATATTGGCATTCTCGCGGGTGATATCGTTGTTTTTTGCCTCGATGATTTCGTGAAACATATCGCGGGTCTTGGCGCGACGGGCTATGCTTCGTTGGTCGCGGTATGCGATATATTTCTTCGCGACTTCTTTGCGCGGGCTGTTCATCAACTCGAGTTCGACGAGGTCCTGTATCTCCTCGACTGTCATCTGTTTGTTGCCGCGAAAACCGATGTGGTCTGTGATCTTGTGGATTAGCGCTTCGTCTTCTCCCAGCTCGGTATGAAGCATCGCCTTGCGTATGGCGGCTCTTATTTTTTCTTCATTATAGCCTACTATGCGGCCATCACGTTTTATAACAGTTTGTATCATCGGGTTATATATTTTTGCTTGCTTTAGTCTATAGTCGGGGTATTCGCCGGAATAATTATAACAGATGCAAAGCTAATATAAATAACCTGATTCAGCAAAGATTTAAGCCGGTTTTTATTTTAAAATTTTCAATTTTGAAAACTTTTTATAGTATACCAAATTACAATGTACTGAATGTTAGTTATTTAAAAATATTTTCGGGGAACTTTATCGGATTTAGCGTGTATTGATGTTGCGCTTTTTGCAATTTTTGATGTCTTGTTCCTTGAATCCTGATTTTGTCAATTCTATAGATTCGTTGTAGTCATTGAGATAAATACGTCGTGGCTCGCGGTAGTCTTTGTTGATCAATGAATAGTGGAGGTCGCCATAATCTGTGGTCAGGCCGGCCAGATCTATCAAGGTGTTGAATGCCGATTTACTTGACGAGACATTTTTGTCGCGGTTGGCTGTCGCATGTACGATAGCTTCGGGGTAAGATGTGGCATATTCGTCAGATGTCCAGATTATGAATGGTACGTGAACCTGATAATATGTGGGTGTGGGTGAAGCATGGAGGAAGCGCTCGCGACTGTCATCGAAAATGTCTTCGCCGTGGTCTGAAGTATATATCAGGGCGGCATTGCAGTGTTCATGGCTAAGGCGTTGCATTATGGAGTCGAGCAGGCAGTCGGTATAGGCGATTGTGTTGTCGTAGGCGTTGACGAGTTCATGGCGGTTGTTTTTGTCGGCATCGGTGGCGTTGTCGGGTTTGAATACCGACCTGTTGTCGGGATATCGCTCGCGGTAATTGAAGTGTGAACCGTAGGTGTGAAGTACGATAAAGAGTCGTCCGTCGGGATTATTGTCGATGAACTCTGACAGAGGCTCGATAAGATCGGAATCAAATCTGGATGCGCTTTGCGTTTTTATGAAAGCATTTGTAGCTGCCTGGGAGCCGAAGAAGTCAATGAAAGAATGGTTGGGTGATTGATTTGAGAAATAGGCTGTTCGATAGCCCATGTCATTGAACAGTGAGAATAGACTTTTGGCTGTATAGATCGAATCGCCGAAGTTTGACGCGTCGAGATATGACATGAGCATAGGCACACTTTTGTGAGTCGTATTGCTCTCGGATAGGGTTTTAGGATAAAATATCAGATTTTTTTTATTTACGAGCCGCGGATTGGTGGGCCTTTCATATCCGTCGAGCTGCCAGTTGTCGGCGCGTGATGTCTCGCCGATGACAAAAACATAAATTTCTCTGTCGGCACTTACTCTGGTGGCTGTAGGGCGATATTGGAACGAGGCTGACGTATTTTTGTAATCGGTGGTGGCTGCTGTGCGCTTTATGGCAGTGACGAGATTAGAGCATACATTGACGGGGAATATATGTCTCATGACAGCGACTCCGGGGTAGGCGATGAAGCAGCATGCAAGGAGTATCACACCGACAAGCGATATAGTCAGACCGAGTCGTCTTGGCTTGAAAAGATTCCTGCGCGTCAGACGCGATTTTGTGAGCATCAGAGTTATAGCCCAGATTATGGGTGGCATATATAAAACAAGCACCACCATGATTGCAAAAAGCAGGTTGCCCAGGAGCTCGGATACTTCGCCGACGTTTGTGGTTGCAATATTGAGAAACATGTCTATGGCGATTATAGATTCGCCGTATAGATAAAGCAATACGATCTGGAATGCGGCAAGAACCATTAGGGGCAGGCAGCAGATGACGCTGAGTCCTAAATTGCGAGTGAAACTCGTCAATATATAGTATGTGCCGAGCGGTAGTAAGATATTTGTTATCTTGAATAATATCGGATCGCTTTCGGTAAACGCGAGTGCGACATTGGGTATGATCAGCAGCAGCGGGAAAATCCACAACAATACCGCCGGTTGGAATATTTTTTTTAATATGCCGTTAAAATGCTTCATTGATACTGAAAATAAAACCTGTCTGATGGCGGCCGAAGCCTAAATCGAGTCTGACGTTTACACGTTTTTTGAATTCCCATCGATAGCCTACGCCATAGTTGGGCAGAAGCATACGGGATCTCATTTTTGAAAATTCCGGAAATACCATACCCACGCCGCCCCATGCTACCAGACCGTTTCTGCGCCATACGTGCTGACGCAGTTCGATACAGCAGTCGAAGGCACATTTGTCGCGGTAGCGGCCTTCGAAATATCCACGCATGTTGTCGCTGCCTCCGAGTGTCGACATCAATCCCCACGGGGTATTGCCGTAGGTCAGTCTTGTGTGGAACATTCCTGCGAGAACAGAACCGTGCCACAGTTTTTTATAGCCTGAAATTTTCAGTTCAGTGAGAGAGAAAGCATATTTGTTGGCGAGGAATCGTGGGTTGAAACGCTGGTCGAACCGTATATAGACACCTCTGGCCGGAGCGGTCATATTGTCACGCGTGTCATATTGCAGTGTGAGACCTGCTCCGACATTGAACGTGCGGTCGCTTTGTCCCTCCCACAGCCACGGTTTCTGGAAGTCGCGGCCGTTGATATAGTCGAAGCTTGCCAGCGGGCCGAGATATAGCCCACTGCACAATCTCCATGAGAAATCGAGGCGTGCCTGGCTGTTGAGATACTTGTATTTCGACTCGTTGTCGTCGTATTTGTTGTTGTAATAACCGATGCCCCAGAATTTTGTTTTTACAGATGAGAAACTGATATCATAGTTGAATCTGCGGCTGTCGTTAGGGAAAATATGTGTGCCTCTTAGTCCGAGTTTAAAAAAGAGACTTGTGGTGGCGTCAAAGTAGACGGATATGTTTGACGGAGGCAACACCGAGTCGTTGATATTATTATAGTATAGACCTGCGGCGACGAGTCCGATGCCGAATTTGGTGTCGCTTGAGTAATGCGGACCACCGATGACACTGAAATCTATGCCTTTTGATCGATGGACTTTGTTGGCCTCGGCAAAATAATCGATTATCTTGCCGACCAAGTTGCGTTTTTTTTCAACGCTGACGCCATCACCCGAGGATGTTTCTCGGGACTCGGCTCCTTTTATGGCGACAGGCAGCATAAGCACTAATGTGATGAGAAAAATTTTCGCTTTCATAAATTGTATTGTACAAAATTAACAAAAAAACGACTAACTTTGTTAGCTCAAAGAGAGAAATAAGTGAATTCAACCAATAAACTGTCGTGTCAGACTATAATAAATCTTTTGTCGCAGTATGGTGTCGAAGATGTCGTGCTGTCGCCGGGATCACGTAATACACCTTTGATTATTGCCGCAAATCGCTCGCAGTCGTTGAAGACCCGTATCGTCATCGACGAACGTTCGGCCGGTTTCATTGCTCTCGGCATTGCGATAGAGACGCGGCGTCCTGTCGCAATGATATGCACGTCAGGATCGGCCGCCTTGAATTATGGCCCGTCGCTCTCCGAGGCTTTTTATCGTCGCGTGCCGCTGATTGCGATTACGGCCGATCGTCCGGCTGAATGGATCGATCAGGATGACAGTCAGACCATAAGACAGCCGGAGCTGTTCGCCAATATTGTCAAAGGATCTTATAATCTGTCGGCCGAACGCGGCGGCAGTGTCGAGGCATGGTATTTCAACCGCGTTGTAAACGATGCACTGACAACGGCTTTGCGAGGTCCTGCCGGACCGGTACACATCAATGTACAGCTTGACGACCCACTATCGGGCTGCACGGATTCATTGACGACTCAGCGTAAGATTGAGTGCGACGAGGTGGCCGGACTGTTGCCTGAGGAAACCGTGATACGTCTCGCCGGCGAGATTTCAGGCAAAAAGACGATGGTAATCATCGGTTTCCATCAGCCTGATTGCCGATTGTCCGACAGTCTGTCGGTCCTTGCGGGTCTCGAGAATGTCGTCGTGCTTCACGAGGCTCAGTCAAATATAGGGTGTGTGGCAGATGCGGTCGGCAATATCGATGCGACACTCTCGATGGCAAATAGTTTCAATGTCGGAGACTATATGCCCGAACTTGTAATAACTGCCGGCGGCGCATTGCTTTCGCGTCATGTCAAAGTTTTTTTACGCGGCATCGCCGGATTGCAACACTGGCATATAGGACGCTATGACCGGGCTGTCGACTGTTTTATGAAACTCAGTCGCAGAATCGAATGCCGTCCGGCCTCGTTTTTTGCTCAGATCGCCGCCGTGGCGGCTTTGATGCCTGTTGTCAAATCGGTGCCGTTCGGCGCCATATGGCGCAAGTTACATAATAAAGCCATGGCTAAGGTGAATACCTTTGTTGAAAATTCGCCATGGTGTGATTTCACGGCGATGGCCGCTCTGGTAAAGGCGATACCCGACGATTGGAGCGTTCATGTCAGCAACGGTACGGCTATAAGATACTTGCAACTGTTCGATTATTCGAGACTTAAACGGGTAGAGTGCAACCGCGGTGTCAGCGGCATCGACGGCTCGACGTCGACAGCCATAGGCGCGTCACTATGCTGTGATGGCACGACGCTCCTGATCACCGGCGACATGAGCGCGCAATATGATATGGGCGCTCTTGCATTCAATGAGATACCTAAGCGATTCAAGATGGTCGTGCTCAACAACTCGGGTGGCGGTATCTTCAGGTTTATAGGCACGACATCGGGCCTCGAAGAACGCGAGCGTTGTTTCGCGGCCGATGTGCGTCTGCCTTTACGTCAACTTGCCGACGGATTCGGTTTTTCCTATTACAAGGCCGAATGCGCAGATGATTTCAACAATGTCTTCGCCCGATTCCGCGACGAAGACAGCTCTCCGACGATTCTCGAACTCGTCACTCCCGCTGAGGTCAGCGCCGATGTGCTTAAGAGATTTTTCAGCAACACGTGAAATAATAAATACTACATAATATATACCACTATTAATATATACTACCATGGCTCAGAGAGAATGGAAAACGATTAAGGAATATTCAGACATACTTTTTGATTTCTATAACGGTATTGCACGTATAACAATCAACCGACCTGAGGTTTATAACGCTTTTCGTCCACAGACCAACGCCCAGATGCTCGACGCAATGGACTATTGCCGCGAGCACTCCGAGGTGAAGGTGATAGTGCTCACGGGCGCCGGTGACAAGGCTTTTTGCTCCGGTGGCGATCAGAATTATAAGAGCCGCGGGGGGTACAGCGACGTCGACGGCACACCGCGGCTAAATGTTCTCAGGCTTCACAAGGAGATACGTTCTATACCCAAGCCTGTGATAGCAATGGTCAACGGTTACTCTATCGGAGGCGGTAATGTGCTCAATGTTGTCTGCGACCTGTCTATCGCGTCTGAGAATGCGCGTTTCGGACAGACCGGTCCCAAGGTGGGCAGTTTCGATGCCGGATTCGGTTCGTCGTATCTCGCCCGTTGTGTCGGTCAGAAAAAGGCGCGTGAGATATGGTATCTCTGTCGTCAGTATTCGGCAAGTGAAGCTCTTGAGATGGGAATGATCAACAAGGTTGTGCCTTTTGAGCGCCTTGAGGACGAAGTTGTCGAATGGTGCGAGACCATAATGAAACGCAGTCCGTTTGCGATCAGAATGATAAAGCGGGCACTCAACGCAGAGCTCGACGGCCAGGCCGGTCTGATGGAGTTTGCCGGTGATGCCACGCTTATGTATTATATGATGGACGAGGCGCAGGAAGGCAAAAACGCTTTTCTTGAGAAACGCGATCCCGATTTTGACAAGTTTCCACAGTTTCCCGGCTGATGCTGAAAGCCCAATGGTGTAAGTATCGTCTCGACTTCAGGTTTCTTGCCAAGACCTCGCGCGAATCGATGCTTTATAAAGACACATATTTCATCAGATTGTATGACGAATCGTCGCCTGAGGTCTACGGTGTGGGCGAGTGTGGTCTATTCAAGGGCCTCAGCGCAGATGATGTCGATGGATATGAGGATATTATATCTTCGGTATGCCGCAATCCCGAAGGAGAGTTGCCGCCGATGAGCTCTATCATCATGGGATTCGAGACAGCCGCCCGCGACCTCGCCAACGGAGGCCGCCATGTTGTATATGCTTCCGACTGGCTTGACGGTCAACGGGGTATCGAAATCAACGGTCTGATATGGATGGGCGACAAGCGACTGATGCTTAAACGTGTCAAGGAAAAGATCGACGCAGGTTTCAAAGTGTTGAAACTTAAGATAGGAGGAATAGATTTTGATGAAGAACTTGATATTCTTGCTAATATACGCCGCGAATACACTCCGTCGGATCTGACAATCCGCCTTGACGCCAATGGCAGTTTTTCGGTCGACAATGCCCTTGAGCGCCTCACCCGTCTCAGTCGGTATGCGATACATTCCATCGAGCAGCCGATCAAAGCCGGTTTTATAAGCGACATGGCGCGTATATGCCGACTGTCGCCGATCGATATAGCTCTCGACGAGGAGCTGATAGGAGTGATGCCGGATGACGGCAAACTTGATTTGCTTGACGAGATACGGCCTCGGTATATAATACTGAAACCGACACTTTGCGGAGGTTTCAGTGAAGCCGACAGGTGGATAGCGGTGGCCGAGAAGTTAGGTATAGGCTGGTGGGCCACGTCGGCCCTTGAATCTAATATAGGTCTCAATGCCATAGCCCAATGGCTTGCGGCAAAAGACAATGATCTGCCCCAGGGGCTTGGGACAGGAGCGCTGTATCACAACAACATCCTGTCGCCAATAGAGCAGCGTGGATATGAATTGTATTACAATCACGATATAATATGGCAAATGCCCCGACTGCAATGGCGACAATAGATGATTTTATAAAACAATGGCGTGACGGTAATGATTATATTGTCGCCCATACGTCGGGATCTACCGGACGCCCTAAAGAGATAAGACTTCTTAAATCCGATATGGTGGCTTCGGCCATGGCGACCAACAATTTTTTCGGCATTGACAGCCGGTCGGTTATCGGATTGCCTTTGTCGGTTGATTACATCGCCGGTAAGATGGCAGTCGTCAGATCATTGCTTGCCGGTTGCCGTCTGCTTGAAATGCCCGTGTCAAATGAACTGCATATAGACAGCCATATCGATCTGCTTTCTGTTGTGCCGAGTCAGATTGACAGTCTTTTGACTGATCCGTGCGTGGCCGACAGACTCGGGGCTGTCATTGTAGGTGGTGCGGCATTGTCGCCCGGCAAGAGAACGGCGTTGACCGACGCCGGTGTCAGAGCTTTTGCAAGTTACGGCATGACGGAGACATGCAGCCACGTGGCTCTGTGCGACATGAGCGTCGGTAACGATGTCTACAAGGCAATGCCCGGCATAACATTTTCTGTAGACGATCGTGATTGTCTTGTAATCGAAGCGCCTGCATTTTCATTCAGACGTCTCGTCACAAATGATATAGTCGACCTCGTTGATTTGTCATCGTTCATATGGCGGGGGCGTTATGACAATGTCATCAACACCGGAGGCATAAAGTATGCGGCCGAAGAGCTCGAGGTGCTGTATTCGATATATATACCTGTACCGTTTTATGTAACATCAATACCTGATGACAAATGGGGTGAGGCTATAGCGGTTGTTGTCGAGTGCGATGAGGTTGAAGTTGACGGCCTTATGAGAACTTTGCGAAGCGTCGTCGACCATCTCAGGTGCCCAAAAAAAATTATTGCCGTCGACAGTCTCGAAAGAACGTCTAACGGCAAGATAAGGCGTAACAGACTCGGCTGAAAACTCTTGTCAGCCGAATTTACTGATTTTACGCAGCATAGGTTCGTTGAGAATCTTGATGCGGCGTCCGTCAACGACTATGATTTTCTCGGTGACAAAGGTCGACAGAGTCCTTATGGCGTTTGATGTCGTCATGTTTGACAAGTTGGCGAGATCTTCGCGTGCCATATAAATTTTGAGAGTGGCGTTGTCATCTTCGTAGCCGTAGTGGTCGCGTAGGACGATGAGAGCTTCGGCGAGACGGCCTCTGATATGTTTCTGCGTGAGATTGACGATTTTTGTGTCAGAACCGCCAAGATCGTGAGAAAGCTGACGGATGAAAAACCATGCCAGATCATTGTTTTTGGTTATAAGATCGTCGACAATTTTGAGTGGTATCGCACCCAACAACGACGATTCGAAAGCTGCAGCGCTTGAAACATAAAGTTCCTGGGCGAAATGCGCGCGGTAGCCGAAATACTGCACCGGTCTTATAAGGCGAAGAATCTGAACTCTGCCCCCAACGCCCTCTTTGGTCTTTTTTACTTTGCCCTTAAGCAGTACCCATAGATTCTCCGGCTCGTCGCCCTCGGCGTATATCAGCTGATTCTTTTTAAAGGAATGAACAGTCAGATTGTCGGTAACCAGCCGTTTTTCCTCACTGCTGAGTATCGACCATATTGCCGCCATATCTTCATTTATGACTTTTTCGAGTGCTGCTTTTATCATACAATGTCTAACAATGATGTTTTATAACATGCAAATTTACGAAAAAAGGAGCTTGATAAAAATAAATTCGATTTATTTATAATTGTTTAACTTTATTGGCGGTTTATCTGACATATGGAATGAACGCTTCATACCCTTCGTCGGCCATATGATTGAGGGGGATAAACCGAAGTGAGGCACTGTTAATGCAGTAGCGCAGGCCACCACGGTCTATGGGACCGTCAATGAAGACATGACCGAGATGTGCGTCGCCGACGCGGCTGCGCACTTCGGTACGTTCCATGCCATGGGAACTGTCGTTTTTCACTTTGACGACATCGGGACTGACAGGTCGCGTGAAGCTTGGCCATCCACATCCCGAATCGAATTTGTCGGTTGATAGAAAAAGCGGTTCGCCGGTGGTTACGTCAACGTAGATGCCGGGACGTTTTTCGTCGAAATATTCGTTGCTAAACGGTGGTTCGGTTGCGTTTTGCTGCGTAACGGCATATTGTATGCGGTTGAGACGATTGTGTAACTCACAGTCAGAAGGTCTGATATATTTATGTATATCAATATCGGCAGAAGTAGGGCGTCCTGCATTACGCGCAACATCAAAAAGTCGAGGATCGATGTGGCAGTATCCGCCCGGGTGCTTGTCGAGGTAATCCTGATGAAATTCTTCGGCCGTATAAAAGTTTACCAACGGTTTTATCTCCACGGCAAGCGGTCGCGAGAGACGGAGTGATTCTTTATCGAGTTCGGCGATGGCGGTATGTTGCTGAGCGGCTGTTGTATAGTAGATGCCGGTGCGATATTGGGTGCCGACGTCGTTTCCCTGTCGATTGACCGATGTCGGGTCGATAGTCATCAGATAGAGACGGATGAGGTAGGTCAGGTCGATTTTTGTAGTGTCGTAGACTACTCTGACGCCCTCGACGGCCTGTGTCTGACCTGTGCAGACCTCTCGGTAGGAAGGTCGGGGGATAACACTGTTGGCATATCCGACTTCGGTATCTACCACGCCATCGATCTGTTTAAAAAAATGCTCGGTTCCCCAGAAGCATCCTCCGGCAAAATAGATAGTATCGACTTTGTTGCTCATTTTAATGTGAGGTTTAGAATATATAACTTGTCGCAATGCTCTCGATGGCCTTGGTGTCGGCTGCATATTTTTTGTTGCCGTCAGCCTTTATCATGCTTTTGACCGGATAGAAGTCGGGATTTCTGCCTGCCTGATAATCGGCATATTCTTCCGAGCGTTCGCCGTCAACACCGGCTTCGTCATCGACATTTTCATCCGAGACTTCAATCTCGGCGAGCATGTCGCTGCCGTTGACAATGGTCATTGACATCGTTGAAGGAACGATTCTCAATTGTGGATTGCTGTCGAAACTGTCAGCGTTGGCGATATAGCGGTTTATGAGTTCGACGATATGGGCTGTTAATTTTTCGTGTGTCATATTAATGAAATTTTGTTTAAGAAGATAACAACCTGCTTCGGCTCAAAGTTGAATATTGAGAAAAAATGAGCCAAATGAGCTGAGTTCCGTGAAAAAGGTTTATATTTGCGTCGGAGACAGAATGTTTGCTGTTTCGATTTCTTAAATCTAAAACCTCTCTATGACAATGGAAGAAATTAAAGTAAATTATGTCAGGCCGAAATATACGCTGAATTGGCTTGGTATGCATACGCTGTTTGTTATCGGTATCTCGATGGTGTTGGCTTTTATAACTGTCGGTTTCGATAATATGGCATGGTCGAGAACCCATGCCGGGCTTCTGACTGAAACCGGCTATAGGCTTGTCGGCCATACAATGGATTTCAGCTTTGCCGTGACTGCTATTACACTGGTTTCGATCATGATTGTCGAGTTAGCTTTCAGAAAAGCGATAAATTATTTTCAATACATCCTTATTGCCGTAGCTCTTACGGTGTTTTATCTGCTTTTGATGGCAATGACTGAAAAAATGCCATTCTGGGTGTCATATACTATTGTCTCCGCCATGACTATCGGACTTGTATCATGGTTTTTGACAGGCATAATGGATAACAGGAAGGCCGGCCGTCTGGGTGCCATGGTTATATTGGTGGAATATGTGCTTATCTTCATGCTTATACAACTTGGTTCGATGGCTTTGCTCGTGGGCAGTTTGGCTATGTTTATATTGATAGCCGTGGCGATGTATTTTTCGCTGAAGTTGAAAATGGTCGATGATGAGCTCGTTTTGAAGAAATGATGGAGAATATTTTACCGCCGCCGTTCCCGGCCCGCAAGAAGCCGATGTCCTACGGAGTCAAGATTGTACTCTTGGGGCTGCAGGCGGGAGTGCTTATGTTGGGTGCATTGCTGATATGGCTGATGGCTTATTCACGTGATGAACGCAACAAAGATGTGGCCGATGAGATTGCTCGCGGGTGGGGTGGCAAAGTCATGATAAAAGGACCGGTCTTATTGCAGTGTCCCGATAGTGCCGGCTATGTCGTCCCCGTGCAGTTTGACTGCGATGCTGAAGTCGAGTCAAAGTCGTTGCATAGAAGCATATATGAGGCGGAGGTCTTTGATGCCCGTATTTCTATGTCAGGCACATTCCTGAGAGAAGATGTTTCGACATCGGGCGATTACCTACTAATACAGATCGCTGTCGAGACAAAACAGGTGTCTGATTTTTCGGCGCTGAAATTTGGTGGAAAGATTTTTGAATGGGCAAAATCAGACAGTTGTCTCTATGCTTTTGTCAATTTCTCCGAAATGCCCGATAAAATTGATTTTTCTACCGGATTCAATGTGCGCGGATCATCGTCGCTTTTTATAAAGCAAATAGGGTGTGAATCGTCTGTCACGATCGACGGCGAAGCTGCCAATCCGTCGTTCAAAGGCGGTAGCCTGCCTGTTCACCGCATGGTCAGAGACAAGACGTTTACAGCCCGATGGGAGAGTAGTCTCACACCGGCCGGCATCACATATGAAGACGATTCGGGCGCTGTGGGAACAAAATTCCTTGTCGGGGTCGACCGCTACCAAAAGGTTGTGCGATCGCTCAAATATGCTTTCATAATAATATTTCTGACATATGTCAGTGTGCTTTTTACTGAAATATTAATGAAACGCAATATACCGCTGCTCAATTATTTCCTGATAGGCGCTGCGCTGATTATGTTTTACTCGCTGCTTTTGGCTTTCTCCGAACATATGTCATTCGGGATGGCATATCTGATAGGAGCGGCGATGACCGTGGCTCTGATCTCAGGCTATATGTGGCGTATGCTCGGTTCGCGACGTGCCGGAATCATCAACGGGCTTATACTTATGTCGCTTTATCTGGGTTGTTTTATCCTGCTGACGATATCGACCTATGCATTGCTCCTCGGCAGTCTGATACTTTTCTGTGCAGTTGCTGCGATGATGTATGGCTCTCTTCAGATAAAGCACTGATAATAATGGCTATAAGTTTTTGTCTGTGTCGGCCGAGAGCGGCATTTCGGGTAGATCGATTTTGATGCCTTTGCGGTTATATTCCTCCTTGATGATATAGTTGGTGTAATCGAGCTCCTGTTTCACGCGCTCATAATATTTTTCGGGGATGTCAAGCTCCAGAGCCTCGTTCAGATTGATTGAAAGCTTGAAGGCCGAATCTTCGAGGGTGATGTACGGTGTGATTTTTGTCACTGCTTCGCGATAGATCGCTATCTCGTCGTCAGGAAGCCGCTCGGGAGGCATCGGCTTTGACGGCGAACACGCGCAGAGACAGTTCGACAGACCGATCGCTGTAATAAGAAGTGCTTTTGTAAAAAAAGATTTTGAAGTCATCATTTTAGTTATAGTTTTTATTTCTTTTTCTTTTTTATATCGTCGGTGAATTCTTTCCATCGCCGATTGAGGTTACGACGATGACGGATGCTGCTGATGCCTGTTATTGTTTTGATAAGCTGTAGTGCACGTTGCCCGAAATTTTGCTTTGAAATGTGTCGTCCCGCAAGACGCTTGTCAGGCGTAAGAGCCAGTCTGACCATATCATGATCTAAAGTGTTCACACGGTCGACAAGCAGTTGTATGTCGGGCTGAAGTTCGGGAGCGTCAGGCGGCTCGAAGATGGGGATTTCGTCTGTGCCCGAACTGCGGTTTTCCCATTTTTTCGCCTCCTTGACAGTGACAAACTCTTTGTCGAGTATATATACCTCAGCATAAGTGCTGACAAAAAACGGTTCGTCGCGGCGGTTGAACATAAACATCTTGTGTCCGCGGCCGTTTGACTCTATGTTGAGCGAATACCCCGTCAGGTCAACCGGCAGAATCGAGTCACCGTCGATGTTGTTGTAGTTGAAGCGGACGCTGAAACGCTCGAAATCGACATTGTTGCGAAAGAAATTCTCAAGATTGGGTACCCATTTGCGACTTGTCGTATCAGCCAGTACGTCTATGTCAAGAGTCAGACGCTCATTGATTCTATTCCATATTTCGGTGGCACTGTAGCGCCCCGGGACGGTGTCGATGCCGCACTCCCGGTTGCGAAGTGCCTGCGGTATTTCTGTCGGTGACACTACGCCCACCCAGTCGGCCCAAGAGAAATGGTGGTTGCAGCGATTGCTGACGCTATCGAGACCTTGAAGATTTGTATAGCGGTAATATGATTTTGATGTCAGTACTCGTGGTGTCCGCCATCCTTTGAATTTCATTTTTTTATCGGACGGCAGCATGAAGTCGACCATCTTCTCGCGGAATAGAAACACGGTGTCGGTATAGGTTGTCAGCGTCGAATATTCCCTGACATAAGCCAATAGATGCAGAACGGAATGTTTGCGCGACTCGACGACAAATTCGGGCAACTCTCTGATGCTTTCCTTCAAAAAAATGGTATCTGCGCCGGTTGCCGATATGGTATGTTCGACATAACCCAGATAGCGGATTGTAATAGGGTAGTCGGCATCGGCAATGGATGGCGTCGTCCCGTCAAACCGGCTTACGCCGGCAGCAATTCCTTGCCGGTTGAATATCGATGCGTTGGGAAGTGGTAGTCTTGAGGCTGAGTCGGCTACGACATGTCGTCGGCCCTCCGAATCAAAGATAAAGAGCACTGTCATCAAAACTAAAAGCGAAATCCGCTGCATAACCGTTTTTGAGATAGATTGTAGCTAAACACATGTGATTGTTGAGGCAAAGATAGTGTTTTTGCCTGTATCTCAAAACCTTTTAACAAAACTTTACCCTTATGTCCACGTTTGGGTCAAGTGTGACTTTTTTTCTTGCGGTTGTTATATTTCCTGTAAGCGCGGCCACCGATGACACCTCCGATAATTGCCGCGACAACCGGTATAAAAAGAATGTAAACAGGTATGCTCATATCGTCGTTTGAATAATGCTGTTATTTGATACGCAAAGATACTTATTTTACGTTTTTTTCAGCGTAAAACACCAGATTTCTCGCAGATTATCATTAGCTTTGCAATATTGGAGGCAATCTACTCTCCAATATTTTATCAACCTCGTAATCTCCGCGTATATGAAGAAAATATTGATTTGGGTTCTGTCGTTACTTGCTATCGCCGGCAGCATGGCAGCACAGGGTGAGTCGAATCCGATGCAGGAAAATCCTGCGCAGAATGATTCCACAATTGATGTTATCGGTTGGTTCAACAAATACGATACTCTTACATATTGGATTCATGAAACTATGTGGCGGATTAGCGATACCGACACCGTGCGGACCGGGCTTGTAGCTACTAAAGTACGCATAAATGTCGTTGATTCCACCGCCAACGGTTATAAGATGGATTATACCTTTTTGGAATTTCCTACCGACACTATTGCATCTACACCTCTCGCCGATTTCCAAAACAAGATAACAGCAAAACTCGGCCAAAAAATCGTTGGTACTACTATCCGGTTTGAAACAGACGAATACGGCAAGATTACCAAATACAACAATTTGGACCAAATTAAGAAACAAGCCAAATCCCTTTTCAAACAGGCGATAAATGATTTCTCGAAGCTCCCGGAAATACAGGGGTTAAAAGATATGGGGCTTGATATAAAAGATTACACAAAAAATGTAGACTCCGACAAACTTGTTGACGGCTATCTCGCCGAACTCAAAATACTTTTTATGAATCATGGTCTCTCAATGCAAATCGGCGAGAATACCGAACATGAAGATGCGACAGATACGCAGTTTGAAAACACTACATATAGCTCGGTTTATAGGGATAACGAAGATGGTGCGTATCATGTTATTTGCGATGTTACAAGCATTCTTCCCCAAGACGAGTTAAAAGCCATAGTAGGAGGTATTGTAGAATATATGTCTAATGACAGCATTACGGAGAATTTCAACGAAAACTTTGATTCACAAGTTAAGACCGACGGTACTTTTGAAGACTATCTTAAAATAGATTACATGCCATGCGGTTGGCCATATTATGTTGTAAGACAAAAATCTACAATGATAGGAAACCGAGGTAAATTACAGCAGACCGTAATCTCGCTTGACTCATATACTCTCGCTCAATAAAAATCCACGTACAGCACTACCACACGCCCCGACACTTCAATTTTGAAAACACGAGGGCTAATCTTTAAGGTTAATTGAACTTCGTAAAACCGCCTCGGTTGTATTTTTCGGATAGGATAACAATTCAAAGCGCAATCTTTCACGGATGACCAACGGCGAATTTTTTTCATTTTGTAATTTTTTCGATAGATGTGCGTCAAATAAAATAAAAACATCATGGCCGCCAGCAATCGTGTAAAACGCAATATATCGTTCGCACTCACTGTTTTAGGGTGTATCATTATCATAGCCCGAATAATTGACCCGATTATGAGTCATATGATAACCGGTTGGAATCTGTTTGAAATCCTTGGTGCAACCGTTATAACTTATTGTATGTTCAACAATTTCAACATCTATCGCAAACGAGTTAATGACAGCATAATGTTCGGCCGAAGACAACACCGATAATAAGTCCGCATTTTTCATCAAAAGAGGCATCCCCGCGATTGAGGATGCCTCTTTAAGTTATTGGATATTAGCCGTGAGGCTAATTATATTGGCTGAAGATCAGTCTTCGATTGCAGCCTGGGCCGCTGCTACGCGGGCGATGGGCACACGGAAGGGTGAGCAGCTGACATAGTTCATGCCGAGTTTGGCGCAGAATTTGACCGATGAAGGTTCACCACCGTGCTCGCCGCAGATACCTACTTTGAGTTCGGGTTTCACGCTGCGGCCTTTCTCAACGCCCATTCTGACGAGCTGGCCGACACCTTCCTGATCGAGTACTTCAAAGGGATCGGTCTTGATGATGCCGTGCTCCTTGTAGAACTTGAGGAATTTGGGAGCGTCATCGCGCGAGAAGCCGAATGTCATCTGGGTGAGGTCGTTTGTGCCGAACGAGAAGAAGTCGGCTACTGTTGCGATTTCGTTTGCCGTGAGAGCGGCGCGGGGAACTTCAATCATCGTACCGACGAGGTAAGGGATCGATGTGCCTTTTTCGTCGAATACTTTGGCTGCTGTTACGTTGATGACGTTGGCCTGATGCTGGATTTCCTTGAGCGAGCCAACGAGGGGAATCATGATTTCGGGGTGTACGTCGATGCCACGTTCCTTGCAGGCGAGAGCGGCTTCGATGATGGCGCGTGTCTGCATTTCGGTGATTTCGGGGTAGGTGATGCCGAGACGGCAGCCACGGTGGCCGAGCATCGGGTTAAACTCTTCGAGACTGTCGACTTTGGCTTTCACGTCGGCGAGAGAGATGCCCATTTCATCGGCAAGTTCTTTCTGTGTTGCAGTCTGATGAGGTACGAATTCGTGCAACGGGGGATCGAGCAGACGTATTGTCACGCCGAAGCCGTCCATGGCCTCGAAGATGCCTTCGAAGTCGCCACGCTGCATAGGCAGGAGTTTGGCGAGGGCGGCACGACGGCCTTCTTCGTCAGAAGCGAGAATCATCTCGCGCACCGATTTGATGCGGTCGCCTTCGAAGAACATGTGCTCGGTGCGGCAGAGGCCGATACCCTGTGCGCCGAAGTGGCGTGCCTGTTTTGCGTCGCGGGGTGAGTCGGCATTGGTGCGCACGAGTGTTTTTGTATATTTGCTCGAGAGGTTCATGATTGCGCCGAAGTCACCGCCGAGTTCGGGCTCGGTTGTGGGAACCTGACCGTCGTAGACTTCGCCTGTCGAACCGTTGAGTGAGATCCAGTCGCCTTCGTTGTAGACTTTGCCACCCATTTCGACTGTTTTTTCTTTGTAGTCGATTTTGATTTCGCCGGCACCTGATACGCAGCATTTACCCATACCGCGGGCAACGACAGCCGCGTGAGATGTCATGCCGCCGCGCATAGTGAGGATACCCTGAGCCACGGCCATACCGCGGAGATCTTCGGGTGAGGTTTCGATGCGGACGAGAAC
Source organism: uncultured Muribaculaceae bacterium (assembly GCA_910576935.1). Classification (GTDB taxonomy): domain Bacteria; phylum Bacteroidota; class Bacteroidia; order Bacteroidales; family Muribaculaceae; genus CAG-873. The sequence continues at coordinate 34,580 of CAJTKG010000011.1, forward strand.
GACTTTGCGTTTTTTCTCGGCCCATTGTTCTGCTTCGTCTGCCGAGAAGACTATCTGGCCGGCGGCCGCGCCTGGAGAAGCGGGAAGGCCTTTTGCTGCTACGACAGCGCGTTTGAGTGCGCTCTTGTCGAAGACGGGATGGAGAAGCTCGTCGAGTTTTTGGGGCTCCATGCGTTTGAGCACTGTCTTCTCGTCGATCTCACCTGCGCGGAGGAGGTCCATGGCGATCTTGACCATAGCGGCGCCTGTGCGTTTGCCGTTACGGGTCTGAAGCATCCACAGTTTACCGTCCTGGATGGTGAATTCCATGTCCTGCATGTCTTTGTAGTAGTCTTCGAGACGGGCGGCGATGGCGAAGAGCTCATTGGCGCAGACGGGCATCGATTCTTCGAGTGAGGGATATTTGGATGCACGTTCTTCTTCGCTGATACCCTGAAGGGCTGCCCAGCGGCGTGAGCCTTCGATTGTGATCTGCTGGGGTGTGCGGATACCGGCAACGACGTCTTCGCCCTGGGCGTTGATGAGGTATTCGCCGTTGAAGATATTCTCGCCTGTAGCTGCATCGCGGCTGAATGCGACACCTGTGGCAGAGTTCTCACCCATGTTGCCGTATACCATAGCCTGGACGTTGACGGCTGTGCCCCATTCTTCGGGAATCTGGTTCATTCGACGGTAGAGGATGGCGCGTTCGTTCATCCAGCTGTCGAATACGGCGCAGATGCCGCCCCAGAGCTGTTCCCAAGCGCTGTCGGGGAAGTCTTTGCCGGTGAATTCTTTCACAGCGGCCTTGAAGAGTTTGACGAGGTTCTTGAGGTCGTCTACGTCAAGCTCGGTGTCGAGTTTGACACCCTTGGCTTCTTTGACCTTGTCCATGATTTCCTCGAAGGGGTCGATGTCGTTTTTGCTCTTGGGTTTCATGCCGAGCACGACGTCGCCGTACATCTGGACAAAACGGCGGTAGCTGTCCCACGCGAAGCGGGGATTGCCGCTTTTTTGCGCGAGAGACTCAACGGTAGCGTCGTTCATGCCGAGGTTGAGGACTGTGTCCATCATGCCGGGCATAGAGGCGCGGGCACCCGAACGTACCGATACGAGAAGGGGATTTGTGCTGTCGTCGAATTTTTTGCCTGTGAGAGCTTCGACGTGAGCTATAGCGGCTTCAACGTCGCTTTTGATACGTTTGACAACTTCGTCTTTGCCATACTGGGTGTACTCTGTACAAACTTCGGTTGTGATAGTGAAACCCGGAGGCACGGGCATGCCCAGCAGGTTCATTTCAGCGAGGTTGGCGCCTTTGCCACCGAGAAGGTTTCTCATCTCGGAATTGCCTTCGGCCTTACCGTCACCGAATGTGTAAACTCTTTTCATTTGATCTTTATTTTGATTTATTTGAAAAATAGAATATCTATTTGTGTTTTCGTTTGTTAGTCGTTTTGTAAAACATTTGGTTTGCAAATTTAAAATAATTCGGCGGATTAATAAAACAATATGTAAAAAAATCACATCTTAAAACCTTAATTAAGTCTTGGCAACAGGGAGGTCGGTTGGTTCTCGATGTTTTTTATGGGATTTTGAGTTAAATGATGTAATTTTGCCGAAAATTTATTTTTATAATAATGGCAAGAAAACGCAAACCGCTTCCTACGCTTGAAAATATCGAGATTACCGACGTCGCCGCCGAGGGCAATGCCTTGGCCAGAGTCGACGATATGGTTGTCTTTGTCCCCTTTGCCGCCCCGGGCGACATTGTCGATATAAAACTCGACAAAAAGAAAAAATCTTTTGCAGAGGGACATATTGCCCGAATGGTACGTCCGGGCGATGTAAGAATCGAACCGCGATGCGAGCATTTCGGCATATGTGGCGGCTGCCGCTGGCAGCATCTGCCCTATGAGTTTCAGCTCAAATGCAAGCGTCAGCAGGTCATCGACGTGCTCGGTCGTATAGCCAAAGTCGATTTTCCCGAGGTGATGCCTATAGTCGGTTCCGACGAGATCTGGGCTTACCGCAACAAGCTCGAATATACATTCTCAAATAAATCATGGCTTACCTACGAGCAGTTGTCGTCGGGCGAGGACTTCCCCGACCGCGACGCCGCCGGATTCCATATTCCGGGTGCATTCGACAAGGTGCTCGATATCAGAAAATGCCATCTCCAGGATGACTTCACCAACCGTCTGCGACTTTTCGTCAAGGATTTTGTCAAAACAGCCGGTTATGAGTTCTATGATCTTAGAGAGCAGCACGGTTTCATCAGAAATCTTATGATAAGAGTATTGTCGACCGGCGAGATCATGGCGGTATTCTCTTTCGGCGAAGGCGATGAAAATAAAATATACAGCCTGCTCGATGCTGTCAGAGCACAGTTCACTGAAATCACATCACTGCAATATGTCGTCAACACCAAAGTAAATGATACAATCGGTGATCTCGATATCATATGCTACTCCGGCAAACCTTATGTCGAGGAAGAGATGGAAGGGCTACGTTTCAGAATCGGGCCGAAATCATTTTATCAGACCAATTCGCGGCAGGCCTATAAATTATATAGTGTGGTGCGAGATTTTGCAGGCCTTACCGGCGACGAACTCGTCTACGACCTATATACAGGCACAGGTACTATCGCTATTTTTGTTGCCCGCAAGGCCCGCAAGGTCATCGGCATAGAATATGTGGAGTCGGCCATCGAGGACGCCCGTATAAACTCGCAGGCCAACGGCATCGACAACACCGAGTTTTTCGCCGGCGATATGAAAGATGTGCTCACCGGTGATTTTGTCGCCTGTCATGGACGTCCCGATGTGATGATCGTCGATCCACCGCGGGCCGGCATGCACGGCGATGTCGTAAAAGTTATTCTTGACGCCGAACCCCGCCGTATTGTCTATGTGAGCTGTAACCCTGCGACGCAGGCACGCGATCTGGCGCTGCTCGACGTGAAATACAAGATTGACGCCGTATGTCCGGTCGACATGTTTCCTCACACACAGCATGTCGAGAATGTCGTTCTTCTCACCCGTCGTCAGAGTTCGGCAAGCGAAGAGTTGTAATATCGTGTATCGCCTGTCACTTCACGTCCGATGAATCCGGGTAACTCAAATCTTTCCGACTCATCGCGGAGTTCGATCTCAGCCACGACGAGACCCTCGTGCTCGCCGTGGAATTCGTCGACTTCCCAACAATGGCCTTCAAAGTTGACGATATATCGGCATTTGTCGATGATTTTGGAACAGGCACATGCTGCGATCATGTCGCGGGCATCGTTGGTCGGGATATCAAACTCCCACTCGTCTCGTGTGGCACCGCGGGTAATACCCTTGACGGTGAGTTTACCGTGGTTGTCGATGATTCTCACCCTGACAGTCGACCTCGGGTCGGTGTTGAGATAGGCCTGTGTGATATGTATGATACGAGAGGCCATCTCGCGATAACCCGACGACGTGACAAGATATTTACGTTCGATTTCTTTAGCCATCCGCTATATTGTTATAATAATAAGTCTGACTGCAAAAGTAATTTATTTTTCAAAAATGACAATGATTCGACATATACTCCGTTGCATCGCTATGGCGATTATGCTGTCAAAGGCGTTGCTGTCGTATTCGGGTGATATATCGGATTATTACATCCAGGGAATTGTCAAGGATTCTATTACCGATTTGCCGTTGCCATATGCTTCAGTCGTCGATCCGGCCACTGCACGCGGTGCCGTTACCGATGCACGCGGCATATTCGAGATTTCAGTGCCTGCTAATGCCCGATTTCTCAATATATCTTGTGTAGGCTATAATAAAAAAGTGCTGCCGATAAACAAAAACAGAGTCAACGTCTATGCAGTATATCTTACCCCATCTACGACCGAATTGCAAGAAGTGGTGGTCCGCAAAAAGAAATATTCCAAAAAAAATAATCCGGCCGTCGAGTTTGCGCGGAAGCTCAGAAACGGTGGCGGCATGACAGATCCACGTCGCAACGACTTCTATAATTATGACAAATACGAGAAAATTTCGGTAGCAATCAACAATTTTGACGGAGACAAAGACAACGCACTGATGAGAAATTTTTCTTTTCTCAATGAGCACGTCGACACTTCTGATATCTCGGGAAAACCTATTCTTAACATCCTTGTCAAAGAAAAATTCTCGCACATTGATTATCGACGCGATCCGCAATCCGAGAAAGAATCTGTCAGGGGCGTCAGAAGTCAAGGATTCAATAGTATAAGCAGCGAGCAGGGCATCAGCACGTTTCTTGAAGATGTGATGCGCGAGGTTGATCTTTATGACGACGACATAAATCTATTGCAGAACCGTTTTGTCAGCCCTTTGTCAAAAATAGCGACTGACTTCTATAAATTCTATCTGACCGACACGGTGGAGGTTGACAACGAGAGGTGCATAGTGCTGTCGTTCTATCCATTCAATAACGCGGCTTTTGGATTCATAGGCCACATATATATACCCGAGAATGATTCGACGATGTTTATAAAGAAAGTTGACATGCGGTTGCCACGCGATATAAATTTGAATTTTATCGACAGGCTATACCTGTCTCAGACATACAGTCGCGCGTCCGATGGATCGCGTTTGAAAAATAGCGATGACCTCACCATCGAGATAACGGCCGTGCCCGGCACTCCGGGCATCTACGCCCGACGCAATACTGTCTACGCCCGACATGGATTTGAATATCCTGATGACGAGACCGTTTTTAATCATTCTGAAACACAGATACAAGACTCTGATGCCGAAAATAAGGACGAAGCCTACTGGCGGGATGTGAGACTCGCTTCGATAAGCGATAACGAGAACCGTGTCGACCAGATGTTCAGACGCCTCAGAAAGATGCCCGTCTACTATTGGACAGAGAAAGTACTCAAAGCTTTTTTCAACGGATACGTCACGCTCGCAGACGGCATCGACTACGGCCCGGTCAATACGACCGTGAGTTTCAACTCGGTCGAAGGCACGCGACTGAGGGTGGGGGGAATGACGACCTCAGGACTTAGTAAACGTTGGTTTGCAAGAGGCTATGTAGCCTATGGCACAAAAGATCATAGATGGAAATATAAAGGAGAACTTGAATACTCTTTTATAGACAAAAAATATCACTCGAGAGAATTCCCTATGAAGTCGCTACGCCTGACCCATATGTATGACCTCGATAAAATAGGCCAGCATTATATGTTTACCAATCAGGACAACATTTTTCTATCATTGCGCAGAATGAAAGACGACCGCGCCATATATCATCGCCTGACCTCTCTTGAATACAATCTTGAGTTGGCGAATAATTTCTCTGTGTCTGCCATGGCAAAAACAGAATGGCGACAATCCACGCCTTGGGTGCGTTTTATCGATGGCTATGGGCATGACTACGGCCACTATACCGAAAACAGTCTTTCAGTGACATTGCGATATGCGCCCGGTGAAAAATATTTTCAGACGAGAAGCCATCGCATACCGGTCAATCTTGATGCCCCTGTCATAGCGCTGACTCACACTTTTGCCCCTGCCGGTTTCCTCGGGTCAAAATTTCCGATAAATAAGACCGAACTGATGTTTCAGAAGCGGTTTTGGCTCTCGGCTTTCGGTTATGTCGATGCCATAATCGGGGGCGGCCATGTTTGGAGCAAGTCAAGCTATATTGACCTGCTGATACCAAACGCCAACCTGTCATACACCATCCAGCCCGAGAGTTTCGCACTGATGAATCCTCTTGAGTTTATCAACGACTCATCGGTGAGCTGGTTTATCACATATTGGGCTAACGGCGCTATACTCAACTATATACCCTATGTCAAGAAACTGAAGATGCGTGAAGTATTTTCATTCAGCGGCATATACGGACATTTGAGCCGGCGCAATGATCCCTCATTCAATAAGTCGCTCTTCGCTTTCCCTGACGATGTTACCGTCAGGGAAATGACCGACGGCCCATATATGGAGGCATCGGCTGGGCTTGACAATATATTCAAATGTCTCAGAGTTGATTATGTGTGGCGTCTGAGTTATCGTCGTGCCGCTTACAAAATTGACAGAAGTGGGTTGAGGATTGCTGTTCACGTCACTTTTTGAAGCAATAGTCTTGCCGCTTTAACTTTAATTAAAAAAACCTTGTTTGTTAGCGACAATTTGTATAATTTTGTATCGGGCATGAAAATGTCTGTTTTTAATTCAGAAAATTGTTAACAATAAGATATCTCTTAAATGTTTAAGCGCTTTTTCGTTTCTCTCCTGGGCACTGTTGCCGGGATTTGGATTTCTATTATCTCGGTTGTAATTATCGGGTCTGTTTGTGTCGGTGTTATGCTTTCGGGCGATAAAAAAACGGCCGCCGTAGAGAAAAACTCAATTTTATACATAGATCTTACAGGCGATATCATTGAACGTGAAGGTAATGCCAATTTTGTAACTATGTTGAGTCGAGCCGAGCAGAAGCCTCAGACTCTTGAGAATATCATCAAGTCGATACAACTCTCTTCCAACGATAAAAAAATCGAAGGCATCTATATCAAATGCGGAGGTTCTTCACTCGGTGTCGCATCGCGAGAAGAGATGATGCAGGCTCTGCGCGGATTCAAAGAAAGCGGCAAATGGATCTATGCATATGGCGACGCAATTTCTCAAGGTGATTATCTGCTCGCTTCTGTTGCCGATGAGATTTATCTGAATCCCGTCGGTAACGTCAACATCCGGGGCATCGGTTCGGTGACACCGTTCTTCACCGGTCTTCTCGACAAACTCGGTGTGAAAGTGCAGGTTGTGAAAGTCGGCACATATAAAAGCGCCGTTGAGCCTTTTATCCTCAAGGAAATGAGTGATGCCGCAAGGCTTCAGAACAAAGTCTACATCGACTCTATCTGGTCCTATTATGCTACGACAATTGCCGATAACCGCTCTGTTGCCTCCGATCGCGTATCGGCCTGGGCCGATAGTCTGACTTATGCCTGGACGGCCGAAGAGTGTATCGCTGCAGGCGTCATCACCAACTCGGCTTACGGTCGTGAATTTGACAAGATTCTGAAAACCAAAAGCGGCATCAAGGAAGATGAAGATATCCGACTGGTTTCACCCGCAGATTATATCGCCTATAACAACTCTGATTTCGGCAAAGCCTCAGATAAGCACATCGCTGTCTATTATGCCGTCGGTGATATCGTCGACAGCGGCAATGAGGGCATTGTGGGTCAGACAGTCGTCAAGGATATAGTCGAACTTGCCGACGACGATAACGTCAAGGGGCTTGTTCTGCGTGTAAATTCTCCGGGTGGTAGCGCCTTTGCTTCCGAACAGATCTGGGAAGCGCTCGAATATTTCAAATCAAAAGACAAACCCTTTTATGTCTCGATGGGGGATTATGCCGCATCGGGCGGTTACTATATTTCATGCGGTGCCGATAGCATCTATGCCGATAAAACAACACTTACGGGCTCAATAGGCGTCTTTGGCATGATTCCCGATTTAAGCGGCCTTGTCACAGGCAAACTCGGCGTAAACTTCAGCGAAGTTACATCGGGACCAAATGCCACGTTCATGTCACTTGTAGAGCCTATGACGCCATATCAGCTGCAGTCAATGCAGAAAAGTGTCAATGAGATCTATGAACTGTTTACAGGACGTGTCGCCGAAGGACGCGGAATGGCTGTCGAAGATGTCAAGACGATAGCCGAAGGTCGTGTATGGGTTGGTTCGAGCGCCATAAGCCTCGGTTTGGTCGACAAAATAGGTTCTCTAACCGATTGTATCAACGACATGGCTGGCAACTTGTCGCTTCGGCCGAATCAATATGTGTCATATCCGTCGGTCGACAATGACATATTCAAGGCGCTTATGAACGAGACCGGACGGCTTGATGTGGCCGGCATGGCTTTTGACACCGAAACCCTCAAAGCGTTCCACGCCGTCAAGCGACTGCGTGAGGCAGCCTCTGTACAGGCACGTATGCCCGAAGTCGAAATACGCTGACCATCTAAACCTGTCGCTGAATGTCTGCACGCAATGTAATGTCGAAGATGATACTGCTTCCGTGTTCCAAAATATACGGGGCGGTCACTTACATGCGTAATAAATTCTTTGACTGGGGCATACTCAAACAACATGAATTTGATGTGCCTGTCGTTGTCGTGGGTAATTTGGCGGTAGGCGGTACGGGTAAGACACCGCATGTCGAATTTATACTCAGCCAGCTCCGCTACAGTTTCCATATCGCTGTCCTCAGTCGTGGATACAAGAGACACACAAAAGGATTTGTCATGACATCAGACAAATCGACACCGCGTGATGTCGGCGACGAAGCCTATCAGATCTATCAGAAATTTAACGGCGAGGTCGTTGTCGCCGTCTGCGAGGAACGTGTCGCCGGCATAAACGAGTTGTTGCGACTCGACCCCAACATCAACCTCATTCTGCTTGACGATGCCTTTCAGCACCGATATGTCAAGCCCAAAGCGTCGATTCTTATCACCGAGTATAACCGCCCGGTTTTCGAAGACAGTATGTTGCCATATGGGCGTCTGCGTGAGTCAATAAGAGGGCTCAACAGAGCCGATATGGTCGTTGTGACCAAGTGTCCCGACACCATCAAGCAGCTTGATTTCAGAATTTATTCAAAGCATCTTGAACTATATCCCTTTCAAGAGCTTTTCTTCTCGAAATACTCATACAACAATCCCGTGCCTCTCTTTCCCGACCGTGTAAAGGCCTTCCCTTATCTCGATTGGCTGCTTGAGACCGATACGCTTCTCGCTGTCGCCGGCATCGGTAACCCACGGCCTTTTGTCAGATATCTCAAAAGCTTCAGAGCAAAAGTTAAAGTCAACGTTTTTCCCGACCATCACAATTATAATCGAAAAGACATTGAACTGCTGCTTGACAGATTTAACACAATGCGTGGAGAGCGTAAATACATCATCACAACCGAAAAGGATGCCGTCAGACTGATCTGTAATCCTTATTTCCCCCACGAGCTAAAACCATATATATTCTACCTGCCGGTCGAGGTCGAATTTATCAATCCGGCCGGACCTACGGCATTTGTCGACGCCTTGCGCAAACTTATAAGACAATGAATCCGGCCCACAAACATTAGCCCGTCAAAAGACGTTTACATACTAACTGAAATAAAACAAATACAAACAAAATTATGTTAGAAAAAATAAATCAGACAGCCGACTATCTGCGTTCAAAGGTCGCCGATATGCCTGAAACAGCGATAATCCTCGGCACCGGACTCGGAAGCCTCGTAGACCACATCACCGACAAACTTTATATTCCCTATAAGGAAATACCCAATTTCCCCGTCTCGACAGTCGAGGGACACAGCGGCAACCTCATATTCGGTATGCTTGGCGGCAAACGTGTCATGGCTATGCAGGGCCGTTTCCATTATTACGAAGGATATGATATGAAACAGGTGACATTCCCTGTCAGAGTCATGCAGGTACTCGGTGTAAAGACTCTTCTCGTCTCAAATGCCGCCGGTGGCATGAACAAAGAGTTTAAAGTCGGCGACGTGATGGTTATCACCGACCATATAAACCTCTTCCCGGAAAACCCGCTCAGAGGCAAGAACTATGAAGAGTGGGGACCTCGTTTCCCGGCGATGACCGAAGCTTATTCCAAGAAACTGGTCGCCCTTGCCGACAAAATAGGTCAGGAACAGGGCCTGCGTCTTATGCACGGTGTATATGTCGGAACCCCCGGCCCCACATTCGAGACTCCCGCAGAGTATGAATATTTCAGAGTTATCGGCGGTGATGCTGTAGGCATGTCGACAGTTCCCGAAGTAATTGTCGCCAACCATGGCGGCATGACCGTTTTCGGCTTGTCAGTGATTACCGACCTCGGCGGCAAGGACATCACAGACGTCCCGAGCCACGAGGAAGTTCAGTTGGCCGCTGTCAAGGCTCAGCCCACAGTGGTGGCTTTGATGAAGACACTTGTCGAGCGTTTATAAGACATAACAATAAGAGCCGGCTTGACTATTAGTGTCGGGTCGGCTCTGATAATATACAAAAATGGAAGACAAACAGACTGAAATATCAACCCTTGGCGAGTTTGGACTCATTGACCGTCTGACAAAAGATATCGAACTGACAAACACCTCGTCTAAAAAAGGTGTCGGCGATGATGCCGCCGTACTCGAATACAACGATACCGAAGTGCTTGTCACAACCGATCTGCTTCTCGAAAACGTTCACTTCGACTTGACATACGTGCCTCTGAAACATCTGGGTTATAAAGCGGCCATAGTCAACATCTCGGATATATGTGCCATGAACGGCACACCGCGTCAGCTGACAGTCTCGCTTGGCATATCGAAACGTTTCACCGTCGAACACATCGAACAACTCTATTCGGGCATAAAGGTCGCCTGCAAACTCTATGGCGTCGATGTCATAGGTGGCGACACCTGTGCCTCTCATCAGGGTCTGGTGATATCGATAACATGTATCGGAGATGCACCCAAAGACAAAATCGTCTACCGCGACGGAGCGCATGACACCGATCTGATATGTGTATCGGGAAATCTCGGAGCCGCATATATGGGACTCCAGTTGCTCGAACGCGAGAAGGTCGCGTCAGCCGGACGCGCCGATTTCGAACCTGATTTCGCAGGTAAGGAATATCTCGTAGAGCGTCAGCTCAAACCCGAAGCCCGAAAAGACATAATCGAAGAACTCGCCGCCGCGGGTATAAAACCCACGGCTATGATGGATATAAGCGACGGCCTTTCGTCTGAATTGCTCCATATATGCAAACAGAGCAACGTAGGTTGCCGCATATATGAAGACCGTATTCCTATCGACTACCAGACTGCTGTCATGGCCGAAGAACTCAACATGAACCTCGTTACAGCTGCCCTTAACGGTGGTGAGGATTATGAACTGCTCTTCACCGTACCGCTGACCGACCACGAGAAAGTGTCGAAACTTAAAGACGTCAAGACCATCGGATATATAACACGCCCCGAGCTCGGTTGCGCCATGATTACTCGTGACGACAATGAAATCACCCTCAGGGCTCAAGGCTGGAATCCGCTTGCCGAAAACTGATGCGTGTGCTAAAAATGTTTGGTGATTGACAATAATATGTTTAAATTTGCAGCGTAAAAACATAGAACATTAAACAACGTCATGATCAATCGCATACTAATCAGAACTAAAGTCGTGCAGATGCTTTATTCTTATCTTCTGACACGCAGTGAGTTTAGAATAGATTCAGCCCCTGAAAACGGGTCAAAAGACAGAAGATATGCATATGCGGTTTATTCAGATCTTTTGATTCTGATACAGGAGCTGTCGGGTTGTCGCATCGCCCGCAACACAAAACAGCCCCGGGTTGACGTAGATCCAAAACTTGCAAGAAACAGAGTAGGCAAGGCTCTTGCCGATAATGACACAGTCAAACAGATGATATTGCGGGATGCTATCTCAATATCGAAGTTTAACTCATTGTTACAACCGCTTTTAGATCGCATTACCGATTCTGTGGCATTTCGCGATTACAAAAAGATCAAAGCGCCTACACTTGCCGACGATGTCAGATTTTGGCTCACAATTTTGTCTACCGTAATAGCCAAAGACGATGCCTTCAAGGCTCTGATGCACGAAGACGTCGAATTCACTACCGTCGGCTTCAATGCAGGCATAAGAGAAATGGCTGATACACTCACCTCATATCAAGACAGCCGTCTTGCCTACATAAATGCAGGCAAAGAATTAAAAGCGTCACTTGATAAGGCCTATGAGCTTTACAACAGCCTTTTCGTGCTGATGATTGAGTTAACAAACGAGCAGTACACACGACTCGAAAATGCAAAGACAAAACACCTTGCGACCCCTGAAGAACTGAATCCAAACATGCGTTTCGCCGAAAACATGTTTATAGAGCGTCTGCGCGAAAACGAAAGTCTTCAGGCATATCTGTCAGCCAACCCCGTGTCGTGGGAAAGCAATCCGGCGCTCATCCGATCACTCCTCGACAGCATCATCAGCTCTCAACTTTATGCCGACTACATGGCACAGCCGACGACCGATTATGCAACCGACTGCGAATTCTGGCGTTCGGTCGTCAAGAACATCATCCTGCCGAGCGATGACCTCGCTGAAGCACTTGAATCTATGTCGATCTATTGGAACGACGACCTGCAGATAATGGGCACGTTTGTCCTCAAGACCATCAAACAGTTTGCGTCATCGCCCGAAAAACAGATAAATCTTCTCCCCGAATATAAAGACGACGAAGACGAGAATTTCGGCCCCGATCTCTTCAGGCTCGCAGTCGAAAACCGTGAGACATACCGCGAATACATCGACCGCTTCATCAATGCCTCACAGTGGGATCCCGAGCGTCTCGCCTTCATGGACATCGTCGTGATGACAGCGGCTATAGCCGAGTTTATCAACTATCCGGCAATACCTGTCCCTGTGACAATGAACGAATATGTCGAGATTGCAAACTGCTACAGTACAAATAAAAGCGGCCAGTTTGTAAACGGCATACTCTTTTCGGTTGTTAATTATCTTAAGACCGAAGGCTTAATAATGAAATAATAATTATAAAAATACGATAAAACGATGGAACTCAACTCAATCCTTCTTCAAAATGCTCAAGGCGGCAGTGGCCTCTCATCAATCATCATGATTGTTGCCCTGTTTGCAATCTTCTATTTCTTTATGATTCGTCCACAGCAGAAACGTCAGAAAAAAATAAAAGAATTCCGTGAATCGCTCGGCAAAGGCGACAATGTCGTTACCGCAGGCGGCATCCACGGCAAGATCCGCGACATCAAAGAAGACTCATTCATTGTCGAGATTGCCGACGGCGTACGCATCCGCATCGACAAAGGATCGGTATATCCTTCAGCCACCGAAGCCAACCAGAGCGCTCAGGAAAACGCTGATAAAAAATAACGCAACCGGCTCTCTCGGTCTATGGGACTGTCGGCCCGCATAAAACATCTGTACAAAAACACAACAGACCTCGTCCGCTCTCAGCGCGGGCGTCATGTCGTTGTGTTTTTGATTTTTTTAGTCATATCGGCGATACTGTGGTGTGTCTTGACGCTCAACGAAGAACAGCAATACGACCTGCGTATGCCCGTGCGACTCGAAAACCTTCCCGACAGCGTCACCGTGATATCGACACCGCCGGCATTTATGAGTGTCAGCGCCAAAGGCAAAGGCACACAATTGTTCAAACACTCGCTTGGCCGTGCGCCAAAGTTTGGCATAGATTTCAGACTCTATCGCAACCGCAATTCCATCAGGCTTGGCGACGCCGACCTCAAAGCTATCGCGAGATCTGCTCTCGGAGGCGCTACAGTGCAACTCGTATCGCCCGATTCGATCAATTTGTTCTTTACGACAAAAAAACCTCTCTGCCGCCCTGTCTCCATCAACTACAAGATATCTCCCGGTCCTCAGTCGACAATCGTTGGCGTCCCGCATCCATCGGTCGATACCGTCAAAGTCTACTATGTATCACAGATGCCCTACAATGTAAAATCGATTTCGACCGAGCCGATTCATCTATCAGACCTCGGAGCGACAACAACAGTCAGAGCCAAACTGATAGCTCCGCACAATTGCCGTGTGATTCCCGACAGCATCGACGTCACCGTCGATATCGAGCCGCTGATCATGAAGACAAGGCGAGTCGTAATCGAGCCTGTAAATGTTCCGGCAGATATGAAACTGATTACATTCCCGGCGCAGATCGACGTGATCTACATGGTACCCATGAGCATTTACCGCACAACAGACCCCCATTTCAGAGTCACGGCTGATTACCGCTCGATAAATGTCAGCCGCTCGCGTAAAGTCAGGCTCAGACTCCACGATGTACCGTCAGAACTTGTCAATGTCCATCTCTCGGCCGACAGTGCCGAATATATAATCGAAAGGTTATGAAGACAATTGCTGTCACCGGTGGCATAGGCGCCGGAAAATCCGTAGTAAGTACCGTTTTACGTCTGATGGGCTACTACGTATTCGACTGCGATGCCGAAGCCAAGAATATTATGGACAACAGCGATGTCATCAAAGCGGAGCTTATATCACGTATTCACGACAAAGCGGTTGTCAACGGCATCATCGACCGACGCCTGATTGCCGAAATCGTATTTAATGATGCGTCAAAACTGAAAAAACTTAACGCCATCATCCATGAAGCCGTCAGGACAAAGCTCGCTCAGGTCATAGCCGACAAGTCGCATACAGACGACCGCATCTTTGTCGAGACCGCGATTCTGTATCAGAGCGGCCTTGACCGCATGGTCGACGAAGTCTGGAACGTCATTGCCGAAGACGACATCAGAATAGAACGGGTAATCAGGCGCAATGCCGTCTCGCGTGACGAGGTTATTGCTCGCATAGAATCGCAGCGCTTTACATCCGACTACCCTCATCCCAATGTCCATGAAATAAATAATGACGGCCTTACAGCCGTCATTCCACAGATATTGAATCTTTTGAGAAAATAATCACAACGTGAGGTTAAACAGGTCGCTGTCATTCCATACAGGAAAATCCTCGCGAAACCTGTTCAGCTTGTCTTTGTCAAGAACGGCAGAGACAATTTTATTTTTGTCATCAGTCTCGGCGATGGCTCTGCCGAGATAGTCATAGGCAAACGATAGTTTGTCATAGTCGCCGAAACTATCACTGCCGCCGCGGTTGGCACCGATTACATACGACTGGTTCTCGATAGCTCGTGCGATGAGAAGATGCTTCCATGCATAGCCCCTTGCTTGTGGCCAGTTGGCCGTAACAATCATCAGGTCATAACGGTTACCGGTGTTTCGACACCAAACCGGAAACCTCAGGTCATAGCAGACGACCGGCATTATATTCCATCCCCTGAAACGAACCACCGGAGGCATTGTCATCCCCCGGTTCAGCATCGACGCCTCGGCGCTGATCTTGAAAAGATGGCGTTTGTCATAAAACGTTTCCTCACCCGAAGGCTCGATGAAAAAACCGCGGTTATACATGCTTGTCGCCGTACGCGCGAGAAAACTGCCGGCCACCGCCACATTATATCTCTCCGCCAGACGCCTGAGTTCTGCCACCGTATCACCCGAATTCGGCTCCGCCATATCTGCCATCTTGCCTCGGTCCGAAACGAAACCGGTCGAGAATAGCTCGGGTAATATCACAAGGTCAGTGTTGATGTCGATTTGCGACATCAGCCTTTCGACAGTTGTGAAATTGGCTTTTTTATCGCCGGCGATGATGCCGACAGGCAGTACTGCTGTTTTTAGAATTGAATTGAAAATCATAAGTAAGCGGACAAATTAAACATATGGAATGAACCCGGGATTTTCGCGAGTTGCAGAAGGAGCAATGCGGGCATTGCGACTGATAAAACTCGCGAAAAGCGCCGAAAAAGACAAGTTCAGGCTATATGAGATGAAATTTTTTAATTTACTTATTATCATTTTAATTTGATTACTTACTTATCAGTCTGCACAGAATTTATCGGGATATTTGCCGGTAAATTGTCGGTAATAACTCTTTATTTCAGCCATATCACGCTCATTGTCATTGCTCGGAGTGAAAGTTTTGGTAATTGTGATTTCCTTTTTCTTGAAATCGATCGCTCCGAGTACGATAGGCACTCCGGCCTCACGGGCTATGTTAAGGAATCCGGTATGCCACTTCGCGACGCGGCTGCGTGTGCCTTCGGGTGTGATTGCCAGTTGCATTCTGTCGGTGTTGTTGAAACGTCTGATAATTGTCTCCACAAGCGAACCGCCCCTGACGCGTGGCACAGGTATACCGCCTATGGCCTTGAATACCGGTCCCAGCGGCCAGAAAAACCAGGCCTCCTTCATCAGGAAGCCCGCTTTTCTGCCGACGGCGGCATAAGCGAGTTTGCCGAGTATAAAATCCCAATTGCTCGTATGTGGCGCGACACAGATGATACATTTGGGATAGTCGGGTACTGTGATATCAAGCTTCCACCCGGCAAGTTTCAGTATAAATGCCGCCAAATTCATTATTCAGTCTTGGTTTTGCCGGGAAGTGCGGCGTTCATCTCTTTGACGATCTCGACAACACCGTCGTTGAATGATGTGATGAGTTTATTGAACGCAGCGCGAAAATACGCAGCTTTGGCCTTGTTGTATGCAGCTTCGTTATCAAAATCTTTGCGAGCCTTGTCAAAAGAGAAACTGCATTTCGAGATTGAATCGGTCTGAAGAGACGCGATGTCGTTTACTATCTTATAAGCCTTCTCACGGTCGAAATCGTTGATTGCGTGTGAAGCGATCAGTATTTCTGCTGCGAGATCACCACATGTGTAGTGTACTGTTTTTTTTACTTTGCGTATACTTGCCATAATTTATAAAATAAAAATAATTGGATTATTAATTTTGAAGGAGATACTTTTTTAGAGCAGGGTAGGTAGGAGGTATTTTGTCAGTATGCACCGGCTTTGCCATGAAGCGCGTGAGCTGTAGCGGCAATTCCATAGCTTTACCCGTGACCGACGTCATGACATCGAGCGATTTCGCCGGATGTGCCGTCGAAAATATCAGCGCCGGTTCGGCCGGATGCAGCATATCGGCGGCAGCAAAAGCCACTGCCGTGTGTGGGTCTATAAGTAACCCGTTTTCCATCAGCATCCTGTTGATTGTCGATTTTATCATGTCGTCTCCAATGGTTGCGGTCTCTATATCTTCCCTGATACGCGACATATCATTAGCATAAAGCGATATGAGGCGTTCAAGATTTGTCGGATTATCCGTGTCCATACATCGTGCCGAAGTCAGCCTCACAGGCTGAGAAGTGATTCGTCCGGTCACCAGATAGCGGTAGAACGGATTATTGCCATTGCAGGCCGCTACAAATTTACCCGTTTCAAGCCCCATGCGATGCGATATGACGCCTGATGTGACAGCGCTGAGGTTGCCCGACGGTATCGAGAAAACCGTCTTATCCGCACATACGCCCATCGAGTTCAAACGCGCAGCCGCATAAAAGAAAATTATAATCTGCGGCAACAGTCGGGCTATGTTGGCCGAATTGGCGCTCGTTAGATTCATCTTCAGGCATAACGACTCGTCAAGCATTGCCGCACCGGCCATTTTCTTGCAGTCATCGATCGTTCCGGCAACCTCGACAGCCCGCACATTATCGCCCGCCGCTGTTATCTGCATCAGTTGCGAGCGGCTTAGCACACCTTTCGGGAAAAGGACAAACACATTGATATTTCTGTCATTTTTGAAACTGTTTGCCACAGCCGCACCCGTATTGCCGATCGTCGTGACTATAATATTGAGAGGCTTTGATTCGTCGTAATACAGCTCTTTGGTGAGACCGGCCATAAATCGCGCGCTTATATCCTTGAAAGCCAGAGTGGGACCGTGGAAAAGTTCCATCATATAACGGTTATGTCCTACAGATATCAAAGGCATGTCAAACGACAGCGCCTCATCTGCGATTGCCTTCAGACGCGCCGACGCAATATCCTCCCCGAAAAGCATGTTGCAGATCACATATGCCGTTTCCTTGAGCGACATCTCGCCCATGTTGTTTATAAAAGCCTTGGGTACGACAGGCAACCCTGCAGGCAGATAAAGACCGCCATCGGGCGCATAACAGTCAATCAGAGCTTTGCGTAGCGTAACATCGACCGAGTGCTGTTTAGTACTGTAATATCGCATTCAAATATATTGTTGATTGCTATTGCAAACTTAACTAATTCCGCTGATAATAACAACCGGGCGCAGATTAAAATTCATGCAGCAATCATAAATAATGCAAAAACACTTATAATAACCCTCCGCTATTTGAATATGTTCTAAGAGTCCACCGATCCGAGGCTCATAGAATCCACGAAGCCGCAGGCAGGCATACCTTTACATTGACCTTTGCATTAGATTATCAGGATAGTGGTGACTCACGCAAATCGATTATCAACCATGTTCTGTCAGAAAGTTGCTTTGTGAGTGCTTTGTGAAAAATAATAAACCCCTATAACTGAGAAAGTTAAAGGGGTTTATTCGTGCGCATGAAGGGTACATAACCGTACTTTTAGCGGTTAACAAGAGCAAACAAAAGAAGATAAAATATCTATAAATCAGTTGTTTAATATTTATTAACAATGTGATTTTTTGTTATTTTTGCGTTTGTTTTGTTGAAAGTTGCTTATTGGTTGCTTATTGGAAAACGAATAATTACTACCTTTGTAAAACAAAGGAAAGCAAAGGAAAACAAAGTTAACTAAAAGCGCGATAAAATGGCCAAAAAGAATAATAGAGCTAATAATACATATCTGATCGAGGGCGGTGCGGGAGATAATCCAAAACTGATGGGGCAGTCGTTAAGCGATGGCAGGGACAGTCTTTATCTGGAGTTTTATTTGGGCTATTCTGTCGTCGAGAGCAAATCGGGCAAGACTTATAAAAAGATTAAACGCGATACGGAGCGTCTCGGTCTATATCTGTGGCAGGCGCCGAGGTCGCCACTGGAACGGCAGCATAATAAGGAGACGCTCGAGATAGCCAAACGACTACGCTTTGAACGCGGGCAGGAAATATTATCGGGCGTCGAGGGCTACCGTCTCAAAAAAGAGACCGAGGAGGTCGATTTCCTTGATTGGATGTGGTCGTACTATGAAGCATATACCAAAGCCGACAAAAGACATATCAAACGTGCTTATGTCTGTTTTGTCGATTATCTTATTGATCCTACGGGCAAACTGACTCCGCAATCGGATTGGAGCAGGGGGCGAAAGACGCGGGCCGCAAAAGAGCGGGAGCGCAAAGAAAGTCTTTTGAAGTTGAATGCCCGCCAGCTCTCGAAGAGTATGATCGCGGGATTCACCGAATATCTGCAAAGGCGTTTCAGGGGCGACGGCCCGCATTCTTTGTACAGCCGGTTTAAAAAGGTCGTCAAGGCGGCCGTAGAGGCCGATATTCTGCTGAAGAATCCGTGCGACGGTATTTCTATCAAGATCGACAACGGGGCGCTAAAAAAGGACATTCTGAGCGTCGAGGAGATGCAGCAGCTCATATCTACGCATTATGCAGGCGAAAACACTGAGATAAGGAGAGCATTTATCTTTTGCCTCTATTGCGGTCTGCGGTGGTGTGATGTTAAAGACCTGACTTTTGCCAATGTCGATTTCTCAAACCGCCTGCTGAAATTCGAGCAGGCCAAGACCAAGGGTCACAGCAGCGCCAGCGGGGTAGTGATACCGCTCAATGACGGACTGCTGACGCTGATCGGCCGGGGAGAGCGCGGCGACCGTATCTTTAAGCTGCCGTCGCACACGATGTGCCTGAAGGCTCTGCGGCATTGGACCAAGCGGGCCGGTATCGACAAACATATCACTTGGCATTGCGCCCGCCACTCGTTTGCGGTCAATATCCTAAACAACGGCGCAAACATAAAGACGGTGGCGAGCCTGTTAGGTCACAGCGGTCTGTCGCAAACCGAGAAGTATACGCGAGCCGTCGACAGCCTCAAGGTAGCGGCGATCAACAGCCTGCCCGAGCTGAAGTTGTGATTCACCGGATCGAATATCGCAAGTTTTTGATTTTTGCGATATTTTGCGATATCGGGGCAAAATAATCTCGCATAAATTTGCATAGCCGCAACAAATATGTTACCTTTGTGTTGTAATTATAAAGCACATTGAAATTATGAAAATCTCAGAATTGACAAGGCTTGTCGCAAAGTCGGGGTGCTATCTTCTGAAACATAAGGCTCGGCATGATTTATGGATTAATCCGGTGACGGGTGAAACATTTCTTATGCCGCGTCACCAGTCTGAGGAAGCTCCTAAAGGACTCGAGAGGGCCGCGAGAAAATGGGCGGGGATTGAATAATCCCCCTCATTTGTCTTTGTTCCGGATTGATGATTTTAATGTGCTTTATATTTATTGAATTCTAAATTTTTAAGTCATGAAGATTACGGCGACTATTGAAAGAAACGACAATAACTTTTTTGCCATAACGTGCGATAATGTTATAGCCGGCTGTCATTTTGGCGGCTACGGCTATTCGGTTGCCGAGGCTAAAGAGGATTTTATCGCTGGAATACGCGAGTCTCTTGAGACGGCGGTTGAACTCGGCAAGGATGTGCCCGTGACCGCGGATGATGTAGAAGTTGAATTTCGTTATGACATACCGTCGTTCTTTAACTGCTTCGACTGGATCAATGTGTCGGCTTTTGCAAAGCAAGCCGGAATAAACGAGTCCAAGATGAGAGCCTACAAATCAGGACTCGCAACGGCCTCCGAGGCTACGGCAAGCAAAATCATGTCAACTATTAAGGCTATGGGCGCGGCTTTGTGTGCAGTGTCGCTATAGCCTGCTTTATAATTACGCTCCGGGACGTCATGAATCTCAAGGCGTCCCGTTTTTAGGATCTCCCGCCCGTGAGGGTAGACTTCATACTTCTTAAGAACTCGGGCCGTGTCCTTTTAGTGGGCGCGGCTTTTTTGTGCGTCCATTTTGTCGGCGGCGAAAGCCTGAAATAGAAAACACCCCGCAGTGAATGACTGCAGGGCGCGATATTGTATATTTCTATAATTATTTCTTGAAGGTATTGGCCGCATCAGACAATTGTCGGCCGACTCGTTTCCAATCGTCGCGTATGGCCTCGGCGTCGCAAATATATGGCTTCCGAGGCTGCCCGATGTAATCCGCGCTAAGGCCCTTTAAAGACAGGATGTTTCCTGAGCCTTTAATAAAATAGCGCTTAAAAGCGCTTTTCAAGGCCTTTTTGTCTGAATACTTGTGCGTCATTTTCAGGAATTTCAATGATTTATTCGTCCATTATTCTTTGCGAATTTACGATAATGCTTTCAATATTGCAACTTTTAGGTTACTTTAATATATCGATTAATTCCTTTTCTCGGGCAATAACTATGTTATGCCCTTCGTCACGCAGATGCTGAATAGCCTCGATTTTTTAGGCCCCGCGTTTTCGCCGACTAATACGTGGGTCGTCTTTTTTGATGTGGTGGTTGCGATTTTTATAATGATATGGCCGCATCAATAAAAATTAATATGATATTTGAGTTATAGTGAATTTTACGAGGGCGACGCGGGTGATGGCCGACAGGGGGATGTCTTCACAACCGTATTCGGGGTTGTCGGCGGCAAGACGTATATAGCCACTACCTAAAGGCGATTGTTTGGCCCGCTTGACTGTTATGTGGGTAAAGCTTTCATCGTCGACATACTGAACGATATATATGCCGTCGGGGCGTATCGACGCGGCAGAGGGGAGCATGACGAACGCCGCGATATCGCCGTCGTGGATATACGGCTCCATCGATCGGCCTCTGACAGGCATGGCGGCGTCGCAGCGGGGCATCGTATAGAAGCGCATGTTGCCGCCGGTTGTCTCTACGTCGGAGAATCCCGCAGCGGCATCAATATCGAGATATGGCAACGAGAAAGCATCGGGCTTTGATGCCCCACTGTCGTCTTTCAGCATAGAGCCTTCACCGGTCAGAAGCCAAGCGGCGCTAATATCCAAGAAACGCTCTTGTATTTTAGTCGCAAGCTCTTTGGATATACCGCACTTGTTGGCCTTAATGTCGTAAAATATTTGAGGACTTTTAAGGTCTATCGCAAGAGCTAATGCCCTTGCGCTCAATCCGTGATATTTTAGCACTTGTTCGATGCGTTGATAATCAGTCATATAGGTGCTCGATTTAAAAAATATTCAAAAATAATTCTTGAATTATTTGCATATTCAAGAGTTGTTCTTTGGTTTTGCAGCGTGAATAATAAATAAACGGACATAAAAAAGACTGTCGGACCTTTGGCCCAACTTGGAATTACAGTTGGAATTTATCAGCTTGAGATTTTAAAATCTCTTCCCGTTTATTTTTTAAAGTTGTAAGCTCTTCTATAATAGTGTTTTCTTTTTGTATATTAGTTTTAACAAAATTGATGATGTCATCCTCAATCTCTTTAATGTTATTGGTTTCTTCTTTAAAGGATGAAATTACATCTGAGATTTTGCACCCAGATAAAAAATTAATATATTGGTTTAAATTCGACATGCAATATTTTACCTCGGAGCTGTCAATATCTAATTTAGATAATAAAAAACCGTGTAAGGCATTGAGGGTTTGTATATATCCCGATGCGCATAATTTTGTGTCGATCTTGTCATGCTTTATATGAACGCCCGTTGTTATGGCGTGATAAGCGCGCGTCAGGCATCGATTTTTTAGGCTTTCCTCTCGTAAATCAGTTTTTAATCGATCTATTTCTTTTTTGAAATCTGAAATCGTGTTTTTGGTATCTATCACTTGCCAAATTTGCCACGCCACGAGGAATGTAATAAATAGGGCCAAAATGCCTATTATTATACCTAAATAATCATACCCCGGATTTATATTAGAAATGACGCGCGGCAGGCACGCCGAACAAAATATAATAGCCCCAATTGATAAAATCGAGGATATGATCGGTAAAAAATCGGTTTGGCTTCTCATTTTTGTTGCAATAAATAATTAAGCGTTTTACGTAAATTCTCTATTTCATCCTTTTGAGCGGCAATGATTTCATCTTTGCTTGCCAATAACGCATCTTTATCTTCGATTCGTGTTTTCAAAGACGTTATTTTTTCCTCCGAGATTCGGCGTTCAGATGATATCGCCGCGTCTATACCAACATTGTGCTCGGTATTGCCGAAAAAAGATGAGTGATTATCTCTGTGCGAATTATCGTTGATCTGTAAGTTTTCGCCAAAAAAATAGCTTATAGGTCTTTCATAGAGTATGGATAGCTGCTCTATAAATCCGGTTTTAATATCTACGGCATTAAGCGTCTGATTTAGCGATTGCTGCGAGACGTTTAATTTACGCGCAACTTCTGCCAAAGATATATCCATTGATAATAGCTTTTGCTTGAGAGTAGCCCCGTTCATAATGTGAAAAAATATTAATTATAAATACTACTATTGATTTTTATACATGAAAGTATTTATCTTTGCAGCGTGAATAATAAATAAACGGACATAAAAAAGACTGTCGGACCTTTGGCCCAACTTGTAAATATATCCAATCACAAAGTTACGACAGTTTTTCTTTTGGCCAAAAAGAATAACAAATAAAATAACGGATTATGAAACAGGACAAAGTAACAGTCTCAGACCTGCAAGGCATGAAAGTCGGCGAGACGCGTACCTTTGAGCTGCCCGATGCCCGAGCGATCGAGAACGGCAAGGTATTGGCCTATCGGACGGGGCGCATGTCGGGTTGCCGCTACAAGGCCTCGTCGGATTTCGTCAACAGTACACTAACCCTGACTAAAGAACAATTATCATGAATGTCGCAGAAGAGTATCAAGACGAAGTCAAGCGCGTCGGTAAGAACTCGGGCACTCAGATGTTGAGTAACAAAGAACTCGACAGGCTGGCCCGAGTGCGTAGCGGAAAATGAGGCCGCTCTTGCGTCGGAACGCAAAGAAGTCAAAATCTCCGAAATGGGTTACGATCAGCTCAAAAAAGCGATCGAGGCCAATGAGAAAGCCCGCAAATCGGCGTCAGAGAGAAACGATACCGCAGCACTGGAAATACTTCTCCAAGAGAACGCCCAACTCGAAAAGCGCAAAAAGCTTCTGGATCGCCGCGGCGGTTTCAATACGGGAGCCGTAACGCCGCCTAAAATTGAGCCGGCAAAGACGAATCAAAAGACAGAATATCATCTCAACGAAGAGGCGACAACGCGCCGCGAGATAAATGAAAATATACAATACTACAGACAGCTTTTAGAGGATGCCGACGAGGTTGAGGCCGCCACGTATAACCGCGCTATAGCTTATTGGACCAAACGGCGCGATGCGATTGACAATGCCGGTAAAGAGGTCGCAGAACTTATCGATAATCCTCAAAACATCGACGATATCGATAGCAATCTAAGGATTCTGCAGACCCTTAAAGGGCAGGAGAAATCCCTTGAGAGAATCGCTGAACTAAACAAACAGATCAGCGCCCTCGAACAACTGAGGTCGACATATGACAATGCCGGCAAAGAAGATAAGACCGATGCTCCGGAATACAATCCCGATGCCAACAATATAGCGGGCTACACTAAAAACATCGAGTTCCTTAACAGGCAATTGGAAGAAACTACCGATCTTGGCAAGGCTTCAGAGATCAACAAGGAGATCGCAATGTGGCGGAAGCGCATAGAGATAGTGCGTCAGGCAGGCGAGACCTATAAAGATGCCGCGGCTCTGATGAAAGACGGGTGGGGCGGCATAAAGAGCATCGGCGGCGGTGTGGAGAGTATCACAACCGCTATCGAGGGTAACGGCAACGCGTGGCAGAAACTGACGGGTATAGTCGACGGCTTTATACAGGTATATGACGGCATAATGGCTATCGTCGGTCTGATAAAGATGTTTACCGATACCAATAATCTTATGACGGACTCCGAGACAGTCAAAGCCGGAGCCGTATTGGCTTCTGCTGTTGCGCAAGGTAGTGCGGCAGCAGTGACCGATAGCGCTACAGCAGCTGAGTTGCCCGCTATCGCCGCAAACAAGGCACTTACACAAAGTTATATGGAGCTTGCGGCGGCTGAATATATGGCGGCCCACGCCTCTATACCGTTCGTCGGTTTCGGTATCGCGTCGGGCTTTGTCGCCGCCGCTACTTCTTTGGTTGAGTCGATAGGCGTCATGCCGTTTGCCGAGGGTGGTATCGTCAGCGGCCCGACTCTCGGCCTTATAGGAGAGTATGCCGGGGCGTCCAATAACCCCGAGATTGTCGCGCCGCTTGACAAGCTCCACGATATGTTGAGACCCGCGGGACAGCCCGTCGTCATTGGCGGCACGCTCAAAGCCAGCGGGCGTGATATCGTCTGTGTTCTGGCCAACGAGACACGCATAGCGGGATTGTCGGGAAAACGTACTAACATTAAAATCTGAGGACATGTATTTATACGGAGACTTTACGGATCAAAAAGGACGCACGGTAACGGTTCATATCGTTACCGCCGGCGATCGCAGTCGCGTCATTGAGATAGGCAATGAAGCCGACGGCGTATTCTTTGCCGCCGATCCTATAGATATCAATAGCGCCGTAAATGATACGTTCGATCATCTGTTGCGGTTACAGGCCTCGATTAGACTGCAACTTCGAGGCTTTACGCCGGAACTGTTTTGCGCGTCATGTCTTGATGCGGTTGTAAACATATATCGAGAAGACGAATGTCTTTTTGCCGGCTTTGTCGAGCCTATGACATTCTCGCAGAGTTTTAACGAATACCTTGACGAAATCGAGGTCAATTGCGTCGACACCTTAACAGCCTTGCAATACTCAAAATATAAAGATATCGGTGCGTCCGGGATATCGTATGAGCAGATAAAGGCGTCCGCCGAGCTCGTCACATTCGCCGGTCTTTTCAAAGATATCATCGGCGATGTATCATCGGGCATCGATCTCGTCGGAGGACATACCCGCCATGTCTACTATGACGGCAGTAAGAGTATCAACAATATAGCGTATCCCCGCGATCTCTTCAATCGGTTGGCTATATCGGAGCAACTGTTTCTCGGTGATGACGAAGACAGTGTCTGGCAAAATGACATCGTCATAGAAGAAATGCTCAGATACCTCGACCTGCATATTATACAATGCGGCTTCGACTATTATATATTCTCATGGTCGAGTATCCGTAACGGTGGATCAGTGCAATGGTATGATCTGCTCGGCGAAATGGTCACCGGTATAGAGGGAGAGACAATTGACATATCGCTTGATAATGTGGTAGGCACTAATACCAATATCAGCATCGGAGAAGTTTACAATCAACTTCGTTTGACCTGCGAGACCGAGAGTGTCGAGAGCATAATCGAGAGCCCGCTTGACAGCGATCTGCTGTCGTCGCCCTATACAAACCGTCAAAAATATCTGACCGAGCTCTCTTCGGATGGTGAGGGCATAAGGGCTATGAACGCTTTCGCACAAATGGTATGGGGGCAAAATGCCAATGTGGAATACGAAAATGCTGTTGTCACAGACTGGTATATACAAGTCAAAAGTAATGTCGGGTGGCAGTTCCCCGCCAATGGCGACGGCGACGATCTTGTCAGTGTATACTGCCCGGGCAATCGAAATCAGCAGAATCTGCCTAATGCTTTGGCCAAAAGCCCCGGGGCGGCTATAATATCTATAGGCAGCGTTGTAGACAAAGTCGGAGATCGCAGCGATAATTCACCGGTCTCAAAAATCGACATGACCGACTATTTCGTCATTAGTGTCAACGGTAACGGTAAAGACAAACAGGCCGAAGCTTATCCTAATGAAAAATCGATAAAATCGGCTATACCGATGGCTGTATATAATAGCGGATTCACAGGCGGCGCATTTTCGCCCTCGGATGATGATACGATAAACTACATTGTTTTATCGGGCAGCATAATTCTTAACCCGCGCATGGAGACGAGCGCCGACTTTGTCGATCTTGTTTCGGCTACTACAGCTCTTGAGATGCAGACCCGCATAAAACAACTTGTGCCCAGCCGCGACAACAAAGACGGCCGATTTTATACGCAAAAATATTGGAAAGCCGAGATGCCGTTGTCTGAGCCACAATTAGACAAAGCGACTAAAAAAGGCTTCGTGCCTTTCACAGACAAAGGTCCGCAGGAATATAAATTCAAGTACAGTGCCATAGGAGACGGAGGCGATCATGTTTCTAAAGTGGCTGTTATTGCCTGCATGCTTGTTATCGGTGACAAATGTGTTGTCGAAAACGGTACTGACGGCAAGGTCTCTGATTTTACGTGGGTGAAATATAAAAGTCGTGAAGAGTGCGCGGATGACGATGAATACTACCGTCAGTGTTTTACTATCGGTTTCGACCCGAAAATTGACGACTATCTTATAGGAACTGAATTTGCTATACAAAATAATATAGACTTCACTCTCGGCATCGATGCCGAGGGCATAGCGATACCCGTACGCAAAGGTGATAAAATCAGCGGGCCGGTGAGATTTATGATTCTCGGGCCGGTAAATACTATATGGGATGACGTGACGCGCAGGCATCCGACATTTTTCAGACACACGAAATGGTCTGCGACATCGATCCCGCTTTTGGCCCACGTCAGCAATATATTTATTAAAGACTTCAACATAAATATATATAGCGACAATGGCCGGATCAATAACTTCGGCGATTGTGATCTTGTCTATCTGAGCGACACCGTCGAAACTTTTGTAAACCGCAAAGATGACATTACATTCAAGATACACAGCGCTCTGACAACCGACGAGCGCCGTAAGTTCGGTGTATCTGATTCGGTTAATCTGTCTACCCCTGTCGATACAATCACCGGTGATGCCGTGACATCCGTCTATTTGGTCGAAACGCAGACGCAGGCCAAACCCGAGCAGATTTATGTCGACAGTTATTATAACGAGTATCATAAGCCGCGTTTGATATTATCGCAGCAACTGGAGGATATAGAAGGAATCGTCGGCATATTCAATCATTACCGCCATCCGGCTTTGGATAAGACTTTCTTTGTTCAGTCTATCGACCGAAATCTGATTGAGGGCAGCGCGACAATTACATTAAAAGAAATATAGCGATGATCAATGTCAAAATAATAAAAAAGCCAAAAGTCGAAAGCATTAGATCGGTCGGAGGCATTGCAACCGGTGGTAACGGATATATGCCGGGAGCTACGCAGCGCGAGGTAGAGCATGCAAAAAGAGCAGACTCGGCAAAAGTCGCGGATACTGCAAAGACGGCTGATGTCGCGGCGACTGCGAATACCGCGAAAGAAGCCGATCACGCCACATCGTCCCACACACTTGACGCAGACAGTCCGGTAAGAGACGAATTTCTCAGCCGACTGAAGTCCGACGTTGCTGCGGGTTTGATAAGGTTTCTTGAGGGGCTTGTGTCTGTGAAGCCGGCGGCGCTCAATGGTGGTGCGACTTTCGGTGATTTCATCGAAGGGATGCCCTACGGGCGCGGCGGACGTGTCGACGCGGGGGGCAATGCCGAGTTCGAGAGCCTGCGCGTGCGCTCGACCCTCGAGGTGCTCGAGCTTGTCATCAACCGCCTGCAGGCGATAGAGGGCGATGTTGTCTTCACAGAGAGCGATCAGATCGAATCGGTGACGCTCGAGCATGATGTGACAATCGGCGACACGGTCTATCCCGCGATATGGCGCCTGCAGCTGCGCAACAAGTGGGAGGGCTATCAGACGGCGCTGCGCACGGGCATGGTGCTCCGCGGTGTCTATAACTCGATGTCGCGCGGTGGCGGAGATTATCTGACCTCGTGGCTCATTGTCAAAAACGTCGGCTTCTCGCCGGCGACGGACGAGCGCGACAGCGTCAACAATGTCTATGCGCTGACCTATGCCGACGCCGACTGCCCCTCGGGGTCTAACAATCCGCCCGTGGCGCTGATGAACCTGTCGCGCTGGGGGCATATATCAGACCGCCGTTATCAGGACTGTTTCTATCTGTCGAGCCGCGACGGCCGCATCGTGGGCCTTACAGAGGTCACCGGCCCGAAGATCGACGCCTCCAACTTCGGGTCGACACTCGGCACACTGCCGTCGTTCCTGAAGGCGGCTTTCCCGTTTATCGCCTATACCGACGCCGACGGCAAGGAACGCTATGAGCAGGGTATATATACGAAGTATCTCTTTGCCGAAAGCATACATCATGTAGATCACCTCGGCGACCCGCAGCCTTTAGTGCGTCAGACGGTGCGGTATGCCGTTACTCAGAGTGCGGCGCAGCCCGCCGCCGACGCCTTTGTCTATGAGTCGCTACAGGGCGTCGCCATCAAACTCGGCAGCTATATATGGAAGCGCACCGAAACCGTCTACGCCGACGGCACTAAACCGACGGTGAGCTACGACGTGTCGTATGTCGGATTTAATGGCAAGGACGGTGACGACGGTGCCCGTGGCGACCGCGGACCTGCATTGCGCGGCCCTCAGCTGTGGGGCGATGTCGCCGACGGCTTCGCATTCGAGAGCGGCGCCGATGGCGAGAGTTTTATCGACGTGGTGATGACGAGTGACAATGGTCAGACCAATATGTATGTGTGTATCATGTCTCACGCCAAAAGCACCGCGGCACGTCCGGGTGTGGCCAATTCGCCATACTGGAAGCCGATGTCTCAGATAGAATTTACGGCAACGAAGATATTGCTGGCTCAATATGCCTTAGTGAAGAATCTCGGCGTCGAGAGCGTAGACATGCGCGACGCCGACGGCAATGTGATAGCATGGATCCACAACGGCGATGTCAGATTCAACAAGGGCACGTTCAGCAACGTCCGGGTTGTCGCCGGCGGCGAGACCGAGCAGCGCATAGAGCTCGATCCGGACACCAGGAGCATACGCATCTATGACAACAGCGGCGACGAGTGTATCGTCATCGACGGCACACGTCAGCCCCGCGAAGTCCTTGACGGCTACGAGCTCGAGATCACCAATCCCGGATCAATCGCCATAGACACATCGTCTAATCCGACGGGCGTTATCGTGACGCGCGAGATCATGCGTCAGTCGGTGAGCGAGAAAAGCTATGTGACGGTCAATATCCCGACACTGACGCTGATCGTCGACCGTCTGGCGCCCACAGGGCCGTCGGCAGTCACGGGTGACACCGAGGTTGTGGCTAAACTGCGTTTTCAGCAGGGCTCGGAGGTTCAGGTCATTACCTTGGGTCAATGTCTGATACAGCGCGACGGGGCTACGACGTCAGAGACGGTGGAGCTCGAGGATATACGCGCGAGCTTCGATGCCGCCGCGGGCACGGAGTTCACGGTGACACTCGTCGTCGAGAGCAGCTTCGCATCGGGCTCAGTCGTGATGTTCAATCCAACGGCGACATATGTCTTCGACCACTATCAGAGCCGCATGTTTGCCAACGGCATGACGCTTATGCGCACCAACCGCGACTATCTGACGATCTATGCCGACCACAACGGACGCATCTATCTCGACCGCGGATCGACCGCCGGATCATGCCATCGTTTCAACGGCGTCACCCAACCGGCGACACTCTATGCCGCGCGCGTGTGGGCCGACATCGACAAGGCGCAACCGACGGTCTATGCCGGCAAGGCGCGTGTCACACGCGGGCCGTCGACGGGTTCATGGTATGTGACCCTGCCGGCAGACCCGCTGACGCATACGGGCAACACACTGGCCTGGCCCGTGTGCAACACCGCCGGGGCGACAGTCTCCGAGACAGCCCGCACCATGGTCGACGGAGCGCTGCGTTTCACGCTCATGACGACGAAAAACGGCACTCCCGACTGGAACGTTGGCTTCACCATAGAGATAAAACTTTACTAATGCGCAATTATAATGCACAATCACTAAAACCGATATAGACCATGGCAACAGACAATAACGGCAACTGCAATTGCAACAACCCGACAGCTTCGCCCCTGCGCAGGATATACTATAAAGACGATTTCGACTTCTTTCTCACACTGCTCGACTGCGAGGGCCTTGACATAGGAGTGCCGACATTCGACTGGAGGGCGCGGCTCTACACCTCGTCGAGGGTGAACTATGTGACAGTGTCATCCATCGGCGGAGTCCTCACCAACTGCCGCATCGACGACGGCCGCATACATGTCTTCGTCAACAGCCATCATCTGACTGTCGGCAAGCTTCATGTCGATTTCGAGGCGCTTCTGCCCAATGAAGTATATCCCGACGGCTCGCGCCGCACCGTCAAGCCCTGCATCTCGCCGATAGAGCTCACCTACGACGGCGCACCCTGTCCGTCGGCTATCGACATCGAACTTATGTTGCCGTATATACGCGGCAAGGCTTTCACCTTCGACGATTTCACTCCCGAGCAGCTTGACGGTCTGGCACAGCAGGCCGCCGATCATGTGACGATCGAAAACCTCGGCGTGGCCGGTGATGACGAAGTCGACGCCGAGATGGGAAAGCTCGTAGGACTGCCCGCGCCGGCGTCGAAGAGCACATTCAGGCTCGACAGACGCATCCGTCGCGGCATCATGCCCGCCAAAGCCCGCCCGGGCATCATGTACTACGACTACGGCCTCATAAAGATCAAGCCTTATCGCGGATATAAAGACCCCGTGTTTCAGCCCGAATGGGATTTGTCGGCATACAAAGATGTCATCGGAGATGATTTGAAGCTGTATCCGTTCGGATCTTATAGTAATAATGTTCATACAACCCTCGAAGGCGCTTTAAAAAACGAGGCATACGAGTATGACCCCGAGACAGCGATATTGAGATTCGACGGGACTGTCATTACCGAAGATATGTCAGGGCTCGTTCTTGTGCTTGAGTTAAACTACCGGCCCGAATACAACGGCACGGAGTATTCAATAGACCGTCACGGCGGGGCATTGGTCTGGCGCGACAATAACCAAGGCGTGCCGCCGTGTGTGCTCTTTATAGGTGCCGACGGCAAACTCCGTCGCGGCCTCGCGAGCGATTTCGGAGCTGCCGAGTATGAAGCTCCGGCTTATACCGACGCCGAAGTCCGTGATATGGCGGATAGATTTTTTTACGGCGACAATAGCGAATACCAGCAGGACTTATTCTTAAAAACCATGAAGTGTCGCGTGTGGACCCGACGAAAAACCAAAACCAAACGCGATGATGACGGCAAGAGAAATTTTGTGCGCAAAAAATGGGCGTTTAACATGTCCCTTAGTTATAAGCACAGGCTCGGGCGTGAGTGGACCGGTACATTTGATAGAAAAATGGGAGTGCTGAAAGTTGTGCGCAAGACGGGTGGCGGTTATAAATCCAAGCCCCGTGTTTTCTGGTGCGCAAAAAAAGAAAGCACCGACAGCAATGTCGCTCCCGGCGTTACTATAGATTTTCTGGACTGACGGAAATAAAAAAGCCCAAGCTGAACCTATTAGCTGCGATCTCAGTATAATGATTCCTACCGGGCACAACAAAGATACGGCTAAAAATCAAACTATCAAAACAAATCACAATAAAAAACCATGGATAAAGACAAAATTCTGCTTATCCGCCATCTGGGCCGCATCGTCTCATGGCTCAAAGCCTATGTCGACCGCTTGTTCGGGCGCATGACCGAGGCATCGGCCGAGGCCGAGCGCGTCACATCAGAGATGTCGGTGCTGAACACAGAGGTCACATCAGCCGAGGAGGCGCGTCAGTATAACGAGACACAGCGCAGCGGAAAAGAAAAACTTCGCGAAGCTCATGAAAAGGCACGTATCTCCGCCGAAGAGCAGCGCGCCGCGGCTGAGACACAACGCACCGGTGCAGAAGCGCAGCGCATCGAAGCCGAGACCGCCAGAGCCGAGGCATTCGCGGGTTACGCCGCTACGATAGCCGAGCTGCAACGACGTCTGACAGCACTTGAGAGCACTCCGACAATTATTCTCGAACAACAAAACAATCAACAATAACGTATTATGCAGCAACAGAATCTTAAAATCTCTCAGATGCCGCGGGCCGACATCATCGACGGCAGCGAGATCGTGCCCGTGGTCAAAGACCGCGTCAATGCCTCGGTGCTAATAGATACCATCATCGCGGCGGCCCGTGAGACCATGGTCGCGCAGGTCGCGGGAAAAGGACTGTCGACAAACGACTTCACAAACGTTCTGAAACAGAAGCTCGACGGCCTGTCTAACTACAATGACGCGGCCCTGCGTCAGCAGATCACCCAATTGACCTCGCGGCTCGATACTCTTGTGGGCGGCAATGCGTCGACAGCCATAGACACGTTTAACGAGATCGAGGCTTTTCTTGCGGGCATCACCGACACCGAGACCTTGACAGGCCTGCTCGCCGAACTTAAACGGACGATAACCGCAGAGACGGCCGCCTCGCTGTCTTCAAAGGTCGACAAGGTCGCCGGCAAGCAGCTGTCGACAAACGACTATAGCGACGCCGACAAAGACAAGCTCGCGAAGTTGCCGGCGGGCGATGTATTCACGATAAAAGGCCGATTCCTTGGCAAGCGGGGGGATGTGACCGCTACGACAAATGCCGCTGCAGGGGTTACGCCGCTGCTGCCACTCGACCGTCAGAGTCCGATAGTGCTGACGAATGTCCTTGCCCGGGGCAGTGCCGTTGCCGTATATTTCTATGACACTGCCGGCCAACCCGTATCTTATCCTCCGGGCATCGAAGATCTCAACGGCGATCACACAATTAACCCCGTAAACTATCCCGCGCCCGCAAGATATTTCAGAGCATGCAGCGAGAAAGCCGGTTCGTCGGTCTCCAACGGTCCGTCGCTCGAGAGCCGCGAGGGGGCAACGACAGAGGCGATACTCAGTGCCGGTCTGTCAGAGCTCATCGCCAGAGCCAAGGCAAATGGCGTGGGGTGGAACTCACAGACAGGATTCTTTGAGCTTAACGGGCTCACCGACCTGACGGCTGATGATATGAGAAAGATTCTTGATTATGGCGTAGTTGATTTCAGCCTGCCTTTTGCGGGATCTTCTTTTCGCTGGGAATCACAGAGACAATATATTCGTACCAATATCCCCGTTACCCCGCCTGACGTATTACGCAATTTGTCTGCCGGCAGAGGATTGTTCTACGGTAAAACTATGATGGAAGTCTGCCGCCTTGATAGAGAGTATCCGCCCACTGAAACATGGGTATTCAGTCCCCAGAGCCTTAGCGCTATGTTTAACAAATGTACCAAGCTTCATACGGTGCTTGGGGATATTAGGCTTGATAAAGCTACAGATCTTGCCTCGGGATTTTGGAGTTGCCGGGCGCTTAAAAATATCAATATCCGCGACATTAAAAATGGTGTATCCATCAAAGACAGCCCTCTGTTGTCGGTCGACAGCGTCCAATTTATGGTAAACTATGCCAATAACGACAAACCGATAACCATAACAGTCCACCCCGACGTCTTTGCCAAACTCACATCCGACGATGCCGACATTGCGGCATATGTGCCCGAGAATCTTCTCGAGGGCGGCATCTTTGGCAATAGTGACGGCGTGACAAAAATTGATGGCGGCATAGCGGTTGCAGGCCCTCAAGCATATTGCAGAATCACCCGGTCGCCGCGACTTGTCGATGGCGGTCTCGGCAGACTGACAGTCTCATGCGATGTCGCGGGCCTCAAAGACGGCGAATCGATAACCCTGCTGATAGGCGTCCGCAACGACGTCGCGCGTCCCGCATGGGTTATCACGTCCAACGGCAGGGCTGTATTCAGCTTCAATGCAGCCCAATATAAAAATGATGCGAGCGCCAATGACGGTTTTCTTTTATATGACGCCAACTCCACATATACCGGCCAAGGATTGAGACTCACAAACTTCAGGCTTTCATATGGCGAGTATGAAGACCTGCCCTATATAGCGCCACTGACATCGATCGAAGATGATGATCAGCGGGAGCGCGCCCAATGGCTGAGCCTCATGCAGATCGCCGCAGCACGACAGATAACATTCGCAACAACAGAATAAAAAACAAAACAGCAATCATGACAACAAGACAACTCCCGGGCGGCAACCTCGAGATCACAGCCGCCGAAAACACCATCCTACACCGCCGGGGCGACAAAGACTACGACGAAAAGCGGCGGGCCGTCATCGCCGCCGCCGATCTTGACAACTGGGAAGAGATCGCCGCGTCAGACATCCCGCCGTACACCGAAGATGACTATGCCGAGGCCGTCGAGGCGCTTATACGACGCCGCTACAGCGTCTCCGACGAGATCGCCGTCATACGTCAGCGCGACACCAAGCCCGACGAATTTGCCGCCTACGACGCCTACGCCGAACAATGCAAAACCCAAGCCCGCCTCCAACTCACCCCCGAACCCGAGATGGAGAGCGACATGCAGTTTATTCCCACCGATGAAACAGACGAAAGTCATGAACGATAAGACACTTCACTTTCTTGTATGCGCGGCTATAGCGGCTATATCAAGTCTGACTTTATTGGTTTTGACAAATATGCCTTGGATTCAGGTATCTGTCATATCATTCGCCATAGCCATGGCGGCGGGATCCGGCAAAGAATATGGGGACAAGGGCAACCCGTCAAACCATTGGTGTTGGTACGATATTATAGCCGACGCCATAGGCGCGATGGCGGGCACGGCTGTCGCCATGGTTATTGGCGTTGCGCTTAGATCAGTGTTTGGTTTATAAGCTATAAACGATATAAGCAATGGAAACATCCGACATATTAACCATAATAGGAGGTATCGGGGGCATACAAGGCTTCATCGAACTGGTTAAGTGGTGGCGTGGCCGCAAAGTACATGACCGCCAAGACGTAGCCGACGTAGTGGCTGCCGAGAATGAGAACGAAAGAAAACAAGTTAGCTGGTTGGAGGCCCGGTTAGCCGAGCGCGACAGAAAGATAGACACGATATATGCCGAGCTTCGCGCAGAACAGACCGCCCGGCTGGAAGAAGTACACCGCCGCCACGAAGTCGAGCTAAAGTTAGCCGAGGCAGAGGTGAAAAAATGCCACAAACGAGGCTGCCCCGACAGACAGCCGCCAAGCGACTATTAAAAAATAATATAAACCGGTATGGAATATTTCACATTTACAGAATTTGAGCGATCGGTCACCGCCGACCGATATGCCATTGACAATCGTCTGCCCGACGATCTTAAAAGAAATGTCGCCGCATTGGTCGACAACGTTCTCGACCCCCTGCGTAAAGCGTGGGGCAAACCGATCACAGTTACATCCGGGTATCGATGCCTGGAACTCAACAAAGCCGTCGGCGGTAGCCGGACCAGCCAGCATCTTAAAGGCGAAGCCGCCGATATATCTACCGGCAACAGTCTCGACAATCGCAGACTATTTGATCTTATCATTACACTTGGGTTGCCGTTCGATCAACTTATAGACGAAAATAACTTTGCTTGGATTCATGTCAGCCACTCAAACAAAAACCGCCGACAGACACTAAAATTATGACGAAAACCATTATTAAAGCATTTCTTACCGTCTGGTTGCTTGGCATAGTGACCATCGCATTACTCAGCGCTGTCACCCGTTGCGGTCATCAGCCAATATCGGTGGCAACCGGAATTGACACAGTATGGCTGCGCGACACCATCATCGACACGTTTGTCATCGAGAAGCCAATACCTAAAGAGTCG
Organism: uncultured Muribaculaceae bacterium; assembly: GCA_910576935.1. Classification (GTDB taxonomy): domain Bacteria; phylum Bacteroidota; class Bacteroidia; order Bacteroidales; family Muribaculaceae; genus CAG-873. The sequence goes on from CAJTKG010000011.1 coordinate 70,682, forward strand.
ATACTTACCGGGCATATAAGAGTGACAGCCCCGGTAATAGCCGATAGTGCCTCAAGACTGCCGTCCGATACCGTCGAATCTGTAGACAGCGCTCTTGTCGATCTCCCGGTTATCACACGCCATTACGCTGTCGACAGCATCGGCGAAGTCTGGATCAGCGGCCCGCTTGACCCTCGCCTCGACAGTTTAAGACTATTTAGACCGCGCTACTATCAGACAGCGGCCGTTACAGCGCCTTCACGTCCTACGCCGCGATGGAGTGTAGGCCTGCAAGCCGGCTATGGCATAACTCCACGTGGACTTCAGCCGTATATTGGCATAGGCGTCAGTGTGCGGTTATTTAAATAACGCTATTATAGATATCATCAAAGTCAACGCCGTTATAATAAGAGTGCAAACAGATATGCGTTTGGATTCGCGAGATATTTTTAGACTTTCCTTACTTGTCTGCATATTTTCTCTATTGATCTGCAAATTCTCGGCCGTCGCTGCATCGTTAAAAGCGTTCCTCTTCATCTCTTCCTGTGGATTAGTAAAGCCCATTTTTTAAGTCAAAAGAAAGAAGTTATTAGCTATGTTTTGTTGAAAGTTGCTTATTGGTTGCTTATTGAAAAATAGCAAACCCCTCTAACTGAGATGGTTAAAGGGGTTTATTCGTGCGCATGAAGGGACTCGAACCCCCACGTCTTACGACATTAGATCCTAAGTCTAACGCGGCTACCAATTACGCCACATGCGCGGTTTCGTTGTGCAAAGATAGGTACTTTATATTATATCTGCAAGTCCGCGGATGGTTTTGGCATTATTTTTTTGAAAAAAAAAGAGGTAAAGCCCTCAAGCATTACCTCTTTTATAAATTCCACACCAAAGGATGCGATGAAACTCCGAATAGACAGGTTTTGAGTGCTCGCCCTCCTTTGTAATCCGCCTGGCTTTAAAGCACCTCCGAAGAGGTTGGGGCCCGCCATTGGATGACTAAGCTTGTCTCGGTATTTCATTTTGATTTGAAGAGTTTCCCAATCTACTTTGATGTGGTATACCTTTCGGCTCTCTCGCCTTTGATTTTATAACACAAAGGTATGTGAAACTGTTTATACATGCAAATTTTTTAATATGTTTTTTGACATAATTAAGTGGACAAATTAAACATATGGAATGAACGCGGGATTTTTCTCGTGATTTTCGCGATTACTTACTTAATATCCGACGATTCTATATACTTTTGTAGCGTGAATTCCATCAATAAAGAGATTAGCCGTATTGCCTTTCCGGCAATAGTCACAAATATAAGCGTACCGCTGATGTCTATGGCCGATATTGCCGTCATCGGACACATCGGCGCGGCTTCTTACATCGGGGCGGTAGCCATTGGCTCAAGTGTATTCAATATGATATATTGGCTGCTCAATTTCCTGCGTATGGGTTCGAGCGGCATGACGGCTCAGGCTTTCGGTCGAGGTGACAGGCTTGAGATTAAAGCCGTTTTCTATCGCGGTGTGTTATTGGCGACATTGTTGAGCTTATTAATATTGATTTTCAATAAACCGGTAGGCCATGGGCTTATAGTATTTATGGAAGCCGAGTCAGCCACATGTTCTATCGCTGAAGCTTATTTCAATGTTGCCGTATGGGGTGCGCCGGCAGTACTCCTGACATATGTTTTTTCAGGTTGGTTGCTGGGCATGCAAAATTCAAAGACCATAATGGTCGTCTCAATCATTGTCAATATAATCAATGTCTGTCTGAGTGTTTCATTTGTCTATGGTCTCGGTTGGGAGATAAAAGGAGTGGCCTTGGCGACAGCCGGCTCCCAATGGCTTGGAGCTATAGCACTTGGTGTCCATATCGCAAAAAAATATCACATGTCTTTTCCCGGTAAAGACCTGGTATTCCGACTGACCGAGTTTAAGAAACTTATGGCTGTCAATGCCGATATCTTTCTGCGCACCCTATGTCTTGTGATTGTCACGTTGTGGTTTACGCGCTCTGGAGCAAAGCAGGGTGTCGATATTTTATCGGCTAATGCATTGTTGATGCAGCTCTTCACGTTTTTCTCATATTTTATCGATGGTTTTGCTTTCGCCGGCGAGGCCTTGGCCGGAAAATATTACGGTGCGGCGTCGCGTACCGGTTTGTCGCGGCTTGTGAGAGCTCTTTTTATATGGGGAACAGTGTTGTCCCTCATATTCACGGTAGCATACTTCTTTGTCGGTGACGATATTTTGGCACTACTAACAGACAACCGTCCGATAATTGATATATGTCGGGAATATATCGGTTGGGCTGCGATTATCCCCGTGGCCGGCATGACGGCCTTTGTCTTTGACGGTATCTTTATCGGCATGATGGAGACCCGGGCCATGCTTGTGTCGATAGCATTCGCTGCTATTGTGTTTTTCGGCGTATATATCGGTTTCGTGGGCCATCTCGGCAATCATGCTCTTTGGCTCGCTTTCGTGCTTTATCTTGCTTCCAGAGGCATTGTTGAACTGTTACTCTATTCCCTGAAAATCAAAAATATACCTTTGAGGCAATGAGCGATATAAATCTTTTTGCAGCACCGCTTCAAGGCTATACCGATGCAGTATGGCGACATTGCCATGCAAGCATATATGGCGGTGTCGACTCTTATTTCATCCCTTTTGCTCAGATCGAAAAAGGCACAATACGGCCAAAAGACATCAAAGACATATTCAGTCCGCTCAATGCCAATCACAAGGCGATTCCGCAGATCATATTTCGAGATGTCAACGAGTTTACTTCCTTATGCGATTTTCTGACCGGCAAGGGCATAGACGAAATCGATCTTAATATGGGCTGTCCCTTTGTCCCGCAGCTAAGAAAGGGCAGGGGAGCGGCAACGCTTGTCAACGCTTCTTTGCTTGAAACAATCTCTGATCTTATATCGTCTCGCTATGCTTCATTACGTTTTTCAATAAAAATGCGTCCCGGCGTGACCGACATAGACGATTGGAAAAAAGTAATGCCCATAATATCAGCTATTTCGCTGTCGCATCTGACCGTTCATCCTCGCTCGGCCCGTGATCAATACGGTGGTCTGCCGGCTCTCGGTACATTCGCCGACATTGCATCGCAATCCCGTCATAATATGGTTTTTAACGGCGATGTCACAACCCCGGCCGATATAGACAGACTACTCTCTCGTTTTCATGCCCTGTCGGGCATAATGGTCGGACGCGGGCTACTCGCTCGCCCTTCGCTTTTCTGTGAATGGCGCGAAAATTCCGAGTGGTGCGAAAAACGTCGTATCGAGGCATTGCACGAACTACACGCTCGAATCTTCGACCACTATCACAAAACCATGTGCGGAGAAGTGCAGGTGCTCAACAAAATGCGTCCCTTCTGGGATTATCTTGTTCCCGAGATTGGTCACAGAGCAGTCAAAACCATCAAAAAGGCTACGACATTAAAGCGTTATATCGAAGCCGTCGATTCGTCGTTTTTGAATAAATCATCTTCTTCGTCGCGTTTGAAATAATGGGCAATAACAGCAATAAATTTTGAAATCTGCTTTATAGCCTCGGCTGTCTCATGGCTGATTTCCTTTCCGGCAAGCCTGAGCATAAGCATACCGTAAAGAGCGTTAAAGCATGTCTCTATCTCCCCCTTCTTATCTTCACCTGATTTGGCTCTCAGCTCGACAATTATCGGTAGAGTGGCATAAAACTCTTTGGTGTATTCGGGAAAACGCGGATCTTTGAGCAATGCGTTGTGGAGAGCGACAAGCTGCGACAAAATATTCTTGTTCATCTGCAGATGGCCAAAGTTGACGACATCTTCGCTGCGCATCATGTCGATCAGCGATTCATACCATTCGACAAGCTGTTTTTTCTGTTCGTCGTTCAGATCTTTACGAGTGTCGACAAGTGATTTCTTAATCCGCTCAATATCCATTCCATTGGCTCTGATAGCATCCTCTATATGCCACATATATAATAGATACTCTGCTATATTCTCTTTGCGTTTTTGCGAAGCTGTAAACATATGATTATTATTTTTGATACAAAATTATACTACACCATTCAAAAATACAAATATTAAATAGCGAACCTCCTGGCTTATGGAACAAGGGCTTTACCCTTGTTTATAACATACCTAAATTGCGAATCCACGGCGCTATGGGGCGACGGTCTCCGACCGTCGTATGGAGCAAGGGTTTTAACCCTTACATCAACAGCTAATACATTGATTCCCCGACAACTAAAATCGTCGCTCCACGCCAAAAAAATTGTGCAGGCGGCATGGAGCGACGGCCTCCCGGCCGTCGGCTAAACTCCCTAACTTTCATTAATTTAGCTACGACCGGGAGGTCGTAGCCCCACACCCCTTCGCTCCGTAAACACAAAAGAATTGTGCAGGCGATATGGAACGACGGCCTCCCCAATGCGGTTAAGTTAAGATCTAACATACTCTTTTTCTGTTGATTCTGGTTCTGTTTCTGTCGCT
>CAJTKG010000012.1 GCA_910576935.1 uncultured Muribaculaceae bacterium
AGACATAAAGCATCGGCCTATCGACTTTTATGCTGACAAATTATGCCTGTCGGCTAAATATCTGTCTGTCATATGCACGAAAGTCAGTGGAAAGTCAGCACGGCAGTGGATTGATGAATATACTGTCGAGGACATACGGTATCACCTGTTCAACACGGATTATTCAATAAAGGAGATAGCATACCGTTTAGGCTTTGAGAACCTTTCTTTCTTTGGCAAATATGTCAAACGGCATTTTGGGGAATCTCCATCGGAACTGCGGACTGCGAGAAAAAAAACAAATGATTAAGAGGTTGTCTAAAAATATCAAAGCTATATTTTTACTCGCTTACGTGAGTACTCACTAATGACTCACTCACCACCTCTGTATTCTGCGCCAATCTGAAATTTTGACAAAAAAGAAAAGCACTGAAAATCAAGTGATTTCAGCGTTTTGCGGCATTCTGCCATCTTTGATTGTGACCCCGGAGAGGCTCGAACCCTCGACCCACTGATTAAGAGTCAGTTGCTCTACCAACTGAGCTACGGAGTCTTTGATGCTGTTTGCGACTGCAAATTTAGGGCTTTTATTTTATATGACAAATTTTTTAAAAGCTTTTTTTGATCTTGTTTTTGCACGGTGATTGTACTGAAAGGTAAGTATAATTGTAAGTGTGTGCAAACCAGTGATATAATTCTCTATTGATGTTAAAGCTGCAATAGATGATAAACTTTGGGCATAGCGGGGGTGTTAGATTTGTGTATTGATTGAATGATACGCTACGATTAATTTAATTTAAGTTTAATTTGTTAAAATAATGATTTCCCGTCGGCGAATTTACTCTAAATTTGCCGCGCTAATTTAAACTCAATGAATGATATGAAAAAGTACGTTTTATTAGCAGCCGCAGCGGCTGTGGTTATGTCAGCCTCCGCACAGGCCGTCGAGGAACAGCCTTTTTTCAATAACTGGTCTATTGGCGTTAACGGCGGTGTGACAACTCCGATGAGTCATAATCCGTTTTTCAAGTCGATGCGTCCTGTTGTGGGCCTGACTCTTGACAAACAGATCACGCCTGCGTTTGCGGTGGGCGTCGAGTCGCTGTTTGGTATAAATACATCGAACTGGAAGGGTCGTATCCATAGCTCGACGGCGTTTGATAATTCTTATGTCGGCGTTTATGGGCGTGTTGATCTGTTTAATCTTTTCGGCGGATATAATTGCGAGGTTCGTCCGTTTACTATTCAGGCCAAGGCCGGTGCAGGTTGGGGGCATGATTATATTCATAATGTCGTAGGCGAGTTTGAGGTCGGTGACTGGAACTATTTCGCGACAAAAGTGGGTCTTGAGTTTGATTTCAATGTCACCGACAACCTTACTATAGGCATAGAGCCTTCGGTGATGTGGAATATGAGTGGCGGTGATACTTACGGCACTGACTGGGAGCAGACTTCGGCCGGCTATTCGATAAACAACGCTACTTTTAATATCACGGCCGGTATACGTTATCGTTTCGGCAACGGTTTTGAGTGTGTGCGTCCCTACAATCAGTCTGAGGTCAATGCTCTTAACAATCAAGTCAATGAATTGCGCGGGGCTCTGGTGACCAGTGAGGCGGCTGTGGCTGATCTTCGTGACAGGAATGCCGGTCTTGAGGCTCAGCTTGATTCATGCCGCAACCGCAAGCCTGAGGTTGTCAAGGAGATATCTAATAATCTCAATTCTGTAAGATATGTCTTCTTCCGCATCGGCTCGGCTGTCATCACTGCCGATCAGCAGCCTAATATTGAGATGATCGCCTCTTATCTGAATAATCATCCCAATGCCAAGGTTATTGTCAAGGGTTATGCGTCTCAAGACGGTAATTATGACTTTAATGTCAAGCTGGCTGCCAAGCGAGCCGAATCGGTCAAGAATGCTCTCGTTAAACGCTACAAGATTGCTGCCTCGCGCATCGATGCCGAAGGTCAGGGTATCGGTGAGATGTTCAGCGAAGAGTCGTGGAATAGAGTCAGCATCTGCACGATCGAAGAATCGAAATAAACTAAACTGAATAATCCGCGACGCCTCCTGCGGTGAATGCCGCAGGAGGCGTCCTTTTTTAAACATATTTATGTATATATAATAAAAAATTCATCAAATTATGCCATTACAGGATATTATCGGTTATCTGGCGAGTGTGTGCATGATTCTGGGCTATATGCCTCAGGCTATAGTGACGATGCGCACCCGCGACACCGACGGCATAGCATTGCCGACGTTTATCATGCTCGGTCTGGGCAGTGTGTTTTTTGTTGTCAACGGCATTCTGTCGTCAAACATTCCTTTGGTTATCACCAATGTCATCACAACAGTGTGTTCGGTCATCATCTTCGGTATAAAGATACATAACGACCGCAAAAAGAGGCGTCAGGGGAAATAATAAATGCGACTACTCTCACGAGCCATCGCATCTCTAACCTATGATTCACTTATTTAATTGTGGTTGCTTTATTAGCCTTTGTTTGAATTGACGTACAAAGGTAATATAAAATTTTAGAAAAAATGTTGAAAATCGCGGAAATATGTCAAATCAGACATTTTTTGTGCGATTTTCTGTTTTTATGCCATCCCAGATGGCGTGGAAATGGTGTACCGGTCCGTGTCCATGCCCGATTTTATAGCGGGCGCCGGCGGTGATTGCTGCGGTTATATAGTCTTTTGCGGCGACTACGGCGTCGGTCAGGGCATGGCCTTGGGCGAGGCAGGCGGCGATTGCCGACGAGAGTGTGCAACCGGTGCCGTGGGTGTTGAGGGTGTCGAGACGCGGCGATGTGAGTGATGTGACGGTGTTGTCTTCGGCGTTATAGAAGATGTCGGTCAGAGTGTCGTCGGTGAGGTGTCCGGCTTTGAGGAGTACGGAGACGCGGCCGTCGCGCGACAGTTGTCGGGCGGCTTCGGGGAGTTGTGACCGGTTGGTCAGGCTACGCCCGAGGAGTATCTCGGCTTCGGGGATGTTGGGGGTTATGACCCGTGCCGTGGGAATCAGGCAGTCGCGGAGTGTGGCGATGGCGTCGCTGCGCAGCAGCGGGTCTCCTGAAGTCGCTACCATGACGGGGTCGAGGACGATGCCTGCGGGAATGCTGTAGGCGGCGAGGGTGTCGCGCACGGCGAGGATGAGCTCTGAGGAGTGAAGCATGCCGATCTTGACGGCGTCGGCGCCGATGTCGTCAAGGCACGATCTGATCTGTCCGCTGACGAAATTGACGGGTATCGGGTGTACGCCGGTGACGCCGACGGTGTTTTCGTCGACGACGGCGACGATGGCACTCATGCCGTAGCAGCCGAGGGCCGAGAAGGTCTTGAGGTCGGCCTGCAGGCCGGCGCCTCCGCTGGGGTCGCTGCCTGCGATGGTGAGGCAACGGCGGTATGTTAGTTGCTGTGTCATATTTTCCATTTTTCGAGTGTGTAGGCACTGTGCCAAAACAGCCATTCCATTTTGGCGCATCTGATGAAGATGTCGGTCATGGCCCGGCGTATGTCGTCGGTCGTGGCGGCTGCGAGGTCGTCGCATATGTCGATTGCCCGTGCTGTCGAGGCGGCGAATGCCGGGTCGGCGTAGGTCGAGATCCATTGTGAGTAGGGGTTTGTGGCGAGGTCGGCACGCGAGAGTATGTTGTTGCCGACTTCAAGGTAGATACGGAAGCAGGGTAACACGGCGGCGGCCTCGACCTCGACCGGTGCGGTGGCTGCCGAGCGCAATACTGATGTATACAGCAGGCACGCCGGTGTCATCTCTCTGGGCCGGTCGCCGTTGAGAAATGTCGAGTGCATGGCGCGCTCGACCTCGATGCCGTCGAGGGCGAAGCGCAGGAAACTTTCGACATGGTCTTTGCGGCTTAGGCGCGAGGCTGTGTGGGCGAGCACGCGCGAGTAGACGTCGAGATACAGCGAGTCTTGTCCGAGATAAAATTCGAAGCGCCGGCGGTCGAGAGTGCCGGCGGCGAGTTCGTTGACAAACGGCAGCGTAAGTATCTGCCGGTAGACGGGGAGGGCTGCCTCCAGGGCTGTTTCGCTCCAGCGTGTCATAACTTGAAACCGATTGCGGCCACGTAGTCTCCACGGTCGTAGCCTTCGACGGGTTCTTCGGCCTGACGTTCGGAGTGTAGCGGATGTGTTGTCAGTGTCTGCATGAATCGTATCGGCGAGAATCCTGCGCGTTGCATGAGGGCGATCTTTTCGTCGGTCGTGCGCCAATTGGCGGCGTTGACAAATTCGATGGGGTAGGGGTCGGGCGGATAGACGCCTTCGAGCAGCGGATGCTGCCATGTGCCGAGGGCTTTGGCGAGATTGTACATGATGCCGTAAGAGCTTTCTTTGGGGACGTCGATGAGGATGATGCGTCCGCCGGCGGGCAGGGCTTTGTAGACTCTGTCGACGACCGATGTCAGGTCGGTGATGTAACCGGGGCTGCCGTTGAAGAGGATGGTGTCGTAGAGTCCGTCGCCGTAGTCGGCTTCTTCGGCTGTGGCGACGGTTACGTTTAGTCCGCGTTTACGGGCTATGGCGGCCATGCATTCAGAGGGTTCGATGCCGTCGCGGATGTCGATGCCGAATGAGTCGCGGAGTATTTTCTCGAACAGGCCGCTGCCGCAGCCTACCGAGAGGATGCGTCGCGATCCCTCGAGGGTGGCGGCTACCAGACGGGTCTCGGAGAGGAGCACGTTAGGATTTGCCATGAACCATTTGTCATAGTCGGCGGCGTATTCGTCAAAACTTGAGTTCATTATATTTCTATTATAAGGGTTTGCATTGATTTGAAATCTATTGTAAAAAGGCGTCCGTCGAGGACGACGCCGAAGCCGGCGATTATTTTTATGGCTTCGGAGGCTTCGAGCGTGCCGATTACACCCGGGACGACGCCGACGACACCCGTGGTGAGTCGCGGCATGGCGCACAGCGCCTCGCGGTCGGTAAAAAGATCGGCATATCTGACGCGGCGGCGATGATTGAATACGGCGAGCTGTCCGTAGGTGGCGCCGATGGAACCGTAGACCCAGGGGCGTCCGTGACGGGCGCAGACGTCGTCGATGAGATAGCGAGCGGCGTAGTTGTCGGTGCAGTCGATGATGATGTCGCATACGGCTATGATGCTGTCGGCGTTGGCCTCAGTCAGGTTGGTGGCTATGACGTCAAATCGTGTCTCTGACGATTGCGAGGCGAGGCGTCGCGAGGCGGCCGGTGCTTTGGGCGCGCCGACAGAGGCTTCGGTGTAGAGCACCTGGCGCTGCAGGTTGCTGAGCGACACGGTGTCGCCGTCGACAAGGATGATGCGGCCGACACCGGCGCCGGTGAGATATGTGGCCGCGGCCGATCCGAGACCGCCGAGTCCGATGATGGCGACGGTCGCGGCCGATAGCCTGCGTTGGCCTTCGATGCCGATTTCGGGCAGCATTGTCTGGCGCGAGTAGCGGTTGTCAGGCGTGTTGCCGCTCATATCAGTCGAAGATTTTGTCCCAGTCTTTCCAGACCACTTCATAGCCGAGGCGGCGGATGTCACTCTCGACTTGCGCCGGTGTGCGCTCGTCGCTGACGGCAAACTGCTCGAGCGACTGCTGATACGTGGCATATCCTCCCGGGTCGGTCTTCGAACCGGCGCTCATCGACGTGACGCCGAGTGTGGCGATGTTGTTGCGGAAGTCGGGGCTTTCGCGGGTCGAGAACGATATGTCGACGTCGGGGTCGAAGATGCGGAAGGCGAAGGTGAGCTGGGCGAGTTCGCGGTCGCTCATGATGACATTGGGCTGAAAGTGACCCTCCGAGGGGCGCATGCGCGGGAAGTTGACGCTATAGCGTGTGCGCCAGTAGTGGCGGCGCAGGTAGAGCAGATGTCGCGCCATCATGGTGACGTCGGTGCGCCAGTCCTCGAGGCCTATTAGCACACCCATACCTATCTTGTGTACGCCGGCGCTGCCCATGCGGTCGTAGCCGTCGAGACGCCACTCGAAGTTTGATTTCATGCCCGCAGGGTGGTAAACCTTATATCGGGCGCGGTTGTATGTTTCCTGGAAGCAGACGACGCCGTTGAGTCCGGCATGTGTCAGCCGGGAGTAGTCTTCGGCCGCCAGAGGCATGACCTCAATGGTAAGGTTGTTGAAATACGGCCGGCATACTTTAAGGGCTTCTTCGAGATAACCGGTGCCGGCCAGACGCGGATTCTCACCCGTGACGATGAGCAGGTTCTCGAACGGACCAAGCCGGCGAATGGCTTCGCATTCGTCTTTGATCTGAGCCGGCGTGAGGATGACACGCTCCATCTTGTTGTGGCGGTTGAAGCCGCAGTAGACACACGAGTTTGTGCATGAGTTTGTGATATACAGAGGTATATACATCGAAATCGTTTTGCCGAAACGCTTCTGCGTCAGGGCGCGGCTTAGACGGGCCATCTCTTCGAGCCGCGGAGCGGCGGCCGGCGATATCAGAGCCATGAAATCGTCGACTGTCAGATGCTCGCGGGCGAGAGCGCGGTCGACGTCTGCCGGCGTTTTCGACATTATTGCGGCGGTTGTGGCGTCCCAGTCGTATTTCTGTAGTTCGTCGGAAAACATCAGTCGAGAAATGAGGTTAACGGACTTGAAGCTTCGGCGTGGTGTGCGACGGCGCCGAGACCGGCTTCATATGCACGGCGTCCGGCAATGACGGCGAGACGGAATGCGTCGGCCATTGCGACGGGGTCGCCCGAGACGGCGATGGCGGTGTTGACAAGGACGGCGTCGGCTCCCATCTCCATGGCTTCGGCGGCATGTGATGGAGCGCCCAGGCCGGCGTCGACGACCACGGGCACGTTGCTTTGCTCGATGATTATAGACATCAGTTCGCGGGTGACGAGGCCTTTGTTGGTGCCTATCGGCGCGGCCAGAGGCATTACCGTCGCCGCGCCGACTTCTTCGAGCCGTTTGCAGAGCACCGGGTCGGCCTGTATGTAGGGGAGGACTACGAAGCCGAGGCGTGCGAGTTCTTCGGTGGCCCTGAGGGTTTCGACCGGGTCGGGAAGCAGGTATTTGGGGTCGGGATGTATCTCGAGTTTGATGAAATCTGTGCCGAAAGCCTCGCGGGCGAGCTGCGCGGCAAGCACGGCTTCTTCGGCGTTGCGCACACCCGAGGTGTTGGGCAGCAGTTGTATGTGGTCGGCGGTGACGTGGCGCAGCATGTCGTCTTCGGGATTCTCCATGTCAATGCGTTTCATGGCCACGGTAACCATCTGGGTATGCGAGGCCTTGATGGCTTCGGCCATTTCTGTGTTTGAACGGAATTTTCCCGTTCCCACAAAGAGGCGTGACGTGAATGTGCGTCCGCCGATGATAAGATCGTTCATATTCTTTTGTTTATCAGATTGATTATCTGTGATGTCGTGGCTGACGGATCGTCGGCCCGCAATATTGTGCCCGAGAGCGCGATGCCGGTGATGCCGGTGGTCATAAGCACTTCGATATCGTCAGCGGTGATGCCGCCGATGGCTACGACCGGGATGTCATATCGCTCCCTGCGGCAGCGCGCCATGATGTTGCGGTAGCCGTCCAAGCCGAGAATGGGGCTGAGACGTTTTTTTGTCTCCGTGAAGCGGAACGGTCCGAGGCCGATATAATCGGCTCCGGCTGCGACAGCCGCCATTATGTCGTCAAATGTGTTTGCCGTGGCGCCTATGATCTTACCGGAACCGAGTATACGGCGCGCTTCGGTCACGGGCATGTCGTTTTTTCCAAGGTGAACGCCGTCGGCTCCTGTGGCTTCGACGAGGTCGACATGGTCGTCGATGATAAACGTGGCTCCGGCGGCGCGGCACAATGGCGCGAGCCGGCGTCCGACGGCGATAATGCGTTGGTCTGACTCGTCTTTCATGCGCAGTTGTATCCAGCGGCATCCGCCGTGCAGAGCGGCTTCGGCGCCGTCGAGATAGCCGTGGCGTTCGTTTTTGTGGGTTATGAATTGCAGCATTGTAATAAACGTTTGATGTGTTGTGTGATATTTTCGATTCCACCCGACCCCCATGCAGCGCCGAGCGCGGCCACGCCCGAGAAGCCTGTGTCGCGCAGTCGGCCGATTGTGTCGGCGCTGACGCCTCCGAGGGCGAATGTGTCACTGTCGAGCCGCCCGTCGTCAAAGGCGCCGCGCAGTTCGTCGGGTGTGAAAATGGTTGTATAGCCTTGTTTTGAAATGCTGTCGAAAACAGGGCTTATGAAGCGGTAATCGGTAATGGGAGCGGCAGCGACAACTTCAGCTATGGAGTGGCACGAACGGCTGACGATGCCTTTGAAATCTTCGGGCGTTGAAGGGTTGCGGCTGTTGAGGTGTATGCCGCAGCCATAGCGCAGGGCCAGCGGGTGGCAGTCGTTGAGCGAGAGCCGGCCGCGATAGTGTCGGTCAATGCGCCCGATGATGCCGGCGATGGTTTCGGCTGACAGCCGGGGATGACGCAGGTGTACACGTTCGACACCGAGGTCGAGCATCGTCATGATGGCCTCGGCTTCGGCCCGGACGGGTGTCTCGGGTGTGATGACAATAAGTCTCATCCGCCGCAGACAGCTCTGATGACGGTGATTTTCATCGCTTCTTCGAGCTGCGTCGACGCCCATGATTCGCGACGCACCACCTTGCCGCCTATAGCGACGGCTGTGCCGGGCAGAGCGAGGCCTTCGCGCTCGAGCAGAGTTGCGATATCGGTTGAGCCTTTGGCGTCGACGGCCTTGTTGTTGATAAATATTTTCATAATCGACCTTTTTGTGAGGGGTTGCCGCCGCAGGAACAAGGGCAAGGTGTGAATCTGCAATAGTGCAATACTATGAACAAGTCCTTTCGACGGTACTAACCGTGTCAAGTTCATAGGGTATAATCTCAGCCTCGGTCGATGAGGCACCCCTCTTGTTGGAATTCGGGGGCAAAGATATGCCTAAATATTGAAAAGACCAAAATAAATCGCCTATCCGTCGGCTATACGGGTAAATTTTGTTACTTTTGCAGCAGAAACAACTATATTAACCACTATAAAATTTAATCATCATGAGACTGATTATTGAAAAGAATTATGACGAGGTTTCACGCTGGGCTGCCAATTATGTCGCAGCCCGCATCAACGAGGCGTGTCCCACTCCCGATAAACCATTTGTGCTCGGCTGTCCGACTGGCAGTTCGCCTCTGGGTATGTACCGTCACCTTATCAAACTCAACAAAGAGGGCAAAGTGTCGTTCAAAAACGTCGTTACGTTCAACATGGATGAATACTGCGGTATTCCCCGCGACCACGAGCAGAGCTATTACACATTCATGTGGACCAACTTCTTCAACCAGATAGACATTCTGCCCGAGAATGTCAATATCCTCAACGGCAACGCCGCCGATCCGGCAGAGGAATGCCGCCGTTATGAAGAGAAAATCGCCTCTTATGGCGGTATCGATCTTTTCCTTGGCGGTGTCGGTCCCGACGGACATATCGCGTTCAACGAGCCCGGTTCGTCTCTGACATCAAAGACCCGCATGAAGACATTGACTCAGGATACTATAATCGCCAACTCGCGTTTCTTTGAAAACAATGTCGACCTCGTGCCCAAGACTGCGCTCACTGTCGGCGTCGGCACTATCATGAGCGCCAAGAGTGTGCTGTTGATTGTCAATGGCTATAACAAGGCCCGCGCTCTGCATCACGGTGTCGAGGGCGGCATCTCGCAGATGTGGACGATCTCGGCCCTCCAGCTTCATGCCAAGGCACTTCTCGTCGCCGACGAAGACGCCTGTGCTGAACTTAAGGTTTCGACCTACCGCTATTTCAAAGACATCGAGAAAGCCAATCTCGATCCCGAGTCGCAGCTCTAAGCTACGTCATGTGAACAACAATAGCGGCGCCCCATCAGGGGCGCCGCTATTGTTGTTCTATAATGCCGGTTGTCAGACGTGTCCGATTCTCATGTCGTCGGGATGGAAAGTGTCGATATGGCGCTGTTTCTTTTCTTCGAGTATTTCCGAGATGGCAAGGAAAATGCCGCTTTCCTCGACGTTGCCGAATTCGTCGTTTACGGCGGTGCCGAACATGCGCATCGTCGGCGACAGACTCATATATGCGTTGACCAAGGGCGGGATGTTGTCGCCGTGGTGACGTATCTCGGCGTTGAGAATCTTGTAGTCAGACTTGAAATCGTCGCCTGTGAAAATCCGTGCAAGAGTTTCGGTGTCGGCGTTAGTCTCGAGAGGTGTGATCGGCGTGACGAGGCGGTCGGGGTCCGGAAAATGTTTGTTTAGGAAGTATAGTATCATGTCGCGGCATTCGGCCGTGTAGCTTGGATACATCGTCACTTTGCCGAACAGATATTTCATGTCGGGGTGTATTACAGTGAGCGAGCCGAGGCCGTCCCAGAGGTTGTCGAGAGTGTATATCGCTTTTGCCCCGGCGCGCGACGACTGGTATTCGGGGCGCACGAACGAGCGTCCCAGTTCGATGGTGTAGGGCAGATAGTCGGTGATAAACTCGGGCGAGAATCTAAACATGTGACTCGTGGCGATTCGCGGCACACCGTCCTCAATGACAATGTCGCGGCCGCAGATGAAACGGTAGCCTCCGAGTATGAGCTTATTCTCGGGATCCCAGACGATCAGCTGTTTGCATGGCGGAGCCATCGTGTCGAAGCGGTCGATGTCACATTCAAGCCCGGTGCCGCCGCCGGCGAGACGGAATGAAATCTCGCGCAGACGTCCGATCTCACGCATCACTCCGGGACAGCTGTCGGCAGTGATAACATATATGTCGTTGTTGCCTTTGTTTGTCTTGCGGAGAAAATATTCGGGTTTGAGCTCGGCTTCGATGATGTTGATGTCTACCGGGTCAATTATTTTTTCGTTCATTGGCGCTACTGTCTTTTAGGTTGTAAACGATGTCTTTGATTTCCATGGCTTTGCCCTGCAGGTCGCCTCCGTCGGCGAGAGCAAGGTGGCTTATGGGATAACCGCAGATTATCTCGAATGTCTTGCTCTCTGACTTGAAGACTTCGCGAGGCAGGAGCAACATTTCGAGATTGAATCTGATGCCGAGCTTTTTCCGCAGCGCGGCGAAGCGGTAGAAGGTATTTGAATTGCAGCCGTCGAAATATACCGGCAGTATGTCGCGTTTGAATTCTATGGCTTTGGCGACAAACATTTTGTGCCATGCCAGGTCGCGTATGACTCCGTTCTGACGGCGGGAGCATAGGCCGGCGGGGAAAATTATGACCGGTTGGTCTCCGGCGAGCAGCCGGTCAATCTCGACGATTGAGCGACGGCTCTGTGCGCCATGTTTATTGATGGGTATAAAGCAGTTTTCGAGAGGTTTGACGGCCATAAGCAGATCGTTGACCAGAAATCTGACGCCTGAGCCGTAGATGCGGGTAAACAGTGAGATGAGCGCCATGCCGTCGAGTCCGCCGAGAGGGTGGTTGCAGACGATTATAAGTCTGTCGGTGCCTGCCGGCGGCAGATTCTCGAGACCCTTCACGTCGATTCTGATGTTGAGGTCATAGAAGACGCCGTCGCAGAAGTCGGCTCCCGTACGCGGGAAATTGTGCTCGAGCAGATAGTTGAGACGGTCCTGACAGATGAGTTTCTTGATCCGGGAGACGAGAGGACGCGGTATGCGGCGCGCTTTGTCGCCGAGTCGTTCGGCGATAACGGCGTCGATGTCGATTTTTATCGGTTTGCTCTCACTCATTTTGAGGTAATTTCTGCGTTGCGGTTGAAATGAAATGCAAATTTATATAAAAATAATGTAAGAGTTGGCTTGTAAGCCGTTTTTTTGCCTAAATTTGCTCATCAGCTATGAATAATCGCGACGAAAAAGAAATTTTTGTACATGCGCCGGGGCGCGAGTTTGTCATGCCCTTTATCAGGCGTGATCTCAGGTCATATGCCTTGACCGAGATTGCCGGTGAGACAACGGATTATGCGGTAATGATTTCGACTACAGATGTCTATGCTGTGCCGGAAGGCGACGGTTTCAATGAATTGGCTCCGATCTCCGATAGTTCTGACGCATATTTGGCCGAAGCGGCGTATATCGATAAGTGCCGGGCTCTCGGCTTGTCTCCGACCATATTGCGTTGCGGCCACATCGTCGGCACGGGCATGAACGGTCTGCCGCGACGCATCGCCGAGAGCATCTACCGCGGTGTCTTTGTCGACATCAGGGGCAACACAGCCCGGCAGAGTTTTGTCCATGCCTCCGACCTTGGGCAGGCCATCGGCCTTACTCTCGGCTCGGGCGAAGTCTTTAACGTCACTGACGGTTGCGATCCGACGATGGCCGACTTTGCCGACGCGCTGGCTGTGCGTATAAGTCAGAAACGTCTGTTTTCGGTGTCTCCGCGAATTTTCAGATTCTTTTATGGCAAAAGATTTTACGGGCAACTGACGGAAAACAAAACCTTTTCGGGCGAGAAGTTGCGTTCGCGCGGATTCAAGGCCGCGCCCGTGACCGAATACCTGAAAACCCACGTTTACGACGATGAAAGTCTCTGAGGCGGTTTCGACGGCCGGAGCGTCGTTAAAGAGCATAGTCAAGATGGCGTTGCTGTCGCGACGTCCGACGGTAAAACGAGCGTTAGAGGCTGAGGCCGCTCCGCTGGTGATTCTCGCCAACGGTCCGTCTTTGAGACGGACTATTGCCGAGCGACTTGACGACTTGAAGGAAATGTCGACGATGGCTGTCAACTTTGCCGCTTTGGCCGACGAGTTCATGCAGATCCGCCCCGGCAGATATATTCTGGCCGACCCTCATTTCTTCAGTCGTGTCGATGATAAGAATGTCGCTGCGCTATGGCGACGTCTGGCTGCGGTCGACTGGCCGATGACTCTATATGTCGATGCGCGTCAGGGCCATAGAGTATGGAATATGGCGGCGCTTCCGTCTAATGTAAGGGTCGAGATGTTCAACGCCGTAGGTGTGGAGGGTTGGCAATGGCTTGAGACAGTTGCATACCGCAGCGGGCTGGCGATGCCGCGCCCGCGCAATGTGCTGATACCTGCGATTATGACAGCTATCAGGGCCGGATTCTCGGAAATTTATATCGCCGGTGCCGATCATTCGTGGCTTCAGTCGATATGGGTCACCGAAGATAACGAGGTAGTCTCGGTCCAGCCCCACTTCTACAAAGAGGATGACGACGAGAAAAAACGTGTCGTCAACGAATATAAGTCATATCGTCTGCATCAGATTCTCGAAAGCTTCAAGGTGGCCTTCGAGAGTTATCACCGCATAGCCCGATATGCACGCCGTGCCGGCGTGAAAATCTACAATTCGACCCCCGGGAGTTATATCGATGCCTTCGAGCGCAAGCCGTTCTGATGTCGCTGTCTGTCGTGATATACAAACGAGGCTCTGTCGTCGCGACAGAGCCTCGTTTGTTGTGTATCTAACACTAAATACCTAAAACCATTTGATAATACTTTTTTACTTATATTTGAATCCTGATTAAAACCTTTGGGTTGTCTTGGACCTGAATAATTATTTACAGGGGCAAAATTAACAAGCCTTTATCTGTATTACCGGCATATTTAGATTCAAATATAAATGAATATAAAATATATTTTAACTTAAAATATTGTAAAGCAATGTGTTTCGATAGTAACTGTTTTTCAAAAATATAAGTTCTATTTTAAGTTGAAATTACCGATTTTCATGATGTCAGTCTCGAAATTGTCGCGGTCGGCGGCTCTGCTCTTAAGCTTGTTGCGGTAGGTGTAGACCGTGTTGACCGACAGGCCGAGGAATTTGGCTATGCGGGCGCAGTCGTCAATGCCGAGACGCATGAATGCGAGGATGCGTATCTCGGGTGTGAGGCTTTTGGGGCTCGGAGGGGTTATCTGTCGGTCGGGTAGGAAGAGTCGGTTCAATTTGTCGACAAAACCGGGATAGATGCTTAGAAATGCTTCGTCGAAATTGGCGAGAAATTTTTCGGTCTTGCTTTGCAATATTTTGCCCGATTCGGCCATCTCGTAGAAATCCTGCACCTGTCCGGCTTTGATTTTTCTGACTGCGAGACGGTTGAAATCTTCGAGCTGATCGACATACGATGAACAGAGGGCGAGAACCTGAGTGATATATTTGTCTTTTGTGGCGTTTGAGTTGGCCAGATCTGTCTGCAGGCGCTGCATCTTTTTACGCGAGCGGTAGTTGAAGGCGAGCAGAGCTATGCAGGCAATTATGGTGGCTGAGAGTATACCGATCAAAACAATCAGCAGTCTATGACTTTGTGAGTCTTTTAGATCGAAAGATTTTGCGATAATAGGCAGCGCGCGGGCACTCTCGAGAGTGCGTATTCCCGAGCCTGACTCTATCGAGTTGTCGAGAGCCGCCATAAGGTAGCGGTAGGCGCGGTCGACATCACCGCGGTCATATAGTTCGTTGCTGAGGTTTTGCAGCGATGTAGCCTCTTTGGTGCCGGCGGCAATGTCGCTTGCCGCCGAGAGGGTCAGATAGAAAAGAGTCTCGTTTTTGCGGCCGGTGGTTCCATAGCATTGCGACATGAGATTGGTTGCACGTGCAAACAGATTGTCGCTGAAATCGAGTTGCCCCATGGCGTCGCTCAGGGATGCTATTGTAGCTGTATAATCTTTGTCGGCGAAGTGCTTGACTGCCGAGTGGTATTTATGGTGGGGCGATTCGCGGGGCAGATATTTGAGCAACGAGTCGTTGCAGCTGTATGATTTGGCGAGATAGCTGTCGCGTTCGGCACCTTCGGGGTAGAACGCTACGATATACTGATAAAGGTCGAATCCGCTGTCATAGTACAAAACAGCGTCAGCTTCGGAGATACTGTCATGATCGATGGCTTCGCGCATCGCTATTGCCTCGTGTATCATTCCTTTTACCGGCAGCAATGCGCTTATTTTCATTCTGATGCGGTTGGCTTTGGCATCAGGAATTATGGCAAGGGCTTTTTTATAGCAGCTTATGGCCGAGTCGAGATTTATACGTCGGTAAAGGTCTCCGAGTTGCTCGAGTGTTTCGGCGGGTATTTGATTTTTGCCTTTTAGTGTGATTTTGATGCTGTCGATAGATGCTTTCTTTCTGTTTGCAGAACGGTCACGGATGTCAAGCAGGCTGTCGAGCATACAAATAGCGTCATCAATGTTTTTAGGCATCGGTGTGGCACCTGTCTTCAGTGAGATCAGGGCTAATGCTAATATGGTAAGAAGTCTCAACATATCCCGCAGTTATAGTGCAAAGATATTTCTTTTTTTGTGACAGCGGCCGGTAAGTTCAAGTTAAAAGATGTGTTATATTCAGGTCTCGGTGCTTATTCCATGACGTCGTTGCCGGCGTGGAGTATATCAAGGAGATGGCGTCGGTCGGTTATACGTATTTCGTTCTGGTTATAGTCTATGACTCCGCGGTTTTTCATGTTGTCGAGCGTAGCGATGAAAGATGAGCGTTGTACGCCGAAGAATGAGTATAGATCGCGTTGGCGGCAACTGAGTGTGATGTCGCGTCCGCCGGGCTGTGTGAGGGCGATGATCCAGAAGGCGATTCGCTCCTCGGTGCTCCCTGTCGTGAGGGCGAGGACGCCGTCGACGGCCTTCTGTGCGTTCATAGACAGAAGATTGAGAAAGTTAAACATGAATATCGAATCGCTGTTGAGTATCTTGATATAGTCGCTCTTGGCTATTTGCAATATTCCTGTGGGCCGGTCGGCTATGACCGTACACGGATAGTCGGTCGCCTTGCCGAACAGGAAGTCGGGGGCAATGACATCCGGGGCGGTCAGTGTCTGGCTTACGCTGAAACGTCCGTCAGAGTTGACTATTGTCGAGCGGGCGCTTCCCGATATGATGAATTTTATGTGGGTACAGGGTGAACCCGCTGCAACGATTTCTTCGCCGTGCAAATATTTCAGAAAGTGAAATTTGGCCATACCGACGGTTTCGGCCATGCGTTCATGAGTGACGCCTCTGAAGAGCGGCAGGCCCATGAGTATTTCAAACATGCTGTTCATGATGTTTCATTTTATATTTTTAACGCGTGGTAACCGATAAAGTTTATCGGCTGTGACCGGCAGATTTGATTTGGCGTGTCTTGCGGTATAGCTGGAGTGAATTGATGGTGTTCTGCCATGCGATATATGCCGCCGGGGCCACTGATGATATGGGATTCAGATAAGTCAGGGACATCCATATAGCGAGGACGGTGTTTTTCTGTCCCAGACCCTGTGCGCCGGCGATTCTGTCACCGCAGGCCGAGCCTATTTTTCTGCCGATGCCGAATTGAAGCAGGCATGCGGCGAGCGACAGCAGCGCCAGACCTACCATCTCGGGAATCCTGTCCGAGGGTTCGGCGAGAACGAAACTTACGGCACGTCCGACTACTATAAAAAGAGAGACGGCCCAGATATAGAACGAGAGTGATTGGTGGGTCGCTATGATGCTGTGAACTTTTGGCGCTGCGGCAAGAAGCAGGAATGCAAGAGCGAGCGGAGCGATGATGAGCGGGCCGACTTTGGCGGCGATGGTCATGAAGCCGTCGATAAATGACATCTCCGAGCCGCTTGAGCCTATTATGCTGAACAATATCGGGGCCAGAACGGCGACCGAGACGTTTGATATTATCGAGAAGGTTGCCAGCCTCGGCACACTGCCGCCGAGCATTCCGGTGATGACGGGAGCGGCTGTCGCCGTTGGGCACAGAAAGCATATCAGAGTGCCTTGGGCCAGATCGATGCTTACGGGAGCAAGAACGATGTACGAGACGATGGCGGCGCCGATCTGCACGCTGAGCAGTCCCCATGACAGAGCCGTGACCTTAAACTCTTTAGGCTTGACACGGCAGTATGTGATCAGAAGCATCACAAAAATAAGATATGGGGCAAGAAACTGTATTCTGTCGATGAAATCATGGAAGAGTACGCCGCCGATCATCGCTATCGGCAGCATCCACGGTTTGACCGACTGACGGATTTTTGCGAAATTCATGCCGCAAAATTACTCATAATTCGCGAGAAGGACAACTTGCATAAATCATTAGGTCACTAAGGACGTCAACGCCCATAATGACCTAATGACTTTGTTTGAATTATGAGTTTTATCTCATTGCCAGAGTGGCGCCCATGACGCTCTGCTGATAGGCGAGGACGCCGTTGTCAGAGAGTTCGACAGTTGTGAAACTGCCGTCTGCGGCCGGCATTTTCACATGAGTGTCGTCGATAAAGGTGAAGAGTGTATGGCTCTCGCCGTCGATGGTGTAGCTCCAGGAACGATCGCTTTCGTTAAAGTCGAGACGTGCAACCGAGCCGTCGTTCTCGCTTGTGATGGTGTAACCTTTTCCGTCACACTCGACGAGATAGCGGCCGTCGTTGCCGTTGATTACCTTTTTGCCTTTGGCGACAGGATTTGAGCCGCTCCAGAATTCGATGCTGTTGAGCACGAGGAGGTCGGCCAGACACGATACTTCATAGACCGGGAGAATCCAGAAAGCAAAGAAGACGAGTTCGTTGACAAACTTGTTGTCGATGTGGCGGTTCCAAGTCAGAAGCTTGTTGGTGAGGCCGAAACTGCCGATACACGAAGGAAGTGTCAGTGCGCCGCAGAGTGTGCAGATAAGAGCGACGGTCAGAAAATTCTTTTTCATAATGATGATGGATTATGTTAATTATAAATGGATTATATTATTAAATTGAGCATTTGGAATTGTGCGTTGAGCGCTATGCATTAATCTCTCTTACGGCGTTCTGATAAAAACGCATGATCTGTTTGACATATGCCGATGTCTCGGAGCCTCTGGCGTAGCCGTATTTCACGACGGGATCGTTGTAATATCGCGGATTTGATTTCATAAGGAGAGCTTTCTCAACATTGCCGTCCCATTTCTGCGGATCGAGACCGTATTTTTTAGCGAGGGCTATGGCGTCGTAGATATGGGCGATGCCGCAGTTGTAGGCCGCGATGGCAAATTTTATGCGTTCGTTGTCGTTTGGCACAAGATTTATAAGATATCTGTCTATGTCTTTGTTGAGCCGGGCGGCTATGCGCACGCTTGTCTCCGGATTTGACAGCTGACCGACCTTATAGCCGTAGCCGCGCGCTGTCGAAGGCATGATCTGCATCAGCCCGCGTGCGCCGACCCACGACATGGCCCGCGGGTTGAAGCGGCTCTCGACGTATGACTGGGCCGCGAGCATACGCCAGTCCCATCCGGCCGCGTCGGCATATTTCTTGAAAATGTTGTCATATTTTGAGATATAACCCTTTGAGAAGTCAAAAGCTTTATAGGGCTCGGTCTTGCTCATTTCGTAGTAGCGCTTCAACAGGTCGTCGCTTGTGGTGCGGGGTGTCTCCCTGCCAAACCACGTGTTTATTGATTCGGCCAGCGCGTCTTTGTCAGGTGCCACGGCCCATGAAGCTCTCTGGGGCATACTTACCGGGGTAGAGATGTCGAGTCCGTGGTAATATGTCTCGTTGAGGCGCGCTATATCGCTGTCGACGACAGTCATCGGTATATTTCCCGAGTAGACTTCGGCGATGAGGTCTTCGGCAGTGGCCGAGTCGCCGCTGACGGTCTTTATAACTATTCCTCCGGCGAGTTCTTCGTTGAGATTCTCAAGTCTTCGCTGATATTTCGAGTCGTCGATGACATAAACTTCTTTGCCGACAAGGTCTGTGACGTCGATTATCGGAGCACGGCCTTTTACCTTGTTCTGTACGAGCATTTGTGTCGTGTAGGTCTCCGGACCACAAGGAAGCACGAACTGACGGTAGTGGTTTGTTATCGGCACGTCATAGGCGATGAGGTCGACTTTGCCGGAGTCGAGCATGGCGACAGCCGCCGACAGACTGTTTGCAACTTTGAGATCGAGCACGAGACCACAGTCTTTGGCGAGTTCCCTGACGAGGGTATAATCATATCCCATAGGCTGACCCCGGTAGATGAAATACGACGTCGGACCGTAGAGAGTTACGGCTCGCAGAGTGTCGTCGGGCAACTCGAGCGACATCATGGTGGAGTCGGTGTCGATGACACCGTTATTGTCGGCCGATGCGTCTTCCCGGCTGTCAGATGTAGCGCCTTTGCTGCCGCAGGCGGCGGCGATCAGAAGCAAAAACGAATATAACGATATGAGAGCCGGATATTTCACGATGGTTCTATAATAATGTTTGGGGCTAATATTCAAATGTGCCTTTGTCTGATACGATTGTCAGCCGTCGGCAGTCAGAAGCCTCGACACGACCGATGACGCGGGCGTCTATGCCATACGAGTGGCTGATGGCGATGGCTTCGTCTGCAAAGGCGTGGTCGAGATATATTTCCATGCGATGGCCCATGTTGAATACTTTATACATTTCTTTCCAGTCGGTCTTTGATTCGCGCTGTATGAGGTCGAAGAGTGGCGGTATGTCAAAGAGATTATCTTTAATAACATGTAGATTGCCGATGAAGTTCAGAATTTTTGTCTGAGCGCCTCCCGAGCAATGTATCATGCCGTCGATTGCCGGACGTATGCGGTCGAGCATGGTTTTGATGACGGGGGCATATGTGCGTGTAGGCGACAGCACGAGTCTGCCGGCGTCGAGGTCTGTGCCGTCGACGGCGTCGGTGAGGTGGCGGCTGCCGGAATAGACGAGTTCATAAGGTATGGCGGCGTCGAAAGTCTCGGGATATTTCTCGGCTATGTATTTGGCGAATACGTCGTGACGGGCCGATGTGAGGCCGTTGCTGCCCATGCCGCCGTTATATTCTTTCTCGTATGTCGCGCGGCCATATGACGAGAGGCCCACGATTACGTCGCCGGCTTTTATGTTTGAGTTGTCGATGACCATGTCGCGGCGCATGCGGCATGTGACGGTGCTGTCGACGATGATAGTGCGCACGAGATCACCGACATCGGCGGTCTCGCCTCCGGTAGAGTAGATGCCTACACCGAGGGCGCGCAGGTCGGCGAGGAGTTCTTCGGTGCCGTTGATGATGGCGGATATGACCTCGCCCGGTATGAGGTTTTTGTTACGGCCGATTGTCGATGACAGAAGTATACCGTCGGTGGCGCCGACGCAGAGCAGGTCGTCGATATTCATTATCAGCGCGTCCTGGGCTATACCTTTCCACACCGACATGTCGCCGGTTTCGCGCCAGTAGGCATAGGCGAGTGATGATTTGGTGCCGGCGCCGTCGGCGTGCATTATGTTGCAGTATTGGCTGTCACCGCCGAGTATGTCGGGAATGATTTTGCAGAATGCTCCCGGAAAAATGCCTTTGTCGACATTCTTGATGGCATTGTGGACGTCTTCTTTCGATGCCGAGACACCGCGCATGTTGTATCTTTGGTCGCTCATAATGATTGGTTTGATATTTAATTGGCTTATTTGAGAGTGTTTAGTTTTCTGACGTCTCCGACAGCCCAGATTATGTCGCCGGGTTTGAAGACAAGGTTGGGATTCGAGTCGATAAACTCGTCGCCGCGGTGTACGGCCACTACAATCGCGCTGTAGTTGTCGCGCAGCGACGATGACAGAGGTGTGCGGTCGACAAGGGGTGACGACTCGGAGAGCAATATGCTTGTGAGCCTGATCTCGGGGCGTACGCCGCTCTCGGGCGGCAGTTCGGCCTCGATGACGGGGAGGAGTGTCTCGAGCTGGCAGTCTGTGCCGATGACGCCTATGACGTCGCCCGGGAACAGGCGATTGTCGCCTCCGGGGATAGGTATGACGTTAGCCCCGCGCTGTATACTGACGACGTTTACGCCGAAGCGGTGGCGCAGGTTTGAGTCGGCGAGACGTTCGCCGACGAAGCGGCATCCGGCGCCTACGGTCATGAAAGCCTGGTGAAGGTCGTTGACGACGTTGTTTTTCTTGCCGCTGCGACGCAGCTCGCGTTCGTTGAGGTTGTCGAAGAATTTCGACTCCATGCGCGACATGCGGCTGCGCAGTTTGTGTGAGAAGACGAGTGCTATCGCGAGGATGATGACAAGCGACGCCCAGACGCCGACTCTGACAGAGTAGGCTGCCGTGACGGTGTAGTAGACAAAGGCCAGGGCGATGATATAGCGGAAGATGGTTATCACCAGACGGGGTATGTTGTTGGCATGTCCGCCTCCCGCGTTGCCGTAGCGGGTCAGCGGGGTCATCATCACCATCAGGAATGGCGACATCAAAGCTACTGTCGCCAATACGAAAATGAAATTGGCCCAGTCTCCGGTGATATTGTCGAGCCACGGACGCAGATATCGTTGGCTGATGATGACGATGCCGATGAGTATTATGGCGTAGACAACCGTGGGCCACAGATATTTGGCAATTGTCTCGTGCCACGGATTTCCTCCGGCGTTGTCTTTCGACGCCTCTTTCTGGTAGCGATCGATGAGGAAGCGCAGCTTGTCCGGCAGATGGCGTTCGACGAGGTTATAAGTCGGCAAAGCCATTTTAATGAAATAGGGAGTGAGGAATGTCGTGATGACAGAGACGGCCACGACAATGGGATAGAGCGTCGGCTTGAGGACACCGAGACTCATGCCGAGTGTGGCTATGATAAAGGCGAACTCGCCTATTTGGGTGAGCGAGAATCCCGACTGTATCGCCACTTTGAGCGTCTGGCCGGTGACGAGCATACCGAATGTGCCGAAGGCTATCATGCCGACAATGACGACGGCCGACAGAATGAGTATTGGCCACCAGTATTCGACGAGTATGTCGGGTCTTACCATCATGCCCACCGATATGAAAAAGACCGACCCGAAGAGGTCTTTGACGGGGGTTACGACACTTTCGATGCGTTCGGCATAGCTTGTGCCGGCGAGCACCGAGCCCATAACGAAGGCTCCCAGGGCGAGCGAGAAGCCGCAGTAGACCGAGAAGACGGCCATGCCCAGACAGAGGCCCATCGAAACGATGAGCAGAGTCTCGTTGTTGAGGAAGCGGCGCCAGCGGTTGAGCAGACTCGGCAGAATATAGACGCCGGTTAGAAACCATATTACCAGGAAGAAGATCAGTTTGCCGATACTATATAACATCTCGATGCCCTCGACGCTGTTGTTGACGGCGATAGACGACAATATCACCATCATCACCACGGCGAAGAGATCTTCGACGATAAGCACGGCGAGCACCTGCGAGGCGAATTTCTGCTGTCTGAGTCCCAGATCGGTGAAAGCCTTGATAATGATTGTCGTCGACGACATCGACAGCATGCCGCCGAGGAAGAGGCTGTTGATATAGTTGAAATCGAGCAGCCGGCCTATGGCATATCCTGCCCCCATCATGCCCGTGACGATTATGAGAGCGGTGACGATGGCCGAACCGCCTGAGTTGA
The DNA here is from genome assembly GCA_910576935.1 of uncultured Muribaculaceae bacterium. Lineage (GTDB taxonomy): Bacteria > Bacteroidota > Bacteroidia > Bacteroidales > Muribaculaceae > CAG-873. The sequence goes on from CAJTKG010000012.1 coordinate 22,266, forward strand.
CGAGCTTTTTGAAACTGAATTCGAGGCCGAGCGAGAACAGCAGCACGACGATGCCGATCTCGGCCCAGAAGTCGATATTGCCCTCGGTCGTTACCGATGGCAGATAGGTGAAATGGGGGCTGGCGAGAAAACCGGCCACGATATAACCGAGCACGACGGGCTGCTTTATCCATTTGAAGAGGATTGTGACGGCCGCTCCAAGCAGTAGGATAAAGGCCAGGTCTGAGATCAGTCCTTCGATATTCATGTCTGTCGTGTCAGATATTCAACTGGTTTGTAAGGGTGATTGCCTGTGTGGGATACAGCTTCTCGAACTCTGAGAAAAGCTCGATATAGTCTGTTGTCTCCTTGACGATTACCACGAGGTTAAGACGCGTCTCGCCGAGGGTGTAGTCATATTCGACGAAAAAGTTGCTTAGGTATATGTGACGCCGGTGCATCACTTCGCGGTATTTCGAGATGTCTGAGAGAATACAGCCGAGCCTGATGCGTATGATGCGCGACTCGGAGCCGAGGCTTATGCGGTGCTCTATGCGTTCGAGCTGTACGAGTATGAACAGTATCAGAGCCGTCGCGGCCACCGACACCCAATACATGCCGACGCCTACAGCCATGCCTATCGTCGCTACCATCCATATGCCGGCAGCTGTCGTGAGGCCGCGCACAGAGCCTTTCATCTGTATTATGGCTCCGGCGCCGAGGAAGCCGATGCCGGTGATGACCTGGGCCGCGATACGGCCCGGATCGCCGTTCTTGAGCCCGAGATATTCTTGCGGGACATAGATTGACAGCAGCATCGCCAGCGTGGCGCCCATGGCTATGAGCGAGAAGGTTCTTACTCCGGCCGACTGCCCTTTACGTTTGCGTTCATAGCCGACGACGCTGCCGAGAAGCATACTCAGCAGCAACCGGTAGATCGACGACACCGTGTTGACCTCGATGCCGTTGACCGCGCTGTAGCAGTCGTGCCATAATTCTGCGATCACGCTCATGTGACGGTATTATTTGACGTCGAACGAGCGGCTTGCCAGACGGTAGTTGTCGGCGAACAGTTCGACGGTATATTCGCCCGGAGTGAGAGCCGTGTCGATATCCCAGTAGATGGTGATGCCGCCTATTTCCTCGCCGGCATATTCGATGATTTTCTTCGAGGTGCAGCGCAGGGTGGCGTCTTCGAAGGTGAAACTGCCGCCGTTGCCCAGGAGCTGGCCCGAGGGTGAGATGATGCGCATGTAGATGGTCTTCTCTCCTACGGGAGTCGAATTATTCTGCGGTATCGTGAACGACACCATCAGCTGACGCGCTTTCTGTATCTTTTTCTCGGGACGACCCTTTTTGTTGAGTGCACTGAACATCAGGCCGGTGACGTTGAGCTTCTCGGCGAGTGTCATGCGCTCGCTCAACTGTTCGTTGCGACGCGATGTCTCGGCGACTTTGTCGTTGAGGCGTGCATTCTGGTTTTTGATCTGGGCGTTTTCGGTGCGCAGAGCCTCGTTTTCCTGATTGAGGCGGTTGATTTCCTCGACATAGTGACGCAACAGGGCGCGGAGGGTCTCGATCTCGCTTTTGAGTTTGGCGATTTCGGCGGCGCTCTTCTGTTTCTGGTTTTTGAGTTCCTGCTGCAGAGCTTCGACCTGAAGTCGGGCGGTCTCGTATTTCTCGGTCAGGGCACGTTTGACAGAGTCGTCCATGATGAGTGAGCGCGAGTTTTCAAACTGGGCGAACTCGCGGTTGAGGTCGTCGAAGTCGCGGTCGAGCTGGAGTTTTTCCATGTCAAGCATGAGCTGCTCTTTTTCGTTTTGGGCGTCTTCGAGAGCTTTGTTGTTGCGATAGGCCGATATGCCGAATATGACACCGGCGATGATCATGACGGCGGCCGCGGCGATGAGCCATATGAGGCTCTTGCGGCCTGATGGCTTTCGGTCTGAGACTGACTCGTTTATGTTGCGGTCGTTTATGTTTTCTGGCTGGTTGTCCATATAAGTTTATGTCAGTGATGAATTAATGCGGCAAAGTTAACTGATTTCGGCGTTTTCTGCAACTCTGACGACGAGCATTTCGCAGTCGCGGCAGTCGAAGTCGAGGCGGTAACGGTTGTTTCCCGATAAAAGAAACAACCGGCGCGGCAATTTTGTTGCCGACGCGCCGAGTAGGCAGCAGCCGAGTTCGCGGCGCAGACAGTATCGTGTCGTCATCACGCGTATCTCTTCGTCGGGACGTGGACGGTCGACTTCGAGCGCCTTGCGTCCGACGGTGATATTACGCGACTTGTAGAACCCGGCGGCGCGCTTGTTGGCGACGTTGGCGTCATAGCCGACAGTGTGTGCCGGCTCGGGACTGTTTTCGGCCGGACGCCGCCGTTGTTCGCGGCGGTAACGCATGCGTTGTGATGAGTCGAGCAGGGCGATGGCGCGTCGGCGCAGGGCCGTCAGCTCCGACGCCGGTATGAAGCGGTCGCCGAGTCTGTCGTCAAGAGACTCGAGTGTGTAGGCAGTGTCGCCGAGTTTCGACAGGACGCGTTTGCGCGGGCCGCTCTGGTCGCCGCGGGCGGTCTCCGAGTGAGTGTCGGCGACGGCCGTGACGTCGTTGCCGCGGGTGTCGGTCGCTCTGAGGGCGATGCGACCGTCGGGCAGCGGCGCGAGGGTCATCGTCAGCGCTATCGTGCGTCGGGCCGTGTCGCCGCCTATCATGTCGTCAAACTGTTTGTCGCGGTTGCGGTAGAGCCGTGTGCCGGGGGCGATGTCGACCGGTGTGGCGCAGATGGCAGTCGAGCCCTCGGCACGGTTGACTCTGAAGCCGTTGAAGCGGCCGTTGCGGTCGAAATATCCGAGTCCGTCGCCGTTGTAGAGCGGTTTGTCGAGGCTGAGGGTCAGTTTTTTGCCATCGACACGTCGGACGGTGCCGACTGGCTGTCCGGCCCATTTGGGCGTCGCCGTCGAGGCGATGCGGCATGTCTTGCGCCCGGCGTTGTTGAGAAAATAGTCGGTATAGCCGCGATTGAAGGTTTTGTCGGGGTCGGGCGTGAAAGTGAGCGATACTTTTCCCGCTGACGAACGGCGGTATCTGTCCGGGGCCGAGGCCACGATGCCGTCGAGGGCGCGGCTGTAGGCGGCGACGGTGTTTTTGACGTATGCGACGTCTTTGAGACGCCCTTCGATTTTGAACGATTTGATGCCGGCGTCGGCCATCTCGCGCAGGCGGTCGAGCCGGTTCATGTCGCGCAGCGACAGATAATGTGCCTCGGGCATGACATCCTTTCCGGCGGCGTCGGTCAGACGGTATGGCAGGCGGCACATCTGGGCGCATTCGCCGCGGTTGGCGCTGCGCCCCGTTGCGAGCAGACTGGCATAGCAGTCGCCGCTGTAGCTGACACAGAGCGCTCCGTGGACAAAGGCCTCGAGATCGGCATTGGTGGCGTTGTGTATAGCAGCGATCTCATCGAGCGATAGCTCGCGGGCGAGCACTATGCGGCTGAATCCGGCGTCGGCGAGAAAACGTGCTTTCGCCGCGTCGCGGGTGTCACACTGGGTGCTGGCGTGCAGAGCTATCGGCGGCATGTCGTCGCCGACGAGCGCCATGTCCTGCACGATGAGGGCGTCGACGCCTATGCGGTACAGTTCGTGTGCCAGAGCTACGGCATCATCGACCTCGTTGTCATAGAGGATGGTGTTTAGAGTGACAAACACTCTGACATTGAAACGGTGGGCATAATCGACGACAGCGGCGATGTCGTCGATGACGTTGCCTGCGGCGGCACGCGCGCCAAAGGCCGGCGCACCTATATAGACGGCGTCGGCGCCGTGGTCTATGGCCGCAATGGCGGTCGCGGCGTTTTTGGCCGGGGCGAGTAGTTCGAGGTCTGTCATATGCTGTCGATGATGCTGAAGGCGACATCGCGCGACGCGTCGATCAGAGCGGGCACATGGGCGTCGCTGTTGACGATGACCGGCACGCCCGCCTCGATGAGACGTCTGATATGTCGCGGGTCGGGAAATAGACGCCGGTGTTCGACGTAGGCTTTGGTGTTGATCTCGACAGCGACACCGGCATCTATGATGCGGTCGACCAGATCGTCGGCGAGAGCGCGATACCACGGGGTTTCCTCGATGCCGGGCTGCCAGTATGAGGCGTTCTGGCCGATTTTGTCGAAGTGGCCGATGATGTCGAATCCGCCCGCGGCGATCATCTCGCGCGAACAGCGGTAAAATGTCTCGACCACATAGCGTATGTCGTTGTCGAAGTGGCGCTCCATCTTCATTCTGAAGCTTTCGAAGCGTCCGTCGATGTCGACCTCCTCGCCTTCGAGATCGGGGATGAAATGGACAGAACCTATCGAGAAGTCGAGCCCGAGGTTTTTGAAATATTCAGACGAAGGTCCCCATTGCGGGCCGAGATAGTCGATCTCCATGCCGGCATAGAATCTCACGCGGTCGCCGTAGACCGACCGTATGCGTTCGACTTCGGCGAGATATGGCGTCACGTCGTCGAAGCCCATGTTGCAGGGCGACGCTATCGGCACGGGCGAGTGTGGCGAGAAGCCGTAGTGGGTAAAACCTTGTGTGACGGCCTCGCGGGCGAAGTCGTCCATCGCGGCGCGGCCGTCACAGTATTGGGTGTGGCTGTGTAATGTATATTTGCGGTTGTCTCCTAATAACTCTATGATATTCATTTATATGGATTCTTTGACAATTCGTTCGGCGGCGTTCAGGCGCAGGTATCTGACAAACATGGCGACAGATGCCAGAGCGACGGCGGCGGCGATTCCTGTTGCTGCCGGCAGCGGCAGCCCAAAGCCTTCGGGTGAGGGGGCGTAGAAGATGTAGCTCACGCAGATTATGGTCATGAACAGCGCGGGCACGAGGCTGATGACATATGCTTTACGATGACGGGCGAGCCACACGGTGATGGCCCACAGTGTGAAGACCGACAGGGTCTGGTTTACCCACGCGAAGTAGCGCCACAGCACGTTGTAGTCTATCATCATCACGGCAAAGGTCAGGGCGAAGAGCGGCAGGCTCACGAGCAGTCGGCCGCTAAGTTTCGACTGTCCGATTCTGAAGAAGTCGGCGGTGATGAGTCGCGCCGATCTCAGTGCCGTGTCGCCGGTGGTTATCGGCGCGGCGATGACGCCGAAGAGCGCGAGGATGCCTCCGGCTGTTCCGAGCCAGCCGAGCGATATGTCGTGGACGAGCGAGCCGGCGGTGCCTCCGTCGGCCATATAATCGTTGAGTCCATGATAGCCGCCGGTGAAGGCTATGGCGGCAGCGGCCCATATGAGGGCGACGATGCCCTCAGAGACCATGGCGCCGTAGAATATCGGGCGGGCGAGGCGTTCGTTTTTGAGGCAGCGGGCCATCATAGGCGACTGGGTGGCGTGGAAGCCCGAGATCGCGCCGCAAGCGATGCTGACAAACATCATGGGGAAGACGGCCTGTGAGCCCACATGCCATGACGCCTCCGATGCCATGTCGATGTTAAGCTCGACCGGACCGAATATTATGTAGCCGCCGACACCTATGGCCATAAACAGCAGGGCGAGGCCGAAGACGGGATAAAAGTTGCCTATGAGCTTGTCGATGGGCAGCAGTGTCGCCAGTATATAGTAGGCGAAGATGGCGCAGATCCAGAATGTCGTGTCGAGCGACGCGGGTGTCATGCCGGCGATTAGGTCGGCGGGAGTCAGTATGAAGACTGCACCGACGAGTATGAGCAGCACGACCGAGACGACGTTCATAAACTGACGGGCTGTCATACCCAGCTCGCGGCCGATGATCTCGGGCAGCGAGGCGCCGTCGCTGCGTATCGACATTATGCCCGACATGAAGTCGTGGACTGCGCCGGCGAAGATAGTGCCCGCGACAATCCAGATGAATGCGGCAGGCCCGAATCTGACGCCCATGATGGCTCCGAAGATCGGCCCGAGACCTGCGATGTTGAGAAACTGTATCAGAAAGACTTTCCACGTCGGCAGCGGCATGAAGTCGACGCCGTCGCGTCGGGTTTCGGCCGGCATGGGCCGTTTTGGGTCTACGCCGAAGACACGGGCGCAGATGCGGCCGTAGACGGCATATCCGGCGATGAGTGCCGCCAATGCTATCAGAAATTCAGTCATGGTGACCTCCGCCGGTGATTACTTGGTTATCTTTGCCGGACCGTTGTCGGGGCGGGCTATGGCTTCGCGCATCGTGGTGTCGGCCTCCATGTTTTTGAGACGGTAGTAGTCCATTACGCCGAGGTTGCCCGAGAGGAATGCCTGAGCCATGGCGCGGGGCAGTTCGGCTTCGGCCTCGATGACTTTGGCTCGGGCTTCCTGGGCCTTGGCCTTCATCTCCTGTTCGAGGGCAATGGCCATGGCGCGGCGCTCTTCAGCCTTTGCCTGTGCGATGTTCTTGTCGGCCTGTGCCTGGTCGATCTGGAGGGTGGCGCCGATGTTGCGGCCTATGTCGATGTCGGCGATGTCGATCGAGAGTATCTCGAAAGCTGTGCCCGAGTCGAGACCTTTTTTAAGGACAAGTTTCGAGATCGAGTCGGGGTTCTCGAGCACCTGCTTGTGGCTCTCCGACGAACCGATTGACGAGACGATGCCTTCGCCGACGCGGGCGAGCACGGTGTCTTCGCCGGCACCGCCGACGAGCTGCCTTATATTGGCGCGCACGGTTACGCGGGCCTTGGCTATCAGCTGTATGCCGTCTTTGGCGACTGCCGTCACGGGTGGCGTGTCTATGACTTTTGGATTAACGCTCATCTGCACGGCTTCGAAGACATTGCGGCCTGCCAGGTCGATGGCTGTAGCCATTTTGAATGTCAGATCGATGTTGGCTTTGGAGGCCGAGACAAGGGCGTCGACGACTTTGGTGACGTTGCCTCCGGCGAGGTAGTGGGCCTCGAGGTCGTCGCGGGTGACTTCTCTGAGGCCGGCTTTGTGGGCCTCGATGAGGGCGCGCACGATGATGTTGGCCGGCACATTGCGGATGCGCATCAGCACGAGCTGTACGAGTGAGATTCTGACGCCGCTCGCACGGGCCGAAATCCACAGAAAGAAGGGGCAGTAGTAGAAAAAGACGCCTATGACTACGACTGCGACGATGGCGATGAGGATTATTGTTAGTTCCATTGTTGTTGTGTGTGGTATTATTGTGATTGGTTAAATTAGCGGGTTTGAGTTGCGCCGGTCAGCGGGCGGCGTTCTCGAGACGCACTACCTTGTTGCGCAGGGTCGGCATCGCCGAGTCGAGGTAGATCATCATGTCTTCGAGTTCTTCGATGCGCGATGCCGTCGAGAGTTCTCCGGCGCGGTATCTGTCGCGCAACGTGTCAAGCTCGGCGGCTGTTTTCTCTCTCTCGGCGCGGTTGGCAAGCAGCTCTTCCATGGCTTTGCGGGCACGCGAGTTTGAGAAGTCGTCGAGGCTGCGGGCTATGCGTCCGTTGCCGAGGGCGATCTCGAAGGCCACCCGGTTTGTTTTGTTGCCGTGGCGACCGTCGCCGATGGCGGCAATGCGGCTTTTGATATCGGAATAATCTTTGCCGGGAGTCCGGGTCGCGGCTATATCGCTTATTCGGGCCAGAGAGGCGAGAGCGGGGTCGTCGACATCGACGTTGACACGTGTCGGCGAGGTGATATAGACATATATCGTGACTTTGCCGGGTATGCGGTTGCGGTCGGTGGCCCACCAGCCTATGCCGGTCGATTCGTCGATGGCGAGCATGTAGTCGTCATAGGGCGAGTTGTATGGCATGCCGATGTTCTGTGGCTGGAAGAACCCTTCCTCGTTGCGGCGCGTCAGGAATATGTCATAGCCTCCGAGCGAGTTGTCGCCGTCGGCGGCGAAGTAAAGTGTCATGCCGTCGGCCATGAGAAAGGGATAGTCGGCGTTGCCGCCTGAGCCTAATTCGTCGTCGAGATGACGCGGACTGTCGGTAGTGCCGTCGTCGAGTATCTGCGCGCTCATAAGCCTGAGTGTGTCGGTCGTGTCGGCTTCGGCCCATATCAGCTCGCCGTTGTTCTCGGGCCGATAGACAACCGTGGCCGCGTCGATGTCGGCCTCGGCCGCCGGTATGAGATGTCCGCTCGACCGCGACAGACGGTAGTGCGTGAAAAAGTCGTCGGCGTCGACGACCAGCGAATCGATGATCTCGATCTTTTCGACACGTTCGAGCATGTTGCGCATCATTATCAGCCGCGACTGCATCTCTGACAGCTCGTCGGGAGTCTGCTTTTTGTTCTTCCTGAGTTTGGTTTCCCATGTGTCGAGGGCTTCCGACGCGTCGTCGAGGCGGTAGGCGTCGAGAGCGATGACGGCTCTGAGACGTGAGGCGTCGGTGACTCCGCGGCCTTCAGCGACTTTCAGCGGTGCTTCGGCTTCGTCATAACGCCCCAAAGCATAGAGCGTTGAGCCGAGATAGTAATTGACGTTGCCGTCACGCGGCGACGATTTTTTTAGAGCCTCCAAGCGGGGCAGCGCTTCTTCATAGCGCCCGTCGAGGAAAAGGCGCTTGGCCTCGTCGAGCGGCTTGGCCGCACCCATCGTCAAAGTGGCTGATAACAGTAATATAAGACAATATATTGTTCTGCGCATAGGTATACAGTTTATCGAATCTCAAAGATACAAAAAAAGCGGTTAACAGCCAAACGCAAAATGCAACGCCTATTTCCCGTATTTAGTTAGAGGTGGATACAAGGGTTGAAACCGTCGTTCTGTAACCGGTCTATCGGATTAGTATCTGACGAGTTTTAAGGCCTTGGCGAACGATGTAGATGCCGGGTGAAAGAGTTTCTATAGAGTTGCCGATTTTAACACCGTTGAGATTGTAAACTTCGACAGGGATGTTTTCTTCGGTGTCAGATAGAATATCATTCACCCCTGAAGGAAATTTGTGTGGTACAATATTCTTGAATAAATTCCATGGAGACGTATTTGTTGCCGGTTCAATGCCTGCCTCGGGAAGATAAAGCGTGGCGTTGTTATATGTGTCGTTACTAAAGATATTACTCTCGGCTGTGACAGGTTTGTCGGAGTTGTAATAAATTTGCTCGATGTTGTTGCAGTTGGAAAATACATATTTCCCCATTGTTGTCAGTGAAGGGCCTAATTCGATCTTTTTAAGATTCCTGCACTGCGCGAATGCAAAATCTCCTATGGATGAGATTTTATTGAGAGATATAGAAGTCAGGCTATTACAAGCGTTGAAAGTCACCCTGCCGATTGTTGTCACAGATTCGGGTATATTGATTGAGATTAGTCTTTGGCAGCCGCTAAAAGCACCCGATTTGATTTCTTTGACTGTTTCAGGCAATCGGACGGTTTCCAGACTAAAGCAACTGCCAAATGCAAAATCATCGATCGTAGCCAAAGAATTACCGAGTTCTATAGATGCAAGATAATGACAATCGTAGAAGGCGTACTCGCCGATAGTTTTAAGGGTGTTCGGGAAATCGGCGGAAGTCAGTTTTACACAATATTCAAATGCACGTTTTGCTATAGCTGTTATTGTTTTCGGACATGCGAAATGACCAGTCTTACCGGATGGTACTTGAAGTAATTCGGTGAGATTTTTATTGTATAAAGCACCGTCAATTGAGGTGTAGTAATTATTATTTTCAGCAACTTCGATAGCGGTAAGGGCGGAACATCTGGCAAAAACATGCGTGCCTATTGATGAAACCGATTCGGGTATAAAGATATGTTCAAGAGCGGTACATTCATAAAAAGCACCGAGGTCTATGGTTGTGACAGAGTGTGGTATATTGATGGATTTTAATGAGTAGCAAGAATTGAAGGCATTGCTTCCTATGGTAGTCAATGACTCGGGTAAGGTTATTGATGATAGATTCTGGCACATGCCGAAGGCATTGTGTCTGATTTCTTTTACCGAGCAAGGTATATTTATATCGGTCAAAGATGAACAATGATAGAATGCGCTTTCGTATATCATAGTTACGTTGTCAGGTATATTTACGGTCTTAAGTTTTTCGCAACGATAAAAACAATCGTAACTTATAGAAGTAAATGAATCCGGCAGGGAGGCTGAAACAAGATTGATGCATAGTGCAAATGCATGATCGCCCGTGCGGATTACCGAGTTAGGTATGACAACGGATGTGATTGTGCTGCAATTTACGAAACCACACTCTCCTATGCCGGTTACAGAATAATCATTAGAGCCGTCATATGCGACAGACGGTATTACAAGGTCACCGACGACATCGTTTCCCGGTGTTTGTTGTGAAAATACCCCGGCTTTGGTTTGGCAAGTTTTATCTTCTTCACTGATAACTGTATACCAAAGACCGTTGAATTCAAAATCACGGCTGTAGGTATACAATGATATCGTTAGTGCCATTATTGTAATTAGTCTGATTTTCATATGGATGGTTTGTTTATTGATTTTATATCTGATTTCGGGTCAGGAGTGGTTTGATGAAGATGCGGTAACGGAGTTTAAGGCGGCGGAAGAGGTTTAGGGGCTTGCTCTTCATGTGGCCTCGGCGGTTGGCGATGAAATCGTCGACGGCGTCGAGGATGCGGGCGCAGTTGAGTCCGTCGGTGTGGGCTTCCTGGCGGTCGCGATAGGCCCGCATGGCCTGCATGAGATCGTCGGGACGTGTAAGGGCGCGTTCGATAGCGCCCTCGATGGCGTCGGCGTCGGTGACGTCGATGATGTGCGGTCCGGGCGTTGTGTTGTGAAATGTGACGACGGGTTTGTCGAGCAGCATGTATTCGAGTATTATGCTCGAGGCGTCGCAGAGCAGGACGTCGGTGGCGGCCATCACGTCGGGGCCCGGTGTCGCGGGATAATATGTGACATTGTCGCGGCGGCGGGCAAGGTCGTTGTAGAGACGGTCGACCTCGGGGTCGTCGAGCTTGGGATGGCGTGTTATGTGCCAGTCCCAGGCATGTGTTGCGGCGAGGCGTTCGATGACGGGATAGAGTTCGCGCAGGCGGGTGATGCTTTTGGTGAATGTCGAGGCGACGAATATGGCGGGGCGGTCGCGGCGGATGCCGTCGGCGCGCCGTCGGGCGGCTATCAGCGCGTCGGCCTTGGGCCAGCCGGTTTCGTAGACGGCGAAGTAGCCCAGCCGGTCGGCCAGAGCCTTGAACGGCCCGGTGCTTTCGGGGCCGAAGGTGAGCATGATGTCAAACCAGCCGCGCAGTTTGAAGTGGGTGTCGCTGGCATAGCCGCGTTTGTTGATGGCATAACCGTGTTTGACGCAGACTTTGACGCCGGGAAAGAAATCGAAGATGTAGTTGCCCGGGGCGAAAACGGCCGTCGGGTCATAGGCTTTGACCTCGGCGACGGTGTCAAGGCGGCGGTCGTCACCGGCGAGCATGTCGGGGCAGCCTTCGTCGAGATACCAGGCGACGCTGTCGCCGCGTCGCTCGATCTCCCGACCGAGCGGCCGGAGGATGTCGAAGGCATAGCCGTGGGCACAGAAAAAGAGGTAGCGTCGGTTCATTGCTGCGGCGATGCTGCGGTTGACGAATCGGCGGGTGCGGTGTGGCGCTCTCTGTTTACGGCGATGAAGATCTTGCGGCGGTTGTCGCACGAGCGGCGTGTCAGCAGGTCGATGTCAAACCGGTCGCCGATGTCCGTGGTGTCGGCCCATTCGGGAAAGAGCATGACAGCGCCCGGGCCGAGACGCTCGAAGTCGTCGAACGAGTCGATGACGCGCATGCGGTCGCCGAGGTAGAAGTTGAGGGTATAGTAACGTGTAAGGCGGTCGGTGCGCAGAGAGTAGACCGGACCTTCGGGCGCGGCGCGCTCTATGCGCTCGAGCAGTTTATGGTCGCTCTGAGCCTCGAGCACCATGGGCTGGACCGTGACGACATAGAAGAGGAAGAGGGTGAATGTCGAGGCCAAGGTGAAAAAGACGCAGTCGCTGCGGTTGATAAACCACCCCACGGCCATGACCAGAGGCGGCAGGGCGAAAAGCCAGCACCAGAACGGCACCGGGGCGACGGCGAGACCCGTGTCGACACAGTTGGCGACGATCACGGCTATGGGAGCGATGAAGGCTATGACGGCCATGAGCCACGCATAGCCTTTTAAGACGCGGGTGCGTGATATCAGGCCGATGATGTGGGCTATGCCGTAGGCCATCGCCGGGTAGACAGGCAGCAGGTAGACGCTGCGCTTGCTCGCCGGGATGCAGTAGAAAAGGATGACGACGACAAATGTTGTCGCCATGAACAGACCCGCGGGCTTGAAACGCAGTCGCGGCAGATGCTTGCGGGCCAAGAGCGACAGCAGGGCGAGAAGCGTCCACGGCAGCATGCCGACGGTGATGGTCATGAAGTTATACCACCACGGATTCTCGTGGCTTTCGTAGGTCATTGTGCCTGTGAGACGTCCGATATTTTCTTCATATGCCAAATCGATGAAGGTTTGGCCTCCCCGGAGCGATGCGGCATAATACCATACGGCGGGAATGGCCATGGCGGCAACGGCGATCAGGAGCATACGCCCCAGTGTCGGCATAAAACGCTCGCCGCGCAGCAGATAGAACACTCCGGCGACAAAGCAGGGTAACAGCGAGCCGACCGGACCTTTTGTGAGCACGGCACAGGTCAGCAACAGGATGATATAGAAATATTTGCGACCACGGTGACGACATCGTCGGTCGAGCAGGTCATAAAACAGATATAAAGCCGTGACGATTGCGGCGGTGAGCACCATGTCGAGCCGGCATGCTATTGCCGCGCGGAAGACTTCGGCCGATGTCACGGTGACAAGGGCCATCACCATGGCGAAAGTCTCGGAGCGCTGACGGCGGGCCCAGTGATAACCGGCCATTGTCATGGCTATCACCGCCAGGGCCGACGGCAGGCGCGAGATAAACTCGTTGACCACGCCACCGTTGAAGATATAGGCGAAGATGGCTATCAGCCAGGCCAGGAACGGCGGTTTGTAGGGTATATCGCCACCGTAGTTGACGGGGAGAATCCAGTTGCCCTGATCGATCATCGTCATGGCTACGATGGCTTCGCGCGGCTCGCCCTTGGAGTTGAACAGAGTCTCGCCGAGCCAGGGTATAAACAGTATGACGAGGAGCACGAGCAGTGTCGTGGCCGATGTTGGAGAGAGTCGAAGGTTTGGTTTCATCTGAAGAATGCTTATCGCGTGTATAATCGGGTGCAAAAATAAGAAAAAAATGTAACTTTGCAACGTGAAAAGGAAAACGCCGGCACAGATGATGATTGCGGCGGTTGTCGTCATGGCGGCCGTGTTGGGAGCGTGCAGTTCGACCAAGCATGTGCCCGACGACAAGTATCTCCTCGATAAAGTCACCATAACCGTCGAGGATTCAGACAAAATATCGACCGACGAGCTGTATTATTTCCTTCGTCAGCAACCTAACCATAAAGTGCTCGGCTTTGCCAAACTGCAGTTGGCGACCTACAGCCTGTCGGGGCGCGACTCGACCAAATGGTATAACCGTTGGCTGCGCCGCCTCGGGCAGCCGCCGGTGATCTACAGCCCCGAGCTGACCGAGTCGTCGCGGCGACAGCTATATCAGGCCCTCGTAAACCGCGGTTATCTCGACGCCGTCATCGAGGTCGACACGATAGCCGAGAAGCCAAAACGCCTGACCGTAGACTACCGCATAACAACCGGGCGTCCGCACGTAATATCGACGATAGACTATGAAATCGCCGACACGGCCATACGAGATGTCCTTATGGCCGACTCGGCGTTGTCGGCCATAAGACCCGGCAGCCTTTTTGACCGCAATGTGCTCGACAATGAGCGCGGGCGCATCACCGAGACGCTGCGGAACCACGGCTACTATGCTTTCAACAAAGACAATATATCGTTTGTCGCCGACACGGTCAGAGGCTCGAAAGACGTGGGTCTGACAATGGTGATAGGCGCAGGCCGGAAGCCCGTCGCGCAGTCAGACAGCCTGCTGCGTCACATGGTCTACCGCATCAACGATGTCGTTTTTTATACCGTCGCACCGTCAGAGGCAACAGACACTGTCGACTACCGGACAATCAAGGTAGTCTATGGCAGCGACCGGTATATCAAGCCCGCGATACTCGAGGAAAAATGTTACTTGTATAGCGGTGAGCTCTACCGTGGTGTCGATGTCGACCGCACATATGAGGCTCTCGGCCAACTCGGTATACTCAAATTCATAAATATCGAACTGACGCCCGTGGCCACCATCGGCGGCGAGACATGGCTTGACGCGGCCATCACGTTGTCGCGCAACAAGAAACAGGGTATAACCCTCGAGCTTGAGGGAACAAACTCAGAGGGAGATCTCGGCGTGGGCGTCGGGCTGACATATCTCAACCGCAACCTCGCCCACAACTCCGAGTTGCTGACCGTCAAGCTGCGAGGGGCCTACGAGAGTCTGTCGGGCAATCTCGACGGACTCATCAACGACCGCTATACCGAAGTGGCCGCCGAGGTGGGCATCACCTTCCCGAAATTCGAGGCGCCGTTTGTGTCGAAGAGCTTCAAGCAGCGCATAATGGCCAACACCGAGTTTGCCATCACGGGCAACTATCAGGAGCGGCCCCAGTATACCCGCGTGATCGCCGGTGCGGCATGGAAATATAACTGGACTCAACGCCGCAGCGATTTCACACGCCGCCACACCTATGACTTCATTGACATAAACTATGTCAAGCTGCCGCGCTCGACACTCAATTTCATTGACACGGTGGCGCCGATCAACCCGCTGCTGCGCTACAGCTACGAGGACCACTTCATAATGCGCATGGGCTATACCTATTACCGCACCAACCGCCGCATACCGACGGCGACGCTCAACGCTTTCGCGATACAGCCCGAGGTGTCGACGCTGCGCGCCTCGGCAGAGGTTGCCGGCAACCTGCTCTATGCCATATCGTCGATCGACGGTGCGCGCCGCCACGACGGGGCTTACAAGATCTTCGGGATACAGTTTGCCCAATATGTCAAGGGCGAGGTCGACTATACCTACACCAAGAATTTCAATTCGCGCAACGCCCTGTCGGTCCATGGCGGCTTCGGTATCGTCTACCCCTATGGCAACTCGTCGATGGTGCCGTTTGAGAAACGCTTCTATGCCGGTGGTGCCAACGGCGTCAGAGGCTGGGGCGTCAGAACTCTCGGCCCGGGCGCTTACGACTCGAAAAACTCTGTGAGCGACTTCATCAACCAGTGTGGCGACATACGTCTCGACATGAGCATCGAGTATCGGGCCAAGCTCTTCTGGGTCTTCGAAGGCGCGCTTTTTATCGACGCCGGCAATATATGGACGATAAAGGAGTATGAAAACCAGCCAGGGGGTATGTTTAAGTTCAATAAATTCTACAAACAGATAGCTCTGGCCTATGGCGCGGGCATACGCATGGACTTCACCTACTTCCTGCTGCGATTCGACCTTGGCCTGAAAGCCTATAATCCGGCGATGAATCAGGAGCGCTGGCCGCTGTTGCACCCGCGCTGGGGCCGCGATGCCAACTTCCATTTCTCGGTGGGCTATCCGTTCTGACAATTTAACCCCGAGTGTGTTATGGACCACAATAAAACAGATATTTTCATAAGTTACCGGCGCTCCGACGGGCGCGATACGGCCCGCACCGTTCAGCTTGCGCTCAAGAGCGCCGATGCCGGGAATATATTTTTCGATTACAGTTCGCTGCGCGACGGCGTTTTCAACGAAAAGATATATCGGGCGATTGACGAATGCAAGGTGTTTATACTCGTGCTGTCGCCCGAGTCGATGGACCGTTGTGTCAACGACGGCGACTGGGTGACCAAGGAGATCGAGCGAGCTCATGCCGCCGGATGCGAGATAATACCGCTTGCCGTTAACCGCAATTATGACGCGTGGCCCGCGGCATTGCCCGATAGTCTGTGTTTTCTCAAAGATATACAGCAGACAAAACTGCTGACCGACGAATACTTCGACGATTCGATAAGGCGGCTTGTCGAGAGGATAGCATCCGCGCCTGATAAAAAGGTTGTACTCGAGTCAATAAATAATAAAACGGATAATAAAAAAACGAGTCAACTTATGAAGGCACTCGAACTTAACAACCGGGCCGTTATAGCGCTTGGCCGGAAAGATCAGGCACTTGCCGTCAGCCTGTTTGAACAGGCGTCTGACCTCGGCTTCGGCATCGCGATGTCAAAACTGGGCTTCGCTTATAAATTAGGGGCTCTCGGTCTCAGACAGGATTATGCCAAGGCGTTTGATTATTATTCGAAGGCTGCCCGGACGGGAGCTTCGTCGAACGGTTGGAACGGTCTGTCGGGTATGTATTTTGACGGTCTTGGCCGGTCAAAAGATCGCGACAGTGCAGCCAATTGTCTTGAATTGTGGCGAGAAAATAGCGCTAAAGAGCGCCTGGAGATAAAAAATCCCGTTCATGTCTCAGATGGATTGAAAGCCGCCTTCGTCGATGTCAGCGATGATTTCGAATGGCTGTTGATAGAGATGTATCATCATGAGGTCGTGGCGCGAGGCAAAGGCCGAACTATAGAAATCAGTGCGTTTGAAAAATCGAAATACTTTGTAGCCGGATTTGACGGCGAACAATATAAACAAGGCGAGTTAGAAATAAAATGAAGACTTTAGTACTTTTTGACCTCGACGGCACACTGCTCGACACCATCGATGATCTCGGTGCGGCAACCAATCATGCACTCAAGACATTGGGCTATCCCGAACACGCCATACCCTCATACCGCATGATGGTGGGCAACGGCATAACGAAGCTTATCGAGCGGGCGCTACCCGATTACGCCAAGGATGAGGCTACGGTCAGGAAGGCGCGCGCGGTTTTCGTCGAGTATTATAACGAGCACTGCACCGACGCCACACGGCCTTATCCGGGCATCGAGGATCTGCTCTTCGAGTTGACGCAGCGCGGGGTCAACCTCGGTGTGACATCAAACAAGTATCAGCAGGCTGTCACGTGCATCATCGGCCACTATTTTCCCGACATACCTTTCAAGGCCGTGCTCGGCAATGTCGAAGGCATGCCGTCGAAACCCGACCCGTCGATAGTGTTCGCAGCGCTGACAGAATGCCCGACGCCTAAAGACTCGACGCTTTATGTTGGCGACTCGGGTGTTGACATGGAGACGGCGCGCCGCGCCTGCGTCGAATCGGTGGGCGTCACCTGGGGTTTTCGTCCGGCCAAAGAGCTTAAAGCTGCCTATGCCGACCATATTGTCTCAGACCCTGCGGCGATACTCGACATAGTATGCAATTCATAATGCACAAATTAGGGTGTATATGGGGCTGTGGTGAAGGCCGTTGCTCCGTGTCGCCTGAAGCTACAACGCAAGAAGCGAGAACCTCGGTCCTCGCTTCTTGCGTTGTGATATAAGTGTTGTTATATATTACTTAGCGTACAGTTATTTTGCTGACGGTCGAGCCTTGGCGGCGGATGTAGATGCCGGGGGCGAGGGTGTCGCCCGAGAGTCTGACGCCGTTGAGGTTGTAGTATTCGACGGGTTTGTCGCTGTCGTCGTCGGTGATGTCGCCGATGCCACCGTTGCCGTTGACTGTCACGGCGATTGTGGCTGTGTGGCCGCCGCAGTTGACCGTGAGGGCGTGGTAGCCAGAGCCTGTTGCGGTGAATGTCTTGCCGTCGTCAGAGATTGTGCCAAGAGCCGAGGGGCATGAGAGGGTGTAGTCTTTGACGTCGGTGTCGACGAGGACGCCGTATTGGTTGTAGCCGTAGATAACGGGAGTGTATTGTTTGAGGGCGTCTATAGTGAGGGTGTGGTCGGCGAAGGCTACGGCGGCGATGTTGTCGTCGTCGGGAGCGGTCGAGACGGCCCAGACGCCGTTGACGACTGCGCGCTCGGTGCCGTCGGTGGGACGGTTGCGGATGCCGAGTGGTGTTGTGTAAAGTTCGGACGAGCCGCCTCCGTCGAAGTTCATGGCGTCGGTGCAGCCGACATGCGAGATGATGTCGGCGAGGAGATAGCCGGTGCAACCGACAGACTGTGGCCGGCGGCCGTCGACGACGAGGAGTGTGACGGCTGTGGCATCGGCGTTGATGCCGATAGCCGTGCGGGGTTCGTTGTTTTTGAGGTGTCCGAGGGCTTCGCCTGCGGCAAGGGCGTCGATGTCGGCTGTCTGGATGACGCCGTTTTTGAGCAGTCGGGGACGACCGCAGGCCATCTGGGCGATGCCGTTGCCGTCGAATTGCGATGTCGTTGTTATAGTGACGATGTCGCCTACGGCAAGTTTTTCATAATAGCGGCGGTCCTGCCGGCCGAGCACGGCCGAGAGCATGAAGCCGCCTTCGGGGACGGTGACGGTCTCGCTTGTGGCGGGGGTGACGATGCGGCATTTCACTGTGCCGTTATATGAGAGCGAGCCTTCGACGGGGACGACTGCGATGTCGTTGGTGCCGTCGGCGCTGACACCGGCTTTATCGGGGTTGCGCTCGGTGAAGATTATGAAGTTGCTGCCCTGTGGCGCGCTGTTGACGCCGCCGAGGTCAAATGTACGTTCGCCGAGTGATGCGTCGGCGGGGGTGAATGTCACGTTGCCGGTGAGGACGAAGTTGCCGAAATGAGGTTTTTTGTCGTTGTCCATATACCAGTTGACGACGAAGTTGACGGGGCGCCCGTAATATATCTCGTTGTCGACGACGACAGGACCTTCGGAAAGGCCCGAGCTCCAGTTGAAGAAGTCGGCGTTTATGCCGGCGAAATATCGGGCGCCCTCGCGAGAGTTGCGCTCAGACATCGACGAAAGTTTCTCAAGGGCGGCACCACCGACACGGTTGTTGCCTTTGAGGACGCGGATGTCGGCGTAGTCGTCGGTGAGGTCGGTGGTGGTGTAGTAGACCATGAGGTTTGAGCCGCCGGTGAGCTGCAGGGTTGTCTGTGTAGTGCCGGGTCCTATCTTGGCGTGATAGACGGTGTCGACGCTGTAGGTGTTGCCTTGGAGTGTCCATTGCTCTGTGGCCGCAGCGCCCGCAGTCGTGACGGCTGCCATGGCGAGGATCAAAATAGTTTTTTTCATTAGAAATTGTCGGTTATGAGTGTTTTGTTGTGATTGGCTAATTGTGTATATTCGGTTTGTATGTGCAAAGATAGACAGATTATGTCAATCTTGCAAATCGCGATAGTTAAAGACCTTAAACGGTATGATCGGGTTTGTAGACTACGGTGACAGCGGGCGTTCGGTTGAAGATTGTGTCGGCTGTGGCGATGATGTCGTTGATGGTTGTCGCGCGCTGGCGTGCGACGGCGTTGTTTATGTCTTCGCCGAGCATGGCCGACATGGCGAGTGACGCAGCTTTTGACTGATAGCCCATGTTGGAGAAGTTGAAGAGTGACTCGAAGCGGTTGAATGTCTTTTCGAGTTCGTCGGGACTGACGTCGCCGGGAACGGCGAGCCGCCGTGCGCGGTCGAGCATGAGATTGCGGGCTCGTGTGACGGCGCTGTCGCTGTTGTCGGTCAGGCGTGCGTTGAGCATAAGGAATCCTTCGTGTTGGCTGCCGGAGATTGAGGCGTCGACTTCGCTGAAGAGTCCGTCGCCGGCGATGATGAGGTCGCGGTAGAGACGTGACGAGCGTCCGGCCGACAGGATGTCGGTTATGGTGTCGGCAGTGAAATAGGATCTGTTGCCGTATGCGGCCATCGGGAAGGCTATTACGACGGCTGTGGCGGGGACGGCGCCACGGACGGTGTCGATGATGTCTGCCTTGGGGAAGCCGGGGTCGGGAAGGCGGCGGTGTGCGATATCACGCCGCGGTATGTCGCCGAACCATTTTTCGGCCAGAGCGAAGATGCGGTCGTGGTCGACGTTGCCCGATATGGCTATGACGGCGTTGTCGGGTCCGTAGTGGCTGAAAAACCATCGGCGTGCGTCGTCGCGTGTGATGCGGGCTATGTGGGCCGGTTCGAGGCCTATGACGGGCCAGCTGTATGGGTGGTTTTCGGCATATAGGAGGCGGCGCAGATGGTGGCCGAGGTCGCCGTAGGGGCGGTTGAGACATTGTTGTTTGAATTCCTCGGTGACGACGCGGCGCTGGACGTCGATGACCTCCTCGCTCAAAGTCGGTGAGAGCATGCGGTCGCTCTCGAGCCAAAAGGCTGTCTCGATGTTGACGGCGGGGAGGATTTCGTAGAAGTTGGTGTAGTCGTTGCTTGTCCAGGCGTTGTCGGAGCCTCCGGCGGCCTCGATGGCCGCGCTGTAGTCGGCGACGTTGGCCGAGCCGCCGAACATGACGTGCTCAAACAAATGCGCGACACCGGTCAGGTCGCGTGTTTCATCGCGTGAACCGGTGTCGTATAGCACGTTGACGGCAGCCATTGCCGTGTTTGGGTCGCGATTTGAGATGATTTTGAGCCCGTTGTCGAGCGTCAGTGTCTCAAAGCTGATCATCAGCCGACGATTTCCATTTTTATTATTTTGACGTCTTCGTTGGGACGGTCGCTGCGGTCGGTCTGTACTTTTTCTATTTTGTCGACTGTGTCCATGCCGTCGATGACTTCGCCGAAGACGGTGTAGGCGTTGTCGAGATGGGGTGTGCCGCCGACGGTTTTGTAGGCTTGTTTCATTTCAGGGGTGACGAGCTCGGTCGAGTCGTTGAAGTTTGCTTCGGTCTCGGCGATAAGTTTCTCCTGAAGTTTGTTGAGACCTTCACGGTCGTTGTTCTGACGCAGGCGGGCTATCTCGTCCTGATTTTTCATAACCAGGTTGTTGAAGTAGTTCTGCATGGCGGTGTTGCGGGCATAATTCTCGAGCTGGGCCATTTCGGCGTCGGTGACTTTCTTACCTGTTACGATATAGAACTGCGAGCCTGAAGATTCTTTCATGGGGTTGACCTGGTCGCCCTGACGAGCTGCGGCGAGAGCGCCGCGTTTGTGGAAGTGGCGCGGATAGACGATTTCGGCCGGAATGGTGTAGCCGGGGCCACCGGCGCCGAGCTGCTGACCCGGTTTGGCGGTCTTTGACTCGGGGTCGCCTGCCTGTACCATGAATTCGTTTATAACACGGTGGAAGAGGGTGCCGTTATAGAATCCTTCTTTGACGAGTTTGACGAAGTTGTCGCGGTGGAGAGGGGTGTCACCGTAGAGAAGTACTGTGAAGTTGCCGAGAGTGGTCTCGACTTTGACTTTGACGCTTGAAGAGTCGGTTTGTTGCATGTCGGTTGTCTGTTGGTTTTTGATTGAGTCTGAGCCGTCGGCGTTTTTTTCATTGCTGCCGTTGGCTGAGCCGCATGAGGCGAACATCATGATGAATGCCGTGAAGGCAAGAATTTTTTTTATCATTATGGTTTGTCGTTAAAAAGTCAGATGAGAGATGTGGGATGGAGGCGTTTGTAGATGCGTCTGAAGTTGTTGTCGGACTCGCAGAGCCGGCCGGCTCCGGCGGCATAGTCTTCGCCGTAGATGGCAGTCATTAGCCCGAGCAGGTAGCGGTGTTCGCGGTCTTTGTCTATCGTCAGGGCCACGAGGCGTCTGACGGCATCGGCAAAGCGCTTGCTGTCGATGATATTGAGGTATTTGGCGGCGCTGGCGCAGAATTGTCCGTCGCGGTCGATGTCTGATAGGTTGTCGATGATGGTGTTGACGTCGTCGGCCTCGACCGTGTCGATGTGGTTTGCGAGGTATTCGTAGTTGAGCAGGCCGTCGGTGTCCTGTTTGAGATGTTTGAGGTCGTTTTCGTTCATTATGAGCTTTGTTTTGCTGTAACAGGCGACAAATTTAAGAAAAAAACTTCAATAATGACAAGGCATCGCGATAAATCGGGCTTAACGTCTGTCGCTGTGGCGGTGAGGCAGCGGCTTATCGTCCGAGACGCAGTCTGAGATAGTCGATTACGAAGTCGGCGAGGGTCTCGAGGGGCAGGAGTGATGAGTCGAGGCATAGGTCGTAGCTTTTTGCGTGACCCCAGCGTTTGTCTGTGTAGAAGTTGTAGAAGTTTGCGCGGAGTTTGTCGGTTTTCTCGGCGAGTGCTTTTGCCTGTTCGGGAGTGACGCAGTCGGCGCGTTCGACGATGCGCTTGACGCATACATCTATCGGGGCATGGACGAAGATGTTGATGACGTTGTCGACGTCGCGCAGGACGTAGTCGGCGCTGCGTCCGACGATGACACAGGGGCCGCCGTCGGCGAGCTCGTGGATGAAGTCGCACTGTGCCTTGTAGATGCTGTCAGAGCTGATTGATGTCGAGCCGGTATAATATGCCATCGGGTTATAACCGAGGTTGAACGAGAAGAGGCCCGAGATGAATGTGGGCATGCGTTCGTCGTTTTTCTCGAAGTATTCGGTGCTGAGACCCGATTTCTCCGCTGCCTTGACCAGAAGCTGTTTGTCGTAGAAGGCTATGCCGAGTTTGTCGGCGATTAGCCTGCCGAGAGCTCGTCCGCCGCTGCCAAAGGTGCGTCCGACGGTAATGACATATTTTTCGGGTAGTTGTCGTTGGCGGTTATCGTTGTCCATGATTTTATTTATACAATTATAATAAAGAGATTGTTTAGAATCGCGGGTTGAGGATTATGTCGTAACCGAGGAGTCCGGGGCATACCGAGAGCGTGAAATGGCTGCCGCTGCGGATGGCGTTGTATCGTGAACGTGATGTCTCGTAGGTTTTGGTGCGCCCGTCGGGGAGGCTGACGGTTATGCAATACACGTCATAGTGTCCGGCCGGCGTCATGCGTCCCCGGCCGACGCGGCGGTAGCGTGTGCGCTGTTCTATGTGGCGGTCGATGACTTCGGCATCGCAGTCGTGAGCCGCGTCGCGGTCGGCAAAAACGTTGTTGGCCGTCAGGGTGATGCCATAGACAAGCGAGGCGGAGAATATGAAGGCCGAGATTGTTGTATAGACACGGTCGGTCATCGGTGTCACCCGGGCGATAAAGCCTCTTAGCCAAGGGGCGAGTGCGGCTCCGGTGATGACGGCGAAGACGGGCGGCAGCCATCGGTCGACGATGGTGTCTCGGTCGAATATTATACCGGCGACGATTGCGGCGAGAGCCGTGAGGGTGCAGCAGACGACACCTGCGATTTTCAAAGCTTTCATCTTTGGTCACATTGTTTGGCACAAAAATAATGGAAATTTTATAATTTTGCAGATACTAATGTAAAATTAAATTTGTTGACAGATATGAAACTCAGGAACCTCAAACTTGCCGCTGTGGCGGCTATGCTTGTTTTCGGCGGTGCGGCTTATGCTCAGTTCAATCTCAAAAAGGCAGGTTCGGCTGTCGCCAAGGCTGCCAAGGCTGTGACTCTTTCCGACGACCAGATGGTGCAGTATGTAAAGGAGTATATCGACTGGATGGATGCCCACAACCCTGTCACTCCGGCCGACAATCCCTATACAAAACGTCTCGACAGTCTGACGGCCGGTCTGACGTCGGTAGAGGGTACGCCGCTGAATTTCAAAGTCTATGATGTGATTGATGTCAATGCGTTCGCCTGTGCCGACGGTAGTGTGAGAGTGTTCTCGTCGCTGATGGACATAATGAGCGACGAGGAGCTTCTCGGGGTCATAGGCCACGAAGTCGGCCATATCGCCCACAAGGATTCGAAAAAGGCGTTCAAGACCGCTCTGTTGACCTCGGCTCTGAAAGACGGTGTGTCGGCCAACGGCGGTGTCGCAGCCAAACTGACCGACTCGCAGCTTGGTGATCTTGGCGAGGCTCTTGTCAACGCCAATTACTCGCAGAAGCAGGAGAAGGCTGCCGACGATTACGGTTATGAATTTCTCAAGTCGCACGGCCGCAATCCTTATGCGATGGCATTGTCGTTTATGAAACTAAAGGAACTCGAAGAAAAGCAAGGCTACGGCAAGACAAGCAAGGTCAACCAGCTCTTTTCGTCGCATCCCGATCTCGAGCTACGTATCAAACGTATGAGTGAACGGGCAGGAAAAGAAGGTTTCTCCAGGCCGGAATAAATCAAAATAATGTATTGGGGTGTTTATTATACTGAATACATTAATAATAGTAATAAAAGAAGATGAAAGGACATAAGCTGATATTCACGGCGTTGCTGGCTCTGGCAGCCGGCGTAGCGCTGATACTTACCTATCGGACGGTCAGCAGCGAGGGTGTCGTAATCACCGGCGGTGTAATGTTTGTGCTTGCCGGATTTATCAACGTGATCGCTTTTCTGTCGTCGCGCGACGACAGGGGCAAGTCGCATCTTGGCGCGTTCGGTCTGGCTTTCGGCTGGCTGACAAGCGGCGCGGCTGTCGTGCTCGGTTTGTCGATGCTGATTTTCCAAAGCACGTTTGTCGGTCTTGTGCCTTTTATCTTCGGCGTACTTGTCGTTTTCGGCGCCCTGTTCCAGTTTTTTGTGCTCAGTGTAGGCATAAGGCCGGTGACGTTGCCGGCATGGCTCTATGCTTTCCCGCTGGCGCTGGCCGGCATGTCGGTGTATGTCTTCATGCAGCAGTCGCAGATTGACGACAGTACGATAATGCTTGCGACGGGGATAGCCTTTACGATCTTCGGTGCGGCCATGTTTATCGAGGGTGCTATGGTCGGCGCGGCCAACCGCCGTCAGCGCCGGGAGCAGGTTGCTGTCGATTCGTCTACGGTCACTGACGTGACGGCCAAGACCGGCGAGGTGACCGACGAGAGTGTGACAGCTGACAATGTGGCAGATGACTCTACCGATGATGCTATAACAAAATGAGTCGTTTCGGCAATGATGCTATGGTGTGGGTCGATCTCGACGACACCGTCTGGGATATGAGAGGCAACTCGGAGTTGTGTCTGAGCGAGCTTTTCGACGAAGAGGGAATAGATGGTTATTTTGCCGACAAGGCGTTATGGTCGCGTATATATCATGAAATAAACCAGGGCTTGTGGCAGCGTTACAGTCGCGGCGAGATCTCACGCGATTATCTGCGTCGCGAGCGTTTTGCCTCGCCGTTGCGTCTTGTCGGTGTCGGTGACGCCGAGGCGTGCAGACTGTCAGATCACTATGATAAGGTCTATCTCAGCCGGCTCGGGAGCAAGACCGGTCTTGTCGACGGAGCACGTGATTTTCTTGATTATCTCAAGCGTCGCGGCTATCGTCTCGGTGTGCTGAGCAACGGTTTCAAAGAAGTGCAGTATGACAAGATGCGCTCGGGCGGTATAGCCGATTGTTTTGACGTTGTTGTTCTGAGCGACGAGATTGAGGTCAACAAACCCGACCGGCGGTTATATGACTATGCAATTGCCAAAGCGGCGAGTGACGGTCGTGTCAATGTCATGATTGGCGACAATATAGAGACCGATATAGCCGGGGCGGTAAATGCCGGCTGGCCGTCGATATGGTATAACCCCGGCGGAGCCGGTTTACCTGCAGATATGTCTGACGCCGACATCAGTGAGGTCGCAGCCCTCGCCGACATCTGCGGCCCGTTGCTCTGAGCGTCGGCGCACGGGACGTCGGGCCGTTTTTTGATGAATGACAAGCCGAAAAACGGCCTTTAAGCCGAAAAAAACGGCGTAATCGTTAAATAATCACTACAAAAGCCGCAAAGTATTGTGTTAGATTCAAAAAAAAGTGCGATATTTGCGCTTGCAAAAATGAAATAACGATGTGAGCTGCTATAAAACGCTCATAAAGATATTAATAAACCAGTAACCTAAAAAATAAACAAAAATGACTAAAGCCGACATTGTAAACGAAATTGCAAAGTCTACAGGTATTGACAAACCCGCTGTGCTTGAGACAATCGAGAAATTCATGGAAGTAGTTAAGGACTCGCTTGCTCACGGAGAGAATGTATATCTTCGCGGCTTCGGCAGCTTTATCGTAAAGACACGCTCTGAGAAGACCGCGCGCAACATTTCAAAGAATACGACTATTATCATTCCCGCCCATAAGATCCCCGCGTTCAAACCCGCCAAGGTCTTCATGGAAGATGTAAAATAACAGGAGCATCGCTCTATAGCAAATACAAGATATTAACCATTTAATAAATTAGCGTAAAATGCCAAGCGGAAAGAAAAGAAAAGGCCACAAGATGGCCACCCACAAGCGCAAAAAACGTCTCAGAAAAAATCGTCACAAGAAGAAATAACAATTATTTCTATAACGATTACGAATAAACGCTATACGAAGAACAAACTTGAAGCGGGCGTCTCAGCCGGGATAGCAGTTCCGATCAAAGTTTGTTCTTTGTGTTTATTCTGAGATATAACTCCCACAACAGCCATTCAGGTATCCTTCGCCGTGTCGTGCAGCCTATGCCGCGCGGCGGTATCAACAACAAACATTGACCAATGAAAAGCGAACTCATCGTAGACGTTCAGCCGAGCGAGGTTTCGATAGCCTTGCTTGAAGACTCGCGACTGGTGTCTCTGCAGAAAGAGGCACGCAACATCGCGTATGCCGTCGGCGACATCTATCTGGCCAAGGTAAAAAAGCTTATGCCGGGCCTCAATGCCGCCTTTGTCAATGTCGGTTATGAAAAGGATGCTTTCCTCCACTACCTCGATCTCGGGTCACACTTCGCCACCTACAGCGATTTTGTCAAGCAACTGCTTGACGACCGTCAGAAGCAGCCCGTGCTCGAGAAAATGAAAATACGCCCCGATATCGACAAACACGGTTCGATTGTCGATCTTCTCGAATCGGGGCGCGAACTGCTCGTTCAGATCGTCAAAGAACCCATATCGTCGAAAGGTCCGCGACTGACGACAGAGATCACATTTACCGGCCGATTTATCGTGCTGATACCTTTCAGCGACAAGATCTCGATATCACAGAAGATAAAATCGACAGAAGAGAAGGTCAGACTGCGCCGCCTCATCGAGAGCATCAAGCCGAAAAATTTCGGTGTCATCGTGCGTACGTCGGCCGAGGGCAAAGGCGCCGCCGAGCTCAACAACGAGCTGAAGACACTGCTCGGTTGCTGGAACAACGCCCTGCTCAAGGCGCAGAAAGCTCCCGTGCCGTCGCTCATATTCGAAGAAGAGAGCCGTATAGTCGGTATGCTTCGCGATGTCTTCAGCCCGTCGTTCGAGAGCATCCATGTCAATGACGCCGATATCTTCGCCCAGATTGACAAATACGTCTCGCTTATCGCCCCCGAACGCAAGGATATCGTCAAACTCTATGACAAGGACCTTCCTATCTTCGACAGCTTCTCGATCACACGCCAGATAAAATCGTCGTTTGGCAAGACAGTGTCATTCAAGTCGGGCGCATATATAATCATCGAGCACACCGAAGCACTGCACGTCATCGACGTCAACTCGGGCAACCGCGCCAAAGCAACCAACGATCAGGAGAGCAATGCGCTCGAGGTCAACCTTCGTGCCGCCGACGAGATAGCGCGACAGCTGCGTCTTCGCGACATGGGCGGCATTATCGTCATAGACTTCATCGACATGAACAAGAGCGAGCACCGCCAGCAACTCTATGATCACATGCGCGAGATAATGGCCAACGACCGTGCGCGCCACAATATCCTGCCGCTAAGTAAATTCGGTCTGATGCAGATAACGCGTCAGCGTGTGCGTCCGGCGCTTGACATAACTACGACCGAGACGTGTCCGTCGTGTTTCGGCAAGGGCGAGGTGCAGCCGTCGCTGCTTTTTACCGACACCTTGCGCGAAAAACTCGACTATCTTGTCAACGGTCTCGGAGTCAAGAATTTTGTGATGTATGTGCATCCGTTTGTCGAGGCATATATCAAGCGAGGTCTGTTTAATTCGCTCTATCGCCGTTGGCGCGGCGAGCTCGGCCGCAGTTTCAAGGTGATGGCCGACGAGTCGCTGGCCTATCTGCAGTATCGTGTGCTTGACAAAGACCGCAACGAAATCAATCTGCGCGACGAGAAAGACGAAGGTTCATCATCGACGACCAAGCTCAAAAATAAAGAGAAAAACCGCGGGGCTGCGGCTGATGACGAGACTACGGCCGAACCTGCCAAGGCAGCCAAGCCTAAAAAACCGCGGCGAAAGTCAAAATCCAAGACTGCCGGCGATAAATCAGATGCGGTATCGACGACAACCGCTTTGACCGTAATAGACAAATCAGAGGAATAGCATCGGGCAACAATCCCGACAAAGACAAGCGAGGCTGTATTACCTGAAAGTAATGCGGCCTCGTGTTTATTTGTGCGTTTGATTTAATCTTATATACTTCCGCTATTATGTTTCGTCGAATTTTTTTCGTATATTCGCATTGTGTTTCAATATGATATTGCTATGAATCGTAAGTTTATAATATCTTCAATATTAGCGCTTTCAAGCGCTGCAGCTATGACAGTTGTCGCGGAAAACAAGATAACGGAAATAGAAAAGGACGGCTTTGTTCTTGTCAGGCAGAGTGAAGGTCCCGATCTGGGCTACAGCCGTGAGTCGGGTATCAGAATTATAAAGCGTGACGGTTACGCTTTCAAAAGCTATGACGGCCGGGACACTCTTCTGCCGTATGAAGACTGGCGCCTCGACGCCCGTACTCGGGCTGCCGATCTGGCGTCGAGGATGTCGATCGATGAGATTGCGGGTTTGATGCTCTACAGCCCTCAGAACAAGCTTCCTATGCCTAATGATACTTACGATGGTAAAAGCTTTGCGGAAAGCGGCCGAAAAGCCTGGGAGCTCAGTGACGGACAGCTCAAATTTCTGACTGAAGACAATGTGCGTCACGTGTTGGTGTCGACAGTCGAGAGTGCCGCTACAGCAGCGCGTTGGAATAATAGGGTGCAGGCCCTTGTCGAGGGACGCACACATGGTATTCCGGCCAATAATTCGTCAGACCCGCGTCACTCGGCCTTCAAAGATGCCGAATTCTCGCCCGGTTCGTCGGGCCAATTGTCGTTATGGAGCAATCTGATGGGTCTCGCCGCTACGTTTGACCCGCAGACTGCCTATGAGTTCGGACGCATTGCCGCGGCCGAATACCGTGCTATGGGCATAGCTACGGCACTTTCACCTCAGGCCGACTTAGGCACAGATCCACGATGGTATCGCTACAATGCGACGTTCGGGAATGATCCGACTCTTGCGGCAGATCTCGTGAGAGCCTATTGCGACGGTTTTCAGTCGTCGCCATTATCGGCCGATGGCGACTGGGGTCAGGGCAGTGTCAATGCCATGGTAAAACACTGGCCTGGCGGCGGTTCGGGCGAGGGTGGACGTGACGCCCACTATGGCAACGGTAAATATGCCGTATATCCCGGCGATTGCTTTGAGACGCTGAAACTGCCGTTTACACAAGGGGCATTCGCTCTTAAAGGCAAGACGGCCAAGGCTTCGGCAGTGATGCCTTACTATACGATATCATACGACCGTACGTCTGAGAACGTCGGTAATTCTTTTAATAAGGAGATAATCGACGTGCAGTTGCGAGGCAATGAAGGTTATGACGGGGTGATATGTACCGACTGGGCTATTACCTGGGACCAGATAGCTCCGGGAATCCACTCGGGCAAACCTTGGGGTGTCGAGACGCTGACTCCGGCTGAGCGTCACTATAAGGCACTGATGGCCGGAGTCGACCAGTTTGGCGGCAATAATGATAAGATACCGGTCATAGAGGCATATGAAATGGGAGTAAAGGAACACGGCGAAAAGGCCATGCGTGAGCGCATGGAACGTTCGGCGACGCGACTCCTTGTCAATATGTTCCGTCCCGGATTGTTCGAGAATCCTTATGTCGATGTCGACAATACGGTGGCTGTCGTTGGTCAGAGGAAATGGATGCAGACAGGCTATGACCAGCAGTTGCGGTCGGTTGTTATGCTTAAAAACAGCGCTACGACGCTTCCGGCCGTCAAAGGTGCTAAAGTTTATGTGCCGCGGCATCGCAAGCCCGAGATGATAAATTATTGGGGCGGCAAAGAGGCGGAGAGTGTTTACGAGCCTGTCACGTCTCAGATAGCCGGCAGATATTATGAGCCGGCGAAACCTGAGGATGCCGATTTTGCCATAGTGTTTATTGATTCGCCTCACAGCAAGGGTATGGGATATGATCGTGAAGATGCCGCCGCCGGTGGCACGGGATATATTCCTATCTCATTGCAGTACAGGCCCTACACGGCTGTGGCTGCACGTCGGAAGAGTATCGCCACGGATGCCGGCGAACCTATTGCTGACCGTAATTACTATAATAAGACGGCTTACTGCTGGAATGAGTGTGACCTCGACCTCGTCGAGGAAACCCGGCGGCTCATGGGCGACCGCCCGGTTGTTGTGGTTGTCGATATGAGCAATCCAACTGTTATGAGCGAGATAGAACCATTGGCTGATGCTTTACTCGTAGGCTTCAATGTGCAGACACAGGCTTTCCTTGATCTCATTTTCGGCGAAAAAGAGCCATCGGGCCTTTTACCATTTGAGATGCCGGCGAGCATGGAGGCCATAGAACAGCATTGTGAAGATAAACCTCATGATATCAAGCCATATGTCGATTCAGACGGCAACGTCTACGACTTCGGCTATGGCCTCGGATTCAAAGGACGCATTTCTGACCGGCGTACCCTGAAATACTGTGGCCGATAGTCAATCGTCATCATTGTCAGAGTCGAACAGCAGGCTCTTGGGTATGTTGTGGGAGTGGTAATGCGGCAGGTCTGTTTCGATGTCGTGCGATTTTAGAAACTCGACCCCTTTGTTGAGGTATTCGGCTATCAATGCCGGTTCGTTGTCGAGGCTGGCGGTGGTCAGTCTGCGCGCGTTCTCGAAATAGCTACAACTCTCGTCGATAATGCATTCGGCGTATGAGAGCCATCGTGGGGCGTCGGGGTAGAGAGTTCTATAGTATGCAAAGACCGATTTGCATCGAGAAGCCGGATGATGCGGCTCCGAGGCATTTGATATATAGTCTTCGACAGTCTCGAGCCATCCGTGAAGTGCGGATGAAAGATAAATGACGGCCCGTGTCACACTCATGTTGACGCTTACGGCTTTGACGGGAGAGAAAACGGGCGCAATGTCGCTTATCGCAAATGGTTCGAGCCGGGGCTTTTCGGTTCCTGCAACCGGTGTGATGGCTGAATATTCGCGCTCGAATTCTTTATAAAAAGAATAATAATAGACGTCACAGAATCTCGACCGCTCTTCTCCGCAGTCGATAAGTTTTTGTATCACGGTCAGGCTTTTGTCTTTGTTGAACAGTTCTCTCATTGTTTCGACGAGATAATCGAAGATAAGGTCGTCACCTTTGAGTTGGGTTGCCAGAGCGTAGAACAGTTTAAGGTCATTAAATGAAATGTCATTGTCTGTGGCTGCTTTCAGAGGGTTGAAATCGAAAAGGTCGGGTAAAATCGGGCGCAGCCGTCTGAGATACCCGACATGAAATTCTTCGGTGCTGTCGGCTTTGCCGAGCAGTTCTTTTGATAATTTGAGAATCATGTCAGGCTTGGCCGATTTGATTGTAACGCCGTCGTCACCGGTCTCTGTGGCTTTGATCACTCCCCGTTTTATATAATCGAACAATGTGTTGAATAATGTGAAGTGATAGCCGCCGATTTCACATGCGGCATTATAACAGGTGCAGATGTAAGGGAGTAATTTCTCATTGCCGTATGATGTATTGTCGATTACGAATTTAAAGGCTTCTTTGTCGGTAAGATAGTCTCTCGCCGTAACGGCAATGTTATTATCGATCGCGAAATCGGCCCATTCACGCAACTTGGCGGTGTTATTATATGACCTGTAATAAAACAGCACTTCGCAAAGCGCATCATGCACTTTCATGCGTGCGGCTTTTTCGAAAATATATATGGCTCCGCCCGGATTGATGTATGGCGATCCGTCGCAGAGCATAAGTTTGCCGTAGCAATACGTCAGGTAAGGATCGTTGCATTCGGCTCCCATTTTTATGTATTCAAAAGTTTCGGGACACTTTTCCAACGAGGTGAACGCGGTGTCGTCTTTGCCGGTCTTCTCTTTGACGATTATGCAGAGCAAAGCGTTGATGGCGTCGATACTTTGATTGACGGCACATGTGGCCAATGCCTTTTTGAGGCGTGTGAGCGCTGTGCTGTCGGGCAGATAATCATAGTCGAGATATAGGTTTGCCATGTATTCGGCGTTGATGCCGTAATTATCGTAGCAGGTTTCGTAATTCTCCCACGCAGTGGCAAAATCTTTTTCTTCTTCGGCATACCGGCCCAACAGCAATGTCGACAAAGAGTCTCTTTCTCTTTTCCCGCGTGTGGCTGTCTGTCGGGCTTCTTTATATCGCTTGCTTTCATAGTAGCGCAACGACAGAATGCCATATGCGTCTTTGTCTTTTCTGGCGATCGCCGTCGACAGCAGCCGTTCGATTTGGTCTGACGATTCGGGTGACTTTTCAGCCAGAAGACGGGCCATGAAAGTATAGCCTTCGGCTATGCCTTGCGCCATTAATGATTCGGCATATGTTTCAGCACCGGTTTTATTTTCGTGATATAAGATTAGGAACAATCGCTTGTAACAGCGTCGATCGCCTTTTTCGATGCCTTCGCTATAAATATATTTTATTTCGTTCAGATTCCTGTTTTCTTTGTCGTCGGCCATAAATTCCATTGTTTGGCCAAGATAGCTGTATGCCGGTGTAAAACCTTTCTCGACAGCTTTTTTGAAATAATGCAGGGCCAGTTTGTTATTCTGTCTGACGCCCAGTCCCCAGCCGTAGCATCTGCCCATCAGCATAAAAGCCGCGGGGTGGGGATTGTTGTTAAGTGCGCGCTTCAGATAGCTGACGGCTGCTTCTCTATCGCCGCTGAGTTCGTAATAAAGAATATGCATCAGAAGAAGAGCGTCTTTGTCGCCTGTCTGTTCCAGATCCTTTACCTTGTTCCAGAATTCATCGTTGCCGTGCGCCATGCTGTGTCCGTTGTTGACTAAGATTTCATATAGGCGGTCGCGGGCGATGTCGTTGCCGTTTTTGATTGAGTTGAGATAAGGCATCAATGCCGAGGCATAGTCGCCGTCGAGCCGATAGACTTCGGCTTCCTCGAAGTCGGGGTCGAAGACGTCGGCCTTGTCGTCGGTTATTGAAAGATCAAATACTGACGGCTGCGTATCGGGCGCGACGACCGGAGCAATGCGAAATTTTATGAGCTCGTCGATCGAGGCATTGAGCAGAGACTGAGTGTCTATTGATGAAAACTGGTGCTGACCGATGATGGCTTTGATAATCTCCGGCGTGTCAGCCGAGAAGCCGGTAAACATACGGTCGAAATTAACGGGAATTATGTGGCGCTCACATTTGAAGGCGCATTCTATCTCGCGCCTGACCCAGTCGTTGGCGTCGCTACACCGGTCGAGAGCACCGGGTGTCATGATGAATATAAATACCGGAGCCGATTTTATGGCGTTGAGTATTACATGATTAAACTGACCGTCTTTGAGTTCGTCATAGTCGAGGAACACCCTGCCGCGATAACCGCGCTTTTCGAGTTCGGCTTTGAGGATTCTGGCATAGTGTGCGCCTCCTTCCCGGCGATAGCTTATAAATATGTCGTAGTTCATATGGCTGATTTCAGGGCGTTGTCATGGATGGGTCATCATACTTACAAAGTTAGCGGATTATTTTATATAATAACCGATAGTGAGATATTTATCCTAAATATTGTAGGTTGATACAAGAAAAACCGGGCCGTGTTGTCAGATGGCACGGCTCGGTTTATGATAAGACCGTTATGATGTCGGTTGGGCGTGGTGTGTGCCCTGACCGATGTCAGAGGCGTTTTTTGATGGCTTCGGTTTCTTTTTCGTAGCCGGGTTTTTCGAGAAGGGCAAACATGTTGCGTTTGTAGGCTTCGACGCCGGGCTGGTTGAAAGGATTGATGCCGAGGATGTAACCGCTGATGCCGCAGGCGGCTTCAAAGAAGTAGATTAGCTGGCCGAGGTAGCGTTCGGTTAGGGCGGGCACGGTGACGTGGATATTGGGCACACCACCGTCGACGTGTGCTATGACAGTGCCGAGTTCGGCCATCTTGTTGACCTCGTCGACGCGTTTGCCGGCCAGATAGTTCAGGCCGTCGAGGTTGGCTTCGTCGCTGCCGATGACAACTTTATGTTTCTGGTCGATGACAGAGATGACGGTCTCGAAGATCGTGCGTTCGCCGTCCTGAATCCACTGTCCCATAGAGTGAAGGTCGGTAGAGTTGTCGACGGCCGAGGGGTAGATACCTTTATGGTCTTTGCCTTCGCTTTCGCCGTAGAGCTGTTTCCACCATTCGCCGAAGAAGTGGAGTTTCGGGTTGTAGTTGACGAGAATCTCGGTTTTTTTGCCTGCGCGGTAGAGCGCGTTGCGGGTCATGGCGTAGAACTTTGCATCGGTGTTCGCGCCGGTGAGTGTTTCTTTTTCAAATTCGGCGGCACCGGCGACGAGTGCGTGTATGTCGAATCCGGCGACGGCGATGGGGAGTAGGCCGACGGGTGTGAGAACCGAGAATCGTCCGCCGACGTTGTCGGGGATGACGAAAGTCTTGTAGCCTTCCTGGGTGGCGAGACTGCGGAGGGCGCCGCGGTGTTCGTCGGTTATGGCGACGATGCGTTTTGAGGCTTCTTCGCGTCCCATTTGGTTTTCGAGTTGTTCTTTGAGCAGACGGAAAGCTATCGCAGGCTCGGTCGTTGTGCCCGATTTAGAGATGACGATGATGCCGAATTTCTTGTCTTTGAGGTAGTCTTGAAGCTCGTAGAGATAGTCTTCGCCGATGTTCTGTCCGGCAAAGAGCACCTTGGGTGTGGTGCTGCGGTAGGCGGCGAAAGAGTCTGAGAGGGCCTCGATGACGGCTTTTGCACCGAGGTAGCTGCCGCCGATACCGATGACGACTATGGTGTCGCAGGTGTTGCGCAGCGATGCCGCCGTGGCGTTGATGTCGTCAAGCGATTGGGCTGTGATTGATGTCGGGAGCTTGACCCAGCCGAGGAAGTCGTTGCCGAGACCTGTGCCGTCGAGGAGTTTCTTGAGACCGTCGTTGGCTTCGGGAGCGAGGGCGTCGATAGCGGCGCGGTCGACTGTACCCGATACGTTTTTAATACTTACTTGAATCTGTTCCATGTAGCTATTGTAATTTTAATCATTTGTTGTGATTAAACAAAAAATCGAGTGATAAAGTTAACGCTGCGCTGCGGCGATCCACGCGTTTACATCGTCGACAGTCGGGTTTTTAAGTTCGAGCTTATATTTCTTGTTGATGCCGCAGAGGTCCTGATGTAGTTTTCCGGCCGATGCTGCGGCGAGGTCGGCTATTGTGAGAATGCCGGCCTTGTAGAGCGGGGCGGCCCATTCTTCGGCGACGCCGACTTCGGCGAATGCCTGTGCGTTGTCGCGTTTCTCGACCTTCTCGGGGCGCATCTGTGGGAAGAGCAATACGTCCTGTATCGTTGTCTTGCCGGTCATGAGCATGACGAGACGGTCCATGCCTATGCCCATGCCTGATGTCGGGGGCATGCCGTATTCGAGGGCGCGGATGAAGTCGTGGTCGATGATCATGGCTTCGTCGTCGCCTTTCTCGCCCAGACGCATCTGCTCGACGAAGCGCTCGTACTGGTCGATCGGGTCGTTGAGCTCCGAGTAGGCGTTGGCGAGCTCTTTGCCGTTGACCATAAGCTCGAAGCGCTCTGTGAGCTCGGGGTTGCTGCGGTGGCGTTTTGTCAGGGGCGACATCTCGATGGGATAGTCGGTGATGAAGGTGGGCTGGATGTAGTTGCCCTCGCATTTCTCGCCGAAAATCTCGTCGATGAGTTTGCCTTTGCCGAGCGACGGGTCGACTTCGATGTCGAGCTTGCGGCAGACTTCGCGCAGGGCGTCTTCGTCCATGCCGGTGATGTCGTAGCCGGTGAATTCTTTGATGGCCTCGGTCATGGTGACGCGCTTGTAGGGGGCTTTGAAGCTGATGACGTTGTCGCCGACTTTGACTTCGGTTGTGCCGTTGACGTCGAGGCATATTTTTTCGAGCATGCGCTCGGTGAAGTCCATCATCCAGTTGTAGTCTTTGTATGAAACGTAGATTTCCATACATGTAAACTCGGGGTTGTGGGTGCGGTCCATGCCTTCGTTGCGGAAGTTTTTCGAGAACTCGTAGACGCCTTCGAAGCCGCCGACGATGAGACGTTTGAGATAAAGCTCGTCGGCTATGCGGAGGTAGAGGGGTATGTCGAGGGCATTGTGGTGGGTTATGAACGGGCGCGCCGATGCTCCGCCGGGTATTGACTGTAGTATCGGGGTCTCGACTTCGATGTATCCGGCGTTGTTGAAGAACTCGCGCATTGAGTTGTAGACTTTGGTGCGTTTGATGAAGACATCTTTGACACCGTCGTTGACGACGAGGTCGACATAGCGGCGGCGGTAGCGCAGTTCGGGGTCGTCGAAGGCGTCATAGGTGACGCCGTCTTTGACCTTGACGATGGGGAGCGGGCGCAGCGATTTGCCGAGCACGGTGAGTTGCTGTGCGTGAACCGATATCTCGCCTGTCTGGGTGCGGAAGACATAACCCTTTATGCCGATGAAGTCGCCGATGTCGAGCAGTTTCTTGAAGACGACGTTATAGAGGTCTTTGTCGTCGCCGGGGCATATGTCGTCGCGCGAGATGTAGACCTGTATGCGGCCGCGCGAGTCCTGAAGTTCGATAAACGAGGCTTTGCCCATTATGCGGCGGCTCATTATGCGGCCGGCGACCGAGACTTCGCGTCGGGGGGCGTCGTCGCTGAACGACGAACGTATTTCGTCGGAGTAGCCTGTGACCGGATATTCGGCTGCGGGGTAAGGCTCGATGCCCATCTGACGCATGGTGTCGAGACTGTTGCGCCGTATGATTTCTTGTTCGCTGAGTTCTAAGATGTTCATATATTTGTTATGCGTGTTGTGATTCGTTTGAAAAGACTTGCAAAGTTAGTCGTTTTTTAGCTGATATGCAAATCGGCCTTTTCTTTCTTGTTGCCCGTGGAACAGGGATTTCACCTCTTGTTTTTATCAATGAGCCGATATGAAGCCTCGGTCTCGCGACTATCCTAAAAGCGAGATGTGGCAACGGCCTCCCGACTGTTGCTATAAAACAATGAATTAGTGAGTTATAACGACGATCGGGAGGCGGTCGTTCCATAGCGCCGAATCCGTGTTGGTCAATGTATTCTTATAGGCTGCCGGCGACATAAACAAAGGCGCTGAGTCGAAATTGCTGCATTTTCGACTCAGCGCCTGTTAAATTGCTGTTGTAAAATTTATGACGCGCCGAAATCAGAATCGATAGCCGACACTGATGCGTAGCTCACCCGGCTTCTCTGAATGTATTTCCGTCATGTCTCCGATACGTATCTTGTAGTTGATACCGACGCGTATTTTATTGATATCGGCAAGTACCCCTATGTTCCAGCCCCACTGTATTTTTTTTTCATTATTTTTACATATTTCCTCACCGGGCTCATTGGTAAATGACCCGTTGTCTTTGAGTTTGTACTTGTGGCTTTGGGCGAATATCCAGTCCATTTCCGGCCCGGTTACTATGCCGAGATTCCAGCCCGTACCATTTACAATGTCAAAACCAACGTTCGGTCGCAAGGCAAAAACCGAGCTTATTGAACGCATTTCTTCACGTTTTATGCCGGGCAAATATGCTTCGGCATTATTTTGATTATTGCGATGCCAACGCTGCGCTATTCCAACTTCCGGCAAAATAAAGAAGTGTGAGCCGAATTTATGTTTATAATTGGCAAACAGCTCCACACCACCGTAAGCAAAGATAGTTTCATCGCCCTTGAGCAGGCTACTCGACATCTCACCGGCCACACCGACAGCAAAATCACCGTTCCCTGCCTTGGTATATTGCGTGCAGCCTATAACTCCGACGACCGCAAGCATAAATAAAAATAGTCTTTTCATGTTATCATGGATTAATTGTTGAATTATTCAGGACTGACTTAATTGTTGGGCTCGACAAATATTGCGTCGCTGGCCTTCCATGTTTCTGTTTTATCTGAGTTATTAAAAGTTATATGGTCTAAATGATAGAATCCGTCGTTAACGCCATACCATCCCCAATTTAAATAAAAATATACATGTCGGGCTGAATAGACACGTTCTGAGGCTGCTATTTCATATTTTGTTGCGGTTGTAAAGGTCCAGATATCATCTATCACGTTGATTTGACTAATACTCATACCTCCTACGACGATACGATGTTTGCCATTGTTTTCCAAACGCAAGAGAATGGGCTTCTGATCATGCATATATTTTTCCATTTTGTTGCGTACAGATGCACTGAGACTTTTTTCTTCATGGCAATTATAGCCCAACTTTTTCATATAGTTTATGCAATCTCCGGGCTCTACGCCGGTATTATCCAAGCCGTATTCAGCTTTCATACCTTTACCCAAATCAGCAATGAGAAGTGCCGAGGCATCGGTTGCGTAGTTAAGTGCCATGTTATCCCAATCATATTTGGCGGGAAATCGATAATAGTACATTAATTGTCCACAAGCCACCGGGACGCATCCGGCGACTGCCTTTTTGCCATTAATTTCCTTACAATAAGCATTGAATCCGGCCTCCTGCCCCCATTTCGTTTTGATGAAAGTGTTATTATGATAAATATTTGAATCTCTTTCAGTTACATATGCACATTCTTCCCAATCAAAATTACGATAAGTTTTCTCGAGACCGTAATGTTGCAGTTGGGAATACCAATATTTCAAAGGATAAACATCCACGCCATCGTTTTTCCATTCCAGTAGTTTTTCACGTAGAATTTTCTGAGCAACAGTCCATTCATCTGAAGAATTTGCCGACATCGGGGCTATGGCCTCGGGGACGTTTTCGTTAGTCATCGAGGCCCAGATGCGTTGATTGATATGCTTTACAGAATCCTCTTGATTGTCGGCGTTTTGTATAGCCTTGACCATATGGTCTTGCCAAATCTTTACACCGCTGTTTTCGGTAACGGCATACTGACCTTTAGTGTTCCAGGCAAGTACGGGATTGATTTCTCTTTTCGCACTGACCACAACAAAGCCGCCGTTGTTGTCAAAATTGACAATGTAGAGGGCCGGCTCGCCGGTTTCGTCTTCGACCGTTGAAATGCTGTAATTTGAGGCGGACCGTCCTTTTTGAATGTCGCGGCCAAGTTGCTTCAGGGCTACTGTCGCCGCGTCATGCACGGTAACGCTATTTTCATCGGGAGTGTCGATTTTGATTTCTTCGATTAAGTTTTTTTCGCCTTGGCTTGCCAAAGGAGAGTCTTCATCCTGACAAGCGCAGAAGAGCAATGACTGTGCTATGCAAAGCACCATTGCCAACATTTTGGTTCGCTTTTTCATGGTTAATCGGTTTTAAATAAGTTAATTATGAAATTGTTTGTCTACAATGACAGGGAGGATTGGCCGAGTTGGAATGATAAGGTTTCGCAATATAGGCAATATTTGTTAAATTCAAAAATATTTAACAATATTTTAATTATTTTTCTTGTTGCCGTAGATGCGGTTGACTATGAGGGCGATGGCGCCGTCGCCGGTGACGTTGCAGGCTGTGCCGAAGCTGTCCATGGCTATGTAGAGTGCGATCATGAGGGCGTTGTCGGTGTCGCTGAAGCCGAGCATCGCCGACAGCACGCCGAGCGAGGCCATGATAGCTCCGCCGGGTACGCCCGGAGCGGCGATGATCGATATGCCGAGCATCGCGACGAAGCCGGCAAACATCGGTGCGTCGTAGGGCATGCCGTGAGTGATCATGATGGCCATGGCGCAGGCTACAATCTTCATCGTCGAGCCCGACATGTGTATCGTGGCGCAGAGCGGCACGACAAATCCGGCTATATCGCGGTCGACGCCCATGGCTATGGTGCGGTTGAGGGTGACGGGGATGGTTGCTGCCGACGACTGTGTGCCAAGGGCGGTGAAATAGGCCGGCATCATCGATGCGAGCGCCTTGAAAGGGTTGTTGCGGGCGAAGCAGGCGGCGATGCAGTATTGCAGTATGAGCAGGACGACGTGGAGTATGAATATTATCACGATGATGCGGGCAAAAGTCGAGAGTATCGGGCCGACCTGTCTCGACGATGTCATAGACATGAAGATGCCGAAGATATAGACCGGGAGGAGGGGGATGATGACCCGGCCGATGACAAGGGTGATGATGCTGCGGAAGTCGTCGAGACCGCGTTGGAGGGCCGTTGTGGTCAGGCAGGCGGTGCCCAGACCGAGGACAAAGGCGAGGACAAGGGCTGTCATGACGTTCATCAGCGGTTCGATCTCGATGTTGAAGAAAGGCTCGAGCGATTCGGCCGAAGTCTCGGCGGCGATGAAGCCGTCGGCGCCGATGAGCGACGGGAACGTGGTCGAGGCCGTCAGGTATGACAGCATCCCCGAGCCGAAGGTCATGAGATAGGCTATCAAGGCGGTGACGACGAGCATCTTGCCGGCGCGCAGACCTATGTCGGCTATGGCCGGGGCGACGAAGCCCACGATGAGCAGGGGGATGACAAAGCCGAGAAATTCGCCGAAGATGCCGTTGAAAGTCAGAAAACATCTGACGAGCCAGTCGGGGGCTATCAGACCGGCGCCGATGCCGGCGGCGATGGCGATGATGATAAGGATAAGAAGATTGGGACGCGGTTTTTTGTTTGAGGTTTTATTGTTTTTCATTTTGGGGAGATGATTGAGATAGAGATGCGGGTACGAGGGCGGCGCTGAATTCCCACAGGCCGTAGAGTGGTATGAAGACGACGAAGAGAGTAAACGGGTCGCCTGTCGGAGTGACCAGTGCGGCGACAATGAGAAGCACGACGATGGCATGGCGGCGGAAGCGGCCGAAGAAACTGCGGGTTATCAGCCCCATCTTACCCAAAAGCCACGCCAGTAGCGGCAATTCGAAGACGAGGCCCATCATCAGCAGCAGGGTGAAGAAGTTGTCCATATATGAGTCGAGCGAGACGACGGCCTGTATGTGGTCGCTCAGACGATATTCGGCCAGAAATCTGACTGCCAGCGGGAAAACGAGAAAGTAACCCGTGGCGACGCCGAGGTAGAACATGAGGTTGCCGAAGACAAATGCTTTGCGGATGCCGCGTTTCTCATGCTCGTAGAGGCCGGGGGAGACAAATGACCACAGGAAATATATTATCACCGGGAAGCAGACGACCAGCGCGAGCCAGCATGTGGCCGACATGTGGGTGAAGAACTGCGACGTCAGTTCGAGGCTGACGACGTTGACCTTGAAGTCGGGCGCCGTCGAGAAGTCGCCGAATATATCGCCGGCTTTTTCGGCGAGACTGTTGATGAGGCCGTAAAGCGGAAAGCTGCCCGAGCACGGCGCCATTATCACTTCGTCGAATATCCGGGGCATCGCGGCGAAGGCGGCGATGCAGACAACGATATACACGGCGGCGATGCGCAGCAGTGTGCCGCGCAGGTCGTCGAGGTGGTCCCAGAATGTCATTTCGCTTTTGTCGGCCATCGCTCAGAGATCTGTGTCAGAGAGAGTGGGGCGGTCAGTCGCGGTCTTTGCCCTTCGACGCGGCTGAGTCTTTGTCAGATTCGAGAGGTTTGTTCATTTCGTCCTTGGCTTCCTGAATGCCCTGCTTGAACGAATGGACGCCCTTGCCGAGGCCGCGCATGAGCTCGGGTATCTTTTTGCCGCCGAATAGCAGCAGTATGACAATCAGTATTATAATCCACTCCCAGCCTCTGAGATTGCCTAAAAACAGGGGGATGATAGTCAATGCGGTCATAGATAATGTCGGTTATTGCGGAAATTTTTCATTATTTGTCTGTAAAGATACGGCTTTTTCGCTAAAAATGCGTAACTTTGCCCCGTTTTTTAAGGAATATTCAAATATATAAATATAGATAAGACAATGAAAGCTTATGTATTTCCCGGCCAGGGAGCGCAGTTTGTCGGCATGGGCAAAGACCTTTACGACAACAATCCCGAGGCCCGCGAGCTCTTTGAGCGCGCCAACGATATTCTCGGTTTCCGCATCACCGATCTTATGTTTGCCGGCACCGATGAAGACCTGCGTCAGACCGCTGTCACTCAGCCTGCCATCTTCCTACACTCGGTGATTCTTGCCAAATCGCTGGGCACCGATTTCAAGCCCGATATGGTGGCCGGTCACTCGCTCGGCGAATTTTCGGCCCTCGTCGCCGCCGGCGCTCTGAGTTTCGACGACGGTCTTCGTCTCGTCGCCGCCCGTGCTCAGGCCATGCAGAAAGCCTGCGAGCTCAAACCCTCGACAATGGCCGCCGTCATAGCTCTTCCCGACGAGAAAGTCGAGGAGATATGCTCGACAGTCGACGGTGTCGTTGTCTGCGCCAACTATAACTGCCCCGGCCAGCTCGTCATCTCGGGCGAGATCGAGGCTATCGACAAAGCCTGCGAGCTTCTCAAGGCTGCCGGTGCCAAACGTGCTCTCAAACTCAAGGTCGGCGGTGCTTTCCACTCGCCCTGTATGGAGCCCGCCCGTGCCGAACTCGCCGAAGCTATCGACCACACCGAGTTCAGCACTCCGACGTGTCCCGTCTATCAGAATGTCGACGCGCTGCCTCACACCGACCCCGCCGAGATCAAGGGCAACCTTATCGCTCAGCTCACAGCGCCCGTGCGCTGGACTCAGTCGGTCAGGAATATGATTGCCGACGGCGCTACCGAGTTTGTCGAACTCGGTCCCGGCAAAGTGCTCCAGGGCCTCGTTGCCAAAATCGACCCGTCTGCCACGGTAAGCGGCATGCAGTAACGGATATATTTTTTTTAAATATATTATAGAGAGAAAACAAAGGCGCGGGCCGGCAGGTGATCTGTCGGCCCGCGTTGCGTCCGGCAAGAACGCGCCGGAGTGTGGTGGATGAATTAAAAAATGCGATAAAATTGGCCAAAAATAGAGATGAATTGTGGTAATTGTGAAACGGTGCCGTAATTTAAAAAAATATAATGCGATTTGTTTGGATTTTTTTAAAAATGGTGGTTATATTTGCGAATTATTAATCCAATGTGCTCTGAATTATGAAAACTATTAAATGTGCCATAGCCCTTTTTGCAGCCTTTTCTTTATTGTCGTGCGATAATGACAATGATGAGCCGATTGACGGAGATGAATTTAAGGTTGTTGATATTATCAAAGGGGTTAAAGAAACTCTGGATGTAACGGTTGACGCGGGCGGCGAAAGTTTTATGCTTGAAATGAACGGCGACGCGTTGCCAATCTTTTATTCCGAGTCTAAATTTGAATATGACGACATTGTCGAATATATAAACGACGAATGTATAAATCGCCTGAATACTGATCCGAAATTTTCGGTATTGAGTGCTGACGAGTTTGTCGCAGGATATAATGCCGGGCATAAAGACGCCATGATTAAATCGGTAAATAATTTTTACGCATCGTGGGTCGACGGTGTGCGGTCAACACCTCACTTGTTTGTGGGCGACGGTTCGCGCGGTGATGTTAAGTTTGACGGATTAAGATTTGTGCTGCGCCAAACAACGCAGGGTAATATTATTCACTATGCTATGGAGATTTCAGCCGATCCTGAATTGTCCGGCAAAACCGTATATGTGCAGTTGGCGGTAAAAGACTATGGCGTATTCTCTTATTATCCTCTGATATTAATTGTGGATATCAAGTAACAGGCATTATCTGCCGGGATTTATATAGAGCTGTGTCTCGGCCGTGATGCCGTAGACACAGCTTTTTTTGATAGCCGCAGCCTTATTTTAGGATTGACTTATTTATGGCTGTGAGTCTGGTGTTTATGATTTTGTTGAAAAATAATTGTAAAAATACTTGCAAAACTGATTGTTTGTATTGTAAATTTGCATTGTAAAAATTCACCAACACAGACACACACTATCATTTCTCATCAAATCTTTATCACTTTATGGAAAACACAGATCAGACAACCAACCCGACGCCCGACATCGAGGCCATCAGACAAGAGGCTTATCAGCGCGGTAGAGACGACGCTTTGGCGGAGATAAAGGCCGTCAATGTCGCCGCCGAAGCCGATACCGCCGCGACCGATCCCATTGTGCTGTCGGATTACCGGAAGGGGTT
The DNA here is from genome assembly GCA_910576935.1 of uncultured Muribaculaceae bacterium. Lineage (GTDB taxonomy): Bacteria > Bacteroidota > Bacteroidia > Bacteroidales > Muribaculaceae > CAG-873. The sequence continues at coordinate 66,179 of CAJTKG010000012.1, forward strand.
TTGGGAGTAAAGCGCAATGCAAAATTCATGATTCACAATGTACGGTTAAATGTGCAATGGCTATTTATGATTCATGAATTTTTGCAGGGGTTGATTTTTCATTTTTCACTTTTCGTTTTTACTTTTTCATTTTTAATTCTTCACTATTAACTTTTTATTTTAATCTGCTATGTCAACAAAAATTATTCAAGGTGCTAATGGTGGCGCACTCGCTACGGGTGGTCCGGTGACAACTTCGATCGTCGACAGTGCGTCGCCCGGTTTGCTTACCAACACTATCGACGAGCGTATCGTCAAAGTAAGACCCATGTCTACACCTGTCGACCAGCTGTCGCGGTGCGGCGGTGCGCGTTCGTGCGGCTCGATGAAGGTAGAGTATTATGCCGTAGACACTAAAAAGACAGAGGTGTCGCTCTCTGAGGCTGCCGGCGGCAAGGCCGGCACACTTAAGGCGCCGGGCGTGGCGACTTATATCATCAAGACCGACGGCGATGAGCTTGTCGAGGTCTCCGAGACTCTGTTGCTGCCCGATCTGCAAGGTGTGTCTGACGACGGTAAATCGCAGGTAGGGCTGGTGCTCTATGTCGTCAGCAAGCCCGATGCCGGCGGTGTAGAGGTCGTTGCCGTCAACGGTATACCCGACACGGGCCGTAACGACGGATCGCGTTTACTGCCCTCGCTTACGGCGGGAATGCGTATAGTCAGGATGGGGCGTGCCGCGACAGAACTCGATGTCCAGACGGCCCAGTTTGCCGCCTTGCCGGTGAAGACCGACAATTATTGTCAGATATTCAAGATGCAGGTCGAGGAATCGACATTCCACAAGATTGCCGACAAAGAGATCGGATGGTCTTTCTCGGATCGCGAGGAGGCTGCCATCATCGACATGCGTCTGGGCATGGAGAAAAACTTTATATTCGGTACAAAATCGGCGATTTTCGATCCTGTCAAACGTGAGACCGTCTACCTCACCGGCGGCATCTGGAATCAGACACCTCGCCAGACCACTCTTAACATCAAGACACCGACAGAAGGCCGGCTTGTGACTTTGTGCCGCGAGGCCTTCACACAGAATGCCGGGTCGAAACGCAAGATACTCATCGCCGGCACAGGGATGGTCGAGGCTCTGAGCCGAATCGACTACGGCAAGGTCGTCACCGCAGGCGAGACCTTTGCCAAGTGGGGTATCGAATTCAAGGAGATACGCTCAAACTTCGGGTCGCTCTATGTGCTCCACTCCGAGATTTTCGACCAATGCGGCCATGCGGACGACGGTTTCATTGTCGACCCCGATTATGTGACCAAATATGTCCACATGCCTTTCCACGCCGAGAAGCTCGACCTGCGCCGCTCGGGTGTGCGCAACACCGACGCTGTGGTCATAACCGAGTGTTCATGCCTTGTACTGCGTTATCCTCAGTCGCATATGCGCGTTATCGGTGTCACCGAAGATCCCGAGGAAGAGGAAGCGTGAGAATCACAAATTGCATCTCCGGCGCACTTGTATCCGGAGATGCAATAACCCTTAAGACAATACTATGAAGAAGACATATACTAAAGACGAGATGACCGCTCTGTGGCGCGGGCGTGCCGGGCTCGAGCCCGCGGTGACGTCATGCGGCATCACCCGCCACGACGGCGTCGACGTCGACACGGCTATCGGGCAACGTGCCCGCCAATGGTATCTCGATCTGCTCTACCGCGGCGACCGGCGCTATCTGGCCCTTGAAGATATATCGCCGCGTGTCAGTTTTTCGACCGACGGCTATAATATAGGCCGCTGCGCGTTGCCGCTCGATGTGTGTCGCGTCTTCGAGGTGCGGCTTGCCGGCTGGGCCTCGTCGGCTCGTGTCGCCCGGCGGCCGCCGGCGAGGCTGCTGTCGCTGCTTGCCAACCCCTATTGCCGTGGCTCGATGACAGTGCCGGCGGCGTGGCTCGAGAACGACATACTCTGTGTCGCTCCGGCGGCTGAGGCCCGGGGCGCGTTGATACAGCCGCTGATGATAACGGCCGCCGTCGACCCCGGCCCCCAAAGCTTTATTATCGACGACAGCGCCCTGTCTACTATCCCCGTTTTTGACCCTTTTGACAGATAAATTTACTATGACAGACACAAAAATGCTTCTGAAGAGCGCATATAAAGCTTGGTCGGCGGCAGCCGATTTTCGCCTCAGGCGTCTCAGATATAAGAAATATACATATGGAAAACAATGGTGTGACGCCGTGCTCCATCAAGGCCATTATGTCGAAGAGTGGCAACTCATTGAAGCTAACGGTAAAAAACCGTTGACCAACAATCTGATACGTCAGATCGTAAAGACCGTCATCGGCCGCTTCCGCGCCATGGCCGATGAAAACGGCCTTTATGAAGGCGGCGACGCCTTTATCGCCGACAACTCACTGCCCGAACTCGACAGCCGCCTGCTCGAAGAATTTCTGATTTCGGGCTGCGCTGTGCAGCGCATCGGCCGTGACTCGCGTTTTTTCAATGGCGGCACGGTGATAGAAAATGTCAATCCCCGCTCGTTTTTTGTCAACGCCTACCGCGATCCGCTCGGCCGTGACATAGAGCTGATCGGCATGCTCCACGACATGAGTTTCGCCGAAGTCGCCGGTCGTTTTGGCCGCGGCGACCGCCGCACCCTCAGGCAACTCAAGGCGATATATAATGCCCCAGTCGGCGAACGTGTGTTTGCTGCCCGACGTCTGCTTGGCGACGACGACGGCTCGCCCGATTTCTTCTCGGCGTCCGACGGCAAATGCCGTGTCATCGAGATCTGGACACTCGACTACCGCCCGTCACCGTCAACCCGGACTCCCGCACTCCGGCCCGACGATTTTGTCTGGCGTTGTCGCTGGCTCGCTCCCGACGGCACGCTCCTCGCCGAACACGGGCCGGCCCGCACCGGCGGCCGACATCCTTTTATCGTCAAGCTCTATCCGTTGACCGACGGAGAGGTGCATTCGTTTGTCGAGGATGTCATCGACCAACAGCGCTATGTCAACCGTTTGATCGTTATGATGGACCATATTCTGGCATCGACGGCTAAAGGCGTGTTGCTTTTCCCCGTCGAGCAGCTGCCCAAAGACAGTGACTGGTCGAGTGTGTCAGACGCATGGGCGCGTTGCGACGGGGTGATACCTATCACCGGCGCGGGCTCGCAGATGCCTACACAGGTGGTGACAACAGGCGCCGGCAACGGTGCATATCAGCTGCTGTCGCTACAGATGGATCTTTTCGAAAAGATATCGGGCGTGAGCGAGGCTCTTGCCGGACGGCAAGTGTCGCCGGCGACAGGCGTATCGCTCTACGAGAGCCAGATCAGAAATGCCACCATCGCTCTCGCAGATCTCCTCGAGACTTTCGTTTCATTGATTAAAACCCGTAATGACTGCGCACGAAAATGAGAAATAGAAATTGCGAGATGCGCGACCGCGACTTTGCCGAATGCTGCGCCGAGACAGTCCGCCGCGCCCGCTTCAACAATGAATATCCGACACCTGCCGAGGCTATCGCCCGAGCCATGTCGATGCGGCCGCGAGCCTATTATGTCAGCATAGGTTATGCTTATACTCAGGTGTTGAACATCAGACGCATAGGTCCTGACCGTTATTCGGCTTCGGCGACTCAGCCGTCAGACATGATGTGGCTCGAAATATATGAGCGCGTCATGGCCGCGATGGTGAGCCGGCGGTGTTGCAGTCTGTTCGATGCTCTTGTCTGTGTCATGGAGCAACGTCCGTCGCGCTTCTATATCAGCCGTCGCCGGGCAACGGAGATTTTCAATGATGCCGTGCGCCGTGGTATCACTTTCACACCAAGAAAAACATATTGAATCATGGAAATAAAACTCTCCGTCGAGTCTGTGCTCGACACAATCTATGCATCTTCGGCCATGGCAGCCGTCACCGCTGACGGCGACGAAAACTCTCCGGCGACATTGCTTGGCCCCGGGCACGCCGATGCTCTGAGGCGTCTTGTCGACCTCGCTTTTGCCAAGGTTCTTGTCTCCATTGCGCCCGTTATCTCGCGGTCGGCGCCGCTGACTCAGGGCGATGACTATACAGTCATCGTCGACGACAGCCGTTGCTGCGCGGGTGTCTCGGCCCTGACCTGTCATCTTGAGTCTGCCGTGGCCTATGTCACCTTGTCGCTGGTCTACAGCGGTCATGCCGGTGGCTCTGTCAGCCAAAGCGCATCTGCCGTAGCCGAAGGTCTGCTTGATGATTTCAAGGAACTCGCTACCGGAAATCGCCGCTGTCCCGTGAGCCGCCGAATGTCATATTATTGAAATATTAAAGACAAAAAACAAACGATATTAAAAATAATTAACAAAAAATATTTTTCATGCCCCTGAGCGATATGCTAATTTTGCAAAAAAACAAAGACAATGCCTCTTTAGAGAGACAGGAAAAGATAATATTAAAATTCCTAACCTGATTCGCTGTCAGCCGGTTTTAAAGATATATTATGAATTAATTCTCGTAACATGGATTAAAAACTGTGTGACAATCAGAAGGAATTGTATTTATACATCATATACTCGGCGTTATCCGATAAAAATATTTGAGATTAAATAGTTGTTTTATAGATAATTGTGTATTTGTAACGGGGTTGTCGTGAGACAGCCCCGTTACGCGTTTTTATGCCAGAGGAGCACCCTCCACACCACCCGGAAAATCCGCAGCGTATGTAGCGAGGCGATATGGGGCGACGCTCTCCCGAGCGTCGTCATGAACCCACGGCGCATGGAGCAAGGGTTTTAACCCTTGCATCGATAGCCAACGCATTGATTCCCTGCTGTCTAATTTGACCAATTAGTCCAATTTTTACACCAAAAATTGTGAATTGTCCATTGTGCATTTAACACATCTAAAATTGCACGAAAGTGCAATTTCATCAACGCAACCCCTGCAACCGTGCCTTACCTTTGCAACGGAGATGAAAAACGCCGTCTACACATACCACTTCCGACGCTACCTCGGCCGCAACCTCACCCGCGCCGAAGCCGCCGTCATCGCCCCGC
>CAJTKG010000013.1 GCA_910576935.1 uncultured Muribaculaceae bacterium
CCCCTCAAACTCACTCCGATATAGCTACTGCGGCAGACATCCCCGCGCGTCTAAACCGACCAAACCGATGTCAGACGAACATTGACATCGTTGATACAAATTAAGACAAATATAAATCGGGACTGTGCCGTAGTTGATTTATAGAGCATAGTCCCGATTATATAATTTCTGTTTAGGCTTTGTCAGATTGCCGGAGGTGTCAGACCTGCGATGATGTTGCGGGCGGCGACGGGTAGTACTTCCGACAGGGTGGGGTGGTTGTGGACGAGTTCGTCGGCGAGTTCGTCGGCTGTGGTCATCCCGAACATCAGTGCCGCTGCCTCGGCTACGATGTCGGAAGCGTGGGCGCCCAAGACATGGCATCCTAAGATGAAGCCGCTGTCGCGGTCGACAACGAGTTTGACCGTGCCGCCGTCTTCACCAGTGGCGAGAGCTTTGCCGTTGGCGGCATATGATGCTTTGCCGACGATGATGTTGCGGTCGGTTGCTTTGGCAGCCTCTTCGGTCATGCCGACCATAGCGGCTTCGGGTTGACAGAATACGGCCGAGGGTATGATGTCGAGATTTACGTCAGATCCGATGGCGCGGCGTCCCTGGGCTTCGGCGGCATGGGCGAGCATACAGCGCCCGTTGACGTCGCCGATAGCGAAGATGCCTTCGACCGATGTCTGCATCAGGTCGTCGACCTTGATGAATCCGCGACTGTCAAGCTCGATGCCGGCTTCGGCCGTGCCCTGAGGGATTACGGCGCGGCGTCCTGTAGCCATGACTGCGAGATCGGCCTTGACGACGTCGTCGCCACGACGGCCTTTGACGTCGATTTCAATGCCGGGGCGTATTGCCGTTACTGCTGTCGAGACCATAAACTTGATGCCTCGGCGTCCGAGAGCTGTACGCAGGCGCTTGGCTATGTCTTTGTCGAAAGCGGGGAGTACCTCGGGGCAATATTCGATTACCGTCACTTCGCGGCCGAAAGCATTGAGAACCGAGGCGAATTCGAGGCCTATGACGCCTCCGCCGATGATAGCGATACGCCCCGGTATGTCGTCGAGCTTGAGGAAATCGTCGCTTGTGACGGCGAGTTCGGCTCCTTTGATCGGCGGCGTGGCCGGAGCGCTGCCGGTGGCTATTATGATCTGCGGTGCGGTAAACCGGTCGTCGCCGACAACGACGACCCGATCTTGTTCGAGCGAGGCCGAACCTTTGACAACGGTCACTTTGGCGAGCATAGAGTCTATGCCGGCGCGCAGTCGGTCGGTGACCTGCGCGATGCGGGTGTGAGCTTTGGTGTAGTCAGCTGTGAACGATTCGATGCTGACACCGAAGGTATCGGCCTTTTTGATGTCGGCGATGATATTGGCCGACGCACACAGGCATTTTGTCGGTATACAGCCCCGGTTCAGACAGGTGCCGCCGAGGCTGTCGCGCTCGACGAGCACCACGTCTTTGCCGGCAGCGGCCAGGGCGGCGGCTGTCTCGTAGCCGCCGGGGCCTGCGCCTATTATGATGCAGTCTGCTTGTCGCATAGCTGTTTCCATGTCAGTATCGGGTGAAGGGCTGCCTCTGTGTCGTCGGGGTGACGCACGGGTGTATCGTGTGGAGCCTCCCTGACCTTTTCGGGAGTCTCGGCGGCCTCGCGGGCAATTTCTCGCATAGCCTCGATAAAGCGGTCGAGGGTTTCGCGGCTCTCGGTCTCGGTTGGTTCTATCATCAGCGACTCGTGGAAGAGCAGCGGGAAATAAATTGTCGGAGCGTGGAAGCCGAAGTCGAGAAGACGTTTGGCGACGTTGAGGGTCGTGACGCCGGTAGATTTGTTTTTGAGCCCGTCGAAGACAAACTCATGTTTGCACGGCCCGGCGATAGGCAGTTTGTATAGATCGTCAAGCGAGTGCATGATATAGTTGGCGTTTAGCGTCGCCAGCGGACCGGCCATGGATATGGCGTCGCGTCCGAGCGAGAGTATATATGCGAGCGCTTTGATATAGACCGTGAAATTGCCGAGCCACGCCGAGATGCTGCCGAAAGCGGTGTCGTCGACGTGCACGACGTCGAGCGAGCCGTCGGCGTTTGTGACTACTCGCGGCGTCGGGAGGAATTTCTCGAGACCGGCACGGACACCGACCGGACCGGCACCGGGGCCGCCGCCGCCGTGAGGCGTCGAGAATGTCTTGTGGAGGTTGATGTGCATTACATCGAAGCCCATGTCGCCCGGGCGAGCCACGCCGAGCATGGGGTTGAGGTTGGCGCCGTCGTAATAGAGCAGTGCACCTGCCTTATGGACCATCTCGGCGATTGCGGGAATGTTTTTTTCAAACATGCCAACGGTGTTGGGATTGGTCATCATCACGGCGGCCACGCTGTCGTTGAGCTTAGATGCGAGGTCGTCTATATCGACAGTGCCGTCAGGGAGACTTTTGACTTCGACGATGTTGAAACCGGCGACGGCCGCGCTGGCAGGATTGGTACCGTGGGCCGAGTCGGGAACAATGACTGTCGTTCGGCCGAAGTCGTCGCGGTCGGCGTGATAGGCTCTGATGACAAGCAGGCCCGTCAGTTCGCCGTGTGCGCCCGCAAACGGGTTGAGCGTGAATTCGGCCATGCCGCCGATCTCGCAGAGCGAGAGCTCAAGTAGTCGATAGATCTCGAGAGCGCCTTGGACGGTCGACGCGGGCTGTGCCGGATGCAGCCCTTTGACGCCTGCGGCAAGCTCTTCGTTGATCTTGGGGTTATACTTCATGGTGCATGAGCCCAACGGGTAGAAGCCAGTGTCGACACCGAAGTTGTTTGTGCTCATGTTTGTGTAATGGCGCACTACAGTTGGTTCGTCGACCTCTGGGAGATCGTCGGCCTTGTCGCGGCACAGCGAGGCAATCTCGCCGATGTGCCGGCTGTAAGTGTTTCGCGGGAGGCTGAACCCTCTGCGGCCGGGAGCTGAATGCTCGAATATCAGTTTGTCGTAAAGCTTGGCGTTCATCCTCGTCATGATTTTTTAAGTGAAGCGATCAGGTTGGCATATCGTTCGATGTCGGCGGGTGTCAGCATCTCGGTGACGGCGACAAGCAGCTCGCTGTCGGTGATCTTGATGCCGGCGAGTATATCGGCCTTGGCGGCGGCATCGAGTATCGTGTCGGCGTCGAGGCCGTCGGCTATCTCGAAGACGGCCTCGTCGATAAACGGCCGGTCGGGATATTTGAGTCTCATCAGTCCGGTTGCTTCGAGTTTTTCGGCAAGCAGACGCAGGCAGCCGTAGCCGAGGTCGTTGACACGGCGCAGGCCCTCGTTGCCCATGAGCGAGAGGTAGACGACAGTGTGGAGAGCCATGAGGCCCTGGTTGGAGCAGATGTTTGATGTCGCCTTCTCGCGGCGTATGTGCTGCTCGCGTGCCTGAAGGGTGAGGACGAATACACGGTGTCCGTCGGCGTCAGTGGTCTGTCCGACGATGCGTCCGGGCATTTTTCTGACCAGGGCGTTTGTCGTGCAGAGGAATCCAAGGCCGGGGCCGCCGTAGTTGAGAGGCATGCCGAGCGACTGTGCGTCGCCGCAGGCAATGTCGGCTCCGAGGCTGCCGGGCGATTTCAGTATGCCGAGTGCCGATGCGCGGCAGTTGAGTATGAAAAGCGCTTTATGGCTGTGGCACAGGTCGGCCCAGCCGCTGTAGTCTTCGATGATGCCGTAATAGTTTGGATATGCGGCGATGACACCGGCCACGTCGCCGGCGCCGAGCATCTGCTCAAGCTCCTCGCGCATTGTGACGCCGTCGTGGTCGGGTATGACCTCGAGTGCCACACCGTGATAACGCGCATAGGTCGATACCACACGCGAAACGGCAGGGTTGACGGTCGAACTTATGAGCACACGCTTTTTCTTGCGAGAGGCGCTGACAGCCATCAGCATGGCTTCGGCAGTGGCGGTGGCGCCGTCATACATCGAGGCATTGCTGACGTCGAGTCCGGTCAGTGAAGCCATCATAGACTGGTATTCAAATATATACTGAAGCGTGCCCTGTGAGATTTCGGGCTGATACGGGGTATAGGCGGTCAGAAATTCCGAGCGCGATAGGATGGCGTCGATCACAGCCGGAGTGTAGTGGTCATAGAATCCGCCGCCGGCAAAGCATGTCATGCGTCTGTTACGACTGAAGAGGCCTTCGAAGTAACGTCGCACTTCGGTCTCGCTCATCTCATCGTGCAGGTCGTAGGGCTTGCGCAGTCTGAGCTCCGGAGCGACGTCGCTGTAGAGGTCGTCGAGCGTCTTGTGGCCGCAGCGGTCGAGCATCGCGCTGATGTCGGCTTCGCTGTGGGGAAAATATCTGTGTATTGACATAAGCCGTTATCAATGTTGCTCTGACTCACATAGTTTCTCGTAATCTTCGGGGCTGAGCAGGCTTTCGAGTTCCGACGGGTCGGTCATCTCGACCTTTATTATCCAGTTGGCCATCGGGTCTTCGTTGAGCAGACGGGGATTGTCGATGAGGTGTTCGTTGACTTCGACCACCGCACCGCTTACCGGCGAGAAGAGATCGCTGGCAGCCTTGACGCTCTCGACAGCGCCGAAGTCTTCACCTTTGACTACATCGTCGCCGTCTTCGGGCATGTCGACATAAACTACATTGCCAAGACTTTTGGCGGCGAACACTGAGATGCCGATATAGGCTACGTTGCCCTCTACGCGGGCGTATTCATGGGTCGGAAGATAATAGATATTGCTCATAGCGTTGATATTTTTGGTATTATTTTTTATAGTTGGGGGTATAAAAGCGTTTTTTTACAACAACGGCGGGAAAGACTTTGTTGCGGACCTTTACCTGAAGCTCGGTGCCGAGAGCGCTGTGTGATGCATCGACGAGAGCCATAGCAAGATTGCGGTCGAGGCTTATCGAGTGGTAACCCGTTGTGACAGTGCCTACTTTGTTGCCGTCAGGGTCGAGTACGTCATAACCGTGGCGCGGTATTGCGCGGCCGTTGACCTCGAGGCCGACAATCTTGCGTCTCGGGCCCTCGGCTTTGACGGCTCTAATGGCGTCGCGGCCTATGAAGTCGTCTTTGTCGAGCTTGACGAAGATGCCCAGACCGGCTTCGACGGGCGTTATCTCGTCGGTGAGCTCGTCGCCGTAGAGCGGCAGCCCGGCTTCGAAGCGCAGGGTGTCGCGGCAGCCGAGTCCGCAGGGAGCTACGCCGGCGTCGATGAGTTTCTGCCAATGACGGCGCACGGTCTCGGGACGGGCATATATTTCAAAACCGTCTTCGCCCGTATAGCCTGTGCGGCTGACGATGATGTCCGAGCGGTCGTCGGGGTCGGCCACATGTTTGAATGTATAGAACGAAAGGCCAGAACCGTCGATGCCGAGAATATTTTTCAGAGTCTTTTCAGCGTCGGGCCCCTGTAGAGCCAGCTCGCCCCAGTCGTCACTGCGGTTGTCGATTTCGACATTATAGCCGGCGGCGTGTTCCTTGATCCAGGCATAGTCTTTGTCAATGTTAGAGGCGTTGACGACAAGGAGGAAGTCATTGTCGCCTTCTTTGTAGACGAGAAGGTCGTCGACAGTGCCTCCGTCGGGGTGAAGCATCATGCCGTAAACAGCCTTGCCGGCTTCGGCGGCGTCAATGTCATTGGTGAAAATATGGTTTACAAAGCAGGCTGCATCAGGACCTTTGACAAAGATTTCGCCCATGTGGGAGACATCGAAGACACCGCATGCCGTTCTGACGGCGCGGTGCTCATCCTCTATGCCGGCATACTGTATGGGCATGTCAAAGCCGCCGAAAGGACTCATGAGAGCCCCCAGGGCGCAGTGTTGATCGTGAAGACAGGTTTTCTTTAGTTCATTCATGGTGATATATTTGATTTAATCGAGTATTATTTTAATAAAGTCTTCTGATTTGAGTCCGGCGATGACTGCGCCGCAGTCTGTTCCGGCTATGGCCTCGGACAGAGCCTCATGCGTGGCCTCGATACCCTTGATTTTGTCGAGCAACGAGTCGAGATCGCCGGTTATGAAGAAGTCGCCGTGCATCTCGATGTCTTTGATGCGGTTGCCGTCGCGCTCGATGTCGATGTTGAATTCGCCGACGCCTTCGATGCGTCGGTCTTTCGAGATGCTGTGTGAGTTGCGACGACCGTAGATCCATTCACGGCGATAGTAGGGCTGCGACAGTTCTTCGATTTCTTCGACCTGTGACGCCGAGAGCTCAAGAGTGCTGTCGGTGAGATAGCGTGTGGCGTAGCCGACGAAATCGTCGAGGCTGATGTCGAGATGGCGGCAAAGGGTGGTGATATGGGATTCGACCGAAGCGACTTTTTTGGATTCGAGTTTCGACTTTGACGGGGTGATTGCCCCGGCCATGTGTGCGAGGTCGGTGTCATAGAGCATAGTGCCGTGGACGATGCTGCGGCCGGGCAGATGATAGAATGCGTTGCCTGACACTTTGCGGCCGCCGATGGTGATGTCGTTGCGTCCGCCGGCCTCGGCGTCGAGGCCAAGCGACCGCAGCATGGCGGCCACCAGAGAAGTGTATCGGCTGAAAGTGGTGACTACTTGTTCCGAGGGGGTGATGAATGACAGCATGATGTTGCTGCGGTCGGCGAAGACACATCCTCCGCCGCTGCGCCGCCGGTAGAACGCGATGCCGTGACGGCGGCAGTAGTCGAGGTCGACTTCTTTGTCGATGTCCTGGTTGCGGCCGAATATTACAGTCGGATCAACCTGCCATGTGAAAAAATAATCGCCCGCCGGCAGACGTCGTGCGATCCATTCTTCCATGGTCAGGTAGAACGGAAGTCTGTGCGGGCTGCTGTCGGGCAGTATGACGTTTATCATGGTTGTTTTAAATTATCTCCAAATGTAGCTAATGTTATCACAAAAACCAAAAAAATCACGGCTTTTCATTGAGAATAAAATTTTGTACCTTTGCAGGTCAAAATCAGATCTTATGATATCAATAAATAATCTGTCTGTAGAATTCAGTGCGAAATCGTTGTTTGACAGTATCAATTATGTCATCAATCCCAAAGACAAGATAGCGCTTGTCGGCAAAAACGGTGCGGGCAAATCAACGATGCTTAAGATAATCGCCGGTTTGCAGAAACCGACGTCAGGTTCGGTGTCGATGCCCGACGGACTCACGGTGGGCTATTTGCCGCAACAGATGAATCTGGCCGACAGCACGAGCGTCATCGACGAGGTGGCAAAGGCTTTTGCCCGTGTCGACGCCATGCAGCGTGACCTCGATGCCATGACGGCCGAACTTGCCGAACGTACCGACTACGATTCAGACGACTACCATAAACTCATCGAGCGCATGAGTGCTCTGTCAGACCGTCTTTCAGTCGAAAATTCGGGCAACCATATCGCCGAGATGGAAAAGACTCTCATCGGCCTGGGCTTTGTCCGCTCTGATTTCAACCGCCCGACGTCGGAGTTCAGCGGAGGCTGGCGCATGCGTGTCGAGCTTGCGAAACTCCTGCTGTCGCGTCCCGACGTGCTGTTGCTCGACGAACCTACCAACCATCTCGATATCGAGTCGATACAATGGCTCGAGAATTTTCTTATGACCAAGGCGAAGGCTGTCGTTCTTGTGAGCCACGACCGCGCTTTTATCGACAATGTCACCAACCGCACCATAGAGATCTCACTCGGCAAGATTTATGACTATTCGGTCAATTACTCCAAATATGTCGAGCTGCGCAAGGAGCGCATCGAGCAACAGATGCGTGCTTATGCCAACCAACAGAAGCAGATTGCAGACACAGAGGAGTTTATCGAACGATTTCGATATAAGGCGACCAAGGCCGTGCAGGTACAGAGCCGCATGAAGCAACTCGCCAAGATCGAGCGCATAGAGGTCGACGAAGTCGACACGTCGCACCTCAGTCTCAAATTTCCGCCGGCTCCGCGTTCGGGTGACTATCCCGTTATCGCAGATAATGTGGGTAAGGCTTATGGTGAGCATCAGGTCTTCGACGGCGCCACGTTTACCATCAAGCGTGGTGAGAAAGTGGCGTTTGTCGGTAAGAACGGCGAAGGTAAATCGACGCTCGTCAAATGTATCCTCGGTGAGATACCTTTCACCGGTTCGCTGAAGATAGGCCATAATGTCAAGATTGGCTACTTTGCTCAAAATCAGGCGCAGTTGCTCGACGGCGAGATCACGGTCTTCGATACGATCGACCATGTCGCCGTAGGCGATATCCGTACTAAGATACGTGATATTCTCGGCGCTTTCATGTTTGGCGGCGAAGCTTCCGACAAGAAGGTCAAGGTGCTGTCGGGCGGCGAGAAGACGCGTCTGGCCATGATAAGGCTGCTGCTCGAACCGGTCAATCTGCTTATACTCGACGAGCCCACCAATCACCTGGATATGAAAACCAAAGATATTCTCAAGCAGGCTATCAAGGATTTTGACGGGACGGTAATTGTCGTCAGCCACGACCGCGAGTTTCTCGACGGACTTGTCGAAAAGGTATATGAGTTTGGCGGCGGCAAGGTGCGCGAATGCCTCGGCGGCATATATGAGTTCCTCGAGAAGAAACGTATCGCCGGTCTTGAAGAGCTTGAGCTGACGCGTTCGCCGGGTTCGGGCGATGCGGTGAAGCCTTCGCGTAACGAGATTAAGACCGATGTGGCGGCCAAGTCGGTCGAGATGCCCCGACAGGCAGAACGTCGTCTGAATTATGCCGAACAGCGTGAGCGTGAGAAGGCTGTCAAGCGTGCGGCCAAGCGTGTCTCCGAGGCCGAGGCTGAAGTGTCGCGCCGCGAAGAGGAGATAGCTGCCATCGAGGCTGAAATGGCTGCAGGGCGCAGTGACAGCGAGATTCTCGAACGCCATGCCGCCGCAACCAAGGAACTTGAAAACGCCATGAGTGTCTGGGAACTCGCCCAAATGGACCTTGACAGTCTCGGCTGAGGCCGTTTGAGAATACTTTGAGAGACGAGATGTAAATTTTTGCCCCGAATGATAGTTTTATTCGGCGAATATTGCTATTTTTGTAATTCAATAGCGAAAATTATTAAATAATACCATATATGAAGTTTAACGTTCAAAGTAAATCTCTCTACAGTGCGGTTTCGGCCGTCAGCAAGGTTATCAATTCTAAAAATGCGCTGACGATTCTCGACTCGTTTCTTATCTCTCTCGAAGGTGAGACTCTGACGATTACCGGCTCTGACATGGAAAACTCGCTTACAGCCCGCGTAGCGGTGTCTGACGTCTTCGGGTCGGGTAAATTCTGCCTCGTGGCCCGTCGTCTTGTCGAGCTTCTCAAAGAAATGCCCGATCAGGGTGTGACATTCTCTGTCGACGATACCACCCTCGAGGTTGAAATCGAATATGCTTCAGGTAACTATAACCTCGTGGCTGTCAGTGGCGACGAATATCCCGTATATAAGGGTGTCGATGACGATTCCGAGCCGGTCTCGTTTGATGTGGCCGGTGCCTATTTCGTCAAAGGCATTGACAATACGCTCTTTGCCGCCGGCACAGACGACTATCGTCCGCAGATGATGGGCATCTTCCTTGATATCAAGCAAGACGAACTCACCTTTGTTGCCACTGATACCCGCAAACTCGTCCGTTATGTCGACCGTAACATCAAACCCGGCGGCGAGGGTTCATGTATCATACCGACCAAGCCGGCTTCGATCATAAAGAATATTTTCGCTAAAGAAGAGAAGCTCACATTGACCCTCACCTCGAAGAATGCGACAGTCGAGTCTGCCGGATTTACGTTCCGCAGCTGTCTTCTCAATGGCCGTTTCCCCGACTATAATCGTGTGATACCCAAGAATAACGCATATACTCTGACTGTCGATCGAATGACGATGCTCAACGCCGTGCGCCGCGTCGCTGTCTTTGTCGACCCGGCGTTCGCTCTTGAAAAGTTCCGCATCACGCCCGAACGCATACTGTTGAAGACCAATGATTCGAGCAGTTGCACAAGCGCCCGTGAGCAGGTGCCGTGCTCGTTTACCGGCACAGAACTGACAATCGGCTTCAGCGCCCCGTATCTGATCGAGATACTGAATGTCATTACCACAGACGATGTTGTCGTGGAACTGTCTGACCCCGGACGTCCGGGTGTCTTCCGTCCTGCAGAGGAGAGTGACGGCACAGAACTCGTAATGTTGCTGATGCCTATGACCGTAGGCGATTTCTAACCGATAGGATATGAAGCTTAATTTGAAAAGACCCGTCGTTTTCTTTGATCTTGAGACGACGGGTACGAATATAACCAACGACCGCATCGTTGAAATCTCGGTCGTGAAGGTCATGCCAGACGGTAGCGAGATTGTAAAGACGCGCCGCATCAATCCGGGATGTCCCATTCCGGCCGAGGCTACCGCCATACATCATATTACTGACGAAGATGTCAAAGACGAGCCCGAATTCAGAAAAGTGGCCCGGTCGCTTGCCGATCTGTTTACCGGCTGTGATATAGCCGGTTTTAACTCCAACCGCTTTGATATACCGTTGCTTGATCAGGAATTTCAGCGTGCCGGTGTGGATTTTGATTTCGGTAAAGCGCGTTTTATCGATGTGCAGACTATCTTTCACAAGAAGGAACCGCGCACACTCGTCGCCGCATATAAATTTTATTGCGGTAAAGATCTTACCGAAGCCCATAGTGCGAGCGCCGATACGATGGCTACCTATGAGGTGCTCAAAGCTCAGCTCGAGCGCTACGACGACCTGCCCAACGACATCGCCGCTCTATCGGAGTATGCGTCGCAAAACCGTAATGTCGATTTCATGGGCCGTCTCGTCTATGACGAACAGCGCCGTGAAATTATAAACTTCGGCAAATATAAAGGCCGCATTGCCGAGGAAGTGCTCAAAAACGATCCGGGCTACTACAGCTGGATCATGCAGGGCGATTTCACAAAAAACACCAAGGACGCGTTTACGCGCATCAGACTGCGCAGCGCCATGAAGAAATAGACCGAGACCTGACAACTGAAACGATCTCCATAATGTTAAACGGCAAACATATAATAGTAGGTATAACCGGGGGTATCGCGGCCTATAAGACGGCTATACTGGTCCGTCTGCTCGTCAAGGCCGGCGCCGAGGTGCAGGTAGTGATGACGCCAAACGCACGCGAATTTATCACGCCCGTGACACTCTCGACACTGAGCGGGAAACCTGTTATCAGCGAATTTTTCACAGCCAACACCGGCGAGTGGCACTCACACGTCGATCTCGGTCTTTGGGCCGACGTCATGGTTATCGCTCCGGCGACGGCATCGACAATAGGCAAGATGGCAAACGGTGTGGCCGACAATATGCTTGTCACCACCTATCTTTCGGCCAAAGCGCCGGTTTTTGTCGCTCCGGCGATGGATCTCGATATGATGCGGCATCCGTCGACGCGTCGCAACCTCGAGTTGCTGCGCAGCTACGGCAACCACATCATCGAGCCTGCCGAAGGCGAGCTTGCCAGCCATCTGCACGGCAAAGGACGCATGGAAGAGCCCGAGAATATAGTCAAGGTACTTGACGCTTTCTTTGAAACGTCGCAGGAACTCGCCGGCAAGAAAGTGCTTGTCACAGCCGGCCCGACCTATGAGCGCATCGACCCGGTCAGATTTATAGGCAACTACTCATCCGGCAAGATGGGCTATGCCATAGCCGACGAGGCTGCCGCACGCGGTGCCGATGTCACGATAGTCAGCGGCCCGGTGAGCGTAACGCCGTCTCATCCAGGCGTTAAAGTTGTCAGAGTTGAGACAGCTCTTGAAATGCTTGCAGCCTGCGAGAAGCTGTTTGACGATGCCGATATAGCTGTTATGGCTGCGGCAGTAGCCGATTATCGTCCGGCCGACCCGAAAATTTCAAAGATAAAACGAGAGAAAGATAATGTCGACAGCGTTGTCTTGACGATGAATCCTGACATCGCCGCTACACTCGGCCGCATCAAGCGTCCCGGTCAGATAACGGTAGGTTTTGCACTCGAGACCGATGACGAGCACAACAACGCCGACCGCAAGCTAAAGGCCAAGAACTTCGACATGATAGTTATGAACTCGTTGAAGGATATCGGTGCGGGATTTCAGACCGATACCAATAAGATATCTATACACTTTGCCGACGGTCGCCGTCTTGATTATGGCCTTAAACCGAAAACGCAAGTCGCATCAGACATCATCGACAATTTAGTACGCCTATGCAAAAAATAAAATCACTCCTCATCATATTGTTTATTTCAGCTGTGGTATCGGTCGGTGCCGCCGCTCAGGAACTCAATTGCACGGTAGAGATAAACTCTGAGCAGGTATCGGGCACCAACAAACAGGTGTTTGAGACGCTCACCCAGGCTGTTAATGATTATATGAACACGACAGTCTTCACCAACACACAGTTTTCGGCCAATGAAAAGATTGAGTGCAGATTGTTTTTTACCATCAAGGAGTATAACGACGATACAATGGTGGGAGACCTGCAGGTTCAGTCGATACGGCCGGTATACAACAGCAGTTATACGACCACACTTATCAATTTCAAGGATACCAAGATTGAATTCACTTATCGCGAAAACGAGCCGTTGGTCTTCTCGCAGACATCGATGGAGAGCCAGCTCACCGCGATATTGAATTTTTATGCCTATCTCATACTTGCCGTTGATTTTGACTCATTTTCGCCAAAAGGCGGCGAGCCGTATTTCGAACAACTTAAAAATATAGTCCAGATGGCCCAGTCATCCGGTGAGACCGGTTGGAAAGCATTCGAGGACACAAAGAACCGTAGTGCGGTGTTGTCGGCGTTTACCGAGCCGGCGACGTCAGGCATACGTGATATGTATTATAATTATCACAGACGAGGTCTCGATGAGATGGCTCTCAGTCCCGACAAGGGGCGCGCCCAGATCACGGCGTCGCTTGATGCCATCAGGAAAGTGGCCGAGGTCGCGCCGATGTCGGTCGCTCTGTCGATGTTTAAAGACGCCAAACTTGACGAACTCGTCAATGTATATTCGAAGGCTCCGGCAGATGAGCGGTTGAAGGTCTATAACCTGTTACAGCCGATTTATCCTACCGAACAGCAGCGTCTTGACAAAATAAAAGAAGGCCAGGAAAAATGATCAGATCGTTAAGAGTCAGCAATTACGCCCTGATATCGGACGTAGAGATCGATTTCGAGCCCGGGCTTGATATAATAACCGGTGAAACAGGCGCGGGTAAGTCGATACTGCTGGGCGCACTGTCGCTGTTGCTCGGCGGCCGCGCCGATACGAGGGTTATCGCCGACAGCTCGAAGAAATCTGTCATAGAAGCTGTTTTTGACACCTCTGACGCACCGGGACTTGACGATATTCTTGCCGACAACGACATCGACGCCGATGCCGCGGGTGAAGTTATATTGCGCCGCGAACTCTCGCCGTCGGGTCGCTCGCGTGCATTTGTCAATGACACGCCGGTCAATCTGACGGTCATGCGAGACATCGCTATGCGTCTTGTCGACATCCATTCGCAGCATCAGAATATGCTGCTGTCTGACAATAATTATCAGTTGGCCGTTATCGACAGCCTCGCCGACAACCGAGAGCTGCTTGCCGATTATCACCGGGCCTACGAAGTATATAAAGGCATTTTGCGCGAATATACCGCCACGCGCGATATGATACGCCGTAACCGCGACGACGCCGATTTCATATCCTATCAGCTCGACGAGATAAAAGCATTGTCGCTTGTCGCCGGCGAGCAGGAGGCTCTTGAAGAAGAACGTGCCATACTTGAGAATGCCGGTGCTATCAACCATGACATCGCCGAGGCTCTTGGGGCTCTTGATGGAGAAGATAGTGGGGCACTCTCAGCCTTGGGACGTGCCACCGATGCCTGCAACGGTCTTGCTGACAAAAATATAGGAGACATATCACCGCTGGCCGAGCGTCTTGAATCGGCATTGATAGAGGTCGGCGACATAGCCCGCACTTTGCGTGACTATGAATCGCGCTACCGTGACGACCCGGAGCGTCTCGAAGTTGTCGAAGACCGTCTCGGTTCAATCTATTCGCTTGAACTCAAGCATCATGTCGACGACAGTGATGCTTTGATAGATCTTGGCGAGAGACTTGCCCGTAAACTTGATGCCATAGAAAACGGCGATGTCGTACTCGAGGATCTCGAAAACCGCGCAAAAGCGGCGAAACGTGACGCCATGGTGATAGCGCGTTCGATTTCCACGGCCCGACAGACTGCTGCACAGGCTTTTGCCTCGGCCCTCGAAGAGGAGGCCAGACCGCTTGGAATGAAGAATCTGCGCTGTACCATAGCCATTACACCAACCCGGCTGAGTCCGACCGGCATCGATGCCGTCGAATTCCTTTTTGCTTTCAATAAGAACAGTTCGCCGTTGCCTGTCAGAGACACGGCGTCGGGTGGCGAGATCTCACGTCTGATGCTTGTCATAAAGACTATTGTGGGACGCAAGATGCAATTGCCGACGATTATCTTCGATGAAATCGACACGGGAGTATCGGGCGATATTGCATCACGCATCGGCGTGATGATGAGTCGTATAGCCGAGAATATACAAGTTATCACCATAACACATCTGCCACAAGTTGCCGCCAGAGGGACAAGCCACTATAAAGTATATAAAGAAGACAACGATACATCGACCGAAACCAAGCTACGCCGTCTTGACGAATCGGGCCGTATCGACGAAATAGCGATGATGCTCAGCGGTGACAGCTCAAATGCTGCCGCCCGCGAGACAGCACGCGTACTTCTCTCCGGCATAAACTGACATAAAAAACGATAATGGAAAAAAACGAATATATCTTTGGCCCGCGTGCCGTCATCGAAGCTATCGAATCAGGTAAGGAAGTTGACAAAATACTTTTGAAAAAGGACTTTCACGGTGATAACGCCGAGACATTATATCAACTTGCGCGCAATCTCGGTATTCCCGTGCAGCGTGTGCCTGCCGAACGTCTCAACCGCATAACTCGCCGCAACCATCAGGGTGTCGTGGCTTTCATGTCTGCCGTCACATATCACAGGCTCGACAATGTCGTGCCCGCGCTATATGAAGACGGTGTGATGCCGTTCCTACTTGTGCTCGACGGCATAACCGATGTGAGAAACTTCGGTGCTATCTGCCGTACGGCCGAATGCTGCGGAGTCAACGCCGTTGTTATCCCAGAACACGGCAGTGTCACGGTCGGGGCGGACGCCATCAAGACATCGGCCGGCGCTCTACATCATCTGCCTGTCTGTCGTGAACGCAATCTCGCCCGGGCGGTAGCATTCCTCAAAGACAATGGCTACAATATCGTCGCAGCTTCTGAAAAGGCCGATTTCAACTATACGCTCGGTGACTATACTGTGCCGGTCGCCATTGTCATGGGAGCCGAAGATGTCGGCATATCGCCGGCCGTCCTTGAGCTATGTGACACAAAGGTGTCGATACCGATGTTCGGACATATCGGTTCGCTCAATGTAGGTGTTGCGGCAGGTGTGATGATGTATGAGGTCGTACGTCAGCGTCTTGCCGCCAATCTCGAGGTTATCTGAACAGACGAAAAAGAAAAAGAGGTGCTCTCACGAGTACCTCCCCTTCCATTCATCACATTATGCTTAAAATTAAAGTGCTGTCATTGCTGTCAGTAAATTTTTGTCAGTATCTGTCGGCTACAATGTCCCAGTCGACGATATCCCACAGTTTTTTGAGATATGACGCACGCAGGTTTTTGTAGTCTATGTAGTATGCGTGCTCCCAGACGTCGAACGTCAGCAAAGGTACAAGGCCTTCTTTGAGTGGATTCATGGCGTTCTGACCCTGAGAGATAAATAGTTTGCCGTCATCATCGCGTGAGAGCCAGACCCATCCCGAGCCGAAAAGCGATGCGCCTGCCTGCTCGAAAGCTTCTTTGAATTTGTCAAACGATCCGAAATCACGGTCGATAGCCCTGCGCAGATCGCCGGTCGGTTCTCGATTGCCTTCGGGAGAGAAGGTGAAGAAATAGAAAATATGGTTCCATGCCTGAGCGGCGTTGTTGTATAGCGCACCGTCGGAGTGGCGTATGATTTCTTCGAGATCCATATCTTCATATTCAGTGCCTTTGATGAGCTTGTTGAGATTGTCGATATAGGCTTTTTCATGTTTGCCGTAATGATAATCTATTGTCTCGCGACTGATTGTCGGTTCGAGAGCTTCGGGCTGATAGGGTAGTGTCGGTTGTTCGTATGTCATATTGGTAATGCTTTATTATTGTTTTCATAGATAAAACACCACCGGGTCTTATTGGTTCAGATTCATAGGCTTTTTAGCATCAGTTAATGTAATATGTTAAAAGCTTTTAGCGGTATGTCGGTCAATATCTCGCAAGTTCTCTATATCACAGATGTATAGAATGACGGTTACGTATGTTTTGCGCTATCTGCCACAAATTATATTTGTCGGGTTCGGCAAAAATACATATATTTGTGAATTATTAAACACATTATTCTATTATTAACCTAAAAACACTTTCTTATGAAGAAAACTTTACTCTCTATCTTTTTCGCTTCTGCCTGCATGATGCTGTCAGCACAGGAAGCAACCATTTATTTCTCAGAGGATTTCGAATGGCTCGAGCCTTGGTCGAGTCAGAAACCTGCAGGTCAGACAATCGAGGATAACAACGCAGATGCTACCGCCCAGCAGCTTGGCACCAACAAAGTCGATGATGTCTCAACCTACGAGGCACTTCTCGCTAAAGGTTATCAGTTTGTGGCCACACACGAAGATTCAAAGTCAGAACGTGAGCCTAAGGCTCAGATTTATCTGCAGCGCAACTATCTCAAATTCGGTTTGACCGGTTATCAAAGCGGTATCGTGCTGCCTTCGATTGCCAATGTACCCGCTGATGCTGCTCTGACACTTACATTTGATGTTAGTTCGCAGCGTAAGGGCAACAAAGAAACTGCAAAATGGGATGAGACCAAACTTGTCGTTCTGGTGGAGAATGGTGCAGATGTCAAGTCGTTTGAACTTGATGTTCCCCATCCTGAAACCGGAGCTGCCTACCGTTGGTATACAGTCAATGTTCCTCTGACAGGAGCTGTTGTCTCGGCTGATACCAAAATCACCATCCGTAACGCCGACTCACAGTGGCCAAGTTCAGAAGCTTTACGTTGGTTTATTGATAATATCAAACTCCACAATGCCGGCTCGGGCTCTGTCAGCGATATCGCTGTTGACGAGAATGCACCCGTCGAATACTTCAATCTTCTGGGTGTTCGCGTCGAGAATCCTGAAAACGGAATCTATATCCGTCGTCAGGCAGGCAAAGTATCGAAAGTACTTGTAAAATAACATTCTATATTTATATTTTAAGCCTATAAGAGACAGGGCGGTCTGGAATCAGACCGCCCTGTCTCTTATATATAGTTGCCGATATCGCACGATAAAACTAAGACAAACAGAGATTTTAAAATTTAATTTTTTTTGTTTAATTTTGCGGCGCTTTAGCTGAAGTGTTAATATTTCCAATATCAAACCAGGCAACAGAGACTATATCATTATGGATGATGAGTTCCTATTACCGTGCAGCTCTACAGCTGATTATATGATCTATACTGAGTATGTGGGATGTGGTTGCCCGCAGGATTTCCTATTGACAAAACTTAACATAAATAATAATCCATATCAAAAGAATGAGTAAAAGTCTATTAACCGCCACGCTTTTGCTGGCCGGCATAGTGTTTTTACACAGCTATGCGAAAACCGACAAGGGTAATATTCCTGTTGGGCGTCCCGATCCGACGGATGTCCTCAGGATGTTGCCCGACTCCGTTTTCACTGATGTGAAGATGGAAGATTTATTGAGAGACGAGGTGTATATGAAACTGGCCGCTGACGGTTGGTCGCCTCAGGAGATTGTAGCAATCATGAACACCGCCGTCAAGGACAAGGCTTCTGCAAAGAAAAAGGAAGGTTATACGGCATATGCGAAGCAATGGCTCCCGGCGTACGGGCGTTCGGCGGGAGGAGATTCGCTTTATCAGTTTATCGATACCACATATGATGAGAGAGCTGTAATGGCCATAGCAAAGGTTGTGCCCGAGGATATCCTTAACAAGACATGGCCGAAGGTGGTGTATAATGCAGACGACCGTAAGAATGGTATACGCAATCCCGGTTATTTCCGGGCCGTGGAACACAAACCGTCGTCGGGTCGTATGCATTGGGCGGCTCTTCATCCTGAGAATCCTGACTCGCTTTATGCAATACCTGAGCGTGCGGGTATATTTGTGACAGGAGATTGCGGCAAGACATGGCGGTGTATAACAGACAATATACCTGTGCGTGCCGACCGAGGCGCTGTTGTCGGATATTCGATACCTGTCGATCCAGATGATTTCAACCATGTGTTCGGCTTCATGTCTGGTGGCTCTGTGTATGAGACGTGTGACGGTGGTGAGACTTGGCGCAAGATAGCCGGTGGCCAATCGCGCAGTTTCAAACGCGGTCACTGTTTTCGCGATGCCGAGGGAAATCTTAAGTTTATCGGTTGTTCGAGCGGAGGCTGGGGCAGCCGTGTATATATCAGCGAAGATACATGCAAAACGTGGACTCAACTTGTGATACCCGACTCGATCAAGGATGTACATCCTGACAATGGAAACAAGGGTGGCTGGTTTCAGGAGGTAGCTTTTGACCGTTTCGACCGAAATAAGATATATTTGCCGACATCACGTTCGATATATTACTTTGACGACGGAGCCAAAAGTACAGTGGTCAATGGCGTTAAGACATATAATCTTAAGAAGATGCACTTCACGGTGTATGACCGCGACAGTACTGTTGTACGCCGGCCTGAGGACTATCCTGACAATTCAGGCATTTTCCCGCTTCGTGCGGGAAATCCCGGTTTCCTGTGTGTGAGTCCGACAGACTCGAAGTGCATGTGGTTTATGACGAGTCGCAGTCCCCAATATCAAGGCATCTATCGGACTTCTGACGGAGGCAAGACATGGATCACGCTTTCGGAAGGCGATACCGCTCCTATGGGGGCTGCAATATTCGGTCACTTCAATGATCCGCCGGGCGGATGGCTCGGCGGTTTCGGTGTGAACTATGCAGATCCGAATTATATGTACGGTGTTTCAATGTGCGGTGGCTTCACTACAGATGGGGGCAAAACATTCTACCATCAGCACTGGGGATCGCGTTTGCGCAGCGAAATCGACGGAGCGTGGTATGCGGTGACAAATGCACGCCACTCGTGCGACAATCATTTCGTACTGTCACATAAGTCGGGCCGACAGTTTCGCGGTTCTGACGCAGGTATGCTGATGCTTGATAAGGATCTTACGAACAATACGTGGGTTAATATAGGCAGCAATATGGGTAATATGATGTATTACTATGTGGCTGTCAATGAGTTCGGTGATCAGGCAATGATCGGCAACACCCAGGATATTGATGTACAGACGTGGCGTTACGGCCGCTGGGGACACTGGCGCGGATATGAAGGTTCGGAGGCGAGCTTCAATCCTTATACCAACATCGGTTTATTCTCTGGCGGCGGCGGTAGCGGCGGCTTCGACGAAAGTCTGCCGATGAGCAGCTGGTTTGCCCGTTATAATGTGGCAGATGTGGTTACTGGGTCGTGGTATATGGTCAAGTCGTATCCACAGAACCCGATGCGTACGCTTTTTCGCATCGATGACATAGGGCGTAGCGCGATACAGCTGACTCCGGGCACTAACGTAGGCGGAGGGTATCCGATGGCAAAAGCTCTAAATCATATCAACAATCTGGCATTGTGTCGTGACAAGGGCCGCTGTACGATATATTGTGTGAATATGGACCATCAGATTTTCAGGTCTGTTGACAATGGCAAGACATTTGAACCGGTGCTGTTCAACGGTATTCCGGCCAAGTTTACCAACTGCCGTATAGCGGCTGACCCTGACAATAGTGATATACTTTATGTCGGTGTCCGCGGTAAAGTGCTTCGTTACTTTCTGAATGAAAGCCGCTTTGAGGAGGTCGGCGCGGGTCTTCCCGCTATAGACTGCGGTCAGCTTATTTTTCATGAAGGCAGCGGCGATCTCTATTTTATAAATGGCGGCAACGCGAGCATATATATCCTCGAGAACGGGAGTGATACTTGGCGCTACTGGGTCAAAGGCTACAATCCCGGCAAAATAGGAGACTGCCATGTGTCGATAAACTATACGACTCAAGAAATGGTCTTCTCTGATTATGGCCGCGGGGTATGGGTGGCTGACCTGGAGCATCCGTCTGACCGCTATTTCAGGAACGGATTTGCTCTGAAGGAACTGTCGCATAAGGATGGACGCCGCACATTAGGCATCGACACCTATTGGACGATACCATTATATTACTATTATGAATGGACTGTGAATGGCGAGAAAACCGATAATCCTTACCAGTATCTGACACGCCGTCTAAATGCCGGCGACAAGGTGCAACTGAAGCTGACTTTGCGCGAATCGCCTGATGTGTCGACCACGTCGGCCGAGTTCACCGTAGGAGAGACCGAGTCTCAGACTATAGCGCGTCGTAGCGGCAATGCCATATACTCTGACGGACAGGGACGCCTTGACATAGGTTATACCGACTATTTCTTTAATGATTTCACCGTAGACATGTGGATCAGGCCCGAGAACGACGGTGTGATATTGTGCAACCGTCAGCATGTGTACAGTGGCGATGCCAAAGGTTTCGTCATGTTTCTGGAAGGCGGGCATCTTAAGTTCCGTTACTCGCCGCGCAACAAGTTCAGCCAGCCGACATATGAGGCCGCAATCGAACAGGAGTGGACTGTCGACGGCGGTAGTGTGATTTACGGCAAATGGTCACACATAGCGGTGACTCACAAGCGCGACGGCAATATATGCCTGTATGTGAACGGTAATCTTACGGGATCGGCAGCCCGCAGGCTACCCGAGGCTACATTGAACAACAGCGTGCCACTCTCGCTCTTCGGCGATGCTATAGAGCGTGGCACACTTGAAGCCACAGTCGATGAACTTAAGATATGGAGCCGCGAACTTTCTGTCGAGGAAATACGCCGCGAGATGTATTCTGTCAATGCCGACGACCGCGACGGGCTTGTGGCATACTATGACTTCAACGGGGACAATCTTGAAGGCGATAATGAGACATACTCGTGCCGCACTCCGATGTCGCGTACGCGTGCCGTAGTATCGCATGCGAAGATGCCTGTGCCCGTTAGTGCAAGGGCCGCATCGTACGAGGAGATGGCGTCGGGCGAGAAGTTGTTTGCGTCCCGCGACGGCGACATTATGCGTCTGAGCATGACCTCTGCGCCCGGTGCAGTCGGGGTATATGCATATGATGCCGGTGACTGGACATCGGATAATGACAATCTCGACTACAAGTATTATGATGTGGCAGGTACGGGATATTGTATACATTCGTTTGACCGCACGGCTTTGTCTGATTCGGTGTATGTAGAGTTCTATCCTTTTGGCGATAGCTTCAATATGGAGAAAAAATACCGTCTATATGCCTCCGATCCCAATGCCTCGAAATCGCGTTGGCTGCTTGTCGGCGAACTCATAGGCGACGCTTCGAAAGGTTCGTTGGGTATTCACGTGCCTGAACTAAGTTCTATCGTTGATCTTAAACTAATGATCGTGTCTATAAAACCGGCTATAGAGTTGAGCATTGAAGGTGTTGACGAGTCGGGCGAATTTGAAGTGTTCGATGATACGAAAGCGTCATATCACGTTACGGCCCGCTTGCTGGAGAATCTGAAAGAGCCTGTCGACGGATACAGAATGATTTCTGACAGTTCTCTTATACAGACGCCTGATCCGCTCTACTTCACGCGTGGTGTGGCCGAGACAGATCTTACGGTTGACATTAGCAAGCTTGGCAAACTTAACGAACGCGTCTCGACTCATCTGCGCGGCAGCGACGAGAGGATGATACCTATACCGATCGATGTTATAAACCGTATATCTCCTCGTGAGATAGGTAATTCGGCAGCCCTTGTCAACGGTGGTATAACAGTGGGCAACGGGACGGATTTTGCCCGTCTGAACAACAGCAACACTGTGACGTTGATGGGATGGGTTCGCATAGACAGCGCCTCGGTTCTTAGCGGGACCAAGCCGTTGATATTCTTCCGCAGTACGAATCCGTCTGTAGCGACAGGTATACATCTTCAGGATGGTAATCTACGCTGCCACTGGAATGAGGAAAGCTGGAGCTGGAATCAGCGTACCACTCTCAGTGTTACCCGAAACGATCTGGAAAAATGGATACACGTAGCTATTGTGGCGCGTCCTGACGGTATGGATTACTATCTCAACGGCATGAGGGCGTGGGTGACGCGTGCGATTAACAAAGGTCGCGTATACTCGGGCCTGATGCTTGGACAGAACCGCGACGGTGACAGATGGTTTTCGGGCGCTTTCGATCAGGTGCTTGCTTTCAACCGTTCGCTTACGCAGGATGAGGTAGTGAAGTATATGCACCGACGCGCGCTGCTTAATGATTCGTCGCTTGTGGCCTACATAACGATGGATGACTATGACAGTAAGGGTAACCTACGTGAGACTTCGGCCTATATGCCGATGAAAAAATACGGGACGGTGACAGACAGACATCCGTCGATAGTGCCGTTTGACGCACGTGCCGTGTGCCTGTCGACAGCTGATGAAAGCCCAATAGCGATAACGTTCCCCGCCGGTAAGACGAGGAGCGCGTATGTGTCGACATTTACCGGAACCCCGTATAACTTCTTCAACAGTCGAGCGAGTGAGCTTGTGCCGCTCAATCATGAATATTACTCTGTGGTATATGGTGTCACCGGGGCTGTTGCTGCGGCTGACACACTGACTGTCAGCTATCGTCATCCGAGTATTGTTGTCGGAGACTCGCTTACGATGGGTGTCCGTCCGCTTGGTACAGGCGATCCGATGGCGACATTGATCAGAGGTGTGGCAGTAGATGACGGCGTTGCCGATTTCAAGATATCTTATACTTTGATGGCCGGTGCGAGTGAGGTGATGTTCTATATGTCACCGTCGACAACGCGTCGCCCGGTTAACGTATCGGTAAGTTTCGGCAATGGTGTGACGAGCGGCGAACGTTTCATGCTTGATGACGGCATCAACCGCATACCAGTGACCGTGCGCGTGTTGAGCGGCAGCGCCGACGAGAACCTATCTCTGACAGTCAAAGAAAGCGGCTATGCACGCATCGAGAATCCGCAGATAGACTTGTCAGTGCCTGAGAGTACATATTATATAGACGTGGATATGGACCGTATCAATCGCAAGGAGCTTAATCCGCTAACCGTTAATGTAGTAGGTGCAAAAGCCGACGAACTTACGCTTGATCTCTACGTTGAGCCGCGCGTCGAGTTGAGACTCAAAAACGGAGAAGATGCCAACACTTATGTGGCCACTGAGGCCATATCGACTCTTGATGTGGAGGCTGTGTTGGTAGACGGTTATCTTGACAAGGATGTGGAGCTCACAACAGACACCGACATGAAGTCGACGCTCGATATTGCCGGCGGTAATCTTTTGCTGAACAAGCCGGTTAAAATAGACAATCTTGAATACTATCCGTCTGATTTCGGTGAGATAGCCGAAGGTTGGAATCTGATAGGCAATCCATATCTTACAAACATAAATCTGACCAAGCATCAGAATGTGTCGTATGATCCGGAGAGTGTCACCAGATATGTATACAATTGTAATCCGGTGACCGGGAATTATGAAGTTTATGATATGACTACATATGACGCGCGGCAGAAGATACATCCGTTCCAGTCGTACTTCGTGCAGGCGATGACCGACGCCGCCGATTTCACTGTGACTCCGATAGCCAAAGAAAAGTCGGCCTCTAAGAAAACCATAGACTACTATGATGCCGATGAGGACGTTTTGGTCGAACTTGGAGTTTACACCGATGGTGACGAAACAGATAAGGCTGTTCTGCGCATAGACAATACCGCATCTCACCAATATCAGGTAAACGAGGATGCCGCCAAACTTTGGAGTTTGAGCGGAAGAGCCGCTCAGGTTTATACGTATGATGATTACGACAATCCTATGTCTATAGACTGTCGTGAGTCAGCGACGACTATGACCGTTCCAATAGGTCTGAAGATGCCTGCTGCTGGTGAGTATGAACTGCGCGTAGACAAGCTACAGGGTTTCGACAAGGATTTCAAGGTATACCTTACGGATAAACTTTCGGGTACAAGAACCGAACTTACATCAGAGTCGGAACCATACGGTTTCAGCGTAGACACACCTGGAGATTGCAAAGGACGTTTCGCCTTGGAAATCGAGGACGACAGACTATTGACTGGTGTTGACCGGACAGACGATAAACCTCACTACCGAGTGTATACAGGCGACGGGACATGTAGGGTGACAGGACTTCGGGGCGATGCCACGGTGACTATATATGATATGGTGGGGCGTCAGATTGTGCGTTGCTATACGCCTGATATGGAATTCGAGACCTCGCTCGAGTCAGGACCTTATGTGGTGACCATCAATGAGAACGCAAAGAATTACAATGTCAAAATCGTAGTAAAATGAATATAAGTTTCAGGAATGCGCTGTCCGCCCTGATGCTCGTTTGCGCATCAGGTGCGGCCTTCGCCCAAAGCATGACTCTTCTGGGTGTCTTCAATGACGGGACTAATGGACAGATAAAGGCCGAGATAAACCTGGAAGGTAAAGAAATACAGAGTGTGACGACATATAGTTACCGTATGTCTGACGGCTACAATACTACCTCTACAGACTATGAACTGATAGACGGTTGCTACTTGACGGCTGATATAGACTTCAATCCCGGTAACTATGCCTATCGTATGAAGGTAGACTTCACTGACGGTAGCACACTGTTGTCTGAATGTGTCGACAAAGACTACAGAGAGGCGTTTATGTGGTTAGGCGACTATCCTTTCCGGACTGCTGTCTCGGGATGGTCGGGCCGCAATCCGCGCGTTGACATAAGCGTTGACAATACCAACCCGCCTTCGGCCACACCCACCCGCATGACGGTGAACGATACGGTGTTCTATAAAGGCGTGTCAAATCACGCGCAAGGACACGTATCATTCCTTTTTGACAGACCGTTCACACGTTTTGTGACGCGATACGGCATACAGGATGATAAAGCTGCGGGCAATCTGACCTACACTTTCTGGAACAACCGTACGTGGAACGGCACGGGATGGACCGGCGGCTCCGCTGCCATAAGACAGAAAATGTATTCAAAGACTAATACCGCCCGTGGTGATAATCCGTGTATCCGTGATCTTGAGTTAGATATGACCGACAAGAACTCACTCTATATCGAGGCGCTTTCAGACGGCAACAACGCCGGCGACCATGCTCATCTTCTTTTGTCAAGATTGTATATTGAGTTGCCTGACAACTCGAATAAAGTGGCGCAGACTATAAGGTTTATCACGCAGGGAGGTCTGTTGCCTGTTGATGCCGACCGTCTGACGCTTGAAGCTGAAGCAGAGTCGGGGGGCAAAATAACCTACCGCATCATCAGCGGACGCGATATAGCCCGCATCGAGAACGGCAATGAGCTGGTCGCTGTATATGGTTCGAAGGGCGATATAGTGGTAGAAGCTACGCAGTATGGCGATGATTCATATCTGCCGGCCACATCATATATCACCTTTTCTGCTGACTTTCAGCCAAAGGTTGAAATGCTTGCCACGTATCCTACGGCAGTCGAAGGTGTGCGTACCGCTTATTTCCTTATTGATACAAAGGGTCGCGATCTGAAACAACTTGATCTGCAATTGTATGATAATCCTCGCAGTCTGACACCTCTTGATCCTATCGACCTGACAGATTACTTTGATTCGTCGAGGAAGAGCGAGAAGCAGATAGTAGATTTCCCGTTCAACGCGTCAGATGAAGTGGTCCATCGGTTTACCTATGACATCGACGGTATTGACGCTCCTGTGACAACCATGTACCGCCAGGGACAGGAGAGTTTCGACTATCTGTCAGACCTGACATACAAAGTGGGTACGGGATGGGATCATTGGACAGCCGATATCGCGTATGACCGTACATCGAAGCTGCAGATCGGTGACCGAACTTATGCCAAAGGTTTCGGTACTCATGCGGCCGGTTATGTTGAATCGACATGTGATTTGAGCAAATACGACCGTTTTGTGGTTGACTTGGGTGGCCAGCCAATAAGCAACCCGACCAGAGGAAAACTGAACTTCGCGCTCAAAAGCGCGTCGAACGGCAGTGTACTGCTCAACACGGGTAATGTTGACTGGAGAACATGTACCGAAT
The DNA here is from genome assembly GCA_910576935.1 of uncultured Muribaculaceae bacterium. GTDB lineage: Bacteria > Bacteroidota > Bacteroidia > Bacteroidales > Muribaculaceae > CAG-873. The sequence goes on from CAJTKG010000013.1 coordinate 26,285, forward strand.
GGGATTATAAGCTTAACGGTTTGTCGAAGGTATATATTCTGTGTGGTAATGGCGGTGACGGCAACACTAATGATGTGGTTTGTGTGGGAGCTCCGCGTTTTTACTATCCGGCTATAATGAAGAAGCCTCAGACGATAACATGGATTGCCGATGCTGAAATCAACGAGTGTCGTCCCACAATAATAACTCTGGATGCCGAGGCTCAATCCGGTCTCGATGTCATCTACCGGCTGATAGAAGGAGATGAATACGCACGGATAGAAGACGGCAACAAACTTAACGTTTTCAATATTCCGTCTGACAGCTGCCGGGTTGTGGTAATGGCGTATCAGCCGGGAGATGAGACATGGGCGGCAAGCGATGTGCATACCTGTGTCTTCAAAGTGGCCAATCACGTGATAGTGGCCAAAGACGAGCGAGTGGAACTTGATGGCCCGTTGAGTGTCAAGGAGATGACGGTTTATGCAGATAATCTTTCGTCAGGACAGGTATTGGTGAAGTCGGGTCTTGTGAGTGTCGAGAAGATGATGCTGAAGTATACTTTCAATCCGGGCGAATGGACATATATAGCATTCCCGTCTGACATGAATCTTGATGAAGTGAGTGACCTAAACAGTAAAGGGTATTATTTCAACAATACACGCGATGGTGTAGGAGGTTACTATATAAGCGGTTATAATACTCGCCGGCGTTCCGGCTCGGATAGCGAGAGTCCGTGGGAGACTCTGACCTTGCCAGAAGTCAAAGGTCTGAAAGGTTATATCATGTGTGTCGACGGCGCTCTTGGCGATGACCCTGTGGAGATAACGTTTACGATGAATAATCTTGAGCTTGATCTAAGTTCTACGATACGCCCGATCCATCTGACGCTCGACATGAGCTATTCAGACCCCGGTTCCGAGCAGGCTGTATATGTCAAACCGACAAATGTGAAAGGCAATACCTTGAAAGTGAATGTGAAGTTCAAGCCATCTGATGAGTCGTCGCTTCCTGTAAATCACGCTCGGGCGCTCAAGGCCATGAGAGTGACATATACCCCCAAACGTACAGGCATTCGCTTGACTCTCCCAGATCAGAGTCCTGCCCGTGTGGGCATTTTTGATAAAACCGGCGAGAAAGTGCTCAAGGCAGTCAACTATATCGCGCCGATGATGATAGACCTGTCTGATCTGCCAAAGGGCAAGTATGTGGTGGCTGTTATCTACGGTCCGGCTTCGGCAGTACGTGAAATAGAATTATGATTTTAATGAAAGCCGATGATATGATATCATTAGTTATGAAGCGCAATATTATGATAGGTATGCTGTCGTGTGTTGCCGTATCGTATGGAGCCGAGATGCCGTCGCCCGAGGATTTATCGGGTGACAGCATCCGGCTTCAGGAACTGTTTGTGACCGGACGTCGGTTGAACAATGACAAACTTCAGACACCTCAGTATGTCAAGACTGTTGAAGCTCCCCGCATAGAGGAGATGAATCCTCAGACCACGGCCGATATGCTTGCCGGCGACGGTATGCTGACTGTCCAGAAGAGTCAGCAGGGTGGTGGCAGTCCGTCAATAAGAGGTTTCGAAAGCTCACGTGTTCTTCTGACAGTCGACGGCGTGAGAATGAACAATCTCATCTATCGGGCAGGGCATCTTCAGAATATAATAACCATTGATCCTTCTATTATAGAGCGTGCCGAGGTGATGTATGGCCCGGCTTCTGTCGGATATGGTTCAGATGCCTTGGGTGGTGTGATATCGTTCTACACGAAGATGCCGCGTATGTCCGGCAGCGATAGTGGCATACAGTTCTCCGGCAGCGCTTTCTCGCGATTCGGCAGTGCTAACGACGAATCGACATGGCACGCCGATTTCAATATTGGCGGACAGAAGATAGCGTCGTTTACATCTTTGTCATACAGCGATTTTGGAGATCTGAGGAGCGGACGTAATTCAAATCCGTTTATGCCGGACGGCGACGGATATATCCACCGTGGTTACAAGGTAGAGCATGTCGATGGCAAGGATGTACTCGTGCCTAACACCGGGCGATACCGTCAGCCTCAGTCGGGATACTACCAGTATGATCTGATGCAGAAACTGTTGTATAGGCATGGTGATGGAGTAAGCCATCTGGTCAATTTCCAGTTTTCCAATACCGGCGACGTGCCGCGCTACGACCGTCTGACAGATATGAAAGGTGACAAGCCGAAATTCGCCGAATGGTACTATGGTCCGCAGCAGCGTCTGTTGGCTGCGTATACATATGACACACATGGGCATTTCGGAGCTGACCTGGCCTCGATGACGCTGTCATACCAGAATATCGCAGAGAGCCGTCATAACCGCAAGCTTAATGATCCGTGGCTCGGTAGCCGTGAAGAAGAGGTGAACATTGTCTCTCTTTCGGTTGATTGGATTAGGTATTTTGGCGGACACAAGATACATGCCGGCATAGACGGGTCGTTGCAGTATCTGAAATCGACCGCACATAAAACCGATATCAACACCGGCGAACAGAAGCCGCTTGATACACGCTATCCCGACGGACACAATCATATGCACAACATAGATGTCTTTGTGGCTCATTCGTGGGAGATTGCTCCGAAGCTTATATTCATCGACGGTGTGCGTGTGGGTTACTCGACATTGAAGGCGACGTTCAAAAGTGATAAATTTTTTCCATTTTTCAGCCGGGAATACGGTACGGTAACGCAGAACAACCCTACATATAGTCTGAATGCCGGACTCACATACAACGTGAGTGACAGGTGGAAACTGGCTCTATCGCTTACTACCGGTTATCGCGTACCGAATATAGACGATATGGCTAAGGTATTTGACTCGCAGCCGGGTATGGTGGTCGTACCTAATCCCGACATTAAGCCGGAGAAGACAATAAGCGCCGATTTCAACGTGGCTCATGTCAATTCAGAACGTATAGAATGGGAAGCGTCGGTCTTCGGCACATACATCTTCGACGCTATAGCTCTTGCCCCCGCTCTTGTCGACGGCAAGGATAAAATCGATTATGACGGCGAATTGAGTGATGTCTACGCCAACCGCAACAACCGTCGTGCTTTTGTAGCAGGCATCACATCGACAATCAAGGTAATTATGTCGAAATGTTTCTGGGCCGATGCAACTGCGACATACACCTATGGCGATATATTAGGTCACAAAGGAAATAAAAAAATGCCGCTTGACCACGTGGCTCCTCTCTTCGGCCGTGTGGGTGTGACATTCCGGAGTCCGGGCAAGCGCACGATGTTGGAATTTTACTCGCTCTTCAATGGCAAGAAGCCGCTTAGCCGCTATAATCTCAACGGCGAAGACAACATAGGCTATGCCACCTCTCTCGGTCTTGCCGGCGAGGGGTTGCCGGCATGGTTCACACTAAACCTCAAGGCGACATATAGTCCGCATCGTAATGTGATACTGCAAGCCGGTATCGAAAACATATTTGACACGGAATACCGCACATTCGGGTCGGGTATAAACGCTCCCGGGCGTAATTTTATCGCGGCTATAAAGACATCATTCTGATCGGTTAAAATTGAATATATGAGGGCGAGGCTGTGTCAAAAGACATAGCCTCGCCTCATTTATGTTACAATTGTGTGCGATTTGTCAGAAACTGTATTGCATCATGGCCTCGAAACGGTTGGCCTTGTTGTGTTCGCCGTTGTAGTCTTTGCGTGTGCCGAAGAGATATTCGGCGCCGACCTTGAAGTCGTCGGTGATATTATAGTAGACATTGGCCGATACATATTGCGCGTAGCGGTAGGTGTCGCCTCCGAGGCGGCCACAATCATAGAGTCGTGAGTTGCTGTAATCGGCCGAAACCATGACTTTTGGAGATGCCTGCCAGGCAAGACCCGCAGTGAGACCGCCGATAGCCGGAGCTGTCATGCGTCCGTCAGTCGTCGACGGTATGAGGTTGTAGTCGCCGTCGGCGAGGTCATTGATATAAGTGGCGATGCCTTTGCCGTAGACATAGTGACCGAAAAAGTCAAGACCGCCGATGATGTTGGCTATAGTACTGAACTGTACACCCCAGCCCGATTCAAATCTGTTTTCTTCCTTTATAAGATCGCGGTAGCTCATGCGGCGGAAGATGCCTGATACACGCACATGACTGTCGTTTTTACCCCATGAATACTGGATATAGGCCGGTATGTCGGGACATCGCTGATCAATGGCGCGTTCTGACTGACTAAGTTGATAACCGGCCGAGGGAACTTCGAGCGAGGCACCTACAGAGAATCCTTTTCCAAACTTCACGGCATATTTGAACATGATATTTGTCTTGTCTACCTGTCCCGACGGGCCTTCGGTGTCGATGGTCGGTGCCTGGCTCTCGGGGTCAGAGAAGACAGAGTGGGCCAGACCGGCCGTGACATTACCGAGGCTTACATAAGCCTGTTTGAGTTTGAGACCGTAGCCGCCGTTGTCGCCGGTGAAGTTTGTCTGGATATAGACCGTTACACGGCCTAATTTTGTCGGACGTGTAACGAGTTTAAGGAATATTGTCGAGTGCGACGCGTCAGCGCCGAAGCGGTTGCGTTGGCCCGGATCACGCGGAACCGGGATGTCGAATGTCGTGAATCCGTTACCGGCAATCGCGCCGTTGAAGTCATACATTGCCGAGGCTTTGACATAGCCGCCGATACCGAGCGCGACTTTCCCCTGACGGTCAAAGAAGAGGAACCGAGGCGCGCCAGGGTCATTGAACGACAGTCCCTCGCGTGAATAAAGAACGGCTATATGCTCGGCTGCGCCGGGTGTCGTGCTGTCGCCGCTGAGAATAAGCACGCGCTCAGGAATGCCCTCTGTCGGTGAGTAGGGCTTGACGGCAAAAACATCGGTTGACGACATCACTGAGCATAATGTGATGAATGTAAGAGCTTTTTTAAGCAGTGTCATAATATGTGAGAATTTGTTAATATTGAAATACTAACACTCATCACTACCGATTTGTTTGCGTAGGAAATGAAAAAAGGCGCGCATCGGTTTTCGACGCGCGCCTTAAGTCTTATTGTGACTTTGCCGGCTTATTTGGCGTTTTCAGTATTGGGAGCAGCCTCGGGGTCAAGTATGACAACGCGGTAGTTGTTCTGTTTGAGCAGATCTTTCATGAATGATTTGACGTCGTCACATGTTATGGCTTTCGCGGTGTCGCCGATCTCTGTCGCGATGAATTTGCCGTTGATGGTCGATGCCGCGATAGAGCCGGCCCAATAACTGTTGTCTTCGATATCCTTTGAGATGTTCTTGATGACGTATTCGCGGGCTGGTGTGAGTTCTTCGGCGCTGACGTTGTCTTCCATGCTGTAGATAATGTCATGGATGGCATCAAGAACTTCTTCTTTTGTCTCCGGCTTGAAGGGGAATGCTGTCTGGAGCACGGTGTTTATCTCGCCGACGCGCGACTGGTCGCCCATCATCTGTATCGAGTAGGTTGCGCCCATCTCTTCACGTATTTTCTTGAGCAGACGGTTTGAGAGTATCTGGCCGGTGATTGCCGTCAACACTTTGTTTTTGGTGGAGTAGGGCAATTGACCGAAGATGCCGATGAAAGCATAACTCTGAGGAGTCTGCATTTTGGTGGTAAAGGTGTTGGTCTCCGTGCCTTTGACAGGTTCGAGATCGGCAACCCACGAAGAAGCTGTCAGTGATGCCGATGTATCGACGGGAATAGTGGCTATATATTGCTCGACAAGGGGTTTGAATGTAGCGAGATCGATATTACCCGAGAAGACAAATGTGAAGTCGGTCGGATTGGCGAGCATTTTCTTGACAATGTCGATTGTAGCTTCGCGCGAGGCCTCGTCAATGACTTTTGTTGAGAGCATCTTGCGTTTGGGCGACTTGTAGATGGTCTGCATCAGCTTGTCGCTGAAGATATAGTTGGGAGTGGTCTCCTGGTTTGAGAGTACACCCTTGAGCATATTGCGAGTAGCGTTGAACTCGTCTTCAGAGATCGTGAAAGCGGTGAAGTTCATATAGATGAGTTCCATGAGCTTGGTGAGATCTTTGATGGTGGTCTTGCCCTCGGCCTCGCGGATATATGTGTCGAATGTGAAATTGAGCGACACCTGTGTGCCCTGGAGGTATTTTGAGAGGTCAGAGTAACTATAGTCGCCCAGGCCGTGCTGGCTTATGCCCATTGGCAGGAAGATGACAGATGACGCGAGGTCATCGCCGATGACCGATGTACCGCCTTTGGCATCGGCTGTGAAGGCGATTTCATCGTTTTTGAAGTTTGTGGGTTTGACTATGACTTTGATGCCGTTGCTGAGAGTCCATTCAGTGGCGCCCATTTCACCGAGGGCTTTCTCGCTCACGACCGAGCCGGCTACCGGCAGTGCGGGGATAAGGGGTTCGCTCTTTACTTCGTCTTTATAAGGTTCGATTTCTTCTTCGTCGACAGACTCGATGGCTTCTTTGACCTGAGTTTCAGTTGGAACTATAAATTTCTCGTTTTCGGGAATCATAGCCACAAACACGCGGTTGTCGTCGGTGACTATGGACGGAAGGAATGAGTTGATGGCGTTGACATCGATCATCGGAGCGATCTGATTATAGATTTCATACTCCTTGGTTATGCCGGCTATAGGTTTGTTGTCAATGAAACTGCGGACATACTCTTTGGCGTAAGTCATAGACTCGGTATTGTCGCGGTTGTTATATTTGCGCTCGATGTCTGAGAGGAATTCGGCGCGTGCGCGCTCGAGCTCCGAGATGGTGAATCCGCCGCGGACTGCGCGGAGCACTTCACGATAAATAGACTTGACGGCCGGCAGAATGTCATTGCCTTTGGGTGCGCCGCCTATCGTCAGAGCCTCTTTGGTCGGAGCGATAAAAAAGCGGCTTAGCTCGACATCTGCGCCGGCAAAATCGGCATCGGGAGCGATGGCGGCCTCTTCAAGACGTTTGTTAAGCATCGATACGACGATGTCACGCATATATTCGACCGAGTAGTAGTACATGCTGTTGCGCATTGCGCGGGGTAGCAACGGGTCACATTTGAACATCAGCATGAACGAGGCATTGCGGCATTCGGGATCTGCGCCGATGGCATAGATTGCGCCGTCGGTATCCTCGACTTCAAAATACTCGCGTTCTTTGGCGTTTTCGGACATCTTTATCGGGCTGAAATATTCCTTTATCTTCGATTCGATATATGCCGGGTCGATGTCGCCGACGACGATGATGCCCTGCTGGTCGGGGCGATACCATGTTTTGTAATAGTCTACAAGCACCTGTGGCTCGAAGTTATCGACGACAGACATCAGGCCGATGGGCAGACGCTCGCCGTAGCGGCAGTCGGGATAGACTGTCGGAAGGAGTTTCTCTATCACGCGCATTTCGCCGACCATGCTCTGACGCCATTCTTCATGGATGACGCCACGCTCTTTGTCGATTTCCTCAGGGTCGAGGGTCAAGGCACAGGCCCAGTCGTGGAGAATGAGCAGGCATGAATCCTGCACACTTTTGCGGGCGACAGGAACGTTGTTGATGTTATAGACTGTCTCGTCGACATCTGTATAGGCGTTGAGGTTATGGCCGAAACGCACACCGACCGACTCGAGCCAGTCGACCATCGAGTTGCCGGGGAAGTGCTCAGTACCGTTGAAGCACATATGTTCGAGAAAGTGGGCCAGACCGCGCTGGCTTTCTTCTTCAAGAACCGAACCTACTTTCTGGGCGATATAAAAATCAGCCTGGCCTTTTGGCGTGTCGTTGTGACGAATGTAGTAAGTCAACCCGTTGTCGAGTTTGCCTGTTATGACGGCTGAGTCGACGGGTGCGGCAGGCACCTCGCCGGGCATTTGGGCCAACATGACAGGGGCCACACCTAAGGCGGCCATCAGCAGCAGGTTTTTGAAATTGAGTTTTTTCATTGTGTGTGGATTATATGTAAATTTAAATTTTTCCGATTATTAGACGATTGCGATCTGTGAATATTACACATTTCAAGTTGAAAAAATGTTAACGGGGCGCTTGTGCCGGTATAATATCATCGCGATAACACCTATGCCGAGAGCCCACGGATAATATAGATATGGCCAGGGGGCTGCCGGGCTGATGCCAGCCATGCCAACGGCAAGCAATGTCTGTGCGCCGTAGGGTAAGAGGCATTGCACGATACATGAGCAGGTGTCGAGCAGGCTTGCAGTGCGGGCGCCACCGATATCGTAACGTTCGGAAATCTTCCGTGATAGCGGACCGACAGTAAGTATGGCGACTGTGTTGTTTGCGGTACAGACGTTTACGACCGATACGAGCGACGCAATTACAGCTTTGGCACCACGCGAACTCCTGACGTGCCTGGTCATTATCTCGAGCAGCCAGTCGATGCCGCCGGTTGTTTTGACCAGACCGAGCATTCCGGCCGAGAGAAGAGTGATAATAATCAGTGAACCCATCGAATCGATGCCTTCGCCGGTGAATCCCGCGAGGTCGAGAAGGGTGAATCCCGACATAAGGGCGATGACAGTTGACGCCGTGATGCCGGCGGCGAGGACTATAATGACATTGACTCCGGCGATAGCCAGCGCGATGATCAGGAGATAGGGCAATATAAGGAAATAGTTGTCTTCAGCCGCCGGCGTGAAGTCTTCGACGCCTGCGCCGATGAAGACATAAACGATCAGCGTGACGATTGCCGCCGGTAAAACTATCACAAGGTTAGCTTTGAATTTGGCGTTCATCGCCACATTCTGGCTACGTGTTGCTGCGATAGTGGTGTCTGAGATGAATGACAGGTTGTCGCCGAAGAATGCGCCCCCGAGCACTGTCGCTACGAAGAGCGCTACATCGCCTCCGCCCTCGGCCGCGATCTCAATAGCCAAAGGCGTCAGAGCCACGACGGTACCTACAGAAGTGCCTATTGATAGCGATATGAAGCAGGCGGCGAGAAATAACCCGGGAATGAGAAGTTCATACGGTAGGAAGCGCAACGTCAGATTGACAGTCGCGCTTATGGCGCCGGTGTGCTCGGCCAGAGATGAGAATGCACCCGCGAGTATGAATATCCAGACCATGTAGATTATGTTCGACGAACCGGCAGAGCGGGAGAACGCTTCGACACGTTGGCTGAAAGTCAGATGCCGTGCGGTCAGGAATCCCCAGGCTGACGCGCCTATGAATGCGACCGTAAGAGGCACTTTGTAGAAGTCGCCTATCAAAAGCGACGTTATCGGATACAATATTAAAAACACGACAATCGGCGAAAGAGACAAAAGCCCTTTCGCCGTTGTGAGATGGTTGTTTTGTATTTCGTTATGAACGGAATCAGCTATCAAGATCGTTGAGATTGAAATATTTCAGTCCGTATGCGGTCATCAGATCCGCGAGTTCGTATGGGTAAAACGGTACACTTATGAATCCCTGGCTGTAAGAAGCCGCTTCATATGGCTGATAGACGAAGAGAATCTCTCCTGCGGCCGAGACATAGAAGTTGTTGCGCGACGGAAGATCGGTTATCGTGACCGGACCGATGAACGACGCCATGTCCTGTGCCCTTTTTCTGATTATGTCGGTCAGTTCTCCGAGTCCATCCGGCTTGAAGATATCGGCGGCTGTAAATACTTTACCCGAGGAGATGTCGTAGTTTACATAGTAGCGTGTTGTCATGCCATGGGCCGCTCCGGGGAGATAAAAAGTTGTCGAGACGCAGTAGCCCAGATAGTCGGGTGTAAGATTTGCGGCAAAGCCCGTCACAAACTCGTATCCGTCGTAATTGAGGCGCACCGAGTCAGTGTCTTCGGTGGGAACGGCGTCGAATCCCGAGCGCGACGCAGCTTTAGACAGATATGTGTCGATGATTTCGTTGGTGTTTACGCCCACTGTGTCAAAAGCCAATGAAATGATAGAGTCGCGCAGAGATGTGATGTCGTGCTTGTGTATGACCGATGGCATAAGTATATTGACCGAGTCGTAATATACGAGGTCTTTGTCTCGCTGGAACACATCAGCCGAGCCGGTTAGCGTGAATGCCGCCGCTTTGGTCAGGTCGACGAATTCGACAGTCTTATTATCAAAAGAGCTACCGCACGCCGTTAATATCAGTCCTGATATTGCCGAAACGAAAGCTGTCGCTTTAGATACTTTCATGATTGTATTTTGTGTCTTAAAATTAATAATGAGTTGTCCATTTTATAACACTGCCGCGTGCCCGAGAGTTCAGGCACGCGGAGGCGTGTATTATGTTCAAGCGGTTATAATTCGTCAGCCTACAGTTTTATCTGAGTCTCAAGCGTTGCCCGATGCGAAGCTTGCTTGTAGTTTTAAGACCGTTCAGACGGCAAAGGCGAGCCACAGTGGTGCCGTTGCGCGAGGCGATGCGGCTGAGCGAGTCGCCTTTACGCACTTTGTAAGTCGCAGAACCTTGATTTGATGCTTTATAAGGTTTTGACGGATAGGCAGCACGATATTTCTCGGCATAACGGGCGTTGTCGGCCAAAGAGAAATTGCGGGCTTCCTGATACGTACGTTTGTCGAACGTGTAAGTGTCGGTGTGGGTGGTCTGATTGGCGAAGTCGAATATGGCCGCCGGGTTGATGGCGTAGCCCATATATCGTGTCTCGAAGTGAAGATGAGGGCCGGTCGAGCGTCCTGTATTACCACCGAGGGCTATCGGATCGCCCGCTTTTACATATTGGTCGGGCTCGACAAGAAAGCGCGACAGGTGGCCGTATACGGTCTCAAGGTCGTTGGTGTGTCTGACAACGACATAGTAGCCATAGCCGCGGCGCTCGTATTTCGTCATTCTGACACGTCCGTCAAAGGCTGCGCGTATCGTGTCGCCGTGATTGATCTTTAGGTCGACACCTTTATGCATACGGCGGAAACGACGGCGGTAGCCATAGGGCGATGTGATGTAGCCGGGGTGGGGCATCGCGAATTTCGAGACGTTGATGACAGCTGTCTGAGGCACGACGGCGTCGGCATAGCAGTTGACGCGGTTGCTTTCCCAGCCTTCGGTATAAATGTCATACTCGGGCTCTTCTTCTTCGCTGAAGAGGCTTTCGAGATATTTGGTGGCGTTGTCGAGCTGTATCGAGGCGTTGCCTTGGTCGGCGAGCAGGTCGCCGTGTTGTTGCTGGTGCTGTCCGGGCAGCAATACGGTCGGGTTTTCTGCCGTCAGTGTCACCGCCGATATAAACGCGGAGGCAATCAGTGCGGTCAGTTTTGTTTTGCCGGATAAATTCATTGGTTTTTTCGTTTTTTTCTGCTTATGATTGTAGATTGGTGATCAGTTGATTTCGTCGGGGCTGTAGGTGGCAGGGAGAGTGAGAGGTGCGTAGTCGAATATTTCCTCGTCTTTGAAGAAGCGTTTGATTTCGATGGCTGCGTTTTCGTCGCTGTCTGACGCATGGATGATATTTTCCTGCGAACTCATGCCGAAGTCGCCTCGGATAGTGCCCGGTGCGGCGTTACGCGAATTGGTGGCGCCGGTCAGAGCTCGAACTACAGCGACGATGTCCTTGCCTTTGAGACACATGACAATGACAGGTGTAGCCATCATCGATCGCAGCAGTGAGGGGAAGAACGGTTTGTCGACAAGATGGGCATAGTGTTCGCGAAGAATTGCCTCGTCGAGCTGCATCATTTTCATGCCGGCTATGATAAGGCCTTTCTTCTGAAATCTGTCGATGACGGCGCCTACAAGACCGCGTTGCACGGTCGAAGGCTTCAATATGATGAGGGTTTTTTCCATTTGTTTTAAGGTATTTTAGCGGTATTCGGTCTGTTTCCCCAAAATTAGTGTTTTTTCCTTAACAGCCAAAGGTTTCGTGTAATAAAAAAAGCAAAAAAATGTTACGCCGTCCGATATTCGGGCATATTCCCAGACAGTCGTCAGGCAGATATTTGCATAACTATAGAAATTAGGCTATTTTTGAAAGGATTCTTAATTAAAATTTAATTCTGTTATGACACACTCTGTGGAACAAAAGCTGTTTATCGATTTGTTTGACGAGGCTTTGGCCTTTGTCGGATATAAGGGGCGCACGATTGACATCATATTTGATATTTTTGAATGTCAGATGTTCCCGTCTGACAAGAAGTCGAAGTCGTTCTACCATCCTGTCAGACCCGACTATACCGATCACAGATTGATTGTTCATAAGGAATGGATAGAAGCGGTTGTGTCAGACCGGCTTCCGACAGTCATAAGAACGTTTGCATATTATTATGCATATGGATTTTATAGTTATGGCGTTGGTGGTCGGGATTGTGGGTTGTGTCCTCACGACAGTGAGGCCATGGCGTTCTCTTACGGCTTGATGCAGCTTAACGGTATCCCGATACAGCCGCTTGTCCCTCAAGAGCAAGTTATGGAGCTTTTGTCTCGGTTTACACACAAAGAATATAAGATAATCGAGGGAGTGTCTGCTGACGGACATTCCGGCGTAATACTGACTTTGTCTGACGATGAGAACAGCAGGCTTTTATCTCAATTGGATGAGTTTGACAGGGCGGCGCGAAACCGAAAACTGAATATCAGATTCGGCTCTAAGGAACACCCGTTTGAGAATATAAACGAAGCGATAAAATATATTGAATATCTTGAGTGCGACGCGGTCGAAAACGACGATTTTCTCAACTCTGCTTATAATAAAGATATTTACCGCTATGATATAGGCGATTGTATTTATAAAGGGCGACATATGGTTGTCGGGCAATATAAGATACCGTGGGCTTCGGCCTATACCGCCCATGCCGACAATACATTCCCGGTTAACAGTTTTCTGGTGACGCAACTTACACCGGCAAATGACGACCACGAATGGTTGCAAGGGGAGCGACAGGCTGAAAATTTTACACCATTGTTTGCCATGAAACCCAATCTCTCCCGACGTCGATTTCTATTCAGGGGACAATATGAAGAATTTGTCGATCAGGTGACGGGCCTGCCTGTCTGCAAGCCCAATCTCTACCGTCCGAACGTCGATAAGAACCCGTTGCCGCATCGCATAAAGGCTTATGAGATGGCTTGTCTTGTAACGAGACATCCCCTCGTGAATCTGCTTGGCATCAAGGGTGTGACAATTTTCAACGAGCCGTTTAGATTTCAATTCAATCGCCTCGGTCTGGCTCAGCATTATTACAATAAAACCGCGTTTCTCGATCTGACCTCCGATATAGAGGTGGCCGGGTTTTTTGCTACGAGCCGATATGACGAGGACAGTGACACGTATAAGCCATATTCGCCTGACGACAAGCTCGGTGTTCTGTATATCTACGATATGCGCCTGCCTTATGAATTCAAAAACAAGAAGTTGCCGCAGTTGTCGTCGATAGGCAAACAGTATGTGTTTCTGCGCAGCGCCATGCAGTCGGGTTTTCTGTTGAATATGCCGAAAGGGGTTGATTTTCATGACTTGCCTAACGTTTATCGTGTATATTTCAGACATGATAAATCTATTTCCGATGCGGTTGCCGAAACAACCTGTTTCGGCGCGAAATACTTTCCCAAAGATGCTTTGAGCGATTATTGGCGTACCATGTATAAGGCGCCGACCTCGGATTATACGATCTCAATTAAGGCGAGAGAAATGTATATGCGACTCCACGGCGATGATTATAGGTCAATCGATGAGCTTGATAAAGCGTTGATAGCTGAGGGTTTCAGGCTTGGCGTCAATCAATGGCCCGAATTTCCCGGGGCAATTCTTGACGATTATTATGACAATGCCCGCGAATTGTGGGCTGAATTCTGCCACGATATCTTCTTTTTGGGAGCTGAGGGCTTTTTTATGAAAAAATCACTTGAAGGGCTGATTGATAACAAAGAATACAAAAAAGCATTTTTCAGATAGGCGTAAACACTCAGCTGATGCGACTCCAGTCGGCAGTGCGGTTTAGGGCCGCGGCGAGTTCGCGACGAGCTATGGCGTTGTCGGGCGATGTAAGGTCGGGATCATGTTCGAGCAGTTTTTCGGCTGCATTGCGTGCCAGTTGTATTATCTGTCCGTCGGTGGCGAGGTTGGCGATGTGCAGGTCAAACGGTATGCCGCTCTGCATCGTCCCCTCGATGTCGCCGGGGCCGCGCATGGTCATATCGGCCTCGGCGATGACAAAACCGTCGGTTGTGGTGGTCATAAGTTCGAGGCGCTTGCGGGTGTCCTTGGCGATCTCGCGTTTTGTCATGAGTATGCAGTAGCTCTGGTCGGCTCCGCGGCCCACACGTCCTCTGAGCTGATGCAACTGCGACAGACCGAAACGTTCGGCATTTTCTATTATCATCACCGAGGCGTTGGGCACGTTGACGCCGACCTCGATGACAGTTGTGGCCACGAGTATATCGGCCTGATGTGAGGCAAACAGCTCCATCTGATAATCTTTTTCGGCCGGTTTCATACGTCCGTGAACGTAGGCTATCCTGAATTGCGGGAAAGTCGAACGCACAATCTCATAGCCTTCACGGAGGCTGCGGGCATCAAGCTTTTCATTCTCCTCGATAAGCGGATAGACGATGTAGACCTGTCGTCCCATCGAGATCTGACGGTGAACCGAGCGGTATATCTCAAGGCGTTTGTCGTCGTATCGCAGCAGTGTCTGCACAGGTTTGCGGCCTGGAGGCAGTGTGTCGATTACCGAAACGTCGAGATCGCCGTAGACTGTCATTGCGAGTGTGCGTGGTATCGGCGTGGCGGTCATCACGAGTATATGTGGCGACACAGTGTTTTTTTTCCATAGGCCGGCTCGCTGGGCCACACCGAAACGGTGCTGCTCGTCGATGACGGCGAGACCGAGGTTCTTGAATTCGACAGTGTCTTCGATGACGGCATGGGTGCCTATCAATATCGACAGGCTGCCGTCGGCGAGTGCGGCGTGTATCTCGCGCCGGGCCGCTGTCTTGGTCGAGCCGGTGAGGAGTGCCACTTTCACCCCGATGGGTTCGACCAGTTGCGAGATAGTTTCATAATGTTGTCCGGCAAGAATTTCAGTAGGGGCCATAAGGCAGCATTGCAGCCCGTTGTCGACAGCGATCAGCATTGACATCAGCGCCACGAGAGTTTTACCGCTGCCGACGTCGCCTTGTACGAGACGGTTCATCTGCCGTCCGGTGTTCATGTCGGCGCGTATTTCCTTGATGACACGTTTCTGGGCGCTTGTCAGTTCGAATGGCAGGCATTCGCTGTAAAAGCGGTTGAATTTCTCGCCGACACGTGTGAGCTTGTGGCCTGCCGATGCGCGTTTGCGATGACCCGACCGCATGACCATGTCGAGCTGGATATAGAAGAGCTCTTCAAATTTAAGTCGCTCGCGTGCGCGTCTGAGCGAATCGTTGTCGTCGGGGTTATGGACTGTGGCGATGGCCTCGCCGAGCGGCATAAGCCTCAGGCTTTCGATTATGCTGCGCGGCAGTGTCTCTTCGATTGACTTGCGTGATTTTATAAGATTGGTGATCCACGAATGGATCTGTTTCGATGTTATCGAGTTGTTGCGCAGACGGTCGGTCAGCGGGTAGACTCCGCGGAAGCTGCCCATGGCGCTGACGGCTTCGGGACGGTCGACTTCGGGGTGAGCCATCTGACGCACGCCGTTGAATGTCGACGGTCGGCCGAAGATGATATACTCGGTGTCGATGCTCAGCCTGTCGCGTATCGCGCGGGCTCGCTGAAACCATACGACTTCCATGCGCGAGCGGCCGTCGGTGAAAAGGCCTACGAGACGCATCCTGGCACCTTCGCCCATCATGTTAAGACGTATGAAACGCCCTTTGATCTGCACACAGGGCATCTCGTCGCTGAGTTCGGCGATGGTGTAGATCTTGGAGCGGTCGAGATAGCTCGTGGGGTAATGTCTGACAAGGTCGGCGCCGCTTTTTATGCCGAGTTCGTCACGCAGCAGATCGGCACGGCGCGGACCGATGCCTTTGAGATATTTTATGTCGAACGAGCGAAGGCTGTTCATCTCCCTGCTTTGTCAATATGGTATGTTGCGACGGCTATGTCACCTCCGTGTGTGATTTTAATGTTGCGGCTGTCGCCTTCTACGAGAATCAAGTTGTCATAGCCTGCGGCTTCCATCACCGACGCATCGTCGGTAAACGATGTGCTGTATGGCATGCGGTAGGCTCGGGCGAGCTTGTGTCCGTCGAATACCTGCGGCGTCTGTATGGCTTTGTAAAGCGAGCGGTCGACGGCAGTCGAATTGTTGTCGTCGCTCAGTTCTCTTATCGAGTCGGTCAGGTCGATGGCGGGTAAAGCGCCATCGGCGCGGCCGTCAGACAAGGCCGCGCCGAGACGCTTGATAAGATCGGGTGTGACAAGCGGTCGCGCCCCGTCGTGGATATAGACCGTGTCGCTGTCGGGATACGCGTCGAGAGCGTTGCGCACCGACTCCCAGCGTGTTGCTCCGCCGTAGACGGTGCGGGGCGACGTGAAGCCGTACTCGACGCAAAGCTCGTGCCACAGGCTCTCCATGGCCTGATTTATAACGAGCGTGATCTCTGCGTCAGGCATCGCTGCGCGGAAAATCTCGATGGGGTAGAATACCACGGGACGGCCGCACAGCCTCACAAACTGCTTCGGAATATCGCTGCCGAAACGGCTGCCGCTTCCTGCGGCCACTATTACGACATGGACTGACTCGTCAGACATTTACCGGTATTAATATGCAAACATCGGGTATTCGTTCATCATCTCGTTGACCTTGCCTCTGACAGCCGCTATGGTGTCGGGGTTGTCGACGTTGTTGAGCACAGTGTCGATGAGTTCTACAATTTCGCCCATTGAGTCTTCCTTGATGCCGCGTGTGGTGATGGCCGGTGTGCCAAGGCGTATACCCGAGGTCTGGAAAGGCGAGCGAGAGTCGAAGGGCACCATGTTCTTGTTGGCCGTGATGTCGGCTTCGACGAGGACGCGCTCGGCCACTTTACCGGTGAGATCGGGATATTTTGTGCGCAGATCGACGAGTATGCAGTGGTTTTCGGTGCCGCCCGATACAATTTTGTAGCCTTTGTCTTTGAGAGCCTGAGCCATAGCGGCGGCGTTGCGTTTTACCTGAAGCTGATATTCTCTGAAAGAAGGTTGGAGAGCTTCGCCGAATGCGACGGCTTTGGCGGCAATGACGTGTTCGAGCGGACCGCCCTGTACGCCGGGGAATACAGCCGAGTCAATCAGTTGCGACATAAGGCGAGTCTCGCCTTTGGGCGATTTTTTGCCCCAGGGGTTTTCGAAGTCTTCGCCCATTAGGATGATGCCGCCGCGCGGACCGCGCAGTGTCTTATGGGTCGTCGATGTGACGATGTGGGCATATTTGAGCGGGTTGTCAAGCAGTCCGGCCGCGATAAGGCCGGCCGGGTGAGCCATATCGACCATGAGGATGGCGCCTATGCTGTCGGCTATCTTGCGCATGCGGGCATAATCCCACTCGCGGCTGTAGGCACTGGCGCCGCCGATGATGAGTTTCGGACGTTCGCGCAGGGCTACTTCCTCCATCTGGTCGTAGTCGACGAGGCCGTCTTCTTCACGGACATTATATTCGAGGGCGTTGAAAACGAGCCCCGAGAAGTTGACAGGGCTGCCGTGTGACAAGTGGCCGCCGTGTGAGAGATTGAGACCGAGGAATTTGTCGCCGGGTTTCATGACGGTCATGAAGACGGCCATGTTGGCTTGTGCACCGGAGTGGGGTTGCACGTTGGCATATGCAGCGCCGAACAGCTCTTTGACTCGGTCGATGGCAAGGTTTTCGGCTTCGTCGACAACCTGACATCCGCCATAATAGCGGCGTCCGGGATAACCTTCGGCATATTTGTTTGTAAGGCACGAACCCATGGCGGCCATAACCTGGTCACTGACAAAATTTTCGGAAGCGATAAGCTCTATGCCTTTTTTTTGGCGGAGGTGTTCACGTTCGATGATGTCAAAAATCATTTGATCTCTTTCCATAGCGGTTATTTGTTTTTTTGGTGGTTTGAGCGTTTGTTTTTCTTTATTGAGAAGCCGAAATGTCCGAGTTTGCCGTCGAGTGCATAGTAGCCTCCGTGGCAATATGCCATCATGCCGGCGGCAGCGAGGTCGAAAGCATGTGTCTCGGGATTGATGAGCGATGATTCGGCAATGACGTTGACGACGTCGGCCACAAACATATCATGGCTGCCGAGTTTTATGATATCTTTGACGCGGCACTCGATCGACAGAGGTGATTGCTCGACGTAGGGACAGCCGACATCGACTCCCTCTACAGGTGTCAGTCCTGTTTCGGCCCATTTGTCGCAGTCTCGTCCGGAACGGACTCCGCAGAAGTCGGTGGCGCGCGCCATGGCGGCTGTGGTCAGATTGACCGTAAACTCCATATAGCGTTTTATTATATTATATGAATGGCGTTCGGGACGCACCGAGATATAGAGCATAGGCGGATTGGTACATATTGTTCCCGTCCATGCCACGGTCAGAAGATTGGCGTCTACGTCTTTTATGCCGCACGAGACGAGTGCAGCCGGAAGCGGGTAGACCATTGTGCCCGGTTTCCAGTTTTCTTTCATAGAATCTTTGCGTCCTTTCCTTCGACAGTGTGGTTGCAATAGTGACAACGGATGACAACCGGATCATGTCCGACGACATGGAATTTTGTCTCCATCGGCTCGTTGTTGGTGATACACTTCGGATTGTCGCATCTGACTATGCCTGTTATTGTCTCGGGCAACTCTACCGGTCGCTTGTCAGTGACTTCAAAGTTCTCGATTGTGTTGACTACAGCGGTCGGGGCTATAAGGGCGATGCGGTTGAGCACAGTCTCCGGAAAGACGGTGTCGGCGATCTTGATAATGCCTTTCTTGCCTATTTTGCTGCTTTCGAGGTTGTTGCCTATGGTGACGCTGCGGTCGAGATTCTCAATTCCCAAAAGCTTGACAGCCTTGAACAGAGCGGTTGACGGTATGCGGTCTATGACAGTGCCGGCCTTGAGTGCGGCGACGGCGAGTTCTTTCTTGTTGCTGGTCATAATAGTCGTTTACTTGTTATGCGAGCGGGTCGATGCCCAGAGCGCGTGTGATGATAGCCTGACGGGCGAAGAGTCCGTTGCCGGCCTGTTCGAAATAGTATGCTTTGGGGTTGTCGTCGACGTCACGGTCGATTTCGTTGACACGGGGCAGCGGGTGGAGAATCTTAAGTGTCGGCTTCGAGTTGTCGAGCATCGAGTTGTGAAGCCGGTAGAGGTCTTTGACGCGCTCATATTCCATGATGTCGGTGAAGCGTTCGCGCTGCACGCGTGTCATATATATTATGTCGCTGCTGTTGATGACATCGGCCGAAAAGTCGGCTGACTCGGTAAAGCGTATGCCGTTGTCGACACAGAATTTCTTATATTCAGCCGGCATCTGCAGCTCGTCGCAGGCGATGAAATTGAATGTCGGGTTGAAATATCTCATAGCCATCAGCAGTGAGTGGACGGTGCGCCCGTATTTCAGATCGCCGACCATTGTGATTGTGAGATTTTCGAGTGTACCCTGTGTTTTGTATATCGAGTAGAGGTCGAGCATGGTTTGCGACGGATGCTGGTTTGCTCCGTCGCCGGCATTGATGATGGGGGTCGATGTCACTTCGGTGGCATAGCGGGCTGCACCTTCGAGGTGGTGACGCATGACGATGAGGTCGACATAGTTCGATACCATCTTTATCGTGTCTTTTAGGGTCTCGCCCTTTGATGTGCTCGTCGAGTTGGCATCAGAGAAGCCTATCACTCGCCCGCCAAGACGGTTTACTGCGGTTTCAAAACTCAGACGCGTTCTGGTCGAAGGCTCGAAAAACAGAGTGGCCACTACGCGTCCGTCAAGAATTTTACTGTTGGGATTTTCCTCGAAATAGCGCGATAACTCAAGGAGTCGGAGTATCTCTTCCTTGTCGATGTCAGAGATTGAGACGAGACTTTTGCTTGTCATGCCGTGATTGGTTAAAAGTTTCACAAAGTTAAAAAGAAAACCTCAAAAACCAATCCATATCCCGCAAAAAATTACTGACATTCGATGTCCGGGCGTGTGGTTGCCATCGATTAATAGTAGTAATCATTATTTAATATTTATTAACGGGGGGGGGTAGATGTATGAAATTATTTGTAATTTTACGCTCGATAATTTATTCTATGTCATATTGAAGTATATGCGCTCCGATCCAACTTCGATTAACCGCCGTCAGTCACACTCGAATTCGTTGACAATGCTGCGTGCGTGGTGTAGTTCGATGATGAGTTTGCGGATACCTATGGCGAGGCCGATGCAGCCGCCTATACAGCCTCCGATGACGAGATCAATTTCTCCTGTCTGTTCAATAAAAATGAACAGGTATACGATAATAGGCAACGCGAGTATGACGCTGATGATTTTTGATCGTATCAGTCTTTTCACAAAAAATCTCGCGCAAGCAAGAGCGTCGACGGTAGGCATGGCGAAGTAATCGCTTTTGGCAATCTGTGAAGCGAAGAGGAAACAGTAGATAGACTCGCCGAGGCCGAAGAGGGCGTAGACAATGGCAAACCAAACCGGCGCGAGTTCTATCAGGTAGAGCGATACGGCGAGTAGGGGCATCGTCAGACCGATATAGGCCGTGCGGCGTATACTGCCTGAAAGTTCATGTTGATGTCCGGTGACACGCGTGGCGGCGAGTCGCGTGGCTATCGACCGGTTGCGGCGGTCGAGGTCGTCGGGTTCGGGTGAATATTGTTGCCAGACAGATCTGAATTGTTCGAGTTCCATGATTGATATGATTAAAGAGGTCAGAGATTAGCTTTTTTTGACAATGATTCTTTGATGCGGTGCAGTCGTATCGCTACGTTGGCTTTCGAGAGTCCGGTGATCATGGCGATATCGTCATAGCTCTTTTCATCAAGCCAGAGAGTGATGATGGCGCGGTCGAGAGGTTTTAGGGTTGCTATCAGGCGTTGCAACTCGTGGTATTCGGCCGAGAGGTTTGTGTCATTGGCAGCTATGTCGATTTCGTCGGTCAGCGGCGAGTCTTTGCTGTATCGCGAGTTGCGCCTTATGTAGGTTATACATGTGTTTATGGCGGTGCGGTAGAGCCATGTCGACAGTTTTGATTCACCTCTGAATTTATCGAGTCCCTGCCAGATATTGATGGCAATTTCCTGATAGAGGTCGTCGAAACTTGCTCCGGGCGAACTGTAGAGGCTGCATATCTTCGCCAACATGGCTTTGTTGGCGAAAAGTATGTCGAGAAAACACTCTTCTTTTGATGATTGGTCTTTTTTCATTGCGTGATTGAAGGGCAACGGTGTTTCTTCGTTTGTTAATTTAGACGCGAAATAAATAAAAAAATTACGCCCCCGACAAAAAAATGTCAGAGGCGCATACGTTTATTTGTACTATATTTATTTATTGCGCGACAATATTGCGGCGGAAAGTATAGTCACGGTCGTTTATCTCGAATGTCATTATGCCGTTCTTGATCTTGATGTCGTCGAGTTTGCCGTATTTGAGGAATTCGGTCTTAATGGCCGGGCCGATTGCATTCTGCCAGCGTGTGGCTGTCACAGCCGAGAGCGAGTCGAGTTGAGGTTCTTGCATGCCGCTGACGATATCTTCGGCAAAAGTGACACCGTCGGGGTCGACATTTATCGTAAAAGTCGCCGGGTCGAGGCTTACCGCGATATCGTCGTCATCTATAAAAGTCCAGCTGCCGGTCATTGAGGCTGAAGCTGCGACGCTGACTTCATATGCGGCGTTTTCGATGTCACCGCCTGTGACAGGTTGGTTGGCATCGATTACGGCAGAGATTGTCAGCAGACCGTTGTCTTTGGCGTTGCTTGCAGGTTGCTGCGCGAGATCGAGCGATATTGTCGATGTGGCGTCGATGGCTCCGGCCACTGCGAGCGAACGCTCGGGCATGCCTGTCCACGACCCGACAACGTCGGCATGGCGGTCACATGATGTAAGGGTGGCGACGGCGATAGTCAGACCGGAAGCCAAAATGAGTTTCAAGTGTTTCATAATGTTATATTTTCATTCTATAACAAACATATATTAACTAAAGTTCGGTTCTTAACGACGATTTTCTGGCAGAACCGATACGATAGCCTCGCGAGAGGCATGCATCAGTTCTTTGAGATCGTGGCCGTTTTCGGAAGCTTCGATAGGCTTGTGTATCGTCAGTTTAATATGCCCCGGGCGTGGAAGAATCGCAGTGCGTGGCATTACCTCATATGCGCCGTCTATGGTAAGCGGTACGACCGGCATGCCGAATTCAACGGCAAGCGTATAGGCTCCGCGTTTGAAAGCCTTGACGTGCCCGTCGAGAGTGCGAGACCCCTCGGGAAAGACAACGACCGACATACCGTCGGCAAGCTGATGCTCGGCATCTTCCATTGTCTTGCGTATGCCGGCGGGAGTACGGTTGTCTACATAGATCTGTCCTGACACTCGGCAACTGTAACCGACAAGAGGTATCGATTCGAGCGCCTTTTTCATCATCCACCTGAAATTGTGATTGAGATAGCCGTAGATCGAGAAAATGTCATATGCCCCCTGATGATTGGCGACAAAGACATACGACGTGTTTTTAGTGATATTCTCGCGTCCTGTTACCGTTACTTTTACGAACGTCAACAGGCAGAATAGCTTCGCCCAATAGTGTGCGGGCTGATAGCCCCACCATCGCGCTCCCCCGAGAGCCGAACCTATTATGGTGACGAGCGCCGTCACAATTGTAGCCGCCAGCAATATCGGCAGCATGATGAAAATCTGGTATATGCGATATAGTATCATCATAGCATGTGGTTTTTGGGACAAATATAGTAAATTATTTAAAATAATATGTTGCGGTCGAGGCTCATTTGGAGATATTTAGTAATTTTGCATTTCGAAAAATATAGTGAAACTATTCAAACATAGACCTAAATGAACGAGTTAGCCCCCAAATACAGTCCTTCTGAAGTGGAAGACAAATGGTATGCTTACTGGATGGAACACAAACTCTTCCATTCAGAGCCCGATGATCGTCAGCCGTATACAATTGTAATACCCCCGCCAAACGTGACCGGTGTGCTTCACATGGGTCACATGCTCAATAATACAATTCAGGATATACTTGTGCGCCGTGCCCGCATGGAAGGCAAGAACGCTCTCTGGGTGCCCGGCACCGACCATGCCTCTATCGCCACCGAGACAAAAGTCATAGCCAAACTCGCTTCGCAAGGCATAAAGAAAACCGACCTCACACGAGAGGAGTTTCTTGTACACGCCTGGGACTGGACCAAGACCCACGGCGGAATAATACTTCAGCAGCTGCGAAAGCTCGGAGCCTCGTGCGACTGGGATCGCACGGCTTTCACGATGGATGAGCGCCGCTCGGAGAGTGTTGTAAAGGTCTTCTGCGACCTTTACAACAAAGGCTATATCTACCGTGGTCTGCGCATGGTCAACTGGGACCCGGCCAACCGCACGGCTATCAGCGACGACGAGGTTTTCTTCGTCGATGAGAAATCAAAGCTTTACTATCTGCGCTATTATCTCGCTGACGATGATTTCACAGGCGAGACCGGAGCAGAGGAAGAAGTCGTACACCGCGACGCCGAAGGTCGGCGCTACGCCGTCGTTGCCACGACACGTCCCGAGACCATTATGGGCGACACAGCGATGTGTATCAACCCCAAAGACCCCAAAAATCAGTGGCTTAAAGGTAAACGCGTCATCGTGCCCCTTGTGGGGCGAGAGATTCCCGTCATTGAAGACCGTTATGTTGAGATTGACTTCGGCACAGGCTGTCTCAAAGTGACTCCGGCTCACGACAAAAACGACTACATGCTCGGCAAGAAGCACAACCTCGAGACCATCGACATCTTTAACGAAGACGGTTCGGTCAACGAGTTCGGCGCTCCATACACGGGGCTCGACCGCTTCGAGGTGCGTGAGCGCATCGCCAAAGACCTCGCCGCAGCCGGTATGCTCGAGAAGGTCGAAGACTATGATAACAAGGTCGGTTTCTCAGAACGTACAAAAGTCGCCATCGAACCCCGTCTGTCGACTCAGTGGTTCGTATCGATGAAACACTTCGCCGACATATCGCTCAAGCCCGTCATGGACGACATTATCAGCTTTGTGCCCGAGAAATACAAGACCACATACCGCATATGGCTCGAAAATATCCAGGACTGGTGTATCAGTCGTCAGCTATGGTGGGGACACCGCATCCCGGCCTACTATTATAAAGATAAAGACGGCAACAACATGACTGTCGTGGCCGAGACCATCGAGGCTGCAGTCGAGAAAGCCCGCGTCGACGGCGGTCGCCCCGAGCTTCAGGCATCAGACCTGACACAAGACCCCGACGCGCTCGACACCTGGTTCTCAAGCTGGCTTTGGCCCATCACTCTCTTCGACGGCATCCTCGATCCCGGCAACAAAGAGATCAGCTACTATTATCCGACGGCCACACTCGTCACAGGCCCCGATATAATCTTCTTCTGGGTAGCACGCATGATCATGGCCGGATATGAATATGTCGGCAAACAACCATTCGACAACGTCTACTTCACCGGCATCGTCCGCGACTCGCTCGGCCGCAAGATGTCGAAACAGCTTGGAAATTCGCCCGATCCTCTCGATCTCATCGCGACATATGGTGCCGACGGCGTCCGCATGGGTTTGATGCTTGCGGCTCCCGCCGGTAACGACATTATGTATGACGACAAGCTATGCGAGCAGGGACGTAATTTCTGTAATAAGATCTGGAACGCTTTCCGTCTGGTCAAAGGATGGGAGGTTGACGATAAGGCCGCGCAGCCTGAAGTCGCCGCCGTCGCTGCCGCTTGGTTTGAGTCGGCTCTTGACGCCGCCCTCGAAGAAGTTGCCGCCCAGTTTGCAAAGTTCCGTCTCAACGAAGCCCTGATGACCGTCTACAAACTCTTCCGCGACGAATTTTCTTCATGGTATCTCGAGATGGTCAAGCCTGCTTACGGTAACCCGATTGACGGCAAGACCTATGCCCTGACAATCGGTTTCTTCGACAAACTTCTGCGCATGCTCCATCCCTTCATGCCCTTCATCACTGAAGAGCTGTGGCAGCATCTGGCCGAGCGTGCCGACGGTGAGTCGATCATGTATGCCGAGATGCCCAAAGCAGCCGGTCTTGACCGCTCGATTATCGGACTTGTTGACCTTGCCAAAGAAATCGTCACAGGCGTCCGCGGCGTCAGAGCGCAGAAAAACATTGCCTCTAAAGAAGTGCTGACCCTCAATGTTATCGGCGACTTTGATGTCCGCATCACCCCGGTTGTAGCCAAACTCGCCAATCTCGACGCCGTCAATAGCGGGTGTGTCAAAGATCCTGCTGCCGCATCGTTCCTTGTTGGTACGACAGAATATAACGTGCCGCTCGCTTCGACCATCGACGTCCCTGCAGAGATTGCACGCCTCGAAAAAGAGATCGCTTACCTCGAGGGTTTCAAGCGCTCGGTAGAGAAAAAACTCTCTAACGAACGCTTTGTCAGCAACGCCCCCGAGGCTGTCGTTACCAACGAACGCAACAAACTTGCCGATGCCGACTCAAAGCTGACAGCCCTCCGCGCCAACCTTGACGCACTTAAATAAAACGCATCTAATATCAGTAATATCGCCAAGGCGCAGCCGTTTACTCGGCCGCGCCTTGTTTTTTTGAAGCTATAGATTTGAGGCCCGCAGAGGCGACAAGGATTGATGGCGTATGGATCCGTCGCATGGAGCGAGTGGCTTGTTCTCTCGCCGGTCCTACTTACATCGCACTTGCAGCCGCGGAACGGCGGGATCATTGACATAATCAGAAATAATTTTTTAGCCAATGTTTCTAAAACAATTTTTTCAATTATATTTGTCAATTCCTTAAATACTTTTGATTATGAGAACAAAGCTAAGTCATATTTTAATACTAATATCCTTACTTATGTCGTCTGATGTTTTAGGCGTCTCAAATCGGTTGCCCGATTCAGATGACGGTGATGAAGTCTATAATATGTCTATGCTCAGTGTGCAGCCTGAGTTTCCCGGTGGAGTAGCCGAAATGTATAAGTGGCTGTCTGAGAATATTAAGCATCCCGATAATGTAGGAGAAGCCATCATAAAAGGAAAAATTATCGTTTCTTTTGTCATTGACAAAGACGGGTCTGTATGTGATGCTAAAATCATAAGAGGGCTTTATCCGCCGTTTGACCAAGAGATTATAAGAGTTATAAAGTCTATGCCAAAATGGCGGCCCGGTCTTTTAGATGGGCGGCCCGTCAAAGTGGAATATACGTTGCCGATCACATTCAAGTAAATTGGCAAAAATGAAACCTCGCCGACCGTTTCGATGGCGAGGTTTCATTTTTTTTGTTGTGGATTAATTTTGAAAGTCAGTCGTTTTCGGCTGCGTCTGAGGCTGCAAACTCCATAAGATAGGCTTTGATGAAGCCGTCGAGATTGCCGTCCATCACACCGTTGACATCGGCGGTCTGATAGCCTGTGCGGTGGTCCTTGACGCGACGGTCGTCGAATACATAGCTGCGTATTTGCGAGCCCCATTCGATTTTCATTTTGCCTGCCTCGATCTTGGCCTGCTCCTGGAGACGGTGTTGCAGCTCTTTGTCGTAGAGTATAGACCGTAGCTGACGCATAGCGTTCTCCTTATTCTTGGGTTGGTCGCGGGTTTCGGTGTTCTCGATGAGAATCTCTTCTTTCTCGCCTGTGTAAGGGTCGGTAAACTGATAGCGCAGGCGCACACCCGATTCGACCTTGTTAACATTCTGACCACCGGCACCACCGCTTCGGAACGTATCCCATGAAAGCAGCGCCGGATCAACCTTGACTTCGATGGTGTCGTCGACAAGCGGGGTGACAAAGACCGATGCGAACGATGTCATGCGTTTGCCCTGGGCGTTATATGGAGATACACGCACGAGACGGTGAACTCCGTTCTCGCTCTTGAGATAGCCATAGGCAAAGTCGCCTTCGACATTTATCGTGCACGACTTGATGCCGGCCTCGTCTCCTTCGAGAAGATTGGCTATTGACGTCTTGTAGCCTTGTTTTTCACACCAGCGCAGATACATGCGCATCAGCATTGAGGCCCAGTCCTGACTTTCAGTACCGCCGGCGCCCGAGTTGATTTTCAGTACGACGCCGAGTTTGTCTTCCTCGCGTCGGAGCATGTTGCGTAGCTCCAGGTCTTCGATCTTAGCTATGGCATCGTCATAAAGCCTGTCGAGTTCTTCTTCCTCGACGAGACCTTCTTTAAGAAAATCCCAGGCAACGCCGAGTTCGTCGACAGCGCTCTCGACAGCCTTGTAGCCGTCAATCCATTGCTGAATGTCCTTTATTTTTTTCATCTGCGCCTGTGCCTCTTTGGGATGTTCCCAGAAGTCGGGCACGTGGGTGCGCAGCTCCTCTTCTTCGACTTCGACTAATTTGCTGTCGATGTCAAAGATACCTCCTCAGCGCCAGCTTGCGCTCAAAAGTCTCTTTTAATTGTTCTTGGGTAATCATACCTGTAAACCGGGTTTGTATTATTATTTAATGTATGTCTCAGATATATTTTGCCACGGCTTTTGCCAGTTCGTCGGGATTTTCGACGCGTTGGCGAATATCGCCGGCACGGTCGATGATATAAGTGACGGGGAAACCGCCGACATTATATTTCATCAGTGACTCGACGCCGTCGGCAGGCGAGTTCCAGATCGATATCCACGGAAGATTGACAGCAGTCTGTTTCCATGCGACTTCATCGGGGTCATATGCCACTTGGAAAATTTCGATACCGGCGTCTTTGTATTTGTCGTATAAACCTGCGAGTATGACATTGTAGGCCGGAGACATCTCGGCCGAGTATGTCGTGAAACTAAGCAGTGTGACTTTGCCTTTGGCTACAGTCTCGCTGAGGCTGTGTTTCTTGCCTTTGGCGTCATAGCCGCTGATCTCTGCCGGAAGATTGAGCACCGATACATCGACGGTTGATTCCACTCGGGGCAGTTTGGCCGATTTGGCGGCGATAAACATGTCGGCGAGTATCTTTGTGCGGGGATCATCGGGCCGTTCGGTGCTGAAGCGTTGGGCGAGGGCGCCTATGACTGCTATATCGCGGTTGTTGTCGGCCGAAAACAACGGTTTGCCGTCAATACGTTTGTTGACGATGTAATAGGCTGTCATAAGTCCGCCGGCAGGATCGATTACCATCTTCGAGAGCTGACGCTTGAGCAGCGAGTCGGCTCGGGCTTCGCCACGCGGCGACACGGCAATCAATGAATCAACCCGCATGAAACCCGCGGTCTCGCCGTTGCCTTGCAGTCTGTAGCTACCGGCAAAATTGTCGGCCGTAGTGTTTACGGTGACAGTCGAGATAGAGTCGATGGGAAAGTAAATGCTGTTGCCGTTAAGAGTCAGGCGTAGAATCTCGGGGTAGGGAGCCGGAGTGGCCGAGTGATATGCGAATGTCTCGTTAGAAGCCACGCTTATCGAGTCGATGACATACCAGCGGCTGTTATTGAAACCCTCGAGAGCGAGTTTGAGACCTTCGCCTCCTTCGACAACACCGCCGACAGTCCAGCCCTTTTCGCCCGAACATCCGCCGGCTATGAGAGCCAGTGACGTAAGGGCTATTGATATCAGTTTTTTATTCATAGGATGATTGGTGGTTTATAACTCTTTCAATTCGTTGGCTATGCGTGCGGCTATCGAGATCATTTCGTCGGCCGGCAACGACAATTTTTCTTTGAAGAAATTCATGTCGCTCTCGGCGTTGATCGGAATGAGGTGGATGTGAGCATGAGGAACTTCCAGGCCCATGACGGCGACGCCGATGCGTTTGCAGGGCATCGCGCGGCGCATCGCTTCGGCGACGCGCTTGGCGAAGAGCTGAAGCGACGCATAATCATCATCGCCGAGATCGAATATATAGTCGGTCTCCTGCTTGGGTATCACGAGTGTATGGCCCGGAGCTACCGGGTTTATATCGAGAAAGGCATAGTGGCGGTCGTCTTCGGCAATTTTATACGACGGGATTTCGCCTGCGGCTATGCGTGAGAATATTGTAGCCATTGTCAGAACGAAATTTCCACGATTTCAAATTTCATAAGGCCCGATGGCACTTTTATTTCAACGACCTCGCCGAGTTTGTGACCCAGAAGGCCTTGTGCGATAGGTGTCGACGACGCTATTTTTTTTGCTTTGAGATCGGCCTCAGAGTCGGCCACGATGGTATATTCCATCACCATGCCGTTGGCGACATTCTTGATCTTGACACGGTTGAGTATCTGCACCTCGTCATTGTTGAGCTTGCTTTCGTCGATGATGCGGGCCTGGGCAACCAGGTCTTTGAGCTGCGAAATCTTCATTTCCAGCATGCCCTGCGCCTCTTTGGCTGCGTCATATTCGGCATTCTCCGAGAGGTCGCCTTTGTCGCGGGCCTCGGCTATGGCACGTGATATTTCGGGACGCTTAACGTTTTCGAGATAAGCGATTTCTTCCATTTTCTTTTTATAACCTTCTTTGGTCATGTAGGTGATTCCCATAATAGTGATGTTTTTTTCTTGGCAGTTTGGTTGATTTTAAAATAAAAAATAAAGAAACTCGGCCGCCAGGCGGCTGAGTCCCCGTTCAAGTTTTATAAACAATTTCTGATGCAAAGTTATCGGTTTTTTGTGATAAAGTGTGAGATAATTATTTAATATTAGTTAAAATAATCTTGAGTATGATGGATAATCACAGTCTCCGTATCTTTGACGCAAACCTTATATTGTCATAATTATGAAGTTTATTGACATAATTTTGTCTATGATACGGCGACGATGTAATTTTGTAGAGAAATCGGGACGTAGAAACAATTTCACGTATATATCGGTTTTATAATACAGGAATATTAATCAGTCAGCTTATATAATTAAAGTGCAATGAAAAAATATGTCAGACTGTCAAATTTGATAAAGAAACCCTTGTTCTGGGTAATTGTCGTTGCTGCTGCGATAGCGCTCGGCATAGGATTATATTTTATGATCAAACCCCGGCCTCATGCCGAAGTGCTTCCTGTTGTTGGTGTCGAGCCTGTCACGACGAGCGAAGTGAATATCTATGGCGAATATGTCGGGCGCATACGTGCCCAGCAGTTTGTCGAGGTACGTGCCCGTGTCGAAGGCTACCTCGAGTCTATGCTTTTTGCCGAAGGCACATATATTAAAAAAGGACAGACCCTTTTTATCATAGACCCAACGTTGTACCGCGCGAGAGTCCAGAAAGCCAAGGCACAGCTCAACAAAGCCCGTGCCGTGGCTCAGAAAGCCGAGCGTGACCTCAACCGCATCAGGCCTCTTTATGCCCAGAACGCAGCCTCACAGCTCGATCTCGACAATGCCGTGGCAGCTTACGAGAGCGCTACCGCAGAGGTCATTGTCAGCGAGGCCGATCTCACACAGGCCGAACTGACACTAAGCTACACGGCCGTTCAGTCACCCATTTCGGGGTATATCTCCGAGCGTAGCGCCGACATCGGCACACTCGTCGGTCCGTCGGGCAACTCTCTGCTCGCAACCGTTGTTAAAAGCGATACCGTCAAGGTCGATTTCTCGATGACGGCACTCGACTATCTCAAGAGCAAATCGCGCAATGTCAACATCGGTCAGCAGGATTCTTCTCGCAAGTGGCAGCCTTATGTCACCGTTACTTTGGCCGACGGCACCGAGTATCCTTACCGCGGGCCGGTCGATTTCGCCGACCCGCAGGTCGATCCTAAGACGGGTACATTTTCGGTGCGTGCCGAAATGCCCAATCCCGAGCGCGTGCTGTTGCCGGGTGAGTTCACAAAAGTCAAAGTGCTCCTCGATGTCCGTCACGACGCCGTGACTGTCCCGTCGAAATCGGTCGTCATTGAGAAAGGCGGAGCATATATATTTGTTGTCAGGCCCGACAGTATTGTCGAGAAACGATTTATAGAGACCGGTCCCGAGACCGGCAACAATATCATTGTCGAGCGTGGCCTTGCCGGCGGTGAGAATATCGTAGTCGAAGGCTATCACAAACTCAAGCACGGCATGAAAGTCGACCCGGAGCCGATAGCGATGATAGAAAGAAAAGAAACCAATGACTCAACCGCCACAGACCGATGAAGCGTAATTTTTTCCTTGATCATCCGGTATTCTCGATAGTAATATCTATCGTCATCGTCATCGTCGGTGCGATAGGTCTAGCCCTGCTGCCTATCGACCAGTATCCGCGCATCGTGCCGCCGGTCGTGCGTGTGGCCGCGTCATATCCCGGAGCCGACGCCCTGACGGTGACCCAGGCCGTCGCTACCCCCATAGAACAGGAACTCAACGGCACTCCCGGCATGATCTATATGAATTCGACCAGCTCTAACGCCGGCGGTTTCACGGCGCTTGTCACATTTGACATCGACACCGATCCCGAGCTTGCCGCCGTCGACATCCAGAACCGTGTCAAGAAGGCTGAAAGCCGACTTCCGGTCGAAGTTGTCCAGAACGGCATAACCGTCGAGAAAGAGACAGCCAACCGCCTGATGACAATAACGGTTCTCTCAGATGATCCAAAGTATGACGAGATATATCTTAGCAACTATGCGACGCTAAATGTCGTCGACCTTATCAGACGTGTCCCCGGTGTCGGCAGTGTCTCAAATGTCGGCAGCCGTTACTATGCCATGCAGCTGTGGGTCGATCCGGCCAAGCTGGCCGACCTCGGTCTGACCGTCAAAGACCTGCAGAACGCTCTTAAAGACCAGAACCGTGAGTCTGCGGCCGGTGTGCTCGGTCAGGCGCCTATCAACGACGTCGACCTTACAGTGCCTATTGTCGCACGCGGGCGTCTGTCGTCGGTCAGCGAGTTTGAAGACATTGTTATCCGCGCCAACAACGACGGTTCGCTAATAAGAATGAAGGACGTGGCCCGTGTGTCACTCGAGGCATCGTCATATTCGACCGAGAGCGGTATAAACGGAGGCAATGCCGCTGTCATCAACATCACGATGCTCCCCGGTGCCAACGCCATGGAAGTCGCCGATGCCGTCAAAAAACAGATGGAGGAGATAAGCAAGACCTTCCCCGACGGCATAAGCTATCAGATACCGTTCGATATGACCACTTATATATCGGAGTCGATACATCATGTCTATCGCACATTCTTCGAAGCTCTCGTCCTGGTGATTCTTGTCGTCTTTCTGTCGTTGCAGAACTGGCGTGCCACACTCATACCCATCATTGCCGTGCCGATCTCTCTTATCGGCACCTTCGGGGTGATGCTCGTTTTCGGTTTTTCACTAAACATGCTGACCCTACTTGGCCTTATTCTGGCGATAGGCATTGTCGTCGACGATGCCATCGTTGTGGTCGAGAATGTCGACCGTATAATGCATCACGATCGTGTCGGCCCCAAAGAAGCCACACGCCGGGCTATGGAAAACCTCGGCAGCGCCCTGATTGCCATGTCGCTGGTCCTTTGCGCCGTTTTCGTCCCCGTGAGTTTCCTGCCGGGCATCACCGGTCAGCTTTACCGACAGTTTACCATCACCATTGCTGTGTCGGTTATCATCTCTACGGTCGTGGCGCTGACGCTTTCGCCGGTGATGTGCTCCATGCTTCTCAGGCCCGACAGCGGTCATAAGAAGGCAAAAATCTTCAGACTGATAAACTTATGGCTTGCCAAAGGCAACCGGTTCTATTGCGGCCGTATACTTTCGGCTTTCGGTCACTCTAAACGCATGTATGTCGCTTTCGGCATGGCCCTCGTTTTCATTTGGCTGATGAACCGTTTTACCCCACAGAGTTTTATGTCTCCTGAAGATCAGGGATATTTCACGGTCGAGATCGAATTGCCCGAAGGAGCCACGATAGCGCGTACGCGTGAGGTGACCGAACGCGCCATGGCTTATCTGATGTCAGATCCCGACGTCGATCATGTGCTTAATGTCACAGGCTCGTCGCCGCGTGTCGGCACCAACCAGGCCCACAGCAATCTGACAGTGATACTGAAACCTCTCGCACAACGCACGTCGTCTGACATAGCTGAGGTGCGCGAACGTATACGCACAGAGCTGTCACGCTATCCCGAGAGCAACGTCTACATCTTCACACCCCCCATTATTCCCGGCCTCGGCACGTCAGGCGGTTTCGAGATGGTGCTTGAGGCCCGCGGCGACGCGAGCTACGCAGATCTGCAGGCAGCCGTCGACACCCTCAGATCATATGCCGCGCGATGTCCCGAGTTCAGCGATCTGTCATCGTCGATGCAGGCCGATATACCTCAGCTTTACTACGATGTGGACCGAGACAAGGCTCAGATGCAGGGTGTGCCTTTGAGCGACATCTTCTCGACGATGAAAGCATTCACAGGCTCGATATACGTCAATGACTTCAATATGTTCAACCGCATCTATCGTGTCTATATTCAGGCCGAATCGCCATATCGCGGCACACGAGACGATCTCAATCTCTTCTTTGTCCGTGGCGCAGGCGGGGCCATGATACCGGTGACATCACTCGGCACGACACATTATACCACCGGACCGGGCACGATCAAGCGCTTCAATATGTTCAACAGCGCAACAATCTCCGGCGAAGCCGCGCAGGGTTACAGCACCGGTCAGGCTATGGACGCTCTGAGTCGTATAGCTGCGTCACATCTGCCTGAGAACATCGGTGTCGAGTGGAGTGGTCTCTCATATCAGCAGAAACACGAGTCGGGCAATACCGGCCTCGTTCTCGGTCTCGCATTTATATTTGTCTTTCTATTCCTGGCCGCACTCTACGAGAGCTGGGCCGTGCCTCTGGCGGTGATACTGTCATTGCCTATAGCCGGCGTCGGTGCCTATCTCGGCATATTCATATGTGGCCTTGAAAACAACATATACTTCCAGATTGGCCTTGTGATGCTCGTCGGCCTTGTGGCAAAGAATGCCATTCTTATCGTCGAGTTTGCCAAAGAGGGAGTCGAGCGCGGACTGACACCGCGCAACGCCGCCATCGAGGCCGCCGGCCTGCGCTTCAGACCTATCGTTATGACATCATTGGCATTCATGCTCGGCCTGTTGCCTATGGTCTTTGCATCCGGGCCCGGCTCGGCTGCAAGCCGCGACATAGGTACCGGAGTCTTCTTCGGCATGCTTGTTGCCGTGACCGCTGGCATCGTGTTCGTGCCATTCTTCTTCGACGCTGTTTTTAAAGCAAAAGCCAGAATAAAAGCTAAGAAAAAAGATGAAAAATCTCTTGAATCATAAAACGTTTATCGTCGCCGCCATCGTTGCCGGTGCGGCCGTGATGACAGTCTCGTGCTCTGTCACCCGGGATGTCGAGAAGTCACAGCTCGTCATCCCCAAACGTCTTGCTCCCGGTGCTGATGACTCTCTGACCATAGCCGACCGTCAATGGTATGCCTTTTATACAGACTCGGCCCTTTGCAAGCTGATACGTCTCACCCTTGAGAACAACCGCGACATGCTTTCGGCAGCATCCCGGGTTGAAGAGCTGAGACACCTCTATGGCGTTCAGAAGCTCAACATGCTGCCGACCGTCACAGGTGTTGTCGGTGGCTCATATGAGACCAACGATTACCACGGCGAGGCTTTCAAGAAAGATCCCGAATATGATGTCAAGGCTTCACTCAATTGGGAGATAGATCTTTGGGGAGGACTGTCGGCTGCCAAACGTCAGGCCGGCGCCGAGTATGCCGCTTCGGTCGAAGATTGTCGGGCCATGGAGATGACTCTCGTCTCTGAAGTAGCCACCGCATATTTCAATTTTATAGCTCTCGACACCGAACTTACGGTAGTGCGTCACACTCTCGAGACACGCAAAGAATCGGTAGCCATGGCCAAACTGCGATATGAAGGTGGTCTCACATCAGAAACCGTCTATCAGCAGGCACTCGTCGAGTATGCCTCGACAGCATCCCTCGTGCCTGCGCTCGAGAGCCGCATCGAGGCGGCTCGTACCGCCATAAACCTTCTTACCGGTCGTTTCCCCGAAGCGGTTTTCGATCGTGGTACACTCATGCTCGACCGCACGATGCCCGAGAATCTTCCCGTCGGATTGCCGGCAACGCTCTTGCAGCGCCGTCCCGACATACGCGCTGCCGCACAACGGCTGAAAGCCGCAGCCGCAAAAGTCGGCATCGCCTGGTCTGACCGTTTCCCATCGTTACGTATCGGTCTGACAGGCGGATGGGAGAATGACGACGTTCCTCACCTCTTTCAGTCTCCATTCTCTTATGTGATGGGGAATATAGGTGGTACGATTTTTGATTTCGGACGCCGTAAACGTCGTTGGCAGGCATCAGTGGCTGCATGTGAGCAGGCCCGTCTGGCTTACGAGCAGACAGTCCTTAAAGCCTTCAAAGAAGTCAACGATGCAGTTGTCGCTTTCAACAAAACACGTGAAGCCGCCGAACTCAAAGGCGTGCTGCGCGATGCCGCTCTGAAATACGTCAAGCTCGCCACCGTCCAATATCAGGGAGGCACACTCAACTACATCGACGTCCTTGACGCCCAGCGTCGTTATTTCGACGCCCGCATCGGCGTCACCAACGCCGTCCGTGACCGTTACCTCGCCATCGTCAACCTCTACAAAGTCCTCGGCGGCGGCTGGACTCCCGGAAACTGACCCCCTCCGACGAGAATCAAGCAACATAGAGCGAGGCGACATGGGGCGACGCTCTCCTGAGCGTCGTCATGAACCCACGGCGCATGGAGCAAGGGTTTTAACCCTTGCTCCAACCACTAATGCATTGATTCCCTGTCAACTAATTTGACCAATTAGTCCAATTAGACCCAAAATATCGACGTGAATCAGACGATATGGAACGACGGCCTCCCGGCCGTCGTATGGAACAAAGGTTTCAAAGGCTCTATGGAGCAAGGGTTTTTAACCCTTGCATCAACTACTAATGATTTGACTATAAGTTGACTAATTTGCCTAATTAGACCAATTTTTACACCAAAAATTGTGAATTTTGCATTGTGAATTTTGCATTTATCACTAAAATTGCATCCACATGCAATTTTAGCGATAAACCCGCCCCAACCTGGCCTTATCTTTGCATCGGAGATGAAAAACGCCGTCTACACATACCACTTCCGCCGCTACCTCGGCCGCAACCTCACCCGCGCCGAAGCCGCCGTCATCGCCCCGC
>CAJTKG010000014.1 GCA_910576935.1 uncultured Muribaculaceae bacterium
GAAGGGGTGTGGAGCTACGACCTCCCGGTCGTAGCTAAATTGGTGAAAGTTAGGGAGCTTAGCCGATGGCCGGGAGGCCATCGCTCCATGTCGCCTGCACAATTTTTGGCGTGGAGCGATGACTTTAGTTGACGGGAATCAATGTGTTAGAGGTTGATGCAAGGGTTAAAACTCTTGCTCCATGCGCCGTGGGTTCATGACGACGCTCGGGAGAGCGTCGCCCCATGGCGCCTCGCTCCATGTCGCTTGATTCCACTCGTTGATTTTGGTCTAATAAGACTAATTAGTCGGATTATAGGGTCATGGTGTTAGAAACGCCATTGGATTGTGGCGATAAGGGTGCGCGGGCGCAGGTTGAAGTGATGTTCGCTGCGCGAGAGTGTTCCGTAGGTGACATAGTTATAATTCCGGCGGTCGAGGATGTTGTCGGCCTTGAGCGACAGGCGCAGTTTTGGCCTTATCTGCCATGCTGCCGAAAGATCAAGCAGTATGAGGTTGCTGACATTGCCTTCGGGGAAACGGGTTAGATAGTGTTCGGCCGCGGCGGTCAGCAGCAGCCGGTCATCGGGCATGAACGTCGCGGCAAGCCGCTCGACGAGTGACCGGCTTGTGCCGACAGATTGGGATACTGTGAAATGTGAGATGCCGTAGGTCGCTTCATAATTGACCGACAGCCATTTGAAGACGCTTCCTTTGAAATAAGGTTTTGCCGTCAATGATGTCATCGTGTAAGGCACGGTTGTGTCGTTGCGCATTGATGATGCTGTCGAACGCGAGGCGTTTACCTCACACCCGACGACAAAGCGGCTGTGGCCCAGTCCTTTGCTTACTCCGCCACTCACTTGCCACAGATCCGAGCCATTGGTCTTGTCGGCAAAGGTGGTGATGATGTAGTCGCCGACAAAGAGTTGACGGTTCATTATTGCCGACGACATATGATTGTATGAGGCCGAAATATTGGCGAATAGCGCTTTCAGAGGGTTGCGGTAACGATACTCGGCTGCGATGCCGGCATTCCGGCTGTAGCCGCCGAGGTCGCGGGCGATGAATATGTTGCGGTAGTCGCTGAGGACCGGTGTCTCCAATGCCGTCATGGCTTGCGGAGCGCCGAGCCGGTATGACAGTGATGCCGACAGTTCTGACTTGGCCGTGAGCTGTCGTCGGATGCTTAATCGCGGTGAGACTTCGAGGTAATCGTGTCGGCTGCCGAGCTTGTGATGGCGCCATTTGAGGGGCACGCGCAGCGACAGCCGCAGTCTGTTGCGTTCGAAGTCGATGCGAGGGCGGGCATATAAATCAGTCAGGGACGAATTATAGATGCCATGGTTGTCATAGACGCCAATGCCGTTCAGAGATGAGTTGAAATGGCGCAGGTCGACGTCGAGGCCGCCTTCGAGATAGAAGCGCCAGAAGCGGGTGATGCGGCCGATCTGAGTCTCGGTCGTACTCCTCAGTTCGGTCACGGAGATTTTTTGCGTTACAGGGCCGCTGCCGTCGACATCGAGCCGGTCGATGTCACGGTCGATAGTGTTGCGAGAGGAGAGTGTGAAGACTTTGCGGTCTGTGCGTTTGATGAGCTTGAGGTCGTTTGTGGCCGAAAGATGTCGACGCCCGATATATTGTCCGACATCATGCGAGCCGCTTATGCGTGAGCGCGAACGGTCGTCGACGGCATTGACGGTCAGCCTGTCTTTGAGATAATAGCCGCGGCGGTTGATTTCGGCGTTGAGCTGCGCCGATATGTCGTGTGTGCGTGTGCCGAGGGCGTTGTCCTCTATAAAAGGCGGTATCGATGAAGCCGGATAATCTGTCGTAAGTCCCGATTTATAGTCAAGCCGGTCACCCATATAGTTGAGATTAAGTCGCATCGACATATCGCCGGCTTTCCACGCCGTTATGGCGTTGGCGAGCCACGACAGGTTGTCGCGGGTACGCTTTTCGGCCAAGGGTGTGTTTACCTTGTCGGCGGCGATATATCCCGGCCAAAGCGACGCGTAACCGTCGGCAAACATATCGTGGAAATCGTGCTCGGTGATTTGTGTAGCAGGATTCCAACCTGCGTTGTCGACTTTAAGAGTCAGCATGTTCTGCACTTTGCGCGCCACTCTCATGGCGAAGACCGAGGCGTCATACAGCAGCGGGGTGCATCCTGTGCCTCCTTGGACGACACCGACCCAACGGCTGCGGGCGTCTTCCTTGAGTTTGAGGTTGATGCCTGCCTCCTCGGGAAACTCTATGCCCTCGAGAGCCTTGACGGGCTGATGGTTTTCCATCACCTCAACCGACGCCACGTCTTTATGCGACAGGTTGTCGGTCGCAAGGCCATACCGTCCGCCGAGAAAATCATTGCCGTCGAGATAAAACTTGTTGATCGGCTTGCCCTGATACTTTATTGTGCCGTCGTCATCGACCGAGATTCCCGGCAGGCGTCTGATGACATCGATGATGGCATTGTCTTCGGGTTTGGCGAAGCGGTCGACGTTGAAGACGAGGGTGTCGCCGCGCGCGTATATGTCGGGGGCCTCGACGATTACGTCGCGCAGTTGCGTCGCCACGGGCCGCAGACTGACTTGCGAGAAATCGGCAGAACGGGGTAGCGTGACGGTCTCGTAGCCCATGCAGCGGAATGTGACCGAATCTGTCGCGGCTTTGACAGAGAGCGAGAAGCGTCCGCCGACATCGCTTGACGTAAAAATACTGCCGGCTTTGATGACAGCGCCGGCGACAGGTTCGCCGTTGTCTGCGTCGACGATCGTGCCGCATATGCCGCCCGTTTCCGCCGCCATGACAGGCGACAGACCGAGCAGCATGACAAGTATGAAAAAGCGGGTTTTCATTTTTTCCAATCGCGCTCTATGTAGTCAAACGGCAGCACGGCAGGCTCAAAAGCGTCGGCAATGGGATTGCCCGCCTCGTCGGAGACCGTTATGCTTCCTCCGGTGGTTGCCTCGAAATAGGCATAGGGATTGACGTCATAGCGGTTTTTGGTGTCATAGTAATCTTTCCGGCCTGTGACGTTGAAAGGCACCTTATAGATGGTGACGGGGCGGTCGGCGTGCGACTTGATGCCGATGCACTCAAAGCGGTAGTGACCGTCGGCGTCAGAGGCCTTCATTATCAGGCCGGGGAGGCCGCCGAGTTTCCAGGGACCTTCGGCGACGGGGATGTCTTCACAATAGAAAGCCGTCCATTCGCGGCCTCTGAAGCGGCAGCGGGCGGCCTGACACTCGTAGCCGAGTACGGTGGCGGTGCTGTCGGTCAGCTCCCAGTCGAACGACGGGAGTTCTTCGTCGTAGCGTAACCAGTCCATACATATCTTCTCGGTGTGTGTCAGGCGTCCGGCCGGATAGTTTTTATAGATTGTCATGAATTCGCCGTTAGAGAGGCGTCCGTCGGCGGCAGCCTCGGCAATCTGTTCGGTGCTCGAGTGCATAAGCAGCGAGTCGACCGTCAGGTTCTTGTAGCTCGCAAACTTCGACAGGCCGCCGGGTGCGATCTGCAGGAGCATGCGGTCTGATGAATAATTGTCGGCCAAGGTCGATGTGGTGTCGACGCAGTAGCTGTAGTCATATACAAACTCCATTGTCTCTGTGGCGATGACCTCAGACTCGGGTACAGTGCTCCGGAAGATGTTTAACTTGCGATTGACCGTTTTGCCCGAGACCAATGCCGTCGCAGACAGAGCGATGATCAGGAATGATGTGATTTGTTTCATAATCTGTTGTCGTTTTGGTTTTACGACGCAAAATTATCCACTACAAGCCCGTCAGGACGAAAATAATCATTACTGAAACATTAGGCGATTATTACTAAATTATTATTGTGAGATAAATAATCGGGCTCACAAAAGGCGCCGATGCGAAGGTTTTGTAAATTTGCAAAAAAATATGGAAAAACAGATCAAGACATTATATACCATCACAATAATCGCCATCATCGCCTTTCTCGCGATGCAGTCGTGGTGGCTCTACGGGCGCTATGAATATTCGCTCGGCGACTACGAACGCGATTTGAGCAGACGGGTTGCGGAGTGTGTGGCCGACTATAACGCAATACGTGAAAAAGCATCTGACATCCGGCCTGATTCGCTTAAAAATAAAGGCAATGACAATATATTGTCGTTCCCGACCATGTCATTGCGCCATGAATACGGCGACACGGTCAAGACGACGCGCACAGCCAAGATTTATACTTATCTGTTTTCGGCCCACGAACTATTGGGCCTCGAATCAGGGACGCCGCTCTCTGACGAACAAAAAAGCCGTGCCATAGAACTGGCGCAGTTACAGATGAAAGAACCGGCCGATTCCGTCGTTTTTGACGCTTCGGGTGCCAAAGACGAAAAAGAGGCGTGGGTAGCGACCAATAACGTCCATACCGAGCGCCAATGTCGGTTTACGGCCGAAGGCATCGACTCGGTTCTGAGCA
Source organism: uncultured Muribaculaceae bacterium (assembly GCA_910576935.1). Taxonomy (GTDB): domain Bacteria; phylum Bacteroidota; class Bacteroidia; order Bacteroidales; family Muribaculaceae; genus CAG-873. The sequence continues at coordinate 4,429 of CAJTKG010000014.1, forward strand.
AGGCCGGTATAAGGACCCATATCAATATAGACCGCGCCGACAGCGCGGTCTGGAACGCCGTGGTTGAAAACCATAAGTCGGTCTTGGCACCCGAACTGACGGTGACGATTCCATACTCGCAGTTAGAGGGCCGGACGGTCACGATCGTCTGTCCGATCAATCCGTTTGACATACTGCCGGGCATGTGGCGGTCTTTGGTCATCTCGATAGTCGTCTCGACGCTGCTGATTGTTTGTCTTGTGCTGCAATTCTCCACCATACTGAGGCTTAACCGACTCGACCGTATGCGTAACGGTTTTATAACTACGATGATCCATGAGCTCAAACGACCGATATCGACGCTCAAGATGTGTGTCTCGGGCATCGAGAACGAGACCATGATGTCGTCGCCCGAGATAAAGCGCGAGCTTGTTGCCGCGACACGCGGAGCTCTCGACAATCTGTCGGCCTATTTCTCGAAGCTGCGCGACATAACATTCAATAATGTTGAGCAGATACCGCTAAATATCACCGATGTCAATCTTCACGGTCTTTTTGACGACGTATGCTCGGATATCGCCGTGCCGCCTGCCATGACAATTGCCTTTGTCAATGACATAGACGCGGCGGTAAGCGTTGCTGCCGACCGCTCTCATCTGTCAAACATTTTGAGCAATCTTCTTGAGAACGCCGTCAAATATGCCGGAGACGGCATCGAGGTCAGAGCCTCGTCGGAGTCCGGCGAACACTATGTCGCCGTCACTGTCGCCGACAACGGTTGCGGCATCCCGTCGAGCGATATGCCCCATATATTCAAACGCTTCTACCGCGGCAAAGCCTCGGCGTCAGACAGGCCCGGCATGGGGCTTGGCCTGACATATGTAAGGCTGCTCGTCGAGGCCCATGGCGGCGCCGTCAGGGTCGAGAGCCGCGAAGGCATCGGCACAAGTTTCACTATAACACTGCCGCGATGAAGAACCAACCGGTCAGAATACTCCTTGTCGACGACGATGTCAGAAATTCGATGCTGCTCAAACGCTTTATCGAGGCCGAAGGCTATGAAGTGACATATGCCAACAACGGTCGCGTAGGTCTCGAACTGTACCGCGAGACACATCCCGATCTGATACTTCTCGACATCAATATGCCCGAGCTCGACGGCTTCGAGACGGCCCGCATCATACGCCGCAATGACAAACGTGTGATAATATTCTTTCTCACCGACCGCACGGACAAGGTAGACCGTCTGCACGGTTTCTCGCTCAAAGGCAACGACTATATACCGAAACCGTTTTATCCCGAGGAACTGATAGCCCGCATCAGCGAGCGTTTCGCGAGTATGACCGCCGGCCGAGACGAGGAATACCGGCTTGGCGAGACGCTATTCCGGCCCAATCTGTCGTCGCTGACTTATCGGGGCGAGACTCACTCGCTGTCGGTGCGACAGACCGAGATATTGCTTATGCTCGCCGAAAATCTCGGTGTCATTGTCGAACGCGACACCATACTCGACCGTATATGGGGCGACGCGAGTTATGCCAACTCGCTTGCCCTTAATGTTCAGATCACCTACTTGCGCCGCCTTATCGCCGACCCGTCGATCATCATCACCTCAGTCAAGAAACGAGGATATATACTCTCTGTCACAGCTGATTGAAGTCTGAGATTTATTGTTAGACTGCGCTATTTTGCAAGAAAGGGTGGGCGACGGGCCGCGGGCGGCGTTAACAAGTGTTGTGAAATAGGCTCTTATAGCACATTTAAGTTAACAGATGTTGATATTTTAATATTTCAGATTATACGGATTGTGGAAATTTTCGCTATTTTTGCCAACAAATGACTATACCGTGTAAAAACCAAATATTCGTCCTGTGGCTATTGTGTGTCTCTATACTGAGTGTTTCGGGACGCACAACAATTGATTCGCTTATGGATCAGTTGGATTATGTCATAGCCAATCGCCAGGTGTATCTCGACGAGAAAAAAAATCGTCTCGACTCGTTGCGCCGGAGCCTGGATGATGCCGCGGACGACCGTCAGCGCTTCGACATTCTGATACGGCTTTACGGCGAATTCCATTCGTTTAATGCCGATTCGGCCTATAATATCAGTCTGCGACAGGAAGAGACCGCCAGGCGCACCGGTGATCCGGCACTGATTGTAAATGCGTTGATGAATAGGGCCAACATATTGAGCGCCACAGGTATGTATCACGAGACGCTCGGAATCATCGATACGATAAAAATCGAGACATTGCCGGACTATCTGCATCCGTTTTATTATCACATAAAGCGCACGGTCTACGGTCTTTTGGCCGACTATGCCGCTTTCGGTCGGGAAAAAGACAGATATGCCCGTCTGACGGATATGTATCGAGACTCGATCATGTCGGTCAATGCGCCGGGGACTCTTGCCCATGTCATCACCAAGGCCGACGGTCTGAATGTCAGCGGGAATCCCGCCGATGCAATCAATGAGCTGAAACGATTTATGGCCGACAATGAGCTCAGCGAGCACGATCGTGCTATCTGTGCCTGGACTTTGTCTGAGTCATATGGCAAACTCGGAGACAAGAAGCGGCAGAAAGAACAGCTGCTGATATCGTCGATCGCAGACATCAAGTCGTCGGTGCGCGAATATATCTCTCTTAGGCAGCTCGCGCTGCTTCTTTATGAAGAGGGTGATCTCGACCGAGCTTACAGATTCATGACCATTGCGGTCGACGACGCTTCGAAATGCAACGCCCGCCAGCGCATCATCGAATTGAGCAACAGTTATCCGATGATCAACGGCATCTATGTCGAAACTGTACGCGGACAGAAGCGTACTCTCGAATGGGCAATAGTTATTATTACGGTGTTGTCGCTGGTGTTGCTTGCCGTGCTGTTTTATATGCGCAAACAGATGTTTCGCGTGGCCAGGGCGCGTCGACAGGTCGAAGAAGCCTATAGACAACTTAACCGTCTAACCGAACAGCTTAAAGCGTCAAACGCCAAACTGAGCGAGGCCAACAATGCCATCGCCGAGATCTCCGAGCTTAAAGAGGTCTATATCGGTCGCTATATGGACCAGTGTCTTGTCTATATCGACAAACTCGACGGTTATCGCAAGACAGTGGGCAAGCTTGTCAACTCAGGCAAGTCTGACGATCTTAAGAAGTTGGTCAAGTCGACGGCTTTCGTCGACGACGAGCTGCGACTTTTCTACGAACAGTTTGACCGCACGTTCCTGAGTATTTATCCGTCGTTTGTCAGCGATCTCAACAGTCTATTGTTGCCCGAAGAGGCGATAGTGCCTAAGAAAGAAGGGTCTCTCACAACCGAGTTGCGCATATTTGCCTTCATCAGGCTTGGTATATCAGACAGTGACAGAATCGCCAAATTTCTCAGATATTCATTAACCACGATATACAATTACCGAACCAAAGTCAGGAACAAGGCCAAGGGCGATCGAAACCGGCTTGAGGCGGAAATAATGAAGATAGGGAAGGATGACGACAGCCGTAACGATGGCGCATGAAATCGGCGGGGCAAGGACAAAAAATCATTAGACACAGTGTTGCCGACACCTTAAACCGGTTGAAAACGGCTTTGAAACCGCTACCAAAAACGGCCGTGTTGAAATGACTAAACCGCTTATAATCAAAGGAACTGTTTTTTAAAACCACTACATTTTAAATGTGTCGGGTTGACATGCCGCTTCTCTATCTATAATTTTGTGTCAGAAACCAAAATCTATTATCACAATCACAAAACAAATGGCAAAGAGTAACAGTAAGCTTCAGACATTGTTCGCGATGCTGATGTTTGTGTCGGGCATCGGACTGATGTCGGCACAGCAGATCAACATCACGGGTACAGTCACTGATGTGACAGGTGATCCTCTCATCGGCGTCAGTGTGACAGTTGCCGGTACCAAGACCGGCGATGCGACCGACGTCGAGGGTAAGTACAGCCTCAAGGCCGACAGCAAGGGAAAACTCAAATTCACTTACGTCGGATATGAGACGGTCGAAGTGCCCGTCAACGGTCGGACAGTAATCAATGTAGAGATGAAAGAAAACTCAGAGATTCTGAGCGAGGTCGTTGTTATCGGTTACGGCACGATGGACAAAAAAGAGCTGACGTCGGCAATCTCGCATATCAGCGAGAAAGACTTCCTGTCGGTGAGCTCGCTCGATCCCTCGATGATGATACAGGGCAAAGTTCCCGGTGTTTCCATCACAAACACGGGCGCCGGTGATCCCAACAATCAGGCCAGTATACAGATACGCGGTGTCTCGTCGCGTTCGGCAGGTCTTGGCCCGCTGATCGTTGTCGACGGTGTTCCCGGTGGCAATCTCACCAATATCAACCCCAACGACATCGCATCGTTTGACATCCTCAAGGACGGCGCGGCATCGGCTATCTACGGCACACGCGGCTCTAACGGCGTCATACTCGTCACGACCAAGAAAGGCAGTAAGGACGGCGCGACCCATACATCATATTCAGCTACGCTGGCTTGGGATAAAGCCAAGCGCGAACTTGATATGATGAGCGCCAAAGACTATCGCGAGGTACGCCTCGGCTGGGGTGACCGCGGTGTCGATCTCGGCGGAAATGCCGACTGGCTCGACGCAGTTACACGCACCGGCTTCACGATGCAGCACACTCTGACCGTCAGCGGCGGCAACGAGCGCAGCAACTACCGTGTCAGTGCCGATTACCGCGACGCCAACGGTATCGACCTTAGATCGAACCGTGAAGAGTATGGCGCACGCGCATCGGTGATGCACACGACAAAAGGCGGTCTTTTTACCATAAATCTCAATGTCGCTCCACGTATCATCTATCGCGACAACGCCGACTGGGGTGTCTTCTGTAACGCCATCGAGGCCAACCCGACGACGCCTATCATGGACCCCGACGACCCTAACAAATATTACAACTTCCAGGGACAGGTTGTCGGCAGCAACCCCGTCGAGCTTCAGAAACTTGAGAAAAACCATGCCGATACCAAACTTCTCGACTGGGACGGTACGCTCAAACTAAATCTGCTGCCCCTTCTGGCAAAAGACGGTGTAAGCGACCATACTCTGACGACGCAGATAATGTTTGCCGACCATCAGTATAGCAACGACAACTCGTGGTTCCGCCCGTCGACAAGCACTATTGCCATTAACAACGGTTATGACGGCGAGGCAAGCCGCTCTTACAGTTCTGAACGCCAGTATGTCATGGAGTGGCTCACCAACTACAGCGCGCGTATCGCCGAACGCCATAATATCAAGGCCATGGTCGGTTATTCTTACCAGTATTCGCATTATTCGGGCTTCGACGCCTCTAACAAAGACTTCCCCAACGACGGTCTCGGTCCGGACAATCTCGGCTCGGGCGAGCTTGCCAAGGAGGAAGGCGAGGTGCTGATGGGCAGTTACAGGAACGATGCCAAACTTATCTCGTTCTTCGGCCGCGTAAGCTATGACTATCAGGGCAAATATCTTTTCACGGCTTCGTTGCGCCACGAAGGTTCGTCGAAGTTCGGCCAGAACCACAAGTGGGGCGATTTCCCCGCTGTCTCGGCCGGCTGGCGTATATCGCAGGAAGAATTTATGAAAGATATCGACTGGATCAACGATCTTAAGATACGCGCCGACTACGGTGTCACCGGCAATCAGGACTTCGGCAGCTATATATCGCTGAATACAATGACCGGCTTCGGCTACTACTTCTACAACGGCAAATACTTCCAGGTCTGGGGCCCGTCGAAAAATGTCAACCCCGATCTGAGATGGGAAAAAGGCAAGAACTGGAACGTCGGCCTCGACTTCTCGCTCTTCAGCAATCGCTTATACGGCTCGTTGAACTACTTCAGCCGTCGCCAGCAGGACCTTCTGGGCGACTACAAGGTATCGGTTCCGCCGTATCTGTTTGACGAGACTTTCGTCAACGTTGGAACGATGAAGAACACCGGCTTTGAGTTTGACCTCAATTTCAACGCCGTCAATACAAAAGACTTCTCTTACAGTCTCAATGTGGTCGGCACGGTCATGAGCAACAAATTTGTCGACTTCAGCAACTCGCAATATATAGGCCAGGACTTCTATAACGTCTGCGGCACAAGCGATCCTTATCCTTACTACAACCTTCAGCGTATCGAGAAAGGAAAATCGCTGGGTAACTTCTATATGTGGAAATATGCCGGCATAACCACCGGCGGCGACTGGCTTGTCTATGACAAAGACGGCGACATAATATATGCTTCGCAGGCCTCTGACGCCGACCGTCAGGTCGTTGGCAACGGTATGCCTAAATTCACTATGTCGACGGGCCACAATTTCAGATACAAGAACTTCGATCTGGCTCTCTTCTTCCGCGGAGCTTTCGGTTTCGATATCTTCAATATCCACGATTTCTACTACGGCACGCGCAATTTCTCGGGCAATGTGCTCAAGAAAGCATATGGCAAGAATTTCGATATCAATCCTGACGCCAATCCCGTCGTGAGCGACTACTTCCTCGAACGCGGCGATTATTTCAAACTCGACATGGTTACGTTCGGCTATACGCTGCCGACGCCCAAATGCAGATTCCTCGATCGCCTCAGAGTTTACGGCACGGTCAAGAATGTCTTCACACTGACCAAGTTCTCGGGTGTAGATCCGTCAACATATCAGGTCAACGGTCTGACACCGGGTGCACAGGGCTCACGCTCTTACTATCCGTCAACACGCCAGTTTATCGTAGGTCTGCAACTTGATTTCTGATAACCGTCAAAAACCGACTAAAATGAAATTGATTAAATATATAGCATCTGTGGCATTGGGCGTTGTCGCGCTCACCGGCTGCACCGATCTCGACGAGACACTCTATGATCAGGTCGGCACAAAAAATTATTATAATACCAAAAGTGATGTGATCCGTGCGGCATTCCGGCCTTTCGAACATGCGTTCTGGAGCATATGCAGCCGTCATGTGCTCAACGAGCTGCCGGCCGACCAGCTTATCACCCCTACGCGCGACGGCTGGTGGGATGACGGCGGCAAATGGCGCAGACTGCACTACCACGAATGGAATGTCGAGGATGGCGGCGACGCACAGACCGAGTGGAACGGCTGTTTCCAGGGCATCATGCAATGCAACTATGTCATCGAGGATCTCGCCAAGCTCGATCCGTCACGCTTCGGCTTCACACAGCCCGAGTTTGACAATATCGCCGCTCAGTGCCGTGTGCTCCGTGCGTGGTTCTACATCCGTCTGCTCGACGCCTTCCGTCATATACCTTTTGCCGTAAGTTACAGCGATGTGTCGCTAAACACCCAGAGCCAGGTCGAGCCTAAGGTGATATTTGATTTTATCGAGGAGGAACTCAAGGATTGTCTCCATCTTCTCACGAAGAAAGCGACACTTGGCTCGGGAGCCAACATCCAGGGCCAATGGACACAGGCCGGCGCGGCAGCTCTCCTTGTGCGCCTTTACCTCAACGCCGAGGTCTATATCGGTGAGGAGCGCTATTCTGACTGCGAGACATATGCCCAGGCAATTCTTGACGGCGACTATGGCGCATATGCCGTTGCCGACCGCTGGGATGCAGCTTTTGACTGGAATAACGAGACATGTGACGAGGTTATTTTCGGCTTTCCCGCATCTCAGGGTTATTCGTTCTGGCATTATCAGGGCGACACATACTGGTGGACTGTTCCGGCCCGCGTCCGTTATTATCTTAATGACCGCAAATCAAAGGGCGGTGACCATAATACCAAATATGCCGCATCTCCGTCATATGATCTCAGCGGCAATCTCTATACATACGAGCTGGGTATGCCGATACAGAACTTCAGAAAGTATCCCGGTGACGAGCGTATGAAACTTTACCGCAATCTCGGCGACAGCAAGCGCGAGGGCATGTTTTTCTTCGGTTATCTCGAATATACCGACGAGAACGGCAAAAAAGCCCGTGTCCGTGCGCCCGAACAGCCTTACGATCTCTATATCCGCGATGCCGTCGGCAACTTCCAGGGCATGGCCCCCGACAAATGGCCGGCAAACAAGACCAGCACTCTGAAGAACGGCGACCACAATTCGGGATGGCATTTTGCCAAGTATCCGTTCTATAGCGACGATGACGCCCATCAGATGGAAAGCGACTACACCGAGATACGTCTTCCCGAGATCATCTATTCGCTCGCCGAGTGTAAACTCCGTTCGGGCAAGAAAGGTGATGCGGGCAAGCTGCTCAACAGTGTGCGCCGCCGCAACTATCCCGCCGAAAATTACGAGCAGGTGCTTTATTCGCCCGAAGGCAAGGCCCAGCTTGACGAAAAAGAGATGCTTGCCGAGTGGGGGCGCGAGTTCTTCGCCGAGAGCCGCCGCCGTATCGACCTGATACGTTTCGACAAATTCAGCACCGGCACATGGTGGGACAAGACTCCCGACGCCTCGCGCGACACCGAGATTTTCCCGATTATGCGGCCGATTCTCAACGCCAATCCCGCTTTGGTGCAAAATCCCGGTTACAGCAAGTAATGTTTCACAATATCACTGAAAGACAATGAAACTGAAAAATATAACATACGCCATGACAGGTATGGCCCTTATCGCCGCCATGTCGTCATGCGAAGATGAGAAGGATCTCATCATCATCGAAGGCAATCTGCCGATCAAGACCACAACACTCTACATGGTCGGCGATGCCACTCCCAACGGCTGGAGTATCGACACGCCGACCCCCTTTGAGGCTACCGCCGACGATGAACTGGTATTCTCATGGGAGGGCAGTCTCAACACCGGCGAGCTTAAACTCTGCCTTACCACAGGCAGCTGGGACGCGGGCTTTATCCGCCCGATGGCCAACGGCGAGGAGATAGGACGCGAAGAAATCGTCGACGCCGAGTTCCAGATGCATGCCGGCGATCCTGACGAAAAATGGCGTGTGACCGAGGCCGGAAAATATCTTCTGACTTTCGACCTGCGCAACTGGCGCATGAGCAGCAGCTATCTCGGCGCTGCCGATCTGCCTCCGGTCGAGCCTATCACGACCGATGTGCTCTATATCGTCGGCGACGCAACGCCAAACAGCTGGAATATCGACTCGCCGACACTTCTCGAAAAGACGGCGGATTATATCTTCGAATATGAGGGCAAGCTTACCGTAGGCGACTTCAAGGCATGTCTGACGACAGGCAGCTGGGACGTCAGCTTCGTGCGTCCGGCAACCGACGGCGTAAAAATCGATCAATCGGGCGTCGAGAACGACAGCTTTATCTTTGTCGCCAATCCCGACAATAAGTGGCATGTAGCCGAGGCAGGCATCTATCACCTGACGTTTGACCTTGAAAACTATAAGATCAAGGCTGAATTCAAAGAGCCCTATGTCATCGAGAAGACACCCATCGAGAGCGCCACTCTTTATATGGTCGGTGACGCCACCCCCGGCGGCTGGAGCATGGACAGCCCGACAGCCTTTACGCCCGACGCGACCAACAAGTATATCTTCACATGGGAAGGCGAGCTTGTCGAGGGCAATATGAAAGCATGTCTCGAGCCTGACGGCACATTCTCATGTCCGTTTATCCGTCCGACATCGCCGGAGGTCGAAATATCATCGACCGGCGTTGCCTCACCCGATTTCGTCTATTCAGTCGGTCCTGATGATCAATGGCGTGTGACCGAAGCCGGTCGCTACCGCATCACTTTCGATCTCGAGAACTGGACTATTGCCGTCGACCGGCTCGGTGACGGCAGCGGTGATGACGATCCGAAGACACCCATCGAGAGCACCACACTTTATATGATCGGCGACGCCACCCCCGGCGGCTGGAGCATGGACAACCCGACTGCTCTTACGCCCGATGCGGCCAACAAGTATATCTTCACGTGGGAAGGCGACCTTGTCAAGGGTTATATGAAGGCCTGCCTTGAACCTGACGGCACATTCTCGTGCCCGTTTATCCGCCCGGCGTCGGCCAATGTCGAAATTTCATCGGCAGGTGTCGCCTCGCCCGATTTCGTCTATACGACCAACCCCGATAACCAATGGAGCGTGACCGAAGCCGGCCGCTATAACATCACATTCGACCTCGAGCATCTGACTATCACCGTCAAGTGGCTCGGAGGCGGCAGCAGCAGCGGCGACGACAACGAGAAAAAACCTCTCGAAAGCGCCACTCTCTATATGATCGGCGACGCCACTCCCGGCGGCTGGAGCATGGATGACCCGACCGCTTTTACATCGACCGAAAAATATGTCTTTACATGGGAAGGCGAACTCAAGGCCGGTGAGATGAAAGCATGTCTCGCTCCCGACGGCACATTCTCGTGCCCGTTCCTGCGCCCGGCTTCCGACGGATGCATCATCGACGAGAACGGTGTAGCATCGCCCGAGTTTGTATACACTACGGGACCCGACTACAAATGGCGTGTCGCCAAAGCCGGACGTTACAAAATTACCTTTAATCTCAAAAACTGGACCATAGAGGCGAAAGCCCTGTAAATATACATCAAGATGAAAAAGATGACAACAATATCCGCCATGCTCGCGGCCGCTGTGATGCTTGGAGCATGCAAGGACGATATCGAAATGCGTCGTCCGCCGAAATACGTGCTGCCGGAACTTCCGACGGTCGAAGGCATACACACATACAAAGCTCCTCTTTACTGGAGCGTCTATGAATACTGTTACGAACTTGAGCGTCAGGGAATAGCCGAGTCAGATATGGATATCTCGGCCGAAGAGTGGGACAAGATCATCAATTGGGTCGCCACTGACCTCAAGCCCTATGGCTACGACATGATCTGCACCGACGGCTTCATACCCATGCTTGCCAAGGATGCCACAGGCTATATGACCCACTATGGTTCGATGGCGCTCAAAGACCTTGTCGCCAAATGTAAGGCCAAGGGTCTGAAAGTCGGTGTATATGACAATCCGCTTTGGATTCACGGTCCTCGCGAGACCGTTATCGACGGCACTAACTACAACTTCGGTTCGCTTTATTACAATGGTTCTACCGAAGTGGTGAATCCGAGAGCCGAAGATCTCTATTTTCATTGGGCGGTTGCCGATCATGCGGGCACTCGCGAGTATATCGACGGCTTCTTCAAACACTATGCCGATCTGGGCATCGACTATATACGTATGGACTTCCTGTCGTGGTATGAGGACGGGAAAGACCGCAACATGGGTGTCGTCGGCCGTGGCTACGGACGCGAATCTTATGCCCGCGCTCTTGCCTACATTGCCGAGTCTGCCAAGAAATACGGTATCTTTACATCGCTTGTTATGCCTCACCTCAACAATGATGCCGAGGTCGAGGCAAAATACGGCAACATGGTCAGAATCGTCTGCGACACGGGCGCCGGCGGTTGGTGGCATTGCTCGGCGCAGGACAAAGGCCGGTCATATACGACATGGCCCAACTGCATGAACATGTTTGACGGCTTTACCTACTGGTCACATATCTCCGGTCGCGAAAACGTGATTCTCGACGGTGACTTCATCCGCCTCAACAAATTCGACAGCGACGACGAACGCCGTACTGTCGTATCGCTTCAGCTGATGGCCGGCGGCCCGGTCACCGTGGCCGACCAATATAACACCATCGGCGACAATGTCAAGTTCTATACCAATGCCGAGCTGCTCGAGCTGAATACAGATCGTTTTGTCGGCAAACCTCTTTCTGACAAACTCAATGACCGGGACAATGAAGTGTGGTACGGACAGATGTCAAACGGCGATTATATCGTCGGTCTCTTCAACCGCGACGACAGCCCGCGTGCCTATGACCTCGCTCTCAGCCGTCTTGGCATAAGCGGCGAATACAATCAGCGCGATCTGTGGCTTCATGCCGATGAAGGACGTGTATCGTCCATTAAGGCTACTGTTCCCGCTCATGGATGTAAAATAGTAAGACTTTCAAAGTAACATCAAGATTTTTAGTTAAATAAATATGAAATACAGAACCTTTGCGGCAGTGGCCATAGCCACGGCAGGCTTGAGCTACGCCTCTGTCGAGGCGCCGGCAGCCGACCTCAGTTCGCCTTCGGGCATTGTGACAGTCCATGCCGATGTTGTCGACGGTGTACCTGTCTATAGCGTCGATTATAAGGGCAAAGCCGTGATTAAGCCGTCGACTCTCGGCCTTCAGCTGGCTGACGGTCCCGACCTTATGGGCGGTTTCACCCTCACCGATGTCACTACGTCGAGCTTTGACGAGACATGGCATCCTGTATGGGGCGAGAACAGCAGCATACGCAATAACTATAACGAATTGCTGCTCAACCTTGACCAACCCGAGCATTACCGCAAGATGAAGCTACGCTTCCGCGTCTATGACGACGGTGTCGGTTTTCGCTATGAGTTCCCTCAGGAAGGAGTGCTCACTTATTTCATCATAAAGGAAGAGAAGACCCAATTTGCCATGACCGGCGACCACATCGCCTGGTGGATAGCCGGTGACTTCGACACCCAGGAATATGACTATACCGAGAGCCGTCTCTCCGAGATACGCAGCCTGATGGATTCGGCCATATGCGGCAATGCCTCGCAGACCCAGTTCTCGCCGACAGGCGTGCAGACCTCTTTGCAGATGAAGACCGACGACGGGCTGTATATCAACCTACATGAGGCCGCTCTCGTCGACTATTCGTGCATGCACCTTGATCTCGATGACAAAAACTTTGTCTTCACATCGTTTCTGACTCCCGACGCCCAGGGTAACAAGGGCCATCTCCAGGCTCCGTGCCATTCACCCTGGCGCACCGTCATCGTCAGCGACGACGCCCGCGACATGCTCTCGTCAAACCTCATCCTCAACCTCAACGAGCCGTGTGCCTACGATGATACCTCGTGGATCAAGCCTGTCAAGTATGTCGGTGTATGGTGGGAGATGATCGGCGGCGACAAGCCCTGGTCATATACCTTCGACCTGCCCTCGGTTAAACTTGATATCCTCGACTACAGCAAAACCAAGCCTCACGGTCTGCATCCGGCCAATAACGACAACGTCAAGAAATATATCGACTTTGCGGCCGAACACGGTTTCGACCAGGTGCTTGTCGAGGGCTGGAACGTAGGCTGGGAAGACTGGTTCGGTCATTCTAAAGATTATGTCTTTGATTTTGTTACACCTTATCCCGACTTTGATATCGACATGCTCAACGATTATGCGAGGTCGAAGGGTGTGCGTCTGATGATGCATCATGAGACTTCGGCGTCGGTGCGCAACTATGAGCGTCATATGGACGCGGCCTACAGTCTTATGGAGAAATATGGATACAACTCGGTCAAGAGCGGCTATGTCGGCAATATCATTCCCCGTGGCGAACATCATTACGGTCAGTGGATGAACAACCACTATCTCTATGCCGTCACCGAGGCCGCCAAACACCATATCATGGTCAACGCCCACGAGGCCGTTCGACCGACGGGTCTGTGCCGCACCTATCCCAACCTCATCGGCAACGAGAGTGCCCGCGGCACGGAGTATGAATCATTCGCCGGCAACAAGCCCTCCCATACTACGGTGTTGCCGTTCACCCGTCTCCAGGGTGGCCCGATGGACTATACGCCTGGCATTTTCGAGATGGATATGAGCAAGGTAAATCCTAAAAGCACAAGTCATGTAAACAGCACTCTGGCACGCCAGCTCGCTCTTTATGTGACGATGTACAGCCCGCTACAGATGGCTGCCGACGTGCCTGAAGTCTATAACCGTTTTCTCGATGCGTTTCAGTTTATCAAAGACGTTGCCATCGATTGGGACGAGAGCCGCTATCTCGAGGCCGAGCCGGGCCGCTATATCGTCGCCGCACGCAAGGCCAAGGGCACAGACGACTGGTTTGTGGGCTGCACGGCCAACGAAGACGGCCACCGCTCGACGCTCTCTCTCGACTTCCTTGACAAAGGCCGCAAATATGAGGCAACGATCTATGCCGATGCTGCCGATGCCGATTACCGCACGAATCCACAGGCGTATACAATCATGAAAAAGAAAGTCGACGCCAAGACAAAACTCAAGATGAATGCCGCTCCCGGCGGCGGATACGCCATTTCGATCAAACCGATTAATTGACAGACCGTCACCCGCTTGTCATAATAACGATATCATAGAATAGAAATAAAGACAGGTAAATAAATGGTAAAATCAGGCTACGCCGTTAGAAATATCTATTCTGCGGCGTAGCCTTGTTTTTGCTAATTTCATATTGATACGGTGGCGTTTTGTGTGTTTGGCGTAAATGTATTATTTTTGTCGCGATATGAATGATACTGAAGATTCCTGCGCGATCGGAAAACCCGCGGTGTCGGTGGTTATGCCGGTTTATAATGCCGAACCTTTTATAGCCAAGGCTATCGAGTCGCTGTTGGCCCAGACTTTCGCCGACTGGGAGCTTGTTGTCGTCGACGATGTCTCGACTGACCGCTCTGCCGAGATTGTCAGGAGCTATGTGAAGACAGACAATCGCATCAGACTGCTATCTGCGTCATATCACGCGGGAGTAGCCTATCAGCCGCGCAAGAAGGCGGTCGTCGAGGCGAGGGCCGATTTTGTCGCACCGCTGGATGCCGACGACCTTATAGCACCCGATTACCTCGAGCGGCTTGTAGCAAGACAAGAATCGACCGCGGCCGACATAGTCTATCCGGTGATGTATCATTTTGACGACGACGGCAATCCCCGTGCCCGCAGGCATCATGGCAGTCTCGAGGAGGGTGACGGCGTGTTTGTCGGGCGTGATCTCGTGAAATATACGCTTGATCTATGGCGCATAAATTGTGGCGGCGGCTTATTGCGGCGTCAGCTTTTCATCGATGCATTTGACCGCTATGGCTCTTCGTATGACCTCGTCTATGCCGATGAGCTTCTGACGCGCCAGATGCTTCTCGGAGCCGGACGGGTGGCGTTTTCAGACGCCGAATATTATTACCGTCAGAATCTGTCGTCGGTGACGCACCGCAAATCGATAAAGCAGTTTGACAAACTGCGCAACAATGTGTTGCTCCACGACATTGTCACCGCCAACTACAGTCGCGACAGCGAAGAGATGAGGCGTCTCAATTGTCAGTTGTTTAAATTTGTCTTTGACGCCGCGCGCCATCTCAACAGACATCGCTTCGAACGTCGGGAGATCAGGGCAGCCTATGCGATGATGAAGTCAAATATAGATCTGATAGACCGTCGTGTACTAAGACCTGCCGTGACAGCCAAATATTATTATACGCTATTCTGCCTCAAGGACAATCTGCCCTTATTCCGCCTTGTGCTCAAACTGGGCGACCGGCTCAGGTCTGTGCTCGTCAAGTAAAATGGATATGGCAGCTGACAATACCGAAAACAGTTACAGAAATATTCTGAAGCGCATCACGACTTTCGGAGGTGTACAGCTTTTCAATATTTTTGTGACCTTGGCCAGAGGCAAGCTTGTCGCGATGTTTCTCGGACCGGAAGGCATGGGCATATCGTCGCTTTTCACTTCATCGACAGACACTCTGCGGCAGTTTGCCGGTCTCGGCCTTAATCTCTCGATCGTCAAGGAGGTATCAGCCGCCAAAGGCAATGCCGGCTCAATGGACGAGGTTATGGCTGTAGCCGTGAGGCTTACGCTCGTCACGTCGTTGTCCGGCGCGGTTCTGTGTTTTCTGCTCTCGCCGCTGCTAAGCCAATGGACTTTCGGCAACCCGGATTATACTCTCGGTTTTATGTTGCTGTCGGTGAGTGTGGCTCTGTCGATAGCGGCGTCTTGCTATATGGCGATGCTACAGGGCGCGGGTGCTGTCAGACAGCTTGCCCGGGCATCGGTCGTAGGAGGTCTGTCGGGCCTCGTGTTCGGTGTGCCGCTCTATTACTTTTTCGGCGTCGGAGGCATTGTACCGGCAATAATAATATTGTCGTGCTCGACATTTCTGTTCAACTATATCTCGTTCAGACGTCGCGGCTATCCTGTGGCGAGGCTTGAGGGCCTGCTGCGCGCGCCGCTTGTCAGGCGTCTGCTTTCGAACGGGGTCGTCCTTATGGCGGGTGCGTTGGCCGGTACGTTGACAGGCTATCTGATCAATCTGTTTGTGCGCTATAGCGGTTCGGTGGCCGATGTCGGTCTGTTTCAAGCCGCCAATTCGATAACAAACCAGTATATGGGCATAGTTTTCAGTGTATTGGCACTTGACTATTTTCCTCGCTTGTCGGCCGCGGCCGCAGACAAAGACAAATTCGATATGGTCGTCAACCGTCAGATAGAGATTGTCGGTCTGATAGCCGTCCCTCTTGTGATATGTCTTGTCGGCACAGCACCCTTGCTGATAAGGCT
This sequence comes from uncultured Muribaculaceae bacterium, assembly GCA_910576935.1. GTDB lineage: Bacteria > Bacteroidota > Bacteroidia > Bacteroidales > Muribaculaceae > CAG-873. The sequence continues at coordinate 20,694 of CAJTKG010000014.1, forward strand.
TTTGTTGACTGAAAGCTTTATGCCTGTTGTCTCACTGATAAAATGGATGGGGGTCGGCATACTCTCGCAGGCGCTGTATTTTCCAGTGGGATATATGTTTATCGCCCGAGACAACCGCCGACTGTATATTTGGGTCGAGGTGGTTGCCGGCAGTCTGCTCCGTCTCGTTTTTGCCATGTTGTTCTACAGCGTCGCCGGCCTGACGGGCCTCGGCATAAGTTTTGTCGTAACCTCGGGCGTCACCAACGTTATCGGCTATGTGGCCGTGCGTCGCGCCTATTCTTTCAGGTTGACAAGCCGCAACATCCGTTACTGCATCATCGCCGCCGGTGTCGCCGGCCTTACCTTTGCGGCTTCTTTGACGACGGTGACATCATGCACTGTCATACCGTTGCTGTTTGTGGCGACGACAGCCTATGCCTTTGTCACTCTGCGACGTAAGGTGTGATTGTGTCTATTATTATAAAGCTACGGTGGTGAAGACGATCGAGTCGCAGGTCGAGAGTTCGGGCGTTGCGGCGTAATCGTTGCCCGAGGCTGTCAGGAGTGAGTCGATGTTATCGATGCCGTCGGTTATAATTTGTCGCAGAAGTTTACCGCGCAGGGTCTTGAGCCGGTTTGAGTTCGGTGTGCGGGTGGCTCCGCCGGGGTGCACCTCGATAAAGTCGGCTTTGACGGTTCTGACATTTGACGGCACCTGTCGCCAATCGATAAGTTTGGCTGCGTCTGCGGGCAAAAGGTTGAGTATGAGGTCTTCGCCGGTCTTGTGTAGCGTCGACAGAAGTTTTTCGGTCACGGCATCGCGACGGCATTCGGCGAAATTTTTGCCGCCGGAGAGGAGAGGCGCGGAGAAGTCGAGGCGATATGCCTTTATGATGTCGTCTGGCCGTAGCCAGCCGTAGAGCGACGAGATGATGCGTATGCGCCGACAGGCGTCGGCGCGTTCGGCCTGACCGAGCTTGTTGTAGGCGAAAGCTTTGAAAACCACACCTGTATAGGCTTCGATGGCCGGCGAGCCGAGGGCTTTGTTGGGGAATTCGTAGGCCATACGGTGCAGTCGGCTCGCCATCGTCGCGCTCAGTCGGGTGACTTCGGCGATCTGTAGTGTGTCGGCGTTTCTCAGCGCTGTCATGACGGCGTCGGCCGCCTCTTCGCCCGACGGCCGGTGTGCGGCATAGATGTCTGCGGCGACCGGACGGTCGCAGGCTGTCATAGTCTTTGATTCGGCGATGAGGATTAGCATGGCCGGGGCTTATTTTACGCGTTCGTAAATATACAGTTCGTGTATCTCGCGGGTGTATCCTTCGTCGGTCAGCGGTCCTTGGCTCATGCCGAGCACGATGACTGTGCCGCGGTTGTTCAGCACGACGAGGTCGTCGTTGACAGGGTCGATGGCGAGACCTTCGATTTCGCCGGCGCGTCTGAAGTCGTTCATTTCGCGCAGATGTCTGACGCGACCGGCTATGGCGCCGCCGGCTATCAGTCCACTTCGCGTCACGGGGCGGCCGTCTTCACCGAGCTTGACACTGAAAGGTGTCTCTTTGACGACCTCACAGCCCTCGACAAGGCCGGTGTAAGGCGCGTCGCCGATTTCGGCCGTGTAAAGGTTGTCGGCGATGTTATAGGCTGCCTCGCCGTCGTCGGCCGAGAATATGATGTTGCCGTCGGCGATGAAAATGCCCTGACACCAGTATGGGGTAGGGCGGCACTGCATTTTCGTGTGGTAGCGTCCTGTCGCGAGGTCGTAGCAGTAGACATAGCGGCTGTCGACCCAGTCAGACATCCATACCATGTTGCGCTCGCGGTCGACGGCAATGCCCGAGACTTCGACCTGACCCGATTCGGGCGACCATGGCAGATCGCGTTTCCACTCGAGTGTCTCGGCGTCGTAGATCGACACGGCGATGTTATAGCCTCGGCCATACTCGAACCGCTCTATTCCGCAATATATCTCGCCGTTCCATATGTCGATGTCGCCGAAGTGGTTGGCTGTCTCGGGGTGTTGAAACGGGGCGTCATTCTTTGCCAGAAGATTGCCCTCTTTGTCGTATTTATACAAGGCTTTGGTGTCAGAGACGTAATAATGGAGGCTGTCGACGGCGATGCCTTGACGGCCCTCGACGGGGATGACGGCCCTGAGCCGGTATTCCGACCCGAGATGTTGTGCGGCGACACCTGTCGCCGCCGCGGCGATGACGGCTGTTAGCAGAATCTTTTTCATATCGTCATCAAATTTAATAAAAATCGGCGATATGTTGTATCTTTGCAGAAAAATATGTCATGAACCAATCATTACACGATAGCTGGGACCGCGAACATCTGTGGCATCCCTATACTTCAACCATCGATCCGCTGCCTACATATCTTGTCGACAGTGCCGAAGGGGTCGAGATCATCCTTGCCGACGGACGCCGCCTCATCGACGGCATGTCATCGTGGTGGTGTGTCTGCCACGGCTATAACAATCCGCGTCTCAACGATGCCGCCCGCCGTCAGCTTGACAAGATGAGCCACGTCATGTTTGGCGGACTCACCCACCGCCCGGCCATCGACCTCGGTCGGAAGCTGCTCGCTCTCGCACCGGGGGAGATGCACAATGTATTTTTCGCCGATTCGGGTTCGGTAGCCATCGAGGTAGCCATGAAAATGGCCGTACAGGCGGCTGTGTCGCGCAGCGGCAGCCACGGTAAGACCAATTTCGTCACTATACGCCGCGGTTATCACGGCGACACCTGGAACGCCATGAGTGTCTGTGACCCCGTCACCGGCATGCACGGCGCTTTCGGCACGGCGCTGCCGGTGCGTTATTTCGTGCCCTCGCCGTCGTCGCGTTTCGACGGCGAGTGGAATAAGGCCGACATCGTCCCGCTCGAGGCGACGATACGCGAGCATCACAAGGAGCTCGCCGCCCTGATTCTCGAGCCTATAGTGCAGGGCGCCGGGGGCATGTGGTTCTATCATCCCGAATATCTCCGTGAGGCGCGACGGCTCTGCGACCGCTACGGCCTGTATCTCATCTTTGACGAGATAGCAACGGGCTTCTGGCGTACGGGTCGCTGTTTCGCTCTCGAACATGCCGGTGTCGTGCCCGACATAATGACTGTCGGCAAAGGTCTGACAGGCGGTTATATGACTCTCAGCGCTGTGATGACGACAGCCGATGTCGCCGACACCATCTCGCGCGGCGAGGCCGGTGTGATGATGCACGGTCCGACGTTCATGGCCAACCCGCTCGCCTGTGCCGTGGCCAACGAGTCGCTCGACATTCTCGCCGGTCAGGATATGGCCACCCGTGTCTCTCACATCGAGAGCATCATCAGGGAGAAGATAGCTCCCGCAGCCGATTTTGACAATGTTGCCGACGTCAGGGTGCTCGGCACTATCGGTGTCATAGAGATGAAAGAGCCGGTTGATGTCGGCGAGTTTCAGAAAGAGTGTGTCGAGCGCGGGGTGTGGATCAGGCCTTTCGGGCGCAATGTCTACATCATGCCGCCATATGTCATAACCGACGAGCAGTTGCGTTATCTCATCGCACAGATGCTCGAACTCGTAAAGCCAGAGCAGTGAATAGAATAGAAAAGGCTCTCGATCAGCTGTCGGCGTCGGGCAACCTCCGCGTCATCCCCGGCGACACCGGCTCGGGGCTCGTCGATCTCTCGTCGAACGATTATCTCGGACTCGCAGTCCGCGACGATCTGCGTGACGCCTTCCTTGCCGAGTGTGGCGGACGACTGCCGTTGATGACTTCGTCGGCATCGCGTCTGCTTGCCGGCAGCCAGTCGTCATACGACCACTTCGAGTCGCTGCTCATGGAGTTGTACGGCGCTCCGGCGCTGACATTCAACAGCGGCTATCATGCCAACACCGGCCTCGTGTCGTCGCTGGCCGACCGGTCGACGCTCATCGTGGCCGACCGGCTCGTCCACGCGAGCATCATCGACGGCATAAAACTCTCGGGCGCACCATTTGTCAGATTCCGCCACAACGACTATGACCACCTCGAAAAAATACTGGCCGACAAAGGCCGTGACTACAGCGACATACTCATCATAGCCGAGAGCGTCTACAGCATGGACGGCGACCGCGCCGATATTGGCCGTCTCGTCGACATCAAACGCTCGATACCCGGCGCGATGCTCTATATCGACGAGGCTCATGCCGTCGGAGTCGAGGGACGTCGCGGCCTGGGCATAGTCGAGGACGCCGGTCTTGTCGGCGACGTAGATGTCATCGTCGGCACACTCGGCAAAGCCCTCGCCTCTGTAGGCGCTTATGCCGTGGTGTCGCCTATCGTACGCAGTTTTGTCGTCAACAAAGCCCGCAGCCTTATATTTTCGACTGCTCTGCCGCCTGTCAATATGCTGTGGAGCGCTTTTATCATGGAGCGTGTGCCGTCGATGAGCGACGAGCGTCGACGGCTCGGAGAGCTCGGTCGCCGTCTTGCCTCGATACTTCGTCTCGACCGCGTGAGCCACATAGCTCCGCTTATTGTCGGCAACCCGCATGATGCCGTGGCCTTGTCGGGCCGTCTGGCCGACGACGGCTTCAAGGTGCTGCCCATCAGAGTCCCGACAGTCCCACCCGGCACCGACCGTCTGCGATTCAGCCTGTCGGCCGACATCGATCCCCGGGCACTCGACCGACTTGAAAAAATTTTAGAACGTCTCAGACCATGCGCCATAAATTCGTAAGTTATAACAATTCGCCGCGGCTGATTGTCGTTTATGCCGGCTGGGGTATGGACGAGCATCCGTTTGAGGCGCTTCACCGCCCGGGCTACGACGTCCTTGTTGTCTGGGACTACCGCAGTTTCGACATCGACTGGTCTGTGGCCGCCGGCTATGACGAGATTTGTATTATAGCTTGGTCGATGGGCGTCTACGCCGCGTCGATGTCGTCACACGGCATCGAGAACAAGGTCACGGCGCACATAGCCGTCAACGGCACCATGACGCCGGTCGACAATCTCCGCGGCATTCCCGAAGCTATCTTCGAGGGCACGGCGGCATCGCTCGACGAGCGCAACCTTGTGAAATTCTACCGTCGCATGTGTGGCGACCGTGCCACGACCGACGCTTTCATGGCCGTAAGGCCGCGGCGCGGCGCCGGCGAACTGGTCGACGAGTTACGCGCCATCTGGCCCGAGCCTGTGCTCGGCAATCCCAAGGCCGGGCGCTGGGACCGTGCGATCATCGGACGCCGCGACGCCATATTCCCCGCCTGCAATCAGGACCGCGCATGGGCCGGTGTCCCGAAGACTTTCATCGACGCCCCGCATTATATCGATCTTCAGACTGTCATCGACCGCTTTATCATCGACAAGCAGATGACCGAGAGCCGCTTCGAGGCCGGCCGCGAGACCTATAACAGCAACGCCACGGTGCAGATAGCCATGATCGAGAATCTCAAACGACAGGTCAGGGCCACCGGCGTCGAGCGCAAGATGTCGGCCGATTACGCCTCTGTGGCCGAGATCGGGTGTGGCACGGGGCTTCTTTCGGGCTACCTCTCGTCGCTTACCCGCCGCGGACGTCTCTCGCTGTGGGATATAACGTCGACCGCACCCGATGTCGCAGCCGAGGAATTCATCAGCTGCGACGCAGAGATAAAAATCGGCCGCACCCAGAGCGGGCGCTATGACGTCATCGCCACGTCGGCTACAGTCCAGTGGTTTAACTCGCCGGGCCGTTTTCTGCGCGAGTGTGTGCGGGTGCTGCGTCCCGGCGGCGTTGTGGCTTTTACGACCTTCATAAAGGGCAATATGTATGAGCTGGCCGGCATCACGGGCAGTTCGCTGCCGCTGCTGACTCTCGACGACTGGCTTGCGACACTGCCGGCGGAGTTTGATATTCTTGCCTGCGAGGTCCACGACTATAACCTCAGCTTCGACGACCCGATGAGCGTGCTGAGGCATCTGAAGTTTACCGGGGTCAACGCCCTGTCGCGCTCGGCTTCGCCACGACCGGGTGTCAGCCGCATCCTGTCGGAATATCCGATGATGCTCGACGGGCGTTACTATCTGACATATAAGACTATAACAATGGTTTTGCAGTTGAAATGAAAAAGACGATATTTATCACCGGCATCGACACTGACGCCGGCAAGACATACTGCACGGCGTGGCTCGCCCGTCAGTATCTCGACCGCGGTCTGACGGTCGCGACACAGAAATTTATCCAGACCGGCAACGTCGGTCACTCTGAAGACATCGACGCCCATCGACGCCTTCTCGGCATCGACCCGCTGCCTGAAGATCTCGACATGACGACATCGCCCGTGGTATTCAGCTATCCGGCGTCGGCACAGCTTGCCGCACGCATCGATGGCCGCGAGATCGATCTCGCGGCCATCGACCGCAGTAGCGCGACACTTGCATCGCGCTATGATATTGTGCTCATCGAGGGCGCCGGCGGGCTGATGGTGCCTGTCACCGACGATTTCTTTACCGTCGACTATATCGCCTCGCGGCGTCTGCCGGTGGCTGTCGTTACAAACGGCGTGCTCGGCTCTATCAATCACACTATACTCACGCTCGAGGCTCTTGAGCGCCGTGGCATCACCGTCGACTGCGTGCTGTATAACACCTACTTCGACAGCGACAAAGTCATTGCCGCCGACACCCGCGGCTTTATCGGCCGCTACGTCGGGCGCCACTTCCCCGGCGTTCCAGTTCTCGACGTCCCTGTATTTGAAAATTAGAGTATATATCCTTCTTTTCGGAGGTAGTTTTCCAATCGGCTCATATCAATATCTCCTTTCGTGACTTCGCCGTCGATTACAAGAAGATCGCCGTCGTTAACGAGTTTCGGCAGGTTGACTTTGTCGCCGAAGTGTTTTTTGAATTCCTCGAAAAACTTCGTGTTGCATTCGATACGGCTGTCGCCGATGAAGCAAATCTCGTCTCCATGGATATTCCCGTCTTCAAATTCAAAGTAGGGAGAAAACCGATACTTTGCCAGACCATAGCATATTTCGTGCTCTTCTTTGATTATAAGATTGTTGTCTGATAATTCAACTATCGAAACAATGCCGTTCCAACATTTTATCGTCAGATCCGAAGATCCGAATTCTGCTACGGCACAGTAATCAACCGGTGTGAGACCGGAGTTGTTTTTATATGCTAATCTGCAATAGTCAAAGAAATATATTTCAGGTTGAAATTCGGCGTATTCTTCGGTGTGGCTGTATATCACTCCGTCTTTGAAAACAATTCTAATCGGAGTCCAATGGCGATAATATGGTAAAATGCCGGGATAACTTGCGCAACTTCCTTCATCGTATTCTTCCCAACGACCGTTTGATTTTGCGTATTCTACTTTTTCGACCCGGTCAAACACCAGCGCCAATTCTGATGATTTAATGCTATTGACCCACGATTCGTCAATCTTATTTGTAACTCCGAATTCTTTATTTATTTCATCGCTATTATCGATAAATTCATCCTCACTGCTGCAAGCCGCAAGGCTTAATAATGCAATGGTTATAAAAAACGGTTTAATACTCAATTTCATAGTTTTATAAGTTTATGAGTGAATAGAATTTATTTACTTAAACTAAAGAGATTAATATAGGTATTACGGTATTCCGATGAATGTTATAAGATTAAGCCCCATTGTTTGAGATATTCTTCAATGTCGGCAATATCTATTTCTCCGCTTATAACGGTATCGCCGAGAAGAATACTGTTTTTGTAATCGCTCAATATTTCAGTCAGATTGACTTTATCACCGAAGTGTTTTTTGAATTCTTCAAAAAACTTTGTTCTACATTCGGCAGGGTTATTTCCTATAAAACGTATTTCAGTGCCATAGATACCGTCGGCAAATTCAAAGTATGGCGAAAACCGATATTTTGTAAGACTGAAACAACTTTCATGCTCTTCTTTGATTATGAGATTGTTATTGGATAATTCAACGATATTATAATAGCCTTGATAACGGGGATGTTTTTTTATTGCCGGAATTGAAGGATCTAATTTGTATTCCATCGGTTCGATATGATAAAATATCGGAGTCAATCCACTATGCCTTTGGTAAGCGACATAGCATAGATTTTGAATTCCCGGGTCGTTCGGAATGAAGTCGCCTACAAACTCTGATGCGTAGATAAGCCCATCTTTGAACACAATGTTTTTAGGAGTCCAGTGGTCGATATGTCCCGGTATGAATTTTGAAAAATATGGGCATTCTCCTGTGTTTACCTCCCATTTGCCGTTGTTCTTTATATATTCGATGCTTTCTACAAGATCAAAAGCCAATGCCAACTCTGACGTTTTAAGGCTCTCGAGCCACGAATCGTCAATCTTATTTGTAACTCCGAATTCTTTATTTATTTCGTCGCTATTATCAATAAATTCAGATCCCTCATCACTGCTGCATGCTGCAAGGCTTAGTAATGTAATGGTTGTAAAAAACAGGCTAACTCTTAATTTCATAGTCAGATAATTTATTGGTTATTATAATGGTTCGACGGTTGCTCGACCTTTGAGGTCGATTTGAGCGGTGTGTCTTCATTATCGCATGACAGGAAACCTACTGTAAATGCGGCGATGAATGCGATTGTAAAAAAGAGTTTTTTCATAAGGAGGGGATTTGGCGGTTTATAATCGTGCGCAATTTAGAAATTAATAATTAAATAAGCAAATTAATTTACTGAAAATGATAAAAATATTTTTATGATATATAGATGGATGGTTTAAAATAGCAACCGCGGGGCGGCTGTCGCCGACGTGGTAAAATAATGTTAAATCGTCGGTTGCTACGGCTTAAAACCGTAACTTTGCGGCTGAAATGAATAATAATTCGTTATCTATAACTATACCGAAGGACGTGCTCCACACCTTGCCTCCGCTTGAATATACGGGCGGCATCGCCGTTGTCGACACTGTCGAGCAGGCGCGTGTGGCTCTGCGTGAGTTGCGACGCTATAAGATGATAGGTTTCGACACCGAGACACGGCCGTCGTTCAAAAAAGGCCATACACACAAGGTGGCTCTGATGCAGCTCGCTACCGACGACTTCTGTTTCCTATTCAGGCTCAACCGACTCGGCATCTCTGACGCGCTCAAAGAGTTTCTCGAAGATGACACTGTGACGAAGGTAGGTCTGTCGGTCCACGATGACTTCAACGTCCTGCGCCGGTCATGTCCCGATCTTGCGCCGCAGGGCTTTATCGAGCTTCAGAGCTATGTCAAGCGATTCGGCATCACCGACATATCGCTTCAGAAAATATATGCAATAGTCTTCGGACAATATATCTCCAAAAACCAGCGTCTGACCAACTGGGAGGCTTCCGAGCTGACGCCGCATCAGCAGTGTTACGCCGCCACCGATGCGTGGGCCTGTCTGAAGCTATACCGATATCTCGCAGCCGGTGATTTTGACCCGTCGATATCACCTTATCGTGTATCTGCCGAAGATATTAATCCTCAAACAGCCGAAAGCCTATGAAACTTAAACGCTCGACCCTGATACCTCTGTTGCTGACGGCCTATCTCGCCGTGATGTCGAAATTCGGTTGGGATCAATATGCCGCCGGAGAGATTTCGGCGCTCTATTTCTACGGCGTCATAGGTCTGACGCTCATCGTCATCGTGCTGCTGCATTTCTCGCTGAAAAAACGCGAGCGTCTGCGCCGCGAACGCCTCGACGACATCAAAGACAATCAAAATAACAAGTAAAAATATATAACACTATGGCTAAAAAAGCATTACTGATGATCCTCGATGGCTGGGGCATCGGCAACCACACCAAAAGCGACGCCATCTACTCGACCCCGACTCCTTACTGGGACTATCTTCTCAACACATATCCTCATTCGCAGCTCCTCGCCGGAGGTGAGAGCGTCGGGTTGCCCGACGGACAGATGGGCAACTCTGAGGTAGGTCACCTCAACATCGGTGCAGGCCGAATTGTCTATCAGGACCTCGTCAAAATCAACCGCGCCATCAAAAACGGTTCTATCCTCGACAATCCTGAAATCAAGAACGCGTTTGAATATGCCAAGTCGCACGGCTGCGGCATGCACTTCATGGGGCTGACTTCAAACGGCGGCGTCCACTCGTCGCTCGACCACGTCTTTGCCCTCTGTGACATCGCCAGACACTACGGCCTCGACAAAGTGTGGCTCCATTGCTTCATGGACGGCCGCGACACCGACCCCCGCAGCGGCAAAGGCTTCATCGAGGAGCTTCAGAACCATTGCGCCAAATCGGCCGGCGTCATCGCCTCGATCATAGGCCGCTACTATGCCATGGACCGCGACAAACGCTGGGACCGCATCAAGGTGGCATATGATCTCCTCGTCAAAGGTGAAGGCAAACAGGCCACCGACATGGTCGCCGCCATGCAGCAGAGCTACGACGAAGACGTCACCGACGAATTCATCAAACCCATAAACAACGCCGCTGTCGACGGCACGATCAAGCCCGGCGACGTGGTCATCTTCTTCAACTACCGCAACGACCGCGCCAAAGAGCTCACCGTTGTGCTCACGCAGAAAGACATGCCCGAAGAAGGCATGCACGTCATCCCCGGACTGCAATATTACTGCATGACGCCCTATGACGCGTCGTTCGAGGGCGTGCATATCCTCTTCGACAAAGAAAACGTCGAGAACACCCTTGGCGAATATCTCTCTCATCTTGGTAAAAAACAGCTCCATATCGCCGAGACCGAGAAGTATGCCCATGTCACATTCTTCTTCAACGGCGGACGCGAGACACCCTATGAACTCGAAGAGCGCATCCTCGTGGCCTCGCCCAAGGTCGCCACATACGACATCAAGCCCGAGATGAGCGCCTTTGAGGTCTGCGACAAACTTGTCGACGCCATAGGCTCAAAGAAATTCGACTTCATCGTCGTCAACTATGCCAACGGCGACATGGTGGGCCACACCGGCATCTACGACGCTATCCAAAAGGCTGTCGTCACCATCGACGAGTGTGTCAACCGCACCGTCGAGGCCGCCAAAGCCGCCGATTACGAAGTTATCATCATCGCCGACCACGGCAATGCCGACAACGCCATCAACCCTGACGGCACACCCAACACGGCCCACTCGCTCAATCCTGTGCCCTGTGTCTATGTCACCGACAACAAAGACGCCCGCATCGCCGACGGTGTTCTCGCCGACGTCGCACCCTCGATACTCCACATCATGGGCCTAAAACAACCCGCCGAGATGACCGGCACAAACCTCATAGGCTAATTAAAAAACTACATAATAGATTTACGCGACTCCGGCCAAGGTGGCAGGGGTCGCGTAAATCTATTATGTTCTGACAGTAAGAAGTGTTTGGCTCTTTTAAACAGCGCTATGCTCATATTGAAAGTTGTTTGTATAAAAATATAGCATTTGTTTTGTTTTATGGAATATTTGTGTAAATTTGCCGCTGTTAAATAAATTATATGTCTAATTTCTAAAACACAACCAAATGTCACATTTTACACACAAAACACACATGTTGACTATCGGGATGGCGCTATGCGTGTCGGCTGCGGCCGCCATGCCGCCTCGTGTAAGTCTTAATGCGATCGATCTCGGAGCATCCGTGCGTCAGAAGTCAGCGCAGTCGTTCAAAGTTCCCGAAGAATGGATTGCGGCCGGTGAGGCTACTGTGACCGACGATCTGATAGCCTCGGTCTATAAAGAGATCGAGCCTGTGACTTTTACCGCACCTCTTGAAAAGAGTGCGTCGACAGAGGGGCTGTACCGTCTTGTGAATCCGTATAAGAACTGGAGTCCGGGCATCGAAGGTTTCAGCTATGACGACAGCCGCGATTACTATATGATACTCCATGCCGAGAACTCCGATGGCGTATGGATCGAGGATTTCTCGACCGGCTGGAGCGAGGACGGCGAAGACGGCGGAGAGATTACCGTCTCGTCGTATACCGAGCTTTATCTGTCGGAATATGAATATGATTTGGTGTATAGCGAATTGCCTGATCTGTTTGGAAAAATTAAAGACGATAAGGCATCGTTTCCCGTGACGTTCCTTAACTTCACCGAGGAAGCGCCTGTGTTTGTCGTCGGAGTCGGTGACACGTCTGCCGGCTATTATGCAGCCAATACGTCGGGCGCGTTTACAATCACACTCCCCGGGCAATGGGAGGCATGGGGAAAAGGACAATATACCGATGACATGCTTGCCTCGGTATATGGAATCGACGTCGCAACCAAAGACGTGGCCGTCGAGCGTCATAAAGTCAAAGAAGGTGTCTACCGTGTTGTCAATCCCTATGAGCCGTGGACCGAGGCGGCCGCCGAAGCCGGACTCGTTTACGACGGCGCGCCGCACTATATGGTTGTTCACTGCGAACACGCTCCATATGTATGGATTGAAGATTTTGAAACCGGTTTCAGCATCGACGGTGATAAGGTGGTGTTTGCGTCAGACGCATCATATTTTACCGCTAAATACGGCTTTGAAGATACGTTGGATGAAACGCCGGACATATACGGCAGGCTTGAGGGCGGCGTCATAACATACGCCTATGAGTATGATGACGCCGGCGAGGCTTATCCATGTCTCTATCTTGAGGTTGGTGAGAACGCCGCGACCTCGTTTGCCAACAAATCGGGTAAGTTCAGGCTTAAACTTCCTGCCGAAGGAGAAAACACCGGTGATCCCGACTGGACAGTCGTCGGCGAGGGTACATATACCGACGACTTGATGACGGCGCTTGTGTCCGGCTCCGAGTGTCAGACATACAAGGTGACGATCGAGAAGAGTGTCAGCGAAGACGGCAAATATCGTCTTGTCAATCCATATGCCGGATGGGCTATACCTGCCGGTTCGGGTGCGGTCTACGACAGTGCGAAAGATTATTATATGGTATTCCATATTGCCGCTGACCCCGCCGACTCATCGAAGCAATATGTGATGATCGACGATTTCAACACGGGAGTATCAATGCCCGACTATGAAGTCTGGGTGACGTCAGAGGCTGTCAGCATGGCCGGTATGCTCGGTGTTGAAGACACTTATGCCTATTATCCCGAATTGTTCGGTGAATATAAAGAAGGTGTGGTCACTTACGCTGCTACATGGAGTGAATCGGGTACGGATTATCCGACTCTGATGATCATGCAGGGTGAAGACAGCTGGGATACGGTCGATGCCAACACTTCGGGCCGCTTCCGCATTGTTTTCCCGGGCGCATCGTCTGTAGTTGATGCGGGTATTGTCAGTGACGAGAACGCCGATGCCGAATACTATGACATGAACGGTATGCGCGTCGAGAATCCCGTACGAGGGATTTATATCATGAAGCAGGGTGACCGCGTATCGAAAGTTGTAAGACGTTGATACGGTTGAATATTTGCGAAAAATCAGATAATCTGACAGATAAAAACAAAGAGAGCCGCACAGCTCTCTTTGTTTTTTTAGTTCTTGTCGGCGGCGCAGGCAGCTATGGGAGCGCTCATAGGCGAGGCATAGCTGCGGGCATAATAGTCGGCGAGTTGGCCTTCGAGGCGTCTGACGACATCGGCATAGCGCGGGTCGTTGGCGAGGTTGTGTTTCTCAAGCGGGTCATTCTCATAGTCATAAAGCTCGAGAGCGACAACTTTTGACCGGTCGAAAGGCATATAGGTCTTGAAGCCTTTTGTCCACTGCACCAGCCGGTAGCGCCTGTCGCGTATGGCATAGCCGGTGATGTCGTCGGCAAGCAGGTCGGCTTTGCCGCGCAAGTCGGTGTCGCTGTTGATGGTATAGTCTTCGGCGCATGTGCGGCTGAACTGGCTGATGGCGTAGTCTTTGACTTTTTTCTTGGGGTTCTTCAACACCGGCACGAGACTGACGCCGTCGAGCTGTTGCGGCTGCGGAGTGCCTGTCAGTTGGCAGACGGTAGGGAATATGTCGAGAAATTCACATACTGCATCGGTTTTGACTCCTTTCTTCATGCCGGGCGCGGCTATTATCATCGGCACATGTGTGGCCTGCTCGAAGTCGGTTATCTTGTTCCACAGGCCGTGGTCACCGAGGTGGTAGCCGTGGTCGCCGAAGAGTATTATTATCGTATTGTCGGACAGACCGTTTTCGTCGAGAGCCTTGATGAGCTTGCCAACCTGGGCGTCGACATAAGAGATGCAGGCATAGTATGCGTGGAGCAGGCGGCGCTGGGTATCCTCGTCGAGATGACGGGTGTCGATATAGCTCTCGAAAGGGGGTATATCGGAGTAGCCTTTAAGCTCCAACGAGTTGTGATAGGCATACTCGATCGGGTCGGACGACAGCGACTGATACTCGGCTACAGGCATCTTGTCGCGCTCATACATGTCCCAGTATTTCTTGGGGGCGCAGAACGGCAGGTGGGGTTTCTTGAAGCCTATGCCGAGGAAGAAAGGCTTGCCGCCGTCCTTAAGCTTCTTCATCGTTTTTATGGCCTCGTCGGCGATGACGCCGTCGGTATAGCCTTCGTCGGGGACATCGGCACATTCCGTGGCCACGCGGCCGTTGCCGAGAGCATACGTTGCGCCGGGTGTCTTCACATAAGGCAGCGACCATGACAGCGGGTCGTCTTTGACGGTCTTGTCGCGCAACGGATGGTAGACCTTGCCGACGCCGACAGTCTCATAGCCCCGGTCTTTGAGGACCTGAGGCATCGTGACTATGTCGGGATTGTTTTTGCGGAACGAGCCCATGAGCCACCAGACGCCCGTATGGTCGGGGTTGAGGCCGGTCAGCAGGCTCGAACGGGTAGGGCCGCTCAGGGCGACCTGACAATATGCGTTGTTGAAGGTCACGCCGCGCGCCGCGAGTTCGTCCATGGCCGGCGTCTGAGCTATGGTGTCGCCGTAGGGCGATATCCATGGTTTCATGTCGTCGATGGCGATCAGCAGCACGTTAGGCCGGCTGTCGGGCGTCTGAGCCGCCGACATGGCCGCCGGAATCATCACGAGTGTATTGACGCCGCAGAGAATTAACCTTTTTCCTTTTTTCATGATATTGTCTGAGGTTTTTATTATTTTTGCACAAAGATAATTATTGACGACAAAGTATCAAACACCGGCCATGAAAAAACTCTCTGTTGTTTTTGCCTCTGCGTTTGTCGCACTGTGTCAGTTTACGGCCACGGCGCAGACACTCGACACCGACGCCCTGAGCGCGTTTTCGCCCTCGACCGTCCGTCAGACTTTCGATGTCTGCCGCCATACCAAGCTCACTCCGGCCCAGCAGGTAAGCCTTGCCCGGGCCATCGAAGACGAGAACGCTCTCTTTGTCAGGATGATTGCCGATAACAACGGCGTCCTTGCCGTCAAAGACCGCAACCGCCTCGCCCGCATGAGAGACAACACCCTGCGCAAGCTCCTCGATGACGAAACACTCCTGCAATACTATCGCGGACTTTATGACGCCGAGGCCATGGCCGAGGGCACGGGCATCGCCAACGAGCTGCAGAAAAAATATGATCTCACCGACCAGAACTGGAAGTTCATACGCATCGCCTTTTATAAGATAGCCCTTGACAGCCGTGTCATCAGGAAAATGATGGCCGACACTCCGGCCAAGGCACGCAAGGAGATAGAGCGCATACGCCGCGAGCAACTGAAGACGATAGAGGAGAAAGGCGGCATACGTGTCAACGACGATATGACGGTCGAGGTCATACGGCCGTTCGATCCTGTCGCCCTGCGCAAAGAGTGATGGGTGTGCTTGCTCCGTTTGCTACGCCGCTCTATCTGATGGCCAAACCCGTCGGGAGCCGCTGCAATCTGAGGTGTGCATATTGCTATTATCTCGAGAAGGAAAAGCTCTATGCCGCCGATGGATGTGACATGATGATGGCCGACCGTGTGCTTGAGGCGTTTATACGGCAGTATATCGAATCACAGACCACACCGGCCGTGCTCTTCACGTGGCATGGAGGCGAGCCGCTGTTGCGCGACCGCTCTTACTATGAGAAAATCATCGCCCTCCAGCGCAGATATGCCCGTGGCATAAGAGTCGGCAATGCCATACAGACCAACGGCACGTTGATCGACGACGACACATGCCGATTCTTCAAAGACAACGGCTGGCTCGTCGGCCTGTCGGTCGACGGCCCGGAAGATCTTCACGACAGATACCGCCGCACAGCCACCGGCGGCCCGACGTTTGCCGCCGTCATGCGCGCTGTCGAGACTCTCAACCGCAACGGTGTCGACTGGAACGCCCTTGCCGTTATCAACGCGTATAACGTCTGTCATCCCGATCGGTTCTATGACTTTTTCAAGTCGGTCGACTGTCATTATATACAATTTACGCCCGTCGTCGAGCGCCTTGTCGGCCATTCAGACGGCCGTCATCTTGCCGCGGTGACCGACACCGGTGCGGCATTGGCCGATTTCTCGGTTGCACCCCGCCGGTGGGGCGACTTCCTATGCGCCCTCTTCGACCGTTGGGTGAGCAGCGACGTCGGCACATACTTCATACAGCTCTTCGACGCCACTCTTGCCAACTGGGTCGGCGTGCCGCCCGGTGTCTGTTCGCTCGGCTCATATTGCGGCCATGCCGGTGTGGTCGAACATAACGGCGATGTCTACTCGTGTGACCATTTCGTTTTTCCCGAATACCGACTCGGCAACATTCTTGACCGTCCGTTGCTCGACATGATGTACGGTGACCGCCAACGCGACTTCGGCGCGGCCAAGCGCGGAGCCCTGCCGCGTCAGTGCCGCGAGTGCCGCTACAGCCTCATCTGCAACGGCGAGTGTCCGCGCAACCGCTTTGTCGTCACGGCCGACGGCGAGCCGGGGCTCAATTATCTGTGCGAAGGCTATTACCGTTTCTTCGACCATAGCGCGCCATATATGCGTTTCATGAAAGACGAGCTGCTTGCCGGCCGCCCAGCCGCCAATGTAATGAAGCGAGTCGCAAAATAATCGGCCGAAAATTTGCCGTGACGGCTGTTTGTCTGTAACTTTGCAAAATATGGGACGACTCCTGTCGATAGATTTCGGTCGTAAACGCTGCGGTATCGCGGTGACAGACCCTATGCGCATCGTGGCCAACGGTCTTACTACCGTAGCCACCGGTGACTTGTGTGCTTTTGTCAAGACATATGTGGCTGCCGAGGGCGTCGACCGTGTTATCGTCGGTCTGCCAAAGACACTGAGGGGCGAACCTTCCGAGTCGATGCGTTATCTGACGCCGGTCATCAATCGTCTGCGCAAGGAGATAGCCCCCGTGGCGATTGACTTTTATGACGAGCGTTTCACCTCGGTGCTGGCCCACCGCGCCATGATAGACGGAGGAATGAAGAAGAGCGACCGCCGCGACAAGGCCGTTGTCGACGAGATATCGGCTACGATCATCCTTAACGATTACCTACAGAGCAAACAATATAACGATACGATATGAAATTACCGGTATATCTTTACGGGCATCCGGTGCTCCGCGCCGAGAATGCCGATCTGACATCCGACTATCCCGAACTCGACAAACTCATAGATGACATGTATGAGACCATGTATGCCAGCGAAGGGGTCGGTCTGGCCGCTCCGCAGATAGGCCGCAACATCAAACTCGTCGTTATCGACGCCGATCCCGTCGGTGATAACTTCGAGGAATGCAAAGGGGTCAAACTTACATTTATAAATCCGACCGTGACGGTTCTCGACGGCGACAAGGTGTCGAGGGCCGAAGGTTGTCTCAGCCTCCCCGACCTCTCTGAGAATGTCAGCCGTGTCGAGCACGTGCGCGTCGACTGGCTCGACCGCGACTTCAAACCCGTGAGCCGTGAGTTCGGCGGTTTCCTCGCCCGCATCATACAGCATGAGTGCGACCACCTGTCGGGCAAGCTCTATATCGACCATATCTCGCCTATCAGAAAGCAACTTATCAGAAACAAACTCAACAATATTATCACCGGACGGATACGTCCCGATTACCCGGTGAAATATGCTCCTCGCAAACGTTAAAACACCAACATTGAATCATGGCAGACGATAAAAAAGTAATATTCTCGATGGTGGGAGTGTCAAAGACATATCCCCCGCAGAAACAGGTATTGAAAAACATCTACCTGTCGTTTTTCTACGGTGCCAAGATCGGCATCATCGGTCTTAACGGCTCGGGCAAATCATCGCTTCTGAAAATCATCGCCGGCATCGACAAGGATTTCCAGGGAGAGGTCGTATTTTCGCCGGGCTACAGTGTCGGCTATCTCGAGCAGGATCCCAAGCTCGATCCCGACAAGACCGTCATAGAGGTCGTGCGCGAAGGAGTGCAGCCTATAATGGATCTCATGGCCGAGTTTGACGCCGTCAATCTCAGCTTCGGTGATCCCGACATACTCGGTGATCCCGACAAGATGGACGCTCTCATAGCCCGTCAGGCTGAGCTTCAGGATAAACTTGATGCTGCCGATGCCTGGAATATCGACTCGAAGCTCGAGCGAGCCATGGACGCCCTTCAGTGCCCGCCCGATGATCAGAAGATATCGACCCTCTCGGGCGGCGAGCGCCGTCGCGTGGCGCTCTGCCGCCTGTTGCTCCGGCAGCCCGACGTGCTCCTCCTCGACGAGCCTACCAACCATCTCGACGCCGAGTCGATCGACTGGCTCGAGCAGCATCTAAACCAATATCCGGGAACTGTCATCGCCATCACACACGACCGCTACTTCCTCGACCATGTCGCCGGCTGGATTCTCGAGCTCGACCGCGGCGAGGGAATACCCTGGAAAGGCAACTATTCGTCATGGCTCGACCAGAAGACCAAGCGCATGGCTCTCGAAGAGAAGCAGGCAAGCAAACGCCGCAAGACTCTCGAGCGCGAGCTCGAATGGGTGCGCATGGCACCCAAGGCCCGTCAGGCAAAAGGCAAAGCCCGTCTGTCGTCATATGACCGTCTGCTCAACGAAGACCAGAAACAGAAAGAAGAACGTCTCGAAATCTTCATACCCAACGGCCCGCGTCTGGGCAACAAAGTCATCGAAGCTACAGGTCTGGCCAAGGCTTTCGGAAAAAAACAGCTTTTTGACGGCCTCGACTTCTCGTTGCCGCCAAACGGCATCGTCGGAGTCATCGGCCCGAACGGTGCGGGCAAGACAACACTCTTCCGCCTGATCATGGGTCAAGAGAAACCCGATGCCGGCAGTTTCGACGTCGGCGAAACTGTCAAGATCGCCTACGTCGACCAGACTCACCACGACCTGCTGCCCGACAAGACCGTCTATGAGGTCATATCGCAGGGTGTCGAGTCGTTCCGCATGGGCGGACGCGATGTCAACGCGCGTGCCTATCTGTCGAAATTCAACTTCACCGGTGCCGACCAGGAAAAGAAAATAGGCGTCCTCTCGGGCGGCGAACGCAACCGTCTCCATCTCGCGATGGCCCTCAAAGAAGAAGGTAACGTCCTCCTGCTTGACGAACCTACCAACGACATAGACGTCAACACACTACGGGCACTCGAGGAAGGCCTTGACGATTTCGCCGGATGTGCCGTCGTCGTCAGTCACGACCGTTGGTTTCTCGACCGTATCTGTACCCACATACTATCGTTCGAGGGAGATGGCAAAGTCGTCTTCTATCAAGGTTCATACTCTGACTACGAAGACTACAAACGCGCCCGTAACGACGGAAAAGAACCCCCTCGCCGCCGTTACCGCAAGCTGATGGAGTAATTCCGCAATGCTTCGCTGTGTAAGCAAAACGTTTTAATTTGATTATAAATTGATAAAAACAGCTGTTGAAATGTATTCTTCGGCTGTTTTTTTGTCAACAATGTTTTGCCATATGCGAAATACTCTGTATCTTTGCATCAGATTATCGCACCTTTTGGGCTTTATCTTAGACCGATAATTATTTACGCATTATTAACATCATTAAGGACTAAGCTAAGGCATGCATTATACAATACGTCGCGATGACGGCATAAAATAATGTAGAGAGGTGTTATAGACAAGTAAGTATGATATAATCTCTACACTGTTTTATTCTATAGGACAACATCTATATTAGAATCACAAATCGTGCCTTTTGGCTTAAGTCCTCTGCTCATTGCTTGAAATGGGCAGCGGACAACTTTTTTTGTGTCTGCGCGTTGTTTTTGGGAATAACATATATAAAAAATGGTTACCTTTGCGTACTTGAATTTAAAGGATAAAAACACCCTAAAATATTATAACAATCATGATTTCTAACAAAATTCAGGACGCTCTCAACGAGCAAATCAACGCCGAGCTTTGGTCGGCTTATCTATATCTATCTATGGGTATGCATTTTGAGGCAGAAGGCTGCAAAGGCCTTGCCAACTGGTTTAAAGTGCAGTTTAAAGAAGAGCAGGCTCATGCCGAAATTTTCATGAATTATCTAAATTCACGCGGAGGCCGCGTAGTGCTCAAAGCCATCGATGCCGTAGAGACAAAATGGGATTCTCCCCTCGCGGCTTTCGAGGCCACTCTCGCTCATGAACAGAAAGTGACAGCCATGATCAACAATCTATATGCTTTGGCTATGGACGAACACGACTATGCTACACGTGGCAAACTCGATTGGTTTGTATCTGAGCAGGTAGAAGAAGAGGAGACAGCCCGCGATCTCGTCGATCGTCTCAAACTCATCGGCAACGACGGACTTGCACTCTATACCCTCGATCAGGAGCTTGGCGCACGTACATACAATGTGCCCTCACCTTTGGCGGGAAAATAATTTATTATCCGATAGGATTTTAGCGGGAGCGCGCCACAAAATGGCGTGCTCCCGCTTGCTTTGACGGCATCTCGACCGTTGACTGAACCAAAGGCATATGGACCGAGGGTTGAAACCCTCGGATTAAACCCATGGCGTGTTGAGTTAATGCACTATGCAGTAATGGTTTTGTCTATCTGTTCCATGCTATTGGTAAACCGGCAATCTGAACAGAAATCGTGCGCCTTTGCGGTATGAAGTGTCGACTTCGACATCGCCGTTAAGCAGGCGGGCTATGAGCCGGCTGATATACAGTCCGAGACCGCAGCCTTGATCCTGGCTGCTGAGCTGACGGAAGCGCTCGAATATTATCTCCTCGCTGCCGCGGGGTATGCCGCTGCCGGTATCGGTCACAGAGAATTCAAGGTCTTTGCCGTCGGATATGAGCTGATATCCTACGGTGATAGTGCCCTGCGTGGTGAATTTGGCGGCGTTGACGAGCAGGTTTAGAAGAACCTGTTCGGCACGGTGAGCGTCGGTCTTGATCGATATGTCGGGATCGTCGGCATTCTCGAATATCATCCTGACGCCGGGACTCAGATATTTGTTGGTGCTGTCTATCGCGAAACGGCAGATCGACTTGACCGACTCGGTGCGTATGCGGATATTCATCTTCGAGTTCTCGATCGAAGCGATGTCGAGCACATCGTTGACGATGGTCAGCAGCAGTTCGGTGTTCAGAGTTATTATGTCGGAGAACCGTGTGAGATATTTTTTCTTCTCGGCATCGACGCAGTCGGTTATCAGATGGGTATACTCGACGATGGCGTGCAGAGGGGTCTTGATCTCGTGGCTCATGTTGTTGATGAAGTCGGTTTTGACCCGTTCGGCGTTTTTTGCCTTGTCGCGGGCCTCGATGAGTTCTTGCTGGGTTGCCTTGAGATTGTCGCGCTCGGTTTTGAGAGTGGCGTTGGTGTCGATGACGTCTTTGGCCAGACGCTTCGAACGGCGATATAGCACGTAGACAATCAGCAATAATGTAAGCGCCCCGGCAAGAGCGATTGACGTGTAGACGATCGTAGCTCTGTGCTGAGCTATTTTGGCACCGCGTTTTTCAAGCTCGAGGTTCTGATTTTCGTTACGCAGTTTGTCGATGTCATATCTTATCTGGAGTTCTCGGAAATGTTCGACAGATTTTGTGCGTATTCGTGTTTTGAGCATCTCGGTGTATAATTTCAGCGCCTCGAATTGTTCGTGGATGTTATTGGTCGAGTCGGCGGCTTCTTTGTAGGCTTCGATGAGATATGAGTTGGCCGGATTTGTCATTCCGATGGTGATGAGCGGTTTGACGATCGGTATTACTTCATTATAGCGTTTTTTAGCCATCATATAGCATATGGTCGGCATCGGTTGTTGTCTGAAAATTTTGGAGACTTCGGGATTCTGGGCCGCCAAAGACAATACGCGGTTATAGTAAATGTCCACTTCTCCCGGTTTGAGGCTCTTGTATGCGCTCAGCATACGGGAGTAGCATGTATATTTATAAGTATCAAAGCTTTTGAATCTTCTGCCGTCGGAGCGATACCTGCGTTCGATGTTTTCGATGACAGACAGCAGTTTGCGGTTGAGTTCGATAGCCTTGTCGAAGCGGCCGTTAGTTATGTAAGCGTTTGTGGCGTGGGTGTAGAAAGCGTTACTTAAAAAAGAATTTTTTTCGGGCAGGCTGTCGATAAGATCTTTAAGCTCGGTGAGATGCTGCTCCAGAAGAGAACCTTCTTCGGCCGAATAGAGATAGGAGCAGAGGTTAAAAAGGTATTCGATGCGGGCATAAGGGTCATTTAGATTGTCGGGATTGTGTTTTTTGACGAGAGACTCGAGGTGGGCACGGCGTTCTTCATCGCTCATCTCGGGAATGCGTTTGGTTGCTATTTTTATGGCGATATACAAGGCCGTTTGTCGTTGTTTTTCGCTCGATGGCAATTCCTGGACGCGTTTGAGCATCAAATCCTGTATAGAGTCGTTGTCAGGGTTCATTGACGTCATGACGCGCAGCACATCGAGCGCAGCATGATCGTCACCGATGCGTATGGCGGTCTGATATATCAGTTCGCCCGTACTGTTTCGCTGTTCGCCTATCGAGAGATCGAATATATCGAACAGCGTGATGATGCTGTCGGTTGCATTTTTGTCTTCGACAAGGTCGTTTTTGAGGCTTTTTATTGTTTCTTCGCGGTTAAATGCGACAATGGTCTGCGGTATTATTGATGAAATCAGCAGAAATATCGATAATGATATGAGTCTTGACATCTTGTTCTGGTATAAGGCCGATTGGTTAAATGCCTTGTCGGCAAAGTTACGAATAACCGTGAGCAAAGCCAAATTTATTTTGGTTTGCCGGGTGAAAGTATCATGAAAGATCGGAGTATCGGCGTTTCCTTTTTAAATAGTATGCTGTCAGGATATTGATGTGGGCATCAGGACGTTTGTCAAGAATGTTTATTGCGGGATGGTCGGTGTAGTGGCGGCGCATGCGGGCAAAGTCACGGTGGGCTCGTATTATGGCTGCAGCGTTTTTGAAATCAAATGCCGCGATGAACTTGACCCACGCGAGAGTGTCGAGAAGCCGTCGTTTAAAAAGTTTTGGCCTTCTGACGCTGTCCGGCAGGTTTTTATGCAGCATCAGCAGATTGTTGCGGAAGTTGAGGTATGTCTTGCGCGGATTGGATGCAGGGAGCGATCCGCCTCCGAGGTGGTAGACCTTCGAGGCGGGAACGGCTTTGACGGTGTGGTCTGACAGAAGTATCCGCCAGCAAAGGTCAATCTCCTCCATATGTGCGAAGAAACGGCTGTCGAGACCTCCGACACTGAGATACAGTTCGCTACGGACCATAAGGCAAGCTCCGCTCGCCCAGAATATGTCGGCTACGGTGTCATACTGACCGTTGTCGTGCTCGCAGTCGGTGAAGATGCGTCCGCGGCAGTAAGGATAGCCGTTGCGGTCGATGAAGCCGCCGCATGCTCCGGCATATTCAAACGATGTCGGGTCGCTGTCGCTTAGAAGTTTGGGCTGTATGGCTCCGACATCGGGATGCGACTCCATGTATTCATAGAGCGGTCTGAGCCATCCGTCGGAAGTGCGCACGTCTGAATTTAGCAGGACGGTATAAGGATAACGTGTCAGCTCGATAGCCTTGTTATAACCGGCGGCGAAGCCGAGGTTGGTGTCGAACGAGATGGTCTCGACTTGAGGAAATTCGGTGTGGAGCATCTCGAGCGAGTCGTCGTCGCTGCCGTTGTCGACGACGATGACGCGGCCTATGTCGGGGTCGGTTGTCGCGATGACCGACGGCAGGTATTTATGCAGCAGGCGGCTGCCGTTCCAGTTTAGTATGATTACGGCGACGGGAGCCGCGGGTTCATTGCTGTGTTTCATCGTCTGCGGATGTTATTTTATGTTTCCACCTTTTGTGAGTCCAAAGCCAGATGGCCGGGTCACGTCTGATGGTTTGCTCGAGCATGGCGGCATAGCGGTCGGTGACGCTGTATTGCGGTTGGTCGTCGAGTCGGTCGCTGATGAGTCGGTTGGTGATTTTGTAATGCCCGCGTGACACTTTCTCCATGTCCCAGTATATGGCGGCCATGTCGAGGCGCCGGGCGAGGGTCTCGGTGCCCGTGATTACAGCAGTCGGATGGTTGAGGAAACTGATTACATGTATTGTGTCGCCGTGGCTCGGCTTCTGGTCGCTCATAAAGCCAACCATCGCCGGCAGGCCTGTGCGTTTCTCTCTGATAAGCTCACGCAGGACTGACTTTTTGGGGTAGGAGTGTGAGCCGAAACGACTGCGGATTCCGAGCATCAGGGTGTCAAACAATTGGTTGCGCAGTGGTCGGTAGACCTGTCCGTATACGGCGCCCCGGTCGGGAGGAAAGGCGGTGTGCAGTGTTATAGACGGCGCCCACTCCCAGTTGCCACAGTGTGAGAAGTAGACTGCGATGCTTCGGTTTTCTCCCAACAACCTGTCTACGAGCTCTATGTTATCGAACGTCATGCGGCGCGACATTTCTTTATCAGAGATATGGAGCAGTTTGATTGTCTCGAATATGTAGTCGGCGAAATTGCGGTAGAAGCGTCGTTCGATGTCGCGCAGCTCACCCGGACTTTTGTCAGGAAACGATTCGGCGAGATTCTTTCTTACTACATTCCGTCGGTATCTGACAATATGCCTGAGCGTGAGAGCCACACAGTCGGCGATGACATAAAGGGCGCCCAAAGGCAGACGGGCCAGAATTCGCAGAGGCAAGAATATTACAGTGTCGGCGATCTTCATGATACGAGGCGTGCTTTGACGGTTTCATCCTCTGTTACGACGTCTGTTATCTCGACGTCGACGATGCGGTTGTCGAGGGTGGCTGTGTCGATATCGGGGCTGACTTCCGCGACGATGCGCAGATAGTTGTCGGTAAAGCCGCCGACGTTGAGGCTGTCTTTAGGTCGCTCGATGAGAACCGGACGTATTGTGCCGACGAAGCGGCGCGAGAAGTTGTCGAGTTTTTTTGTGCTCAGGGCAAGCATTTCGCGGGTGCGCCTGTGTTTCTCTTCCTGTGTGACTACATGCTCGATTTCGAGAGCCCGGGTGCCGGGGCGTTCGGAGTATGTGAAGACATGAAGCCGCGAGATGTCGATCGACTCGACAAATGCCTTTGAGCGGGCAAAGCGTTCGGGGGTCTCGCCCCGTGCGCCTACAATGAGATCGACGCCGATGAAGGCGTCGGGTATCACACGGCGTATCCGCTCGATTTTTGAGGCGAAAAGGGCGCTGTCATAGTGGCGGCGCATTAGTTTGAGCACTTCGTCGTCACCTGATTGGAGGGGTATGTGGAAGTGAGGCATGAAGCGGCGTGACGATGCCACGAAGTCGATGATCTCGTCGGTCAGCAGGTTGGGTTCGATCGATGATATGCGGTAGCGTTCGATGCCGTCGACACGGTCGAGGGCGCGC
The DNA here is from genome assembly GCA_910576935.1 of uncultured Muribaculaceae bacterium. GTDB lineage: Bacteria > Bacteroidota > Bacteroidia > Bacteroidales > Muribaculaceae > CAG-873. The sequence goes on from CAJTKG010000014.1 coordinate 46,310, forward strand.
ACGAGGTCATAAAAATTCTCATCCGTACCTTTGCCGAAGTCTCCGATGTTGACGCCGGTGATTACAATTTCTTTGCCTCCCTGATCGGCGACGTCGCGAGCCATAGCTACGAGTTGATCGATAGTGCCCGATCGCGAACGGCCGCGTGCGCGGGGTATAGTGCAGTAACTGCACCAGTAGTCGCAGCCGTCCTGTATCTTCAGGAAATGCCGTGTGCGGTCATCGCTCGAGCACGAGGGCAGAAAGCGGCGTATGTCTTTGGCGGCCGTCACGACTGTCTGTGGCTCGTGGTCGACACACCAGCGGTCGATAAATTCGGCGAGAGCGAGTTTCTCGTCTATGCCGCCTACGATTTCGACGCCCGGAAGCGAGGCTACTTCGTCGCTTTTGAGTTGGGCGTAACAGCCGGTGACAACTATCGCGGCGTCGGGATAGCGTTTATGGAGCGAGCGTATTGTCTGACGGCATTTTTTGTCGGCAAGCTCGGTGACGCTGCATGTGTTGATCACGATGAAGTCGGGAGTCTCTGACGGAGTGGCACGTCTGATGCCTCGTTGGGCGAGTATACGCGCTATCGTCGAAGTTTCGGCGAAGTTGAGCTTGCAGCCGAAAGTGTGGAACAATGCCGTGCGGTTGCCAAATATGCTGTTGTCGATCATTTTGCCTTGTAAGTGTTTATTATTTCAGAAATTTCAGCGGCGTCGGTCTCGGAGGTGCAGCCTGATACGGGCAGGCTGACAACGGTGGCGGCAAGGCGTCGCGACACCGGTAGCTCGAGAGCGTTGTATTCTTTATAGCATGGCTGGTCGAATGGCGCGACAGGATAGTGTATGCCCGTTTCCACACCATTGTCGGCGAGATACCGTCGGAAGGCGTCGCGGTTATCGACGCGGACGACATATTGATGCCATACGGCCGAGCCGTCATCGGTGTAAAGGGGTTTTACCACCGCGTTGTTGGTAATGGTGGTTTCGTAGACAGATGCTATGCGGCGGCGGGTGCCGTTCTCGCGGTCGACAAAGGGCAACTTTGCCGACAGGATTGCTGCCTGCATAGGGTCGAGACGGCAGTTAAGTCCTTTGTAGATATTGTGATACTGACGGTCAGAGCCGTAGTTTGCCAGCCGTCTGACGGTATCGGCCAGCAGAGTGTCGTCAGTAGTGACGGCGCCGGCGTCGCCGAGTGCGCCGATATTTTTTGTGGGGTAGAAGCTGAAGGCGGCGGCGTCGCCGAGTCCTCCGGCGCGACGGGAGCCGCCTCGGCCCGGTATGGAGGCTGTGGCGCCTATGGCCTGGGCGCTGTCCTCGATTATTTTGAGGCCGTGACGGGTGGCTGTGTCACGCAGTGTATCGTCGTAGCAGACACGGCCGTAGAGATGTACGGGCATGACGGCGCGGGTGCGAGACGTCACTGCCGCTTCTACAAGGCGAGTGTCAAGATTCATGGTCAGCGGGTCGGGCTCGACGAAGACAGGCACGAGACCGCAGTCGCTGACGGCAAGGACTGAAGCTATGAATGTGTTGCCCGGCACAATTACTTCGTCGCCGGGCTGCATGACGCCGATTTCGATGTAAGCTCTGAAAATCAACCGCAGGGCGTCGAGACCGTTGCTGACGCCGACAGCGTGGGCGACGTCACAGAGAGATGTCATCGATTTCTCGAACGCATCGACCTCGGGGCCGCCGATGAAGCGTCCTGAGTCGATGACACGACACACCGCTTCTTTGAGGGCGTCGGCGTAGGGCCGGTTTACCGTGCCGAGGTCGAGAAATGTATATTTTTTATGATTCATTTGTCGTTTGTCAGTTTTTTGAATTCGCTGTAGTCGCGCACATAGTCGTCGGCGTCATATTTGTCTGACGCGGCGACCATGCATATGGCGCCTGACGAGAAGTTTTCAACCGTGCGCCATATGCCGGCCGGTATATACAGGGCACGATAAGGACGGTCGAGTGTAAAGACGCGTTTTTCTTTGCCGTCGTCGAGTGTCACGACGAATGAGCCCGACAGGGCTACCATGAGACCCTCGAGAGTGTGGTGTGAGTGTCCGCCACGGCCTTCGTCGGTGGGGACGTCATATATATAGTAGACACGCTTTATAAGGAACGGCATCGTACCGCTGTTTTCGACAACGGTCAGCGAGCCGTTGTCGCCACGGTGACGAGGCAGGTCGATGAGCCGGGCGTCGGCAACGCGCGATGTGCTGTGCTTAGACGATTCCATCTGCTGTGATTTCTTTATAACGGTCAAAGTCTTCGATATAATCGGTCTCGTCGTAAATTTTTGATGCGAGGGTCATGATGACCGCGCCGGTGGTTATGTTTTCGATGCGTCGCCAAGTCATAGGTGGCAGAAACAGCCCGCGATAGCTGCGGTTGAGAGTGAAAGTCTTTTCATCGCCCGCGGGGGTTGTGACGGCGACGTCGATTGAGCCGGCGAGGGCGACGATAAGTTCACTTGTCGTCATCAGGGCGCGTCCGTAGCGCTCCTCTCCGCCGGGCACGTCGTATGTCCAATAGACGCGTTCGATTTCAAAGGGGCAGTTGCTGCCGCCCTCTATAAACGAGAGGTTGCCGCGGGCGTCGACGATGCGCGGTAGTGTAAGCAGGGTAGGGTCAGTTGCTTGTTCCATCGGCGAGTCTTATCAGATATTTGCCGTAATCGGTGATTGCAAGTGGTTTGGCTATTTCTCTCAGTTGTGCGGCGTTGATGAATCCGCGTCGGTAGGCTACTTCTTCGATTGCGCTGATAATCAGTCCTTGCCGTTTTTCTATCGCTTCGACAAAGCGTGATGCGTCGCTGAGAGAGTCGACAGTGCCGGTGTCGAGCCATGCAAAGCCGCGGCCGAAGCATTTTACGCGCAGGCGGCGGTTGCCGAGATAGACGGCATTGACTGATGTTATCTCATACTCACCACGGGCCGACGGTTTTATATCTGCGGCGATACGTGTGACGTCGTTGGGGTAGAAATACAGCCCAACGACGGCCTTGTCGCTGCGTGGCGATTCGGGCTTCTCGACAATTTCGGTCGGATTGCCTTCGGCGTCGAGGGTGACGACACCATATCGCCGCGGGTCACTGACCGGATAGCCGAAGACGGTGGCATAGCCCTCGGCGGCATTGCGCACGGCGTCGTGCATCATGCCTGAAAACCCTTGGCCATAGAAGATGTTGTCACCGAGTATAAGGCAGACGTCATCGTCGCCTACAAAATCACGGCCGATAACAAAGGCCTGCGCGAGGCCCTCGGGCCGTGGCTGTACGGCGTAGCTGAATCTGACGCCGAGGCGTGAGCCGTCGCCCAACAGGCGTTCGATCTGCGGCATATCGACGGGAGTCGATATGATGAGTATGTCGCGTATGCCGGCGAGCATAAGAGTCGACACGGGATAATATATCATCGGTTTGTCGTAGACGGGTACGAGTTGTTTCGACAGAGCCAATGTTATGGGGTAGAGTCGTGTGCCCGAGCCTCCGGCGAGTATTATTCCTTTCATCTCGTGTTGTACATTTTGGTGTAATAATCGCGGTATTCGCCCGATGTGACGCTGTCGACCCAGTCGAGGTTGTCGAGATACCATCTTACGGTCTTTTCAATGCCTTCGCTGAATGGTGTGAGGGGCAGCCATCCGAGCTCGGCGGCGATCTTCTCGGGGTTGATGGCGTAGCGCATGTCATGGCCCGGACGGTCGGTGACAAATTTTATCAGCTTGTGGCTGACGTTTTCACGCGGGCATTTCAAAATATCGCCGTAGTGGCTGTCATTGTCGACGAGACGGCAGATGATGTCGATGACAGTGCGCACGATCTCAATGTTTGTGTGTTCGTTGAATCCGCCGATGTTATAGACTTCGCCGATGCGTCCGCGACAGAGCACGGCATCGATGGCGGCGGCATGGTCGTCGACATAAAGCCAGTCGCGCACATTGGTGCCGTCGCCGTAGACGGGCAACGGCTTACCGTGTATGATATTGTTTATTATCAGTGGTATGAGCTTTTCAGGAAATTGATATGGCCCGTAGTTGTTGCTGCAACGGGTGATCAATACCGGCAGCCGGTATGTTTCGTGATATGCTTTTACGAGGAGGTCGGCAGAGGCTTTTGATGCAGAATAGGGCGATCGCGGACTTAAGGGCGTGGTCTCGGCGAACAGGCCGGTGCCGTAGGCCGTCGCGTCATGGCGTGCGCCGACGACGGCACTGACAGTATCACTGACAGCCACAGGTATTCCATCGGGGCGGTCTTTGGCGAGAGCGCCGTAAACTTCGTCGGTGCTTACTTGTAAAAAACGGCGCTCGCCCGCACTTGTCGAGGCGATTTGTTGTCTGAAGGCTTCGAGCAGAGTTTGCGTACCCATGACGTTGGTCGACACGAATATGGCCGGGTCGTCGATGCTGCGGTCGACATGGCTCTCGGCTGCGAAGTTGACTATATAGTCGGGATTACAGTCTGTCATCAGTGTCGTCATTGCCTTGGCATCGCGAATGTCGGCCTTGACAAACTTTACGACCCCCGAAGCGATTTCTGTTTCGAGATTGGCGGCATTGCCGGCATAGGTCAGTGAGTCGACGACAGTGACCTGTGCGTCGCTGCCGTGGCAGGCAATTATATATTTGACAAAATTGGTGCCTATGAAACCGGCGCCTCCCGTGACAAGATATTTTTTCATCATAGAGCGAAGTTACTACATTTCTGTTAAAAAGACATCACCTTAGCCTTGCTTTTTGTTAAAAAACTATGAATAAATAAAAATAAGGACGGTGCTATTGATTTAATATAAATAAATGACTAATTTTGTGCAAAAGACTCTAAAAGAGTGTTAAATGCATGAGCCTTGATACCATGAGTGAAAATTAACCATTTAAATACAAACCATTAATTAATCAATCAATTATGTTCATCTCTACGCTAACTAAAGCATTCCCGTCAAAGCGGGTTGCTATGCTTGCGCTTGTCGCAGCCGGCGCTATGATGGCTTCGGCCCAGACATTCGTGGCCGACGGCGTCATCTGGAAAGCCTCCGGCAACAAGCTGACGGCCCAGAAGATCGGCACAACACTGACAACCGATCAGACGGCTCCCACGGTATATGCCGGTGATATCGTTATCAAAGACAAGATCGAATACGGCGGCAAGACCTACATTGTCAGCAGTATCGCATCTGTCTTTAAGGACTCTGAAATAACATCTGTCTCTATTGCCGACGGCGTTGCCACTATCAGCCGCGGTTGTTTCAGCGGATGTAAGAATCTCAAGACAGCCAAATTCCCTGCCGACCTCGTGACGTTCACCGGCGATATGTTTGCTAACTGTACCTCACTCGAGGAGTTTGAAATACCCGGTACGGTCAAGGAAGTTGCGAGCAACCAGTTTAAAAACTGCTCTGCCCTGCGTAAACTTGTCATTGCCGACGGTCCGACGGCTCTCGAACTTTCGGCGGGCGCATTCACTGTGGACGAAGGTATCACGATTCCGCTCGAAGAAGTTGTGCTCAACCGTGCCATCGGTGCGAAATACACAGCCATGGATACCAAACCTTTCCGTGGCGCCAAGTCGCTCAAGAAAGTTACTATTGGCGGCAGCTGCGTGAGCCTGCCCGCAAGCTATTTCGAAAATTCGACCCTCGAGACAGTCGTTTTTGAAAGCGCATTCACAACCCTCAATACCAACGTCTTCGCTGCCACAAACATCAGCGAGATCACTCTTCCCGAAGGCGTTACCTCGATTCCCGCATCTCTGATGCAGAACTGCAAGCAGCTTAATAAAGTTACTCTCGGCTCTGCTGTCGAGAGCATCGGCGACATGGCGTTCTATAAATCGACAGTTTCGGAGATCGTTCTACCCGCTTCGGTCAAGAGCATCGGCCAGATGGCTTTCAGTGGTGCCAAGATCGCCGGAGACCTCGTAGTTCCCGAAGCAGTCAAGACTATCGGCTCACAGGCTTATGCAAACAACGGCGCTCTTGTGTCGGTGACTCTTCCTGCTGCCACGACACGCATCGGCGACGGCGCATTCCTCGGTTGTACATCTATCTCCAAGTTTGCCGTAGCAGCCGATAACGAAAAGTATTCGGCTGATGCAGACGGCAAATATATCCAGAGCAAAGACGGCGAGACCATTGTCTGCTATGCCCCCAAGGCAGCCGGAACAGAGTTCACAGGCAATTTCAAAGCAGTAGCTCCCTATGCGTTCTATAAATCATCGCTTGAGAGCGTCACACTTCCCGCCTGCAATACTTTAGGCGATTACGCACTGAGCGAGACTCCTATCACCAAGCTTGAGGTCAGAGGTCTTGTCGGTCGCTATGTAGCCAAAGACTGTAAGGCACTCAAAGAGCTTACTGTTGACTGCACAGAGGTTCCCTTTGGTGTTGTTTCGGGTTGCGAAGCACTCGAAAAAGTCAATTTCACCAAATCGACGATTGTCGTAAAACAGGACGCTTTTGCCGGATGTACATCTCTCAAGAGCCTCGACCTCGGCTCGGTGCTCGCTATCCTTGAGGCTGATTGCTTCAAAGGCAGCGGTATCGAGACTCTCATTGTAGGCTCGACATTCCCGCCGGCTCTGGCCGATGGTGTCTTTACTGCCGAAAGCTCAAATATCACTGTTAAGGTTCCCGTCGACCTCGTAGAAGACTACAAAGCCGCTGACGGATGGAAATATCTCAATATTGCAGGCGACGCCAATCTTGTAGCAGGCGGTGCCGACATGGGCATGCCCGCAGGTCTCTACTATGCGGGCGAGGACGGTATGCTCCACGCTGTCTATGCCGATGGCAATGACGATACATACGACGTCGGCGGTGTGCCTCACACATTCCAGCTCATTGAGTTCCAGAACCGTATCTACGGCGCATCTGCCGGTCAGAAATTCGTCTACTCGGCCACCAGTGCCGTTGACGGCGATGGCAAACTTTTCTACATCTCCAAGATCGGCGGTGAGGTGTTCCAGGCAACTGTTCTTGACAATGCCGGCAACAATGCCTATAAAGATCCCTTCGGTCTCTATATCTACGGCGAAGACCTCTATGTCAACGACCGTAATGTCTGTGTCCGCAAAGTACCCGCTACGGCTATCGCTCTTCCCCAAAGCTATGCTTCGTGGATGGAAAACAACTGGCTCGGTTACTATGGCCTCAACTGGTCATACGGTTGTATCAAATCAGGCTTTGCCATCACAACAGAGCCCGACACCAAAGAACCGCTTTATTGGGTGGGCATGAAGTTTAACGGCAACGGCATCTACCGTTTTGTCGAAGGTGATATTCTTGTTCCCTACAAAGATGAAGAAGGTAAGGACGTCAAACCCAAACTGCCCAAATATGATCCTATGCTGGCCTCCATGTTGCCTCTCTTCACCACATTTAACGTCGACGAGGTTAACGGTCATCTCTACATTTATATAGAAAAGACAGCCGGTGACGAGAATACAATGACTCGCGGTGGTCTCTATCGTATCGACCTCGACAAATTATATGCCAATCCCGATCCCGCCAACCTGTCGGCTCTCGAGCCCGTTCTCATCGACGGCTCTCCCGTGAAATATGAAGGCTCGGGTGTTACCGAACACGTAGGCATCACCCAGCTCGCCTTTGACGAGAAGCACGAATATCTCTACTGGTGCTATCGCGCTCCTTCACCTGAAGAAGCCGCTGCCAACGAAGCTTCTACTTTCGATGAGATGGCTGAAAGCGGCAAGTATTGGTGGGCAGACAAATATGACGAGAACAATCCCCTCCACCACAGCGGCATCAAGCGCATCAAACTCGGCGAGGCCAAGCCTGTTGTTGAGATGGTTAAAGCCGGTGTCAACGGTTATGGCATCGTACCCGTCCGTTATGAAGGCTCTGTCAAACCCGGTTCGGGCGTAGCTAATGTTGTCATCAACAACGCCAAACTCGTCAGCGTTGCCAACAATGTGATCGCTGCCGCTCAGGATGTTGATGTAGCAGTATACGATCTCAACGGTGTAATGGTCGGTGCTGCCGTCCTCGCCGCAGGTCAGGAATATAATCTCGATAACCTTGCCGCCGGTGCATACGTTGTCAGCGCTGTCGCTGCAAACGGTGATGCTCAGGCTGTCAAATATATCAAGAAATAATCATTCGGTCTGACAGACCGTAAATTGTTTGCGGGGACGCGTCACTGTGATGCGTCCCCGCTTTATGTAGTTATGGAACGAAAGTTTCCAACCCTCGTATTGAATCCAAGACGCTATGGAGCAAGGACTTTAACCCTTGCGGCTGCCATAAATGTTTTTATTTTACGGTGACCTAAATCACAGCTCGCTATCCCGTTGCGCAGATCAGTCGAATGCCCCGGAGATTGATTCGTCGACTTCTTCGGGTATCTCCTCGCCGTAATATTCGCCTTCGCAGAGGTTTATGTCGGCGGGGAAGTTGAAGCGCGATTCCTGGCTGTAGGGCAGTGTCTTGTCGGCGTATACCCGTGTGATATACTTGCCGTAGACGGGCAGTGCCATCGATGCGCCCTGACCCTGGGCCATGTTGTTGAAATGGATATAACGTTCGTCGCCGCCGACCCATACGCCTGAGACGAGGTCGGGCGTGAAGCCCATAAACCAGCCGTCGGCGTTGAAGTTGGTTGTGCCGGTCTTGCCGCCCATCTGGGCCGTTATGTTATAGGGCGCGCGACGCAGGCGATTGCCCGTTCCCGAATCGACCACGTTGAGAAGCATCGAGAGTATGCGCCAGTAACCCTTCTCGGTTATGACCTCGGTGTGTATCGGCGTGAAGTCGCTGATGATGTTGCCGTTTGCGTCGGCGATGGCGGTGACAAACATCGGGTCGACGCGCATACCTTTGTTGGCATATGCCGTATATGCCGTCACCATTTCCTTGACCGACACTTCGCACGGGCCGAGACAGAGCGACATAACGGCCGGCAGTCGGTTGGTAATGCCGTAGCTGTGCATGCGTTTGACAAGTTCGGCAGGGCTGAGTTGAGCCATTAGTCGTGCCGAAATCCAGTTGTTTGAGTTGGTGAGAGCCCATCTCAGGTCGACCATTTCGCCCACGCGGGCCGAGCCTGCGTTGCGCGGCGACCAGGGACGGCCATTCTCGTCGGTATATGTAGGCTGTTCGTTGAGAAACATGTCACAGGGAGTGAAATCCGACTCCATTGCATAAGTATAGAGAAACGGTTTGATTGTCGAACCTACCTGACGACGGCCTGTCGAGACCATGTCATACTGGAAGAATTTGAAATCGGGACCGCCGACATAAGCCTTGACGTAGCCTGTTTTCGGGTCCATCGACATGAAGCCCGTGCGCAGGAAGTGTTTGGTGTATAGCAGCGAGTCGAGAGGCGTCATGACCGTGTCGGTCGGGCCGTCGTAGCTGAAGACTGTCATATCTACAGGTATGTCGAATTCGCGGCGTATCTCGCTTTCGCTCTTACCGGCGATTTTGCCGACGCGGTGGCGCTCGCTCTGGCGTATGGCGTTGTCGATAAGCTTTTTGCGCAGATCTGATGTCAGCTCGGCCGGGTTTGAGGAGTAGGGCGCTGTCGACGAATTGCGTTTCTCGCGGAAGAACTGCTGCTGGAGGCTGCGCATATGTTCGTTGACGGCCTGCTCTGCATAGGTCTGCATCCGCGAGTCGAGAGTCGTGTAGATCTTGAGGCCGTCGTTATAGATGTCATAGTTTGTGCCGTCGGCTTTGGGGTTCTTTTCTATCCAGCCGTAGAGCGGGTTTGTCTCCCAGGCGATGGAGTCGTCGGTATATTTCTGTGAGTCCCATGACGGATAGTTGCTCTTATCCGGCTTCTTGGCCGTTAGGTAGCGGCGCAGTTCTTCGCGGAAGTAAGGAGCGAGGCCTTCTTTGTGGTCTACGCGGTGGAAGTCGAGTGTGAGCGGCAGGGCCGAGAGTGAGTCGAGCTCGGCGCGGGTGAGCATATCGGCTTTATACATCTGCTCGAGCACGGTGTTGCGGCGCAGGCGCGTGCGTTCGTTGTGGCGCACGGGGTTGAAGTATGACGGATTCTTGGCCATGCCCACGAGCGTGGCGGCTTCTTCGACGCTGAGGTCTGACGCCTCTTTGTTGAAGTAGATCTTCGCTGCCGATTTGATACCCACCGCGTTATACAGGAAATCAAACTGGTTGAGATACATCTTCAATATCTCGTCTTTCGAGTAGAAGCGTTCGAGTTTTGCGGCTATCATCCACTCGACGGGTTTCTGAAGCGCACGCGCGAGAAGATTGCTGCTTGGTGGTGTATATAATTGTTTGGCAAGTTGTTGCGTGATTGTCGAGCCGCCGCCGGCGTTTTTTTGCTGTAAGAGCAATGTCTTGACGGCCACACGTGTCAGGGCGCGGGCATCAATGCCCGAGTGGTCTCTGAAGCGTGAGTCTTCGGTGGCTATGAGGGCGTTGATGACATTGGGCGATATCTCGTCGAAGTCGGCATAGACGCGGTTGCCGGTGCTGCGGAAGTAGCGGCCTATCTCGACGCCGTCGGCTGTGTAGACCACAGAGGCAAATTTATCCTGGGGATTTTTTAGTTCTTCGATCGGCGGCATATAGCCGACAAGGCCGTTGTAGGCCATTATGAAGAAGATGACGGCGCAGGCTACGAGGGCCGCGAAGATGATCCAGAGGCGTTTGATTATTTTTTTTGTGCGCGGTTTGATGGCCGGCACACCCGTTTTTGTCGATGTCTTTGATGTTGATTTGTTTGTCGTTGCCATAGGGCGTATGGTGTTATTAACTTACAAAGTTAACACTTCCCGTCCAATTATGCAACAGCATCTCCGACGCCGTCGGTCGCCGTCGGTCGTCGGTCAACCTTGTCGTCGGTCTTGTCGGAAACGGCGACTCCCGTCACATCTATTATGCGTCGGGAGTCGTGTTGACGGCCTTTGTGCCGTAAAATATTGTTTGCCGTTTGGCTTGGTCTTATTTGAGGGCGTCTTTTACAGCGTCGTTGGGAACCATGTCTTCCTTGAAGACATATGCGCCGGTCTTGGGCGATTTCACCATTTTGATGACCTTGCTGTATGTGCGGCCTTCACCTTTCTGAAGTGATGCGACGGTTTTCTTTGCCATATCTCAGTGTCTTATTTTATTTCTTTGTGAACGGTTACACGCTTAAGTATGGGGTTGTATTTCTTAAGCTCAAGTCTCTCGGTTGTGTTCTTGCGGTTTTTGGTAGTGATATATCGTGATGTGCCGGGCATACCGCTTGCCTTGTGTTCGGTGCATTCAAGAATAACCTGCACGCGATTACCTTTTGCTTTCTTTGCCATCTTCTTAGAATCCTATGAATTTAATGTCGTTATCGTTTAAATATCCCTGCTCGTAAGCTTTTGTGATAGCTGCGTTGAGACCGAGCTTGTTGATTGTGCGCAGACCGGCGGCTGAGATGGTCAGGCTGATCCAGATGCCTTGTTCAACCCAATAGAATTTCTTGTTGAAGAGGTTGACGTTGAATTTGCGTTTTGTGCGACGCTTCGAGTGTGAGACGTTGTTGCCCACAAGTGCTTTTTTACCGGTAATTTGACAAATCTTTGACATGGCTGTTTTACTGGTTTATCTTATATTTTTTCTTGTTTGTTAATTCGCGTGTCAGGTGAACTCGTTTACTATTCTCATATCGTCGCCGGGCGCATCTTTCCTCGGCAGCTTTTTAGTATGAGCCACAAAACAGAGTGCAAAGTAACTTATTTTTTGTCACTCCGCCAAATTTTTACATCTGTTTTTCAATATTTTTTTATTGACATTGTGCTTTTTGTGTCTGATGATGTGTTTTTTTCGCCCTCGTGTGTAATAAATCGCTCTCTCGGGCGTCTTATCTATGTAATCATTATCAATTATCGCAATGGAAAATATTCTTACGGCCGAAAATATCGTCAAGACCTATACGCGACACCGTGCCCTCGACGATGTGTCGATCGCTGTTCCCCGCGGCAAGGTCTACGGTCTTCTCGGCCCTAACGGGGCGGGCAAGACAACGCTCATACGCATCATCAACCATATCACCGCCCCCGACAGCGGTGTCGTCACCTTCAACGGTCACCGCCTCTGTGAGGCCGACGTGGCCAACATCGGTTATCTCCCCGAGGAGCGAGGCCTTTATAAGAAGATGAAAGTCGGCGATCAGGCTGTTTTCTTCGCCCGTCTCAAAGGCCTCGACCGCGCGACGGCGACAAAGGCCCTCAAAGAGTGGTTCGAACGCCTCGAGATCTCCGACTGGTGGAACAAGAAAGTCGAGGAGCTCTCTAAAGGCATGGCCCAGAAAGTGCAGTTTATCGTCACCGTACTCCATCGCCCCGAGTTGCTTATCTTCGACGAACCTTTCTCGGGCTTCGATCCCATCAACGCCAATGTGCTCAAACGCGAGATTCTCCGTCTGCGCGACGAGGGTGCGACGGTTATCTTCTCGACCCACAATATGGCCAGTGTCGAAGAGCTCTGCGACAGCATCACCCTCATCAACAGCTCGCGCAATATCCTCACGGGCGATGTCCGCGACCTGCGCCGCCGCTTCTCCGACAACACCTATGAGTTCAGTTTCCTGGGCGACGAACGTCTCCTTGCCGACACGGTAACGCCCATGGTCAAGGCTCTCGACATGCAGGGACTCGACCGCGACGGTTTCCAGACCGTCGCCATGCAGCTCAACAATGCCGACGACCTTCGTCAGATCATCGGCGCCGTCAACGCAGCCGTCGACCTCAAGGCTTTCAAACAGCAGCTGCCGACCATGAACGACATATTTATCCGCACCGTAGAAAACTTTAATCAGTCACAACAGCAATGAACTCACCGCTATCTATAATTATCGCCCGCGAATATCTCGAGCGCGTCAAACGCAAGAGCTTCATTATCTCGACGATACTCACGCCGCTTTTTATGATCCTGCTGATGATCGCGCCCGCCCTCATCGCCATGATCTCCTCGCCCGACCAAAAAGAAATAGCCGTCATCGACGACTCGGGCATGATAGGCCGCACGCTTCAGAACAACGAGAGCGTGCGCTTCATCGACTCCGACAAGAGCCTCGACGAGCTCATGGCCGACGAAGACCTCTACGGCGTCATGGTCATAGGTGCCGACATAATCAAGAACCCCTCGAACGTGTCGCTCTATACCCGCGGCTCGCTCTCGATGCAGCTCGAAAACGAGATTTCGTCGAGCATCAAGCACACCGTCGAGTCCATCCGCCTCAAAGAATACAACATCGCCAACCTTGCTCAGATAATGCAGGAGATCAATGCCGACGTCAAGCTCTCGACCTTCCGTCTCGACAAAGACGAGAGCTCAGAGACCTCGTCGGTCATGAGCTATATCATCGGCATGGTGATGTCGTTGATGCTATATATGTTTATCCTCCTTTACGGCCAGATGGTCATGACTTCTATCATCGAGGAGAAAAACAACCGCGTGCTCGAGATTGTCGTCTCGTCGGTCAAACCGGCCTATCTCATGCTCGGCAAGATTCTCGGCGTCGGCCTCGTCGCCCTCACACAGATACTCATCTGGGCCGTCATCATCTGCTCGGTGACAACATGGGGCATACCGTCGTTGGTTGCCGGCGTTACTGACGGCGATCTGCTCTCGGTTTTCGGCGTCCTCGGCGACTCGGGTTATATGCTCGGTCTCTTCGGCTATCTCATTCTATTCCTTATAGGCGGCTACCTCTTCTTCTCTGCCATTTATGCCGCCATCGGTTCGGCTGTCGACAACATCCAGGATGCCAGTCAGCTGCAGAGTGTCGCCATTATCCCCATCATCCTCGGCATGGTTTTCTCCATGACCGTCGTCAACGATCCCGACTCGACCATGGCGGTCTGGACCTCTATCGTGCCGCTGACATCGCCTATGGTCATGATGGCGCGACTGCCCTTCGGCATACCCCTTTGGCAGATCATAACCTCGCTTGTCGTCCTCTATCTGTCGTTCCTCTTCCTCGTGTGGCTTGCCGCCAAGATCTATCGCGTCGGCATCTTCATGTATGGCAAGAAACCCTCCTTTGCCGAACTCATCCGCTGGGCCCGTTATAAATAAAGCATATAATAAATATATGTATAAAGAGCGCCGAGGTCACACCGACCCCGGCGCTCCGTTATGGGACGGCGGTCTCTGACCGTCGTTATGGAGCAAGGGTTTCAATCCTTGCATCAACCTCTAACACATTGATTCCCCGCTGCCTGATTTGACCAATTAGTCCAATTAGACCAAAAAATCGACAAGAATCGGGCGACATGGGGGCGACGGCCTCCCGGCCGTCGGCCAAAACGCTAATTTTAATTGGTTTAGCTACGACCGGGAGGTCGTAGCTCCATACGCCGTAGCTCCACACCCCTTAGCTCCGTAAACACAAAAGAATTGTGCAGGCGATATGGAACGACGGCCTCCCCAATGCGGTTAAGTTAAGGGCCTATCGGCGGCAATCACAAATATTTAACGCGCAAAAAAAGAATC